>JAGUVW010000066.1 GCA_020062665.1 Pseudomonadales bacterium
CGGGTGGGTGCGCGGGCGCTGCGGCAGGCAGCGGTGCAGCGCTTGTCCGGCGGCGAATTCCAGCGCGTGCTGCTGGCCCGCGCTCTGCTGCGCCATCCCGATCTGCTGGTGCTGGATGAACCGGCCCAGGGCGTGGATCTGCAGGGCCAGCAATCCCTCTACCGCCTGCTGGCGCAACTGCGCGAAGAACATGGTTTTGCGATTCTGATGGTGTCCCACGATCTGCATTTCGTGATGGCGCAGACCGATCAGGTGCTGTGCCTGAACCAGCACGTGTGCTGCTCTGGCACTGCTGAGGCGGTGGTGAATCATCCCGAATATCTGGCTCTATTTAGCAGCGGCGAAGCAGAGAGCATCGCCGTGTACACCCACAAGCACGATCACCATCACGATCTGCACGGCGACGTGGTGGACGACAGCGCGCCACGCTTCACCCGCATCACGGCCAACGGGGCGGACCATGCGCACGGCCCCGGCTGCAATCACGATCATGATCACGGAGGCCACCGTCATGATTGAGATCCTGCTGCCGGCGCTGCTGATCGGCCTGCTGCTGGCGGCCATCGCCGGGCCGCTGGGCTGCTTTGTGGTGTGGGGGCGCATGGCCTATTTCGGCGACACCCTGGCGCACTCGGCGCTGCTGGGCATCGGCCTGGGTTTTCTGTTCCAGCTCAATCCCACCGTGGGCGTGATTCTGGTCACCAGCGTGCTGGCGCTGGCGCTCACCGTGCTGCAGGGACAACGTTTCATCGCCAGCGACACCCTGCTGGGCATCATGGCCCACGGCACGCTGGCATTGGGTCTGGTGCTGGTGAGCCTGATGGATCACGTGCGGGTGGATCTGCTGGGGCTGCTGTTCGGCGATCTGCTGGCGACATCGTTCGGCGACGTGGCCTGGGTGGCGCTGCTGGCGGCGCTGATCGGCGTGGCACTGCGCTGGGTGTGGATTCCCATGCTGAATATTGCGGTGAATCAGGAACTGGCCCAGGCCGAAGGCGTAAAAGTGGGCTGGATTCGTCTGCTGTTCATGCTGCTGCTGGCCAGCACCGTGGCCATCGGCATGAAAGTGGTGGGCGCACTGCTGATCACCGCCATGCTGATCATTCCCGCTGCCGCCGCGCGCAAACTGGCGCACACGCCGGAACAGATGGCGCTATTGGCGAGCGTAATCGGCATGGGATCGGTGCTGTGCGGATTGCTGCTGTCCTGGCTGGCGGATACGCCGGCAGGCCCCAGCATCGTGCTGTGCTCAGCCAGTGCCTTCGTGACTACTTTCATGCTGGGCACGCGCGCGCAGGCCTGACCATCGCCAGAAGCGATCAGGCCTTTTTCACCTGCCCCGACGTGAAGCCACGGGAAAACGACACCACTGCATTGCGACCCGACGCCTTGGCCTGATACAGCGCCTGATCCGCCTGGGCCAGCACATCGCGCACGGCATCCTCGTGCTCGCTGGCCACCGTGGCAACACCCAGGCTGGCCGTCACCGCCAGCTTCTTGCCCTGGTGGGGAATTTCCAGCGCGCGAATCGCTTCCTGAATGTTCCCCGCCACCCGCAGCGCACCTTCTGCCGGCGTGGACGGCATCAGCACCACGAATTCCTCGCCACCATAGCGGCACTTGGTATCCGTCTGACGGAACGCCGCTTTCGCAATCGCATCCGCCACCGCCTTGATGCACTCATCACCCAGCAAGTGGCCGTAACTGTCATTCAGATTCTTGAAGTGATCGATGTCAATCAGGATCACCGACAGTGTGTCACCGCTGCGGCTGGTGCGCTTACACTCGAGCGCAAACACCTCATTGAAATGGCGCCGGTTCTTCAGCCCGGTGAGGCCATCGGTGGTGGACAGTTCTTCCAGCTTGCGATTGGCCCGCTCCAGCTCCAGCGTGCGTTCGCGCACGTGCTGTTCCAGCTCTTCATTCACCCGCGCCTGCATGCGCTGGTTTTCATCCTGCAGAATCCTGATGCGGTCCGCCAGCGCCAGCGACAGCAGCAACACCTCCAGCACCGAGCCGATCTGGATCGCGTATTCGGTGATGAAATTTGCCGGCAGCAGCGAGAATGTTTTCAGCGTGTAGGCCAGCATGCCCAGCAACAACACAGCCCAGGACACAAAGAAATAGCGCGCCGGACGGAAGCGTTTGATCAGGCACACCACCGCCGATGTCATGATGCACAGCACACCAAAGGTGGACGCCAGCGTGCCCGTGCGAATCACCAGCTGGTAAGGCAGCACGAAGGTGGCGGCGGCAATGCCCAGATACACCACCATGAAGCCGATGAACACCTTGCTCAGAAAGGGGCTGTTGTTTTTCAGCGCCAGAAAGGAATGGGAAAACAGCGTGATGAAGAACATGCCGATGCCCATCAGGCAGGCGATGGAGCGGTTGTTCCAGTCCGGGCTGTCGGGCCACAGATACTGGAACGCCAGGCCATTGAGCGACATCTGGAACAAACCGTACGACGCGATATAGAACACGTACAGCAGATAGTTGCGGTCGCGGATCACCAGGAACAGCAGCAGGTTGTAAATGCCCAGCGAAAACAGCATGCCGTAATACAGGCCAAACACGATCTGCTCGGTGCTGACCTTGTCGGCGAAGGCAACTTCGCTCCACAACATCACAGGCATCTGGATCGCGCCGGTGGTCTGCGCGCGGATGAACACGTCCACCGTTTCGCCCGCCGCCAGCTCCAATCCGAAATTGATATTGTGATGCGCGCGGGCACGCTGGTGGAACATCACTGAATCGCCCGCTTGCTGATGCTGCTCACGGCCATCGTTAAAACGATAATAGACATCCAGCTGATCCATGATGGAGTACAGCGACTCCAACACCCACTGGTTGCGGGTTGAATTCCGGTTGTGAATGCGCAGATAAAACCAGTAGGCGGATTCAGTGAAACCCAGATTCAGCGCCTGGGTCTGGCCGCCCTGAAAACGACCGGCTTGCAGTGCCTGCCGGGCACCGTCCAGGTCGAGTGTGTGGTCAGCGTCTTCCAGATATTGCAGGTGCAGCGACAGCACATACTCGTTGCGACCGGCCTGCAGATTGATCTGGGCATCCTGGGGGGTTACCGCAGCCTGCAGCACGCCAGGCAACACCAGCAGCAGCAGGCAGCACAGCAGCCGCCAGACAGGATAACCATGGTGCAGAGAAAGGCCCCGATACGATCCGTTCAAACGAAACTCTCAATGAAACGGCAGAGGTGGTTCATTGAGTATAGTGGAGCCTGTCGTCAGGCCAAGCCGGTACGCTTGGCGGATGACGCCAGGATGACGAACGGCGCGCCAACTGACTGAAATGGAATGTATTTCACATCCGGGGCCCCGCCGGATCGGGCGCGTCGTGCCGGTAGCCGCCGGCATTGCGCCCGGGGATGCCGGCTGACCCGCGGTCGGTCACTCAGGTTTTGGGCAGGATCTTCACTACACCGAGCGCGGCCTGTTCCTCATCGGGATGCGTGACCGGATCGGTGTCTTTCGGGCGGATGCTCTGGTAACCGCAGGCATTGCAGCGGGCGATATCGTCGCCGTCCTGGTGGAAGATGTAGATTTTATCCTCCAGGCCGCATTGCGGGCACTTGGCGCCGGCGATGAATTGTTTTTTCACGCCGCCAGCCCCGAATGCTTCAGCAACGCATCCACCTTCGGCTCGCGCCCACGGAATTTCTTGAACAATTCCATCGGCTCTTCCTCACCGCCTTTTTCCAGAATGTTCTCGCGGAAGGAGCGGCCGGTTTCACCGTTGAAAATGCCTTCTTCCTCAAAGCGTGAAAACGCGTCGGCGGACAGCACTTCGGCCCACTTGTAGCTGTAATACCCCGCCGCATAACCGCCGGCGAAAATATGGCTGAAGCTGCACTCGAAGCGGTTGAACGCGGGCGGCCTGATCACTGCCACCTGCTTGCGCACATCTTCCAGCACGGCGTGAATGTCGATACCCGGCTTGTATTCCAGATGAATGCGGAAATCGAAAATGGAAAATTCCAGCTGCCGCACCATCATCATGGCAGACTGGAAATTTTTCGCCGCCAGCATCTTGTCGAGCATGTCCTGGGGCAGCGGTTCGCCGGTTTCGAAATGGCCGGTGATCAGCGGAATCGCATCTTTTTCCCAGCACCAGTTTTCCAGGAACTGGCTGGGCAGTTCCACCGCGTCCCAGGCCACACCGTTGATGCCGGATACCGGGCCTTCTTCCACCTTGGTCAGCATGTGATGCAAACCGTGGCCGAATTCATGGAACAGGGTGGTGACTTCGTTGTGGGTCAGCAGCGCGGGCTTGTCGCCCACCGGGCCGTTGAAATTGCAGGTCAGATACGCCACCGGCAATTGCAGCTCGCCCTTGCTGGTGCGGCGCCGCACCCGGCATTCATCCATCCAGGCACCACCGCGTTTGTTGGCGCGGGCGAACAGGTCGAAGTAGAAACCGGCAATTTCCTCGCCCGCCTCGAACACGCGATAAAACCGCACATCCGGGTGATAGCGATCGATGCTGTCATCCAGCTTGAATGTGACATCGAACAGGCGGCGGGAAATTTCGAACAGCCCTTCCAGCACTTTTTCCAGCGGGAACCAGGGCCGCAGCGCTTCCTGGGAAATGTCGAAACGGTGCTGGCGCAGTTTTTCGGCGTAGTAGGACACATCCCAGGCTTCCAGATCCTCGGCGTTGCAGTAGTCCACGGCAAATTCATGCAGCTCGCGGTATTCCTGCCGCGCGGCAGGTTTGGCCTTGGCCGCCAGATCGTGGAGGAATTCCAGCACCTGCTCGGTGGACTCGGTCATCTTGGTGGCGATGGAGCGTTCCGCGTAATTCTGGAAACCGAGCAGCTGCGCCAGTTCATGCCGCAGGGCGAGGATTTCCTGCATCAGCGGATTGTTGTCGTACTTGCCGGCGAAGGGGCCCTGATCCGAGGCCTTGGTGTTGTAGGCTTCGTAGAATTCCCGGCGCAGGTCGCGGTTGTCGCAGTAGGTCATCACGGCGATGTACACCGGAATATCCAGGGTCAGCAGCCAGCCGTCTTTTTTCTGCTTTTGCGCGGCGATCTGCGCGGCCTGCTTTTGCGTGTCAGGCAGGCCGGCGAGCTGGCTTTCATCGGTGATGTGCTTGCTGAAGGCGTTGGTGCAATCGAGCACGTTTTCGGAATATTTGCTGGTGAGTTCCGACAGGCGCTTGCTGATTTCGCCATAGCGCTTCTGCTGTTCCGGTGGCAGATCGATGCCGGACAGATGGAAATCCCGCAGCGCGTTGTCCACCACTTTTTTCTGCGCGGTAGTGAGGTTGGCGTAAGCGTTTTCCTTCAGCTGCACATAGGCTTCGTAAAGCCCCTTGTGCTGGCCCAGCTCGGTGCCGTACTCCGACAGTTTCGGCAGACAAGTGTTGTAAGCGGTGCGCAGCGCTTCGCTGTTCAGCACGCCATTCAGATGTCCCACCGGCGACCACGCGTTGCTCAGGCGATCGTTCAGCTCCTCGAACGGCAACAAAAAATTCTCCACGGTGACGTCATGCTGCTGCACATGGGCGACGATGTCCGCGATGCGCTGGCGGTTTTCATTGAGGATGGTGTCGATGGCGGGGACAACGTGATCCGGCTGGATCTGGCTGAAAGGGGGCAGGCGATGGGCGTCGAGCAGGGGATTCATGATGCTGGCATACCTATGCGAACGTATTGTTCCTAGTGTAACCAGCTCGCTCCACATCACCAAGTTTTGCGGGGCCGGGGCAGCCTGTGCCACCCCGGCGTGTCGACATTACTGGCTGTGCTTTTGCAGGCGCTCGGCCACCTTGGCTTTCTGCTCGTCGGTGAGCTGCTGGTAGATTTTGTTGTGAGCAGTCGCCAGCTTGAGCTTGTGTTCGCTGTGGGATTTGGCTTCTGCTTCCACCAGTTTCTTCAGCTTGCCGGCATCATAATCCTTGGACAGGGTCAGGGCTTTCTGCTGCTGACGCAGATCGCGGATTTCCTTGTGATGCTTGCGCTGCTCCGGAACCAGCGGGTAGAGGATGTCGAACACTTTGTCCTGCTGGGCTTCGGTCAGATCCAGGCCGCGCAGAAAGCGGGGTTTCATGCCGTGTTCACCCATCATGCCGCCGCCGTGATGGCCTTTCATGCCGCGCTCGCCCATCGGGCATTGCTTGCCGGCTTCGGAATGCATGCCCATGCCGCGCCCCATGCCGGGTTCAGCGTGGATGACCGGTGCCGCCGCCAGGGCCAGGCCGCCAGCGAGGAACAGGGAGGTGATCAGTTGTTTGGATACTTTCATGGTGTGGCTCCATTTGCGGTGTAGGGGTTGGAGCGGGGCGAATGCACGTCATTTCCCGCTGCTGGAATCCAGTCTGGCAGTGGATTGTGCAAGCAATGCGGGCAATTGTGGAAATAACAAGGAAGCGGGAGTTGTCGAAGATCAAGAAAAAGCCCCGGTTGTGGGAGCAAGCCGGGGCCAAGGTAAGTTCAACACAGTCATTTTCGGAGATCAGGATAACCTCGGACAGATACCCTGAACATGCGACATGATGTCGCACTCAATCAGACATCAGAGGGCAGCGCGAAGTTCCAACAATACCGGCGCCGTAGTTGGCATCACCCCACGCCACAGGCGAAATGATTCCGCCGCCTGTTCCACCAGCATGCCCAGCCCGTCGAAGGCTTTCTCGGCGCCGTGCGCCAGCGCCCACTGGTTGAACACGGTGGTGTCCTTGCCGTACATCATGTCGTACACCCAGGTGTGGGGGCCGATCACCCCCGCCGGCAGTTCAGGCAGTTCACCGGCCAGGCTGGCCGAGGTGCCATTGATGATCCAGTGGAACGGGCCTTCCAGCCGCGACAAAGCCACGGCTTCCACCCGCCCCAGATCACGAAACGCCTCCGCCAGTTCCCGCGCCCTTTCGTAGGTGCGGTTGGCGATCACCACCAGGGCGGGCTTTTCGTTGAGGATCGGCGCCAGCACACCGCGCACGGCGCCGCCAGCCCCCAGGATCAGGATGCGCTTGCCGGTGAGGCGGCCATCGTGGTTGTGGGTGATATCGCGCACCAGGCCCACGCCATCCGTGTTGTCGCCGAACAGTGAGCCATCACTGCGCACGACGATGGTATTCACCGCGCCGGCCCGCTGCGCCCGCTCGCTGCGCTTGTTCACCAGGTCGAAGGCTTCCAGCTTGAACGGCACGGTGACGTTGAGGCCGCGGCCGCCGTCGGCGCGAAAGTTGTCCACCGCCTCGCGAAAGCCGTGTTCCGGCACCAGGATGGCGGTGTAGGTCATGTCCTGATCCGTCTGCAGGGCGAAGGCCCGGTGGATCTGGGGCGATCTGGAATGCTTGATGGGATTGCCCATCACGGCGTAGCGGTCGATGCTCATCAATTTGCTCGTTTGTTAGGGCTTGCTTACCGGCGTGACAGCCAGTCGCGCGCGCCCAGAAAATCCGTGTAGAGTTTTGCTTCCGCACTGCCCGGTTCCGGGTGCCAGTTGTATTTCCAGCTCACCAGGGCAGGCAGGGACATCAGGATGGATTCGGTGCGGCCGCCGGTCTGCAGGCCGAACAGGGTGCCGCGATCGTACACCAGATTGAATTCCACATAACGGCCCCGGCGATAGAGCTGGAATTCCCGCTGTTGTTCCGTGTACGGCAGATTTTTGCGCTGCTGCAGGATGGGGCGGTAGGCCTGGATATAGGCGTCACCCACGCTGCGCATGAAGGCGAAGCAGGTGTCGTAGTCCCACTGGTTCAGGTCATCGAAGAACAGGCCGCCCACGCCACGGGTTTCATCGCGGTGCTTGAGGTAGAAGTATTCATCGCACCACTTTTTGTAGCGCGGATAGACGTCGGCACCGAACGGATCGCAGGCGTTCTTGGCGGTCTGGTGCCAGTGGATGCAGTCTTCCTCGAAGCCGTAATACGGGGTGAGGTCGAAGCCACCGCCGAACCACCACACCGGATCGGCGCCGGGCTTTTCGGCGATGAAAAAGCGCACATTGGCGTGGGAGGTGGGCACCAGTGGGTTGCGCGGGTGGATCACCAGGGACACGCCCATGGCCTGGAACGAGCGCCCCTCCAGCTCGGGGCGGTGGGCGGTGGCGGATTTGGGCATGCCGTCGCCATGGACATGGGAGAAGTTCACCCCGGCCTTTTCGAACACGGCGCCCCCTTCCAGCACCCGTGATCGGCCGCCACCGCCCGCCTCACGGGTCCAGCTGTCCTCCAGAAAGGTCTGGCCCCGGACGTCCGTACCCCCGGTTTCCTCGGCCTGCAATTGGCGGCAGATGTCGTCCTGCAGGGCCAGCAGGTAGGTTTTGACGGCATTGAGGTCGATCGGATTCATGGCTTTCCCTCAACCGGCGCGAATTACGCGGCCAGTTTGTAAATCCCGGATTTCGGATGGTTTTTTTCTGTTCTGGGTAGCGCCGGGAATCAGGTAATCCACCTGCAGCAGGGGATGACGGCGCAGGGCCCACTCGCTGCGCAGGGCCGGCTCGCCGGAGCGGTTGGCGCTGGTGGAAATGATCGGCCCGCCCCAGGCCCGGCACAGATCCCGCACCACCGGGTGGGCGCTGACGCGTACCGCAATGGTAGCAAAACTTCCCTTCACCCATTGTGGAATCCAGTGATTGGGATCCGGCATCAGCCAGGTGACCGGGCCTGGCCAGGTGTCCTGCAATTGCTGGCGCTGGCTGGCGTTGAGGCCCACCAGCAGGGGGGCGATCTGCTGCAGATCCGCCGCCACCAGGATCAGTCCCTTGTGCGCGGGGCGGTGCTTCAGGGCCAGCAGTTTTTCCACGGCGCCCCGGTTGAAGGGGTCACAGCCCAGGCCCCACACCGCTTCGGTGGGATAGGCGATGACACCGCCCTTGGCCAGGGCGTGCACAACTCCCAGGCGGTGTCGCAACGGCAGCATGGGATCAGCCTTTGGCCGCCAGACGGGCTTGCAGGGCAGCGTCCTTTTCCTGCACCCGTCTGGCGCTGGCAGCACGATCCGCCTTCAGTTTTTCGGCCAGTTCCGCATCCGCCAGGGCCATCATCTGGGCCGCCAGGTAACCAGCGTTCTTGGCACCGGCCTTGCCGATGGCGACGGTGGCCACGGGGGTGCCGCCGGGCATCATCACGGTGGAGAGCAGGGCGTCGAGGCCGTTCAGGGTGGTGTCGATGGGGATGCCGATCACCGGCTTCACCGTGTGGGCGGATACGGCGCCTGCCAGGTGGGCCGCCATGCCCGCCGCGCAGATGAACACCGAGCAACCGCGTTTGTCCGCATCTTTTACATAGGCGTGAGTGATGTCCGGCGTGCGGTGCGCCGAGGCGACCTTCACTTCCACCGCAATGCCCAGCTTCTTCAGGATATCAACCGCGGGCTCCACCTGAGGAAAGTCGGAATCGGAACCCATAAGAATGGCGACAAACGGCTGGCTCATGATGCGATACCTGTCTGCTGGCGTGGAGCTCATTTTCGGCAGGAAAAATCAAGGCGGGCAAGGTACCCCAGAGCCGGCGGCCTTGCAAGTGAGAACCATGCACGCGCAGCCTCACCAAGTCCTGCTAGGCTGAAGGGACGGGAGCGGCGCCCCCAAGCATCCCCGCCGTCGTTTCCGCACCCGTTTTCACCCGAGGAGTTTTGCATGAAGTTGATTTCCAAACCCCGCCGGCTTGTTCAGACAGTTGCGCTGGGCGCCAGCCTGCTGCTGATCCCGGTGCTCGGTACCGCCGGCAACCTGGGCGTGGCCGGCAAGATCAGTTCCCTGGGCTATGGCCTGGAGGCAGATTACGTGCTGTCGGACAAATTCAGTGTGCGCGGTCAGTACAATACGCTGGATTATGACGACACCTTCAAGGAGGATGACATCGATTACGAAGGCACGCTGGATCTGTCCAGCTTCGGCGTGCTGCTGGACTGGCATCCCTTCGGCGGCGCGTTCCGTGTCACCGCCGGCGGCTTCAACGTTGACAATGAAATCCGCGGCGTCAGCACCGCCTCTGGCACCTACGAAATCGGCGACGAGGAATATACCGTTGGCCCCAACGACAACTTCCGGGCCGATGCGCTGATCACACTGGGCGATGGCTTCAAGCCCTACCTGGGCTTTGGCTGGGGCCATTCCCCCGCCAACCAGGGTGGCCTGCTGCTGTCATTCGATATCGGTGTGCTGTTGCAGGATTCGCCTGACGTGGATCTGCAGGTGACCGGTTCCGCAACCGATCCGTTTGGCAACCCGGTGGATTTTTCCAGCGACCCCACCCTGCAGGCCGAAGTGCAGAAAGAGGAAGACAATCTGAAAGACGACCTGAAGGGGTTTGATCTTTATCCGGTGGTGTCGTTCGGTATTGGCTGGCGCTTCTGAGCTGAAGGTTGCCTACACCCGACAATATCCGCCCTGCTGCTGCCGGATCACGCCATCCAGTTCCAGCAGCACCAGGGCGGAGTTCACTTCGGCCACCGGCAGTCCGGTGAGCAGCACGATCTGATCCACCGGGCAGGGTGTGTACTCCAGCGCAACCAGCACACGCTGTTCCGCCGACCCGTCGGCGAACGCGGGCGCTTCCTGCTGTGCCGTCATCCCATCCTCGAACAACACCTGCTGGCGCAGATAGCCCAGTAGCGGCAGCAGTTCTTCCACCACTTGATCCGCACTTTCCACCAGCCGGGCGCCGTTGCGGATCAGGGCATGGCAGCCCTTGGCCAGCGGATTGTGGATGGAACCGGGGATGGCGAACACTTCACGACCCTGGTCCGCCGCTACGTTCGCGGTGATGAGGGAGCCGCTTTTCACCGCCGCTTCCACCACCAGCACGCCCAGACTCAATCCGCTGATGATGCGGTTGCGGCGGGGAAAGAACTCCGGCCGTGGCTGCACGCCGATGGGGAACTCCGACACCAGGGCGCCGCTGGCCGCCACCTGTTCCCCCAGGCTGCGGTTACGCACCGGGAACAGGGAATCGAGGCCGTGGGCCAGTACGGCGATGGTGCGGCCGGACTCCAGGGCGCCGGCATGGGCAGCGGCGTCGATGCCCAGGGCCAGGCCGCTGGTGGTGATGAAGCCATTGCGCGAGAAGTGGCTGGCGAACTGGTGGGCGAGGGCCTTGCCATCACGACTGCAGTGGCGACTGCCGACGATGGCGATCTGGGGCAGCGCCAGACAGCCGGGCTGGCCACGCACGAACAGCACGGGTGGCGCACCGCGGATCTGCCGCAACAGGGGCGGGTAGTCCGGGTGCTGCCAGGTGAGGATGTGGTGATCATCCCCCTGCTGCAGCCAATCCAGATCCTGCTGCACCCCTGCGGCCAGCCCGGCGCGCTGCCCGCCGGCAAATTCCGCCAGCAGGCGTGTCTGCTCCTGATCAAAGCCCCATGCCTGCCACTCGACGGCCGAGCGCTGGAACAGCGGCGGGATGCCACCGAGCTGATCGATCACCGTCTGGAACTGGGCGGGGCCGGCGCCGGGCAGGCGCCAGAGGGCCAGCCAGCAGGAAAGTTCGTTCATGTTCATGGCAAAAAACCTGTGTGCGTTTCCTGATAGACAGTCGGCACGCAAACAAATCGCCAATGGTGCCTGGCACGACAACGTCAACGCTGAGCCACAACCGCAAAGTCCGCTCTCCTCGCCGGCAAAAAGCGGTTAGCATTTCCCGCTGGACAGGATCGTTTAACCCCGCCATTTCCAAGGAGCCGGCATGCGCGTCGTTCGAACCCTGCATCTGCTGGTGGCACTGGTGGTGCCGGCGCTGTTGGGCATTTTCACCGGAATGCTGGTGGCGCTGCTCAGCCGCGACCGTCGCCGCACGCTCAACGCGGTGGCAACAGTGGTGGGCTGGCTGGCGCCGCGCCTGGCCGGGCTGCGCATCGAGGTGGATGCTGCGAGTCAGGCCCATCTGCAGCGCCCGGCCGTCATCACGTTCAACCATCAGAGCGGACTTGATCCGGTCATCCTGTGTGCGCTGCTGCAGCGTGATGTGGTGGGGGTGGCCAAGGATTCCCTGCGCCGCAATCCACTGTTGGGGCCACTGCTGCGTGTCACCGGCAGCATTTTTCTGGGCGCCAGGGAGGAGCGGCGGGAACGGGTGCTGGCCCAGGCGTCTGCCGTGCTGGCGCAAGGGCTTTCCATCGTGATTGCGCCGGAAGGCACCCGGGTGCACAACGGCGCAGTGGGATCCTTTCATACTGGCGCCTGTCTGCTGGCGCAACGCTGCCACGTGCCGCTGGTGCCGGTGGTAATCTTCAACAGTGGCGAACGGCTGGCACCGCGCTCCCGCGAACTGTTTCCCGGCCCGGTACGGGTGCGGGTGCTGGCACCGCGCCGGATCAGCGAAGACGACGATATCGAGCAAGCCACCCGAGCCCTGGAGCAATCGTATGTGGATACGCTGGCCACGCGCTGAATGGTTGTGCGCAGGCATGTTGCTGACGCTGGCCAGCCCGCTGTGGGCGTGGCAGCTGCGCAGCGAGCCCGATGACAGCGTGCAACTGTGGACGACACATTCCACACACCATTCCTATCAGATGGTGCGCGCCGAAACCGTGGTGACGGCTCCCATCTTCCGCCTGCTGCATTTACTGCAGGATGCCAAGCGCCAGCACCAATGGCTGCCCTACACCCATCAGGTGGAGGTGCTGCAACAACCGGCGCCGGAACAGACGCTGGTGCGTTTCGAATCCGAATCGCGCTGGCCGTTCGCCGCCCGCGACGCGGTGACGCTGTTCGTGGTGAGCCAGCCCCAGGCCGACAGCATTCGCATCGACATGCTGAACCGGCCCGATGCCGCACCCGTGCACGCCGGCGTTGAACGCATTCAGCAGGCCGAAGGCCACTGGCTGCTGACCGCGCTGCCGAACTGCACCACCCACGTGCGCTACGAAGCCGGCAATCACTGGGGCGGCAACGTGCCGCAGTGGCTGGTGGATCGCATCAACCGCCGCGTCACCGCCACTGCGCTGCGCAACCTGCAACAGTGGGCGCCACGCCAGACCCTCGCCAACACCACACCCGCTTATCTGCAACCGGTGCCTGCCCATGCTGACTGTGACTAGAATTTTTTCCCTGACCATGCTGACACTGCTGAGCGTTGCCTGCGCCCAGCGGCCACTGCCGGATTCCGCCACCGCCCATTGCCAGCACGCGCTGACCCAGCTGCAACGCCACATTGCCGACACCGACAGCGGCGACGCGCAATACCAGGCCATCCCCGGATTCCCCACCTATCGCAGCAACCGTTTCTGGTCGAGCTTTGCGACCCAGGATTTGTCTTCACAGCGGCAGAGCGCCTGGCGCACGCAACTGCATCAGCTGGGCATGCACAGTCTGCAACTGGAATGGCGCAATCTGCCGGCGGATGCGCAACAGGCATGGCAGCATTCCAGCGGCTTTGCGCAGTTCACTGATTTCGCTGCGCAGTGTTCGGAAGCGTTGCTGCAGGCATCACTGCAACAGCCACTGCATCCTTCCGCCACCAAAATTCCCGACGCCTACAGCACCACCCAACGGGTGCTGGGCCTGTACGCACTAACCCGGTTTGCCGCGCGCGGCGCCATTGCCGATTACCAGCACGAGATGCGTGAATTGATGCGCCAGGGCGAGCAGACATGGACACATGCAACGCAAATGTTCACACCGCCGGATGCAAACCGTGGCGATTATCCTGCCGCGCCGGCGCATCACTCCCTGCTGGGCGTGCCTGAATACACCGCAGACGAACTGCAAACGCTGCTGCACTGGCACGCGCCGCGCCTGCAGATCGAACAGCAATCCGGCGCCGATATTCCCGGCGCCGCACACTGGCAACAGGACGCGCGCCACATCGATCCGCAGCAACCCACCCTGTACAGCTTCATCACCCACATGCGCCATGGCGAACAGATTCTGCTGCAGCTGAATTATCTGGCGTGGTTTTCCGAGCGGCCACCCGAGCAGCCGGGTGACTGGTACAGCGGTGCGCTGGATGGCCTGATCTGGCGCGTAACCCTGCGAGCGGATGGCCGCGTGCTGTTCTACGACAGCATCCATCCCTGCGGCTGCTATCACTCCATTCATCTGCCGCAGGATTCCCCGCTGCAGATTCCCCATCAGGGCGATGAACCACTGCTGGTGATTCACACCGCTCTGCCATCGCAGTTGCGTCAACCGGTGCTGCTGGTGCAGGCCGGCACGCACTATCTGCTGCAGGTGAAAGCGCAGCCGGTGGGAACGCCCGCCACTACCGGATATGCGCTCAAGGACTACGACGAACTGCGGTCGCTGCCGACAGCCAACGGGCGACGCAGCTGGTTCGATGCGGATGGCTTGATTGCGGCGTCGGCGCGGCGGGAACGTTTTTATCTGTGGCCGCTGGGGGTGCCCAGTGCCGGTGCCATGCGCCAGCAGGGACACCATGCGATTGCCTTTCTGGGCCGGCGTCACTTCGACGCGGCAAGTGTCGAACAGTTGCTCGATCTGAATACGTCAGACTGAAACGGGCGTCTGGCGCCGGAAACTGGACAGGGGCAGATCCAGCACGAAACTGAAGCGGCTGCCGGCACCGGCACTCGATGCAATCGCCAGCGTGCTGCCCATCAGCGCCAGAAAACCATTGGCAATCGCCAACCCCAGACCCAGACCATTGCTGTCGCGGCGCAGCGAACCATCGCCCTGCGTGAACGCCTTGCCCAGCAGCGGCAGCACCGCCGCATCGATGCCCGGCCCGGTATCCTGCACCACCCATTCGCAACGCAGATGCTGTTCGTCGGCCTCCAGCACCCGCACGCTCAGATCCACGCGGCCCTGCGCGGTGAACTTCACCGCATTATCCAGCAACACTTCCAGCACCTTGGCAATTTTCTGGCTATCGCCGACCACCACGGCGTTGAGCGCGTCATCCAGACAGGCATCGAATCCCAGCTGCTTTTGCTGCAGCAGCGGCAGATAGGGCGCGATGACATGCTGGATCAGATCGGGAATGAAAAATTCCGCCGCATTCAACGACTGCTTCTTGGTTTCCAGATCCGCCAGCAGAATCAGCTCGTCGATCTGGTGCACCAGCTTGTGGGCCTCGGCGCTGGCGGCATCCAGATATTCCTTCTGACGCGGCTCTGTCACAAACCGCGCCAGCCGGTTCATCACCCCCACGATGATGTTAACGGGCGTGCGGATTTCGTGACTGATGCTGGCGAGGAATTCGGTTTTCAGCCGCTCGGCCTGCTCCGCCTGGCGTCGCTTGGCCTGCAGTTCCGCGGTGGCAAGACGCAGGCGGTCGCTCATGTCGTGCATCGCCTGAATCAACGTGCCCATTTCATCCTGGCGTGGCAACCGGTTGGGCTCCAGCCACTGGCCGTTGCCGAGCTGGCGCGTCAACGCCAGCGTGTGCTGCAGCGGCTTGATCAGCCAGCGATGCACGATCAGGAAGAAAATCAGCGCCGCCACCGCAAACTGCAGCAGCGAATAAATACCCGCCCGGATCAGCACCGGATCGAACCAGTTGAGCTGGTTCAGATTCGCCACGCTGTGCACCGCCAGATCGTCATTCAGGTGCCGCTGCGCCGACATCTGACGCCGTGCCCGGCGCAACCGGGGTTTTTCCGCCGCTGCAGTTGCCGTTGTCACCACCGGCGCATCGTGCAGACGCAAAGTGATCACCTGACCATCGCGCGGCACCACATCCGCCGACGTCAGCCACGGGCCACCCAGGTCGATGCGCACCACCACATAGCCGTCATATTCCTTGTTGCTCCGGCGCAGCACGCTGTCGGTGGCGGAAGGCGCCACGCCATGGGCCACAAACAGGCTCAGAGTATTGGGCAGCGCCGCCGTTTCATACCAGATGAACTGGTCTGGGTTCTGCGCCACCGCCTGCCGGAAATTCACCTTGTCCTGCAGCTGCAGCGCAGGCAATTCCGCCTGCAGTGAAAACTGCACCAGCACGCGGCCATGCTTGTCCACGTAGCCGATCTGCCGGTAATCGGAATAATGCATCAGAAACACCGACCAGCTCTTCAGCAGCGCGCGATAGGTGGTCATCTCCGGCAGGCGATACTGGGAGCGACGCAGGTAACGATCCAGCTCACCGGAACTGGCCATCAGACGCGTGTTGAAGCGGGCATCGCGCTCCAGGTTGTGCAGCATGTCCTCCACCACATCGAGCGTCTTGTGCAGATGATCCTGCTGCGCCGCCCGCTGCACGGCGTTGAAATTCCCCAGCAACTGCCACTGCGACAGCAGCACCGGCACCACCAGCGCCAGCAGCAACACCAGAATCAGTTTCAGCCGCAGGGACATTCCGCTACTCACCACCCTGTTGCAGTTCGAACCGGGTGGTGGCGCGCATCACGATGTCGGTGTAGCGGCGCAACGTGGCCGGTGACAGCGGGCGAATGATATGAGCCTGGGCCAGAACATCGGGGGCGGGAAAGATCAGGGGATTATTGCGATAGTCCGCCGGCGCGCGCTCACGGGCGGCCTGATTCGGCGTGGCGAACTTGACGTACAGCGCATTCTGCAAGGCCACCTCCGGCTGATTGAGAAAATCCAGGAATCGGTACGCCAGCGCCTTGTTCACCGCGTTGCGCGGAATCACGAAATAATCGACAAAAACATTGGCGCCTTCCGCAGGATAAACGAATTCGATCGCCGGCTGATACTGGCGCAGAAACAATGCGTCGCCATTGAACAGGGACTGCATCACCAGCGTGCCATTCGCCAGCAGGTTCTTTTCACTCAGATCGACGCCGCGATAGCCCCACACGTGGCCGGCCTGGCGCAGCAGGATCTGGCCGGCCGCAGCGATCTGCGCGGGATCTTCGCTGTTGAAATCCGCGCCACTCGCCAGCAGTGCCATGCCGGCCAGCATACGCATGGTGGGATACATCGCCACCTTGCCGGAATACTGCGGCGTCAGTTCAAACAGATCGCGCCAGGAACGCGGCGGTTGCGTCACCATGTCCTTGCGATAGGCAATGCCGAAGGTGCCCCAGAAATAGGGCACGGCGTAGCGCGGTGCTTCGGGAATGTCATCCGCCATCGGGTACTGCACATGGCGCAGGTTGGGCAGGCGGGCGCGGTCGAGCGGCTCCATCCAGTCCTGCAGGCCAGGCTGGGTCAGATAATTCTCGCTGATGCACACCAGATCGAAACCCTGGGCATTGTTCGCCGCCAGCACTTCCTCGCGCTCGTCCGCTTCCTCGAAATGCTGCAACTCCACCCGGCTGCCGGTGAGCTGTTCGAAGCGGGCGACGATGGCGGGATCGATGTAGTCGGTCCAGGTATAGAGCGTGAGACGCTGCGGTTCCACGACGCTGGCGCCGGCTCCCGATGCCAGCAACGCAAGCAACACGAGGTGGACGAACACACGCATGGGCAGGCTCCGGGGCTCAAAAGCAAAACGGCCAGCAAAGGCTGGCCGTCATGACAGGCAGAAGGACTCGCACCGGGCTCAGTTGGGATTCTTCACCACGTCGAGCACCTTCAGCGGCGCCTCGGCGCGCAGGATCAGGCCGTAGCTGACCTTTTCGAAGGTGCGGAACACCATCAGGATGCCACGACGCTGGTCCGGCAGTTTCACCAGTTCCTTGGTGACGCGGTCGCGCACGGTTTCACCCTTGCCAAACACCGCCAGCACGTCGCCGATGCTGATGCCGTCGCGATCACCCAGATTCAGCACCACCACATCATACTGGCTGACGTTGCGCACGCCGCTGAACACATGCAGGATCTGGCCGCTGACTTCACCCTCCGGCGACTTGGGATAGAACACGGAATCCACCTTGCGCTCCTCGGTGGGAATCAGGCGATCGCCCGGGCGGATGTCCTCGCGGGAAGCGGTGATCTTGAAGCGGGCCACATCTTTCTCGGCATTTTCGAAGCGCGCCATACCCAGATCCAGTGCCGCGAAACCCAGCACTTCCTTGGTCTGGGGATCCACATAGGCCGGGCCCTTGCGGTAGATGCCATAGGCCTGGTGAGGTTCCGACCAGTCACCGCGGCCGAACATGTAATCGTCGAGCCCCATCACGATGTGCTGCTCGTCGCCCGCCAGGATATAGGGGGATTTGTTGATCTCGTCTTCAGTCAGTACCCGGTTGTTTACCAGAAAGCTCTGGATGTGCTGCAGCGGAATGGCGGGAATCACCGAGTCCAGCTCCTGCACCCGCACCTGCGGGGTCAGCTTGATGGCATCGCCTTTCTTATAAGTAATGGTACGGGGGCCACGCTCAACGGTCAGGGCGGGCTGGCCATCGATATACACCAGCTTGATCAGGTCGCCAGGGTAGATCAGGTGAGGGTTTTCGATCTGGGGATTCACATGCCACAGCTCGGGCCACAGCCAGGGATCCTTGAGGAAGGCGCTGGAAATGTCCCACAGGGTGTCCCCTTGCTTCACCGGATACACATCCGGGTGGTCGGGTTTCAGTTCCACGGCCGAGGCCTGGATTGCGACACCGATCAGACAGCAACCTACCAGCCTGAGAAATGATTTCATCATGGTGAGAATCCCTTTATCATTATCAAGGCCTGCTCGCAGGCCGCTGCAGCATACGGGGTTTCGAGGCCGGGACACCGGCGCTTTTAACTACAGTCTAGCGTTACTGTTTTTAACTGTAGACCTTAACTATAGACGCTTTCCAGCAAAGCCCGGTTTTTGCAGCGCCGTTCACATACGCAGGCCGAAAGGCAGGCTGCAAACCCTGTATGATCATAATCTTAGCAGCACCTTCTGTAGTTATACTAGAAAAGTGGCAATCTCAAGATGGCATTACTGGATATTCTCGAATTTCCTGACCCTCGTCTGCGTACAAAGGCCAAGCCGGTCACAAAAGTTGACGACAAAATACGCAAGCTGACCGACGACATGCTGGAAACCATGTATGCCGCCCCCGGCATCGGCCTGGCCGCCACCCAGGTGAATGTGCACCAGCGCATCGTGGTGATCGACATCAGCGAAGAGAAAAACCAGCCCCTGGTGCTGATCAACCCGGAATTCGAGGTGATCGCCGGCGAACAGCAGTACGACGAAGGCTGCCTGTCGGTGCCCGGTTTCTACGAGACTGTCACCCGCGCCGAGAAGATCCGTCTGAAAGCCCTCAATCGCAATGGCGAGCCCTTCGAGCTGGTGGCCGACGGCCTGCTGTCGGTGTGCATCCAGCACGAACTGGATCATCTGGATGGAAAGCTGTTCGTGGATCATATCTCCAAGCTCAAGCGCGATCGCATCCGCAAGAAGCTGGAGAAGGAACACAAGGATCAGGAAAAGGTGCGCGCCCGCTGATGCCAGCCCCCCTCAAGGTCATTTTTGCCGGCACGCCGGAATTTGCTGCTTCGGTGCTGCAAGCGCTGCTGGATTCCCCCCATCGGGTAATCGCCTGTTACACCCAGCCCGACCGCCCTGCCGGCCGCGGCCGCAAGCTCACCCCCAGCCCGGTGAAGGCGCTGGCGCTGCAGCATGACATTCCCGTGTACCAGCCGCTGAATTTCAAGCAGGCCGACGACGTGGCCACACTGAAGGCCCTGGGCGCCGACATCATGGTGGTGGTGGCCTACGGCCTGATCCTGCCGCAGTCCGTGCTGGACGCGCCGCGACTGGGTTGCGTCAACGTGCATGCCTCGATCCTGCCGCGCTGGCGCGGTGCCGCGCCGATCCAGCGGGCGATTGCGGCGGGCGACAGCGAATCCGGCGTCACCATTATGCAGATGGACAAGGGCCTGGATACCGGCGCCATGCTGCTGAAAGTGTTCACCCCGATCAGCCAGGACGACACCGGTGGCAGCCTGCACGACCGCTTGGCGCAGCTGGGCGCCCCGGCGCTAGTGGAGACATTGGGCCTGCTGGCGGAAGGCAAGGCCCAGCCGAAAGTGCAGGATCACGCGCTGGCCACCTACGCCCACAAGCTCACCAAGGAAGAAGCGAAACTGGACTGGAACCGCTCCGCCACCGAGCTGCACAACCTGATCCGCGCCTTCAATCCCTGGCCGGTGTGCCACACCACCCTGGACGGCGACACCATCCGCGTGTGGAAAGCCGAACGCCAAACCGGCAACAGTCAGGCGCATCCGGGCACCCTGCTGGATGCGAGCAAAGACGGCATCACCGTTGCCACCGGCGATGGCCTGCTGCGCCTGACCGAACTGCAACTGCCCGGCGGCAAGTGCCTGCCGGTCTCCGCCCTGCTGAATTCCAGAGCCGACTGGCTGACCTCTGGCAAGCGTTTCCTGTGAGCGTGAACCGTTGATGTCTGCTCCCCGCAAGAACGCCCGCGCCATCGCCGCCACCGTGCTGGCCCAGGTACTGCCGCTGGATCGCAAGAACAGCCACCCCAAATCCCTGGCGGAATTGCTGCCGCAACTGAGCGACGCAGAAAAGGATCAGGGCCTGGTGCAGGAGCTCTGCTTTGGCGTCTGCCGCTGGTTCACCCGGCTCGACAAACTGGCCGCCCCGTTGCTGCGTCAGCCGTTCAAGGATCGCGACGCCGACCTGCACGCCCTGCTGCTGATCGGCCTGTACCAGATGTTCTACCTGCGCATTCCCGATCACGCCGCCATTGCCGAAACTGTCGAAGCTGCGCGCCAGCTGAAGAAGGAATGGGCGGTGAAAGTCATCAACGGCATGCTGCGCACGGCCCAGCGGGAAAAGCCCAACCTGGAACAGAGCCTGCCGGATTCCGCCGCCATTCAGACCGCGCACCCGCAATGGCTGGTGGACGCACTCGCCGCCGCCTGGCCCAATCAGGTCAGCGCCGTTCTCAAGGCCAACAATGAAGCGGGGCCCATGTGCCTGCGGGTGAACCGCCTGCGCTGCGAGCGCGACGATTACCTGCGCCTGCTGAAACAGGCGGGCATCGACGCCCGCGCCGGCACCCTGTGCAACAGCGCGATCTATCTGGACGCAGCCGTGGCCGTGCCACAACTGCCGCACTTTGCCGATGGCTG
This sequence comes from Pseudomonadales bacterium, assembly GCA_020062665.1. Taxonomy (GTDB): domain Bacteria; phylum Pseudomonadota; class Gammaproteobacteria; order Pseudomonadales; family Ketobacteraceae; genus Ch67. The sequence goes on from JAGUVW010000066.1 coordinate 20,877, forward strand.
GGTGTCAGTGCAGGATGAAGCGGCCCAGCTCAGCGCTTTTCTGCTGAATCCCCAGCCGGGTGAACGGGTGCTGGATGCCTGCGCCGCTCCCGGCGGCAAGACCTGTCATCTGCTGGAACAACAGCCGGACATCGGCGAACTGATTGCCCTCGACGCCGACGCCAAACGCCTGCAGCGGGTGGAACAGAATCTGGCCCGGCTGCAACTGACCGCCACCGTGGTGCACGCCACCCTGGAAGACTACGCCACCCATTACCAGGGCGAAAAATTCGACCGCATCCTGCTGGACGCCCCCTGTTCCGCCACCGGCGTCATCCGCCGTCATCCCGACATCAAATGGCTGCGCAAGCGCAGCGACATCAGCAAACTGGCCGCCACCCAGCAACGGCTGCTGGAAATGGCCTTTGGCCTGCTCAAACCCGGCGGTACCCTGCTGTACGCCACCTGCTCGGTATTGCCGCAGGAAAACAGCCGGGTGGTGCATGGTTTTCTGAAACAGCAGAAGAGTGCAGTGGAAGACGTCATCGTGGCGCCCTGGGGCGAGGCAGTGGAGTCCGGCCGCCAGCTGTTCCCGCAACCGAAAGCACACGACGGGTTTTACTACGCTCGGGTGAAACGCTCGGGTGAAGCGGGTAATTGAGTGACGATTCATGCCGGTGTGTTAGCATTTCCACCACCGCCCACCCCAACCACGGTTGTCTATGAAAATCATCATCCTCGGAGCCGGACAAGTCGGTGGCACCCTGGCCGCCAACCTCGCCAGTGAACACAATGACATCACCGTCATCGACACGGACGCCGAACGCCTGCACGACCTGCAGGATCGTTTCGACATCCGCACCGTGCAGGGCATGGCATCGCACCCGAGCGTGCTGCGTCAGGCCGGCTGCGACGACGCCGACATGCTCATCGCCGTCACCAACAGCGACGAAATCAACATGGTGGCCTGCCAGGTGGCCTACTCACTCCACCGCACCCCCACCAAAATCGCCCGCGTCCGCTCCGCCCAGTACCTCAACCGCGCCGGCCTGTTCGGCAACGATGCCTTCCCCATCGACGTCATCATCTCGCCGGAGCAGGTGGTCACCCAGTACATCACCCGCCTGATCGAAAATCCCGGCGCCCTGCAGGTGCTCGACTTTGCCGATGGCCTGGCGCAACTCGTCGCCGTGCGCGCCTACTTCAACGGCCCGCTGGTGGGACGCGAGCTGCGCTACCTGCGCCAGCACATGCCGGCGGTGGACACCCGCGTTGCCGCCATCTTCCGCCGCGACCGCCCGATCCTGCCCGAAGGCACCACCGTCATCGAAGCCGACGACGAAGTCTTCTTCATCGCCGCCAAGAATCACATCCGTGCAGTGATGAGCGAACTGCGCGGGCTGGAACACAACTACAAGAAAATCATCATCGCCGGCGGCGGCAACATCGGCGAACGCCTGTGTGACGCGCTGGAAAACCGCTACCAGGTAAAGATCATCGAACGCAATCCCGGCCGCTGCGCGTTTCTGGCGGAAAAACTCAACAAGACCATCGTGATTCGCGGTAACGCGTCGGATCAGGATCTGCTGCTGGAAGAAAATATCGAGGACACGGATATTTTCCTGGCTGTCACCAACGACGACGAAGCCAACATCATGTCGTCGATGCTGGCCAAGCGCCTGGGCGCGCGCAAGGTGATGACGCTGATCAACAACCCCGCTTATGTGGATCTGGTGCAGGGCGGTGACATCGATATCGCGATCTCGCCGCAGCAGGCCACCATCGGCAGCCTGCTCACGCACGTGCGACGCGGTGATGTGGTGAACGTGCACAGTCTGCGGCGCGGCGCGGCGGAAGCCATCGAAGCGATCGCCCACGGCGACGAAAAAACCTCGAAAGTGGTGGGCAAGCAGATCGGTGACATCGACCTGCCGGACGGCACCACCATCGGCGCCATCGTGCGCGGCAAGGAAGTGCTGATCGCCCACGACGACATTGTGGTGCAGTCCGACGATCACCTGATTCTGTTCCTGGTCGACAAGCGCCGCATCCCCGATGTCGAGCGCCTGTTCCAGGTCGGCATCACCTTCTTCTGATCACGGCGCGCCTGCATGCATCCGGCTGTCATCCTGCGCATCCTTGGTATTCTGCTGATGCTCTACAGCGCCACCATGCTGGTGCCGGTGCTGGTGGCCGCGCTGTATGGTGAAGGGGATCTGGGGCGCTTTCTCTATTCGTTTCTGATCACGCTGGTGAGTGGTTTGCTGTGCTGGCTGCCGGTGCAGAATCGCCGGCAGGAACTGCGGGTGCGCGACGGTTTTCTGGTGGTGGTGCTGTTCTGGGTGGTGCTCAGCGGCTTCGGCGCGCTGCCCTATCTGCTGACGGATCAGGCGCCGCTGACGCTGACCGACGCTGTGTTCGAATCCGTGTCCGGCCTCACCACCACCGGCGCCACCATCCTCACCCAGATCGACGTGCTGCCCAAATCCCTGCTCTATTATCGCCAGCAACAACAGTGGCTGGGCGGCATGGGTATCATCGTGCTGGCGGTGGCGATCCTGCCGATGCTGGGTGTCGGTGGCATGCAGCTGTATCGCGCCGAAGCGCCGGGCCCGGTGAAGGACAGCAAGCTCACACCCCGCGTCACCGAAACGGCCCGCGCATTGTGGCTGATCTATGTGGTGCTCACTGCCTGCTGTGCGCTGGCGTACTGGCTCTGCGGCATGGATCTGTTCGACGCGGTGGGGCACGCCTTTTCGACGCTGTCGGTGGGCGGCTTTTCCACCCACACCGCTAACTTCGCCTACTTCGACAGTTTCAAACTGGAAACCGTGGCGATCATTTTCATGCTGCTGGGCGGCATGAATTTCGGTTTGCACTTTATTGCCTGGCGGCGTCGCAGCCTGGGCGTGTATGCCAGCGATGGCGAAGTGCGTTTCTATTTTCTGGTGCTGGGGGCGATGGCGCTGCTGGCAGTGGGTGGCCTGTGGCTCAGCGCCCAGTACGATTCAGCGTGGCAGGGTTTCCGCCATGGCCTGTTCGAGGCGGTATCAGTGGTGACCACCACGGGTTATTCCGTCGCGTCATTTTCCACCTGGCATCCCATGCTGGCGCTGGCGCTGATCTTTGCCAGCTTCATCGGCGCCTGCGCCGGCTCCACCGGGGGCGGAATCAAGATGGTGCGGGCCAATCTGATGATCAAGCAGGGCATGCGCGAGATGCGCCGGCTGATGCATCCCAACGCGGTGATTCTGATCAAGTTTTCCGAGCGCGCCGTGCCCGATCGGGTGGTGGAGGCGGTGTGGGGATTTTTCGGCATTTACCTGCTGACCTTCTGCGCGCTGTTCATTGCCCTGTTGCTGACGGGGCTGGATTTTCTCACCGGCTTTTCTGCGGTGGCGGCCTGCCTCAACAATCTGGGCCCCGGCCTGGGCGCCGCCGCCAACCACTACGCTGAGCTCAACGCCGTGGCGAAATGGATTCTGTGCGCCGCCATGTTGCTGGGCAGGCTTGAGATTTTCACCCTGCTGGTACTGTTTACCCCGATGTTCTGGCGGCACTGATCACAGCTGAACTGTGAACCCGGTGTCACACGGCAAGACGAATTCCGTTAATTTTGCACATTGCCCGCCACCCCTGCTTATTCCTGACTATACTGGGAAACATTCTTCCTCTGCATTTATCATCGGCCATGTTCAATCACGACGAATGGATTCTTGAACAACAGAATCCGATGATCTCACTGAAAAAGTGGCAAACCACCGTGGACCTGATGGCGCGGCTATACGAAGCGCCTGCGGCCTACATCACGCAGAAAACCTCCCGCGGCCTGCAGGTGGTGATTGCCAGCAGCAATGCGTCGAACCCCTATCGCGCCGGCGCCACCTTCGCACCTGAGACCAACCTGTTCTGCTGCAAGGTGGTGCAGGAGTGCTCACAGTTTTACGAAAACCACGCCACCAGCAACAAGCAGTGGGCCGGCAATCCGCTGATGGAGAAGGATCACTTCAATTCCTATCTGGGTGTGCCCATTTACTGGCCCGACGGCACGCCATTCGGCACCATCTGCGTGCTGGATTTCGCGGTGACGCACTACAACAAGAATTTTCTGGAACTGATCTGGCAATTTCGCGATCTGGTAGAAGCGGATCTGATGCTCAACAACCAGTTCATGCAGTTGCTGGAACTGTCGACACGGGACGATCTGAGCCGGCTGCTCAACCGCCGTGGATTTTTCGCCCAGGCGGACAAGCAGGTGCGGCTGGCCTCGCGCCTGAAGCAGAATATCGGCGTGCTCTATCTGGATCTGGACAATCTCAAAACCATCAACGACCAGTTCGGCCATCGCCTGGGTGACAAGGCCATCGCCGCACTCGCCAACGCGATCCGCAAGGTGATTCGTGAAAGTGACGTGGCCGGCCGTATTGGTGGCGACGAATTTGTGATTGTGATGCTGGCGGAAAACGAAGAATCCCTCACCAAACTCACCTACCGCATCCGTCAGGAACTGCGCAACCAGGCCAGTGGTGAGCTGGAAGCCCTGCCACTGCTCAGTGTCAGCATCGGCAGCCGGTTGTTCTGCCATCCCCATCAGCACAGCATCGACAAGATGGTGTCGGAAGTGGATCGCTGCATGTACGAGGACAAGGAGAACCGGCGGCTGGCGGAAAGGAAGGCTTGAGCTCCCCTGTCCATTTGCCCGCACACTCCACGCTCGCGGACAACGATATCCATTGAATGACTGCCGGTTGGCGCGCTAATCGCGCCTTGAGTGTCGGGTATCTGCCCTAGCCTGATAAAAAATCAGTTTATTTTCCCCCGCCATATCAGGCCCTTTTTTAAGGCCGCATTATTCTGCCGTGAAAAGGAAATTCCACTTAGTCTTTCTACAGACACCACTCTGTCAGGGTCGCGTTAAGGAAGGACTAGCCCATGAACACTCCCACTCAGGTTTTCACTGGTTTGCCCCGCTTTTCACATGTCATTGTCCTGGCCCTGCTGTGGCAGGGACTGATGCTGGCTGGCTGTTCCACACACAGTGCGTTGATGGACAAGCAGGTCAAACAGCAGACCGACAATCAACAACTGATCCAGCAGGTTACCAACGCGCTGGAAGCCACCGAAGCGCGCTTTGCCAAAGCCCAGGCCGCCGACGTTGGCACCTACGCGCCCAACCAGCTGGCCAGCGCCGAACAAGCGCTGCGTGAAGCACGGCGCTTCACCGAGCGTCTGCAGCACGATCCGGATCTGGGCCGCCAATCCATGTCGCTGTTCTTCGGCGAAACCATGGGTGACAAAACCCTTGGCCTGATTGCAAAAGCCAACGCAGCCCTGGCGCAAGCGGAAGAACACAAACAGCAGGCCGATGCCATCTTTGCTGCGGTCAACGAGAACTTCATCTGGCTGAACAAGTTCCAGGCCCGCACTTACTATCCCCAGGAATATCGGGATCTGCGGCGCAGCCGGCAAGATCTGGTGGAATATGTTGCCAGCGGCGATCTGAACGAGGCGCAGCAGCGGTTACCGCAGTTTCTGTCAGAGCAGCGTGCACTGGAGATCGTCGCCGCGCAACGATTCTATCTGCATGATCTGGGCCTGCGGGTTGAACGGGAAGGGCGCGCCCGGCTGGAGCGTTATGCGGCCATCAGCTACAGCAGTGCAGCAGCGGCGCTGAACAAAGCCAAGGCTGTCATTGCACAGGATCCCCGCGCCGAAGACAGGATTCTGCAGGCCAAGGCCAATGCGGAATTTTCTTTCGGGATTGCCCATGCAGTGGCGGCGGACATGCAGCGTCTGGCCAGCATGGAGCGCCAGAACATGGAGCGCTGGTTGATCCTGGTTACCACCAAACTGCATGAGATGGGGCGCACCGTCGGCGCTCCGGATGTGCGCGACAAGGAGCTGATGCAGCAGCTGGATCTGCTGGCGCGCGCTGCCGGCAATCAGGGCCAGACTGTTGCCGTCGCGGATCCGGTGGCGAAGTCTGCATCAGCCACTCCCGCCGAACCGGCGACCGCCGCCAGTGCGCCTGCAACAGCGTCTGAAGGACAGGCCATCGACCATCGCATGACGCAGCTGGAGCAATCACTGGCGGAGCAGATCAAGGTGCTATCGGAACAGATCAACGCGATGCAGCAGGTTAGCGTGAGCGCACAGGCTGTACCCGTTGTAGAAGTGTCGGCACCGGGCAACTGACGACGGCGCCAGCGGCAGACGTGTCCGGCCCATCAGATGAACGGCGCCGGCTTCACCGCCGTGCCACCGTCCAGCGCGATCACATTACCCGTGATGTACGCCGCCGCCGGTGACGCCAGAAACACCGCCAGCCCTTCCATGTCGCGCGGTTCGCCCAGACGTTTCAGCGGCACCTGCCCCGCCTGCTGTTTTGCCACCGCATCGTTTTTCATGATGAACGCTGTCATCTTGCTGGGGAACACGCCCGGTGCAATCGCGTTCACGGTGATGTTGCGCGCTGCCAGTTCGTTGGCGAGGATTTTGGTGAGATGATTGAGCGCCGCTTTGCTGGGGCCGTAGGCGTAAGCCATCATGCTGCTGTAGGTCTGGCCGGCCACGGAGGTGATGTTGATGACACGGGCCGGATCGTCGTGGGTGCCCGCTTCCGCCAGCATCGGCGTGCATTTCTGCGTCATCACAAAGGCGGATTTCACGTTCAGGTTCTGGATTTTGTCCCAGGCATCGCCGGGGTACTGGTCGAACGGTGCACCCCAGGTGACGCCGGCGTTGTTCACCAGAATATGCAGCTTGCCTTCGCGCTTTTGCAGTTCTTCGGTCAGTGCCTGACAACCGGCCTCGGTGGACAGATCCGCTGGAATGCCGATACAGGTGCCGAACGCCGACAATTCCTGCGCCGTTTTCTCGCAGGCATCAGCCTTGCGCGACGCCACATACACTTTGGCGCCGTGCTTCACCAAACCCTGCGCGATCATGTAACCGATGCCGCTGGTGCCGCCGGTAACCAGTGCAATCTTGCCGTCGATGGAAAAAATGCCGCTCATGAAATCCCCCTGTGTCCTTGCCAGGCGAGCGTCATGACGACCGCCCGCCGGAATTGATGGTGGGAGGATTGTAGAAGCTTTCAAGCGCCTTGACACTTGGGCAGGTGTGACAAAAATCCGGAAGTTTTGGTCACCCGATTGTGAAAGACGACGGCAGTTGCCAGCACCGCTGGTGCGGACGGCGTTTTCCGCCGACGCGTCAGGTTTTGTAGAACAGCTTGCCGAAGCGGCTGAAAATATCCGGCGACAGCGACCAGCCGATCATGGGCAGAAACACCCGATCCGGCAGCACCTTGCGGGCGGACAGCAGCACTTTTGCATCCTTGCCCACGCTGTAACGCAGCGTGCCCTTGCCGTCGGTGGCGGCGCGGAAGATCACAGCGGCGGCGTCTTCGCTGGTGCTGCCGCCGGGGCCCGTCTTGTCGATCACCGGAAACTGTTCGCTCATCTGCGCGTTATAGGCGCTCACGCCGCTGCTGTTGTCACGATCGCCGGAGCGGCCGAAAAACGCAGTGTCCACCGCACCGGGCTCGACGATTTTCACCTGGACATTGAACGGCGCCAGTTCATAGGTCAGGCATTCCGAGAATCCCTGCACCGCCCACTTGCTGCCGTTGTACACGCTCATGAACGGAATCGGCAGACGCCCCGCCATGCTGGCCACGTTGATGATCAACCCAATCTTGCGCGCGCGGAAGTGGGGCAGCAGGGTGCGGGTAACGCGCATCAAACCGAACACGTTGGTGTCGAACTGGCGCTGGATCTGTTCTTCGCTGGCATTTTCGAACGCGCCCATCAGCGCATAGCCGGCGTTATTCACCAGCACGTCGATGTGGCCGAATTTTGTCAGCGCCGCCTGTACCGCCGAATCGATGCTGGCCTGGTCGGTCACATCCAGACGCAGCACCAAGGTGTCGTCGAGTTTTTTCAGTTCGGTTTCCTGTTCCGGGCTGCGCATGGTGGCAACGACTTTCCAGCCATTGCGCTGGAACAGTTTGGCAGCGGCGCGGCCGATGCCGGAAGAACAACCGGTGATGAAGACCGTCTTCGACGGCAGTGCAATGCTCATAAGGACTCCAAGGTAACAGGCAAATGATCCGCCGGCGTGGGCAGCGAGGTCAGGTCCAGTTTCATTTCGTAATGGGCCGGTACACGCCAGCGGTAATGCAGCAGCACCTGATGCAGAATCGCCTTGATCTGCAGATCCGCAAAGTGCAGGCCGATGCACATATGGGCACCACCGCCGAACGGCACGTACTGGTAGGGATGCTGCTTGTGTTCCATGCGCTCCGGCGCGAACCGATCGGGATCGAACTGTTCTGCGTTGCGCCAGTGGTCCGGCAAATGATGCGTCACCATCGGGCTGATCATGACAAAGGTGCCGGCGGGAATCACATGGCCGTTGAATTCCACATCCTTCACGGTGCGGCGCGGAATGCCATGCACCGGCGCCACCAGACGCAGGGATTCCTTGATCACACGGTCCAGGGTGTCCAGCCTCGCCAAATCATCGTGATCGAGGAATTCTTTTTGCAGTGCGCGAGATTCGGCCCGCACCTTGTCCTGCCACTGGGGATTTTTCGCCAGATAGTAGAACACCGCACACAGCGTAATGGTGGACGTATCATGCGCCGCCATCAGCAGGAAGATCATGTGATTCACGATATCCGCGTCGGTAAAACGCTGGCCGTTTTCATCTTCCGCCTGACACAGCCGGCTGAACAGATCGGTGCCGGGATGACTGCGGCGCTGCGCAATGCGGGAACGGAAAAATTCCTCCAGCGTCTTGCGCCCCTGCAGACCTTTCTGCCAGCGGCCACCGGGCACGGGGAAGCGGATCAGCGCGGTGCCGGCGCGCACACAATCCACGAACGCCTTGTTGATGCGATCCGCCTCCGGCCCCAGTTTTTCGCCCATGAATACTTCGGTGGCGATATCCAGGGTCAGCTGCTTGATCCGATCCAGCACGCGGAATTCCCGCAGCGGCTGCCAGCGCCCGATGCCGTGGGCGATGGCCGGATTCATATCCTGCAGATACTGCACCAGCATCGGCTTTTTGAACGCTGCCTGCATGATGCCGCGATGGAAACGGTGCTCATCGAAATCCAGCAGCATGATGCCACGGGTAAAAAACCGGCCGATGAAAAAGTCCCAGCCCTTGCTGCTGGAAAAGATGTCGCCCTGGTTGCGCAGCACCAGCTGGTTGGCATCGGGGCCGAGCAGCACCACGCTGGTTTGCCCCAGCACGTTGAGCCAGAACACCGGGCCGAATTTCTGGTAATAGGCCAGCGCGGTTTTCACCGGGCTGTACAGAAACACCAGCGAGTGGCCCAGCACCGGCAGGCCGGGTTCACCGGGCAGGTTTTCACGCAGTGCTCGTTGTTGCGGGGACAGATAACCGATCATGCCAATCTCCTCAATGCGACTGCGCCACGTTCTGGTCGCGCTGTACACCCACAGCCTGGGCGTGATCGCCGAACATCTGTTTCAGCACCGCAATCTGTGCGGCGCGACCCTGTTGCTGCTGGCGTTCGCGCAGCATTGGAATCGCTTTGTGGCCCACATAACTTGCGAAACGCGGCGCCAGCGTGAGCAGGGGGAACCAGGGCAGCACGCCGTCCGGCAGGCCCAGCTGCTGCATTTTTTTCTTGCCCAGGAAGAAACGGCTCACGCTCAGATGCTGGTGATAGGCCAGCTTGCCGCGCAGCGACGCCAGGTTGGGATATTTGCGTTCCAACGGTTCCTTCGACAGGGATTGCGCCAATTCCTGGCTGGTCCAGTCTGGCCGGCTTTGCGTCATGAAGGTGTGGCTCAGCAGCACGATGCCGTCTTTCTCGCTGAACACCAGCCAGCGTTCGTCCACGCCCATCAGCCAGCCGGCGTAAGCCCATAGATGCATCACCGCTTTCGATTCGCGGGACGTGACGGGAATGCCCAACTGGCGCAGGCCGCCCAGCATCACCACGCAAAAGCCCAGATAGGTGGCCACCATGTCGATCTGGTTCACCGGCACACCCCACTGGTTTTCATCCCATTTGGGATTGCGGGCCAGCGCACGCCGCACCATCGCATGCACCAGCCGCACATGCAGGGTGGAGCGGAAACCAGGGCCGAAGCGATCCAGGCCGTTGTGTTCAGTGCAGTCCACCCACCACTGGCCGGTCTCGGCGATGCGCAACGACGTGTCCTTGTTCAACGCGCCGGTCATCACCAGCACGTGGTTGAAGCCCGACAGCAGATAGCCGCCCATCAGCGCCAGATCCCGCAGCACATAAGGCCCGGCCAGGCCGACCCCATGAATGAAATCCACGCCTTCCTGAATCAGCTGACGATCGAGCCAGACGGGTTCGGCCTCCACGCTGTTGAAGAAGGCTTTCAGCGGCTCGGGAGCGTCGGGAATGCTGTCGACGCCCCGATCCACCGCCTGCTGGAACAGCTTGCGGGCCGGGCCGGGGCCGATCTCGTACATCCAGTTCACCAGGGCGTCCATGGCGGGATCGCCTTCCCAGCAGGCCGCCACCACCGCGTCATATTCAGCGCGGGTGGGCGACAAGTCCCTGCCCAACAACAGTTTTTGCCAGGGCGCGGTTTTGATGCGGGCCTTTTCGAACGGGCGGGCACGGCCGGGAATCCGGGGCGGCAGGGGGGCAACAGCGGTCATGGCTTGATCCTGACTGGTTGGATTTCGCCCACAATAATGCGAAACTTTATTCGCATTCAATTCGCATTGGCACTGGATACCCATTATGAGGAAACGCCCCCAACAACAACGCTCCCGCCAGCTGGTGTCGGCCCTGGTGGACGCCACCGCCGTCTGCATCGCCCGTCACGGCCTGGACGGCACCACCACCCCGCTGATCGCCGACATCGCCGGCGTGAGCGTGGGCTCGCTGTACCAGTACTTCGACGGCAAGGACGATCTGATTGAGGCGCTGGTGGAAAAGATCGCCCAGGACGTGACGGGCGCGCTCAATGCCGGCGTGCGCGCCAGCGGCAACATGAAACTGGAAGACATGGCCCGCACCGCCATCCGGGTGGCACTGATGCTGCTGCACAGCAACGAGGGCCTGTACCTGGAACTGGTGCGCAACTGGTATCGTCTGCCCACACATAAAGTCGCGGATGTGCTGCAGCAATATTTTCTGGAGCTGCTGCGGGTGTACTTCGCCAAACATCACCGCGATCTGGTGGTGGAAGATCTGCACGTGAAGACGTTTGTCATCGTGAACAGCACGATTTTCACCGTGGTGCGGTATTTGAGTGGGGATCATCCGCTGATTTCGGAGGAGCAGATTGCGAATGGGTTGACGGAGATGGTGACGGGGTATTTGTTGACGCCAACACCCGTGAATTCTTCTGTCACTATTCCAATAGACCATTCACCAAAGTAGGCACTATCGCGGACTGCGCCAAGCGCCTCATCCAACTTGCGGCGTCGCTCGGTTGTCGATTCGGTGCCGCTGAGATTAGTGCGGCAGAGCGCCTGCCAGCTGTTGGGCCTGTGCGGTCAACCGGTACTGCTGCAACCGGCTGTTGGGTTTGTCGGGAATGGTCATCTCAATGAGGCCCGCGTCAAGGGCCGGTTTAAGGTAACGCTCGCGGAAGGATTTGCGATCGCTGAGGGCCAGAGCATTCTGCAATTCTTCGCGGCTCATCGCGCCGGATTGGCTTTTCATGAATTCGATGAGGACTCTGACTTGGGGGGCAACTTGAGGGGTTGCGTTGATAGTTTCGAGTACCACACCCAGCATGAACTCAACAAAGGGCGCTGAGTCGGTATTTTTCGTGCTGAGATTGATTGCCTGGTAGTAATCGCTTTGGTGTGCATGCACCATGCTTTCCACCGGCAGCTGAGCCAGCAAAGGATCCCACTGACTTAAAATCAGCGTCTGCCATAGGCGCCCCATGCACCCATTGTCATCAGCAAAGGGTGATGGTGCAGGGTGGCTGGTAGGATTTATTCATTCGCTATCACTGCCCATAGTGCCGCTGCAAAATCTCCGCCGCCTGCATCACATGCTCCTGCATCATGTTGTCGGCGCGTTCGGCCTGGCCGTTTTTCATCGCCGTATAAATCACCTGATGATGATCCTGGGAGCGCTGGAAATCCCGCGTGGAATACCAGCGGAACGAACCATTGAACACGATCGGAATATTGCGGGCGATTTTCGCAAAACGGATCAGCAGATCGTTTTGAGTCGCCAGCAGAATCGCCAGGTGAAACGCTTTGTTCATTTCGCGCCACTGATTGTATTCGCCCTGTTGCAGTTGCGTGCTCTGCAACAGTGTTTCGCCCCAGGCGATGGCGTGTTGCAGCTGGGTGTCGGTATCCGCCGGCAAGCCTTTTTCCGCCAGCAGGCGACAGCCCAATCCCTCCAGCACCGCACGCACGCGAAACGCGCTCACGATGTCGTCCAGCGAAAAATACCGCACGGTGTAGCCACGATTGGGCGTGTGTTCCAGCAGGCCGTCTTTGGCCAGCACGCTGAGCGCTTCGCGGATCGGCGTGCGCGACACACCCATGCGTTCGGCCAGCGCGATTTCCTGCAGGCGCGCGTTGGGGGGGAATTCACCCTGCAGGAGTTGCTCCCGCAGGGTTTCAGTCACGTTGATGGAGCGGGTTGGTTGGGTACTCAATTACCGCCCCACCAGCGACCGCGCAATGATTTCTTTCATGATTTCGGAGGTGCCGCCGTAGATGCGCTGGATGCGCGCGTCGATGTAGGCGCGGGCGATTTTGTATTCCATCATGTAGCCGTAGCCGCCGAACAGTTGCAGGCATTCATCCGCGACCTTGCCCTGCAGTTCGGTGGTGGACAGTTTGGTGGTGGAGGCTTCCACAGTGCTCAGTTCGCCGCGCACATATTTCGCGGTGCACTTTTCCACGTAGGCGCGGTTCACTTCGATCTGGGTTTTCATTTCCGCCAGTTTGAAGCGGGTGTTCTGCAACTGCGCCACGGTGCCGTTGAATACCTTGCGCTCGGTGGTGTAGTCGATGGTCCACTGCAGCATGCCGTCGCACGCACCGATGGCGCCGATGGCCAGGATCAGGCGTTCGCGCGGCAGTTCATTCATCAGGTTGGCAAAGCCCTTGCCCAGGCCGCCGAGAATTTCGCTTTCCGGCACGCTGACGGTGTCGAAGAACAACTCCGAGGTGTCGCCAGAATGCAAACCCATTTTTTCCAGGTTGCGGCCGCGCTGGAAGCCGGGCGTCTTGCAGTCGACGGTGAACAGGGTGATGCCTTTGGCACCGGCGGCTGGATCGGTTTTGGCAGCGAGCACGATCACGTCGCAGTGCTGGCCGTTGGTGATGAAGGTCTTCTGGCCGTTGATGACGTAGTGGCTGCCCTGCTTGACCGCGCTGGTGCGCATGGCCTGCAGGTCGGAACCGGCGCCAGGCTCGGTCATGGCGATGGCGCCCACCGCTTCACCGCTGACCATTTTCGGCAGCCACTGCTGTTTCTGCTCTTCGGTTCCCAGGTGGAGGATGTAGGGCGCCACGATATCGGAATGTACCGACACGCTGGACATCAGCGCGCCGTAACCGGCATAGCCCAGTTCTTCCACCACGATGGCGGAGAGGCTGAAGTCAGCACCATAACCGCCGTAGGCTTCCGGCACGTCCACGCACAGATAACCGTTTTCGCCGAGCTTGTTCCAGAGTTCGCGGGGAAAGATTTCGTTCTTTTCCCACTGGGCGTAATGGGGTTCGACTTCGTTGAGGAGGAATTTGCGGAAGTTGTCGCGGAAGAGTTCGCGGTCGGCGGCGGACAGTTCGGTTACGTTGGACATGGTGTCTCCGGTTACAAGGGGGTCACGTAGGGTCAGAAAGGCCAAAGGGCAAGAAAGGGGGGAATTGTAACCAAATCGCCGGGCAAAGCGTATTGGGGCAGAAGACGTCTACCGGCGCAGGGCAGTGCGCACGGTTTGCAGCAGGCGGGCGTCGAGCAGGGGTTTTTCGAGGAAGTTGAGGGCGCCGGCGCGCATGGCAGCCACCGCCAGGGGAATGCCGCCCTGGGCCGAGGTGATGATGGCGGGCACGCTCAATCCCTGGGCCCGCAGCTGGGCCAGCAGTTCGACACCGCCCAGTTCGGCGGCCAGCACCAGGCAGCGGGGCGGTGCCTGGCGCAACTCGGTTTCGAGGGCGGCGGCATCCTGCACCGTGTGCACGGTGTAGCCCATGGATTCGAACAGCGCCCGCATGCTGTCACAGACCGCTACATCGCGGTCTGCCAACAGTACATCAATGGGGGGATACCCGGCCGGGCAAAGGCCGTTGACTAACGCATCCAACGCACATGTCCTCTGACAACAACACCCACAGGCAGTGGGGACTTGTCGTATTGTGGCGGCGGCGCGCGCGGCAGGCCATACGTGGTTGTACTTAACCGGGGCTTCCGTTGACGGGGGTCAGGAATGGGTGGCGTCGGTGTCGATCACCAGCATCATGCGCACCAGTTCCGCCAGGGAGTGGGCTTCCATCTTTTCCATGACGCGGGCGCGGTGGATTTCCACGGTGCGCTGGCTCAGGTTGAGGTCGGCGGCGATGACCTTGTTGGCGTGACCCTGCACCACTTTGTCCAGCACTTCCCGTTCCCGCGGGCTGAGCAGTTTCAGGCGCTCGCGGATGTTGTCCTGGCGCACGCTGCCGGCGCAGCGGTTGCGATCGGCGGTGAGGGCTTCGCCGATGCGGTCGAGCAGATCCTGGTCGCGGAAGGGCTTCTGCAGAAAGTCGAAGGCGCCCGCCTGCATGGCCTGCACCGCCATGGGCACGTCGCCGTGGCCGGTGATGAAGATGATGGGAATGGGCACGCCCAGCTGCTTGAGGCGCTGCTGCAGATCCAGCCCGCTCATCACCGGCATGCGCACGTCCAGCACCAGACAGCCGCTCTGGATGGCCGGCGCCCGCTCGAGGAATTCCAGCGGCGATTCAAAGATTTCCACCTGATGATCCACCGAGCGCAGCAGCAGGCGGATGGAATCGCGCACGGCTTCGTCATCGTCCACCACGAACACGGTGGCGGGAGCGGGCGGGGCTGGGGGGGTGTGGGTGTTGGTCATGATCGTGCTTTCCTGTCATTCCATCATGGCGGGAAGGGTGAAACGGAAGATGCTGCCGCCGTCCGGGTTGGGGAGGTAATGCAGCTGGCCGCCGTGGGCCTGGACGATGCTGCGGCAGATCGGCAGCCCCATGCCCATGCCCGCGGCCTTGGTGGTGAAGAACGGGGTGAACAGCTGGGATTCGTGGTCGGCGCTGACGCCGCAGCCGCGGTCGATCACGTCGAACTGCACCTGGTCGCCGGGTTCGAGCCGGGCCAGCACCTGCACGGCCTGCTGCGAGCCGGCGGCTTCGGTGGCGTCCATGGCGTTGAGCACCAGATTCAGCAGCACCTGCTGGATCTGCACGGTATCGACGATCAGCGGCGGCAGGTCGTCCACCATGCGGGGGTCGATAGGGATGTTGCGGCGGCCAGTGTCCATCTGCAGGAACTGGATGACGCCGTGCACCAGCTCGGCAACCTGCACCACCTGTTGTTCGCGATCCTGGCGTCGCACGAAGTTGCGCATCTGACGGATGATGGCGGCGGCGCGCTCGGCCTGTTTGGCGATCTTGTCCAGCACCTGATCGAGTTCGGCGGTGTCGCCCTTTTCCTGCAGGCGGCGAGCGGCCTGGGCGTAGGTGACGATGGCGGTAAGCGGCTGGTTCATCTCGTGGGCGATGCCCGAGGCCATTTCCCCCAGGGTGCTGAGGCGGGTGACGTGGGTCAGGCGCTGGCGCAGTTCGCGGGCTTCCTGGCGCTCGCTGATGTCGCGGATGATGCCGACGAAGAAGGTGGCACCGGCTTCCTTCACTTCGCCCACCGACAGGTCGATCGGGAATACGCTGCCGTCCTGGCGGCGCGCCTGCACCTCGCGGCCGATGCCGATGATGCGGGCTTCACCGGTGGCGTTGTAGCGCTGCAGGTAGGCATCGTGGTCACCCGCGTAGGGCGACGGCATCAGCAGGCTGACGTTGTGCCCCAGCACGTCATCCAGGCCATAGCCGAACATGCGCTGGGCCGCCGGGTTGAATTCCTGGATCAGGCCGTGCTGGTCGATCACGATGATGGCATCCACCGCTGCGTCCATCAGGGCCGCAAAGCGGGTAGGCTTTTCGTGCAGGTGCAGGCGCGGCGGCGCGGACGCTGGTGTGGAC
This sequence comes from Pseudomonadales bacterium, assembly GCA_020062665.1. Taxonomy (GTDB): domain Bacteria; phylum Pseudomonadota; class Gammaproteobacteria; order Pseudomonadales; family Ketobacteraceae; genus Ch67. Next base: position 37,068 of record JAGUVW010000066.1, read on the forward strand.
GGTGGCAAGGTCATGCAGGTGACGGTTCCGGTGCAGATCAGGGCGACAGCCAAAGACAACAATGGCCCTAGTCTAGCGGGCTTCGGCAGCCGCTCCAATCCGTTGCGATCGCGTGTCGCGCAGGTGGGTAGGTATTTTCCGCAATCCGCTTAGGTAGATCCGCGAATATCGCGTCTTGCGGGCGGGGCATAGACTGGCGGCACAACAAGGGAATCCGCACGAGGAGACACACCCATGCAGGCAGCACTGTCCATCACCGCAAAGAAATCCGCCCTTCCCACCGCCATTCCCCTGCGCAACGACAGCGCCCATGCCGCCCACACGGCGTGCAGTGACTGCGTGCTGGGCAAGCTGTGTCTGCCCCAGCTGTTCGTGACCATGCCGTTCGACGTGATGAGCGCTCACCTCAATACCCTTGTGCGCAGCAACAAGGCCGTGCTGCATCGCAAGGACACCCTGTTCCACCAGGGCAGCAACTTCGACGCCCTGTACGTGGTGCGCACCGGCGCCATCAAGACCTGTCTGACCGACGCCAACGGCGACACCAGCGTGACCGGCTTTTACTTTCCCGGCGACATCGTGGGGCTGGACGGCATCAACACCGGCCGCCACACCACCACGGCGGTGGCGCTGGATACCACATCGATCTGCACCCTGCCGTTCGCGGCGCTGGAAAAAGTAGCCTCGCAGGTACCCGACGTGCAGCGCCACGTATTCCGCATCATGGCCCAGGAAATCCAGAAGGAACAGCGCCGCCTGCTGCTGCTCAGCCGCAAGAGCGCGGAACAGCGGGTAGCGGCTTTCCTGCTGCAGCTGTCGCGTCATTCCAGCCAGCGTCGCCTGGCGGCCGACAGTTTCAAACTGCCGATGTCACGCATGGACATGGGCAACTATCTGGGCATGGCGGTGGAAACCCTGTGCCGCATCATGACCCGCTTCGAACGCCAGCAGTTGCTGCAAAGTGACGGCCGCGGTGTCTGCGCGGTGGATCTGGACGGGCTGCAGGCGGTGTTTGATTCGGCGGCGGAGTAATGCACGTCATCCAACGACGGGATTATTCAGTTATAGTCGGCATGCTGCCAACCGGCAGAACAAAATCAGCCGTCTTCCCGCCAACAGGAGCGTTCATGAGCAAGAAGCCCACCCGCGATATCGAAAAAATCTATCCGCTCGACGAGTTCGTTGCCAAGCTGCGGCGGCTGGCGGATTCCATCGAAAACCATGAGCCGTTCGAAATCCAGATTGCCGGCGAGCGGATCTATGTGCCAGTGCGGGCGGTGTACAATATCGAGCACGAGCGCGAAGGCGACGAAGAGGAAATCGAGTTCCAGGTGCGCTGGACGCGGGAATAGCGCGGGCGTCGATACAAACAGGCGCCGCTGTCAGGGCAGCGCCTTGATGTCGATGGTCAGCTTCAGTTCATTCTGCGACGGCGGTGCAACCGCCACATCCAGCAGATCCACCAGTGCCGGCAAGCGCGCACCACTGACCTGATACTGCAGCACCAGGCTGTCCTTGCTGACGCGATGGTGCAGGCCGGGATGCAGGTTCGCGCGCGGCGTTTCATTGCCGGCCAGCTCGCGCAGCAGCGCCAGCATATCCTGTTCGATCCGCCTCTGTTGTTCGATCACCGCCACCGGCACCGCATCGTGCTCTGTGTGCCGCAGGCGCGGCAGAATGTCCGCATCCGGCTGAGGATACAGCTGCAACATCAGGCCGCCAGGATCACAGCAGGGTTCTTCACTGCGATGGCCCGATCCCGCCGCGCCGACGCTGCTGAGCAGGCGCTTTCCCTTCAGATCAAATCCCAGATCCAGCCGGGTTTCAAAACCGCGTCCGTAACGGGAAGGATTAATCGCGCCCAGCGTAAAGCGGGAGACCTGTCCGCTGGCATCCACCTGTTCGGTCAGGCTGGTGAAATCGGCAGCTTTGGGCGTGTGAATCACCTGTTGCTTGTGATATTCCGCTGTGCCGCTGATCGTGGGCTCCGCGTTGTCGGAATAGGGTTCGAACACCACTTCTTCGAGCAGATCGCGCGGCAGAATGGGCGCGTCATAGTCCGGCAGCAGGGTGGTCAGATCCTGGGGCAGCCACACTGCCTGCTCGGACTGGGCCACCAGACTGAAACGCCACGACAGCACGGTGCGGGTGCCGCCCTGCTCGGCACTTTGAATGTCGGCGCTTCCCAGCTGGACAATGCTGAGCTGCACGCGGACTTCGCCGTAGCGCCAGCCACGGGCGCCGGGGTTCAGGTTGTCCGCCGGCGGTTCGGCCGTTGCGTCGAATTCAGCCGCGAATTCCTGGCCGTTTGCTGCAGGCGCCGCAGTGGTGGCGACATCCTCTTCTGGCGTGCAGGCCAGACACAGGATACCCAGCGCGATCAGGATCAGGCTGCGGACGTGATGCATGGCGTATCCCCCGATGAGGTCGGTAATGGCTGTCCAGAGTAACAGGCCCGTGCCGGCGGAACCGTGACTGGTTGGCAGAAAATGCTAGACGCTGATAACGCCCTGGGTGTCCACCGCGTCGTACCACACCACGCGATTTTTGCCCTGGCGCTTGGCCTGGTAGAGCATGTCGTCGGCGATTTTCAGGAAGGTATCGGGGGAGCGCTCGGGCGTGGGCTGGCAGCAGACGCCACCGACACTGATGGTGACAGGGGAGGCTTCCTTCAGCGCGCGGTTTTCGATGCGCAGGGCTTCCACCGCCGCGCGACAGGCTTGCATGATGTCGAGGCTGCCCTGACAGCTGTTGTCCGGCAGCAGCACCACGAATTCCTCGCCGCCGTAACGGGCCACGAAATCCCGTGGCCGTTTCAGCTGGGACGACAGCACCCGCGCCACGCTCTGCAGCACCTTGTCCCCCGCCGCGTGGCCGTAGTGATCGTTGTAGAGTTTGAAATTGTCGATATCCACCATCACCAGCGACAGGCAGGCCTGGCTGCGACTGGCCGCGCTCCACTCGGTGAGCAGCACTTCTTCGTAGCGGCGGCGGTTGGCAATGGCGGTGAGCGGATCGATGTGCGCCAGCTGTTCCAGCAGTGAACGCTGCTTGGCCAGCTGCAGATGCAGACGCACCCGCGCCAGAATGATCGCGGTGTGAAAGGGTTTGTGGATGTAGTCGCAGGCGCCCAGATTGAGGCCCTGTTCCTCGTGACCGGCGTCGGCCAGCGCGCTGATGAAAATCACCGGAATGGCGCTGGTGCGCGCATCGCGTCGCAACTGTTCGATCACCTGAAAACCATCCATGCCCGGCATCATCACGTCGAGCAGAATCAGATCCGGCTGGAAACGAATGGCCTTGTCGATGCCCTGGGTACCGTCCTTGGCCATGATGATGTCGACTTCATCCCGCAGGATTTCGCTCAGTATCATCAGGTTGGGCTTTTCATCGTCGATGATCAGCACCCGTTGTAAATCCATCACTGCGTTTGCCATGGTCACCGTTCTGCTTCGTTTCTTTTGCTAGCGAATCCGGCCCGCATCGGCGGGTGTGTCCAGCTGCGCCCACAAGGTGGCGGTGAGCGCGGCGGCGTATTCGAATTCGATGTCGGCGATGCTGTGGGCGATGGCGGCGGCCGCGTCGGCATAGGGGCTGCCCGCCGTGAGCTGTTGCAGTGCGGGCATCAGTTGCTCGGCAGAAAAATCGGATTTCTTCAGCAGCACAGCCAGTCGCTCCAGCAGATTGCGCAGATCCGTTACGGCCTGCGTCGGTGTCGCGCCACGGCCACCGGTTTCAAGGCATCCCTGCAGGGATGTCAGCACGGTGCGCAGCTCGGTCGCGATGCCTTCCCACAGCGCTGCGTCGTCGCTTCCCTGCAGCAGTACCTGTTCCAGTTGCGCGCACTGTTGCGACAGTTCAAGGGCGCCGATGTAGGCAGCGTTGGACTTCAGCGAATGTACCCAGCGCAGACGTTCCTCGGGATCACCCTGATGCAGCGTGCTCAGCCGGGACGCGAAGTCCTGATGTCCAGTATAGAAGTCTTTCAGCAGTTGCAGATAAAGACTGCGCTTGTTGCCGAGCTTGCGCAGGGCCTGGGCCACATCCAGCTTCGTGGTGGACGCCACTACCTGCACCTGCAGATCCAGATCCTGGCCGGGGGCGCTGAGGTCTTCCAGCTGGGTGGTATCCGGCGCGGCGCCGAGGTGTTGCGCCAGCACGCGATACAGCGCCGCCGGCTCCAACGGTTTGGTGAGGTGTTCATTCATGCCCGCCGCCAGACTGTTGTCGATATCCGCTGCCATGGCGTGCGCGGTCATCGCAATAATCGGCAGCGTGCGCCACTGGGGCCGGCCACGAATGTGGCGTGCGGCGGTGAGGCCATCCATCACCGGCATCTGGATGTCCATCAGCACCAGATCGATGCCGCCCAGTTGCAGTTTTTCCAGCGCGGCGGCGCCGTGTTCCGCGCAGATGACATGGGCACCGGTGTCCTTGAGATAACCCAGCGCCACCTGACGGTTGAGGCTGTTGTCTTCCACCAGCAGGATGCGATAGGCGGACAGATCCGGCACGGCGTCGGCGCCTTCGAACGGCAGCGTCGGCGGGCGCTCGATGGGGGGCAGCGCCAGCTGGGTCACCAGATTGCGCAGCGCCATGGGATTGATAGGCTTTTCCAGAAAGCGGTGCTGGAAGCCGCTGCCCAGGCGCGATTTCACCGATTCGCGATCGTAGGCGGAAATCATGAAGAACAGCGGCGTGTTGTCGAGCTGGAAATGTTGCAGGTAGCGCCAGGTTTCCAGTCCATCCATGTCCGGCATGTGCCAGTCCATCAGGATGAAATCGTAGGGCGTGCCGAATTGCAGCGCGTACTGCAGTTTGTCGATGGCGCTGGTGCCGCCTTCCGCCAGATCCGCCTGAATGCCCAGCCGCGCCAGCATGGTATGCAGGGTGGTGCGCACCAAAGGCACGTCATCCACCACCAGCGCGCGCAACGGCAGTGCGATGGGCGGCACCACTTCGGCCGCCTGCAGTTCGGTCTTGTTGAACACCAGGGTGAAATGAAAGCGGGTGCCACGGCCTTTTTCGCTTTCCAGCCAGATGCGGCCACCCATCAGTTCGCACAGCTGCTTGCAGATGGCCAGCCCCAGCCCCGAACCACCATAGCGGCGCGTCACCGTATCATCGGCCTGGGTGAAAGACTGGAACAGGCGCGTCTGCTGTTCCGGCGTCATGCCAATGCCGGTGTCGCTGACGGTGACCTGCAGAATGATTTTGCGCGTGGATTCTTCCTTGCGCGCGAGCTCCACCAGCACGGTGCCACTGTCGGTGAATTTCACCGCGTTGCTGATCAGGTTCACCAGAATCTGCTGCACCCGCAGCGGATCGCCCTGCACGATGGGCGGCAGCGCCGGATCGATATCCAGCACCAGTTCCAGACCTTTGGCGCTGGCTTTCAGCGCGTTGAGATTGATGGCCTGCTGCACCAGCCGCTCCAGCGCGAATGGCACGTTCTCGATCACCAGCTTGCCCGCTTCGATCTTGGAATAATCCAGAATGTCGTTGATCAGTCCCAGCAGTACGTCGGCGGATTCCAGAATCTTGTTGAGATAATCCTGCTGCTCCAGATCCTGGGCGTTCTTTTTTGCCAGCCGGCTGAGGCCGATCACCGCGTTGAGCGGCGTGCGGATTTCGTGACTCATCTTGGCCAGGAACTGGGATTTGGCTTCGGTGGCTTCTTCCGCTTTCTGCTTGGCTTCCCACAATTCCGCCGTGCGCTGGTTGATGCGGGATTCCATCTGTTCGTACAGCACGGCGTTGTCGATCGCCACCGCCGCCTGTTGTGCTATCAGCGTCACGGCCTGCAGTTTGGCACTGCTGAAGGCCTGGGTGGTGAGATCGTTTTCCAGATACAGAATGGCGATGACACCGGACTGGCCGACAATGGGATGACAGAGGATGGACAGCGGCCGGTGCTGGGCAAAGTACGACGCACCGCTCCAGTCGTCCCAGTCCTGGGGCTGGTTCATCACCCGCGAGGTTTTGGTTTTGTGTACAAAGCTGATCAGATGGGTGGGCACCGCCTGGCGCGCGTCTGCATCGGTGAGCGCCACTTCGTTGGGCGCGTACACCACCGTGCAACTGGATTTGTCCACGCTGTGGGCGAGCAGGCTGAGGCGGTCTTCTTCCACATGAATCAGCGCGCCATAGGTGGCGCCGGAATATTCGCGCAGCAGTTGCAGCAGGGTTTCCGTGAGCTCCTGCCGCTTGACCGTGCGGGCCATCAGATTGGCAGCCTTGAACAGCGCCTGAATGTCCAGCGACGGGCCTTCGCGCTCCATCACGGTGACGCGGGTTTCGAAACGCACGTCGGGCCATTCCCGCGCCAGCAGTTTCAGTTTCAGCAGCGCGCCCCACTGCTGGTACCAGTGCCAGGCGCGGTTGATGTAGAGCGCCGCGCTCTGCAACAGGCCGCGCGACTGCAGCAGGCGCGCATAGAGTTCGCAGCTCACCGCCGCACAGTTGCTGAAGCCGGCGATCTCCGCTTCGGTGATCGCCTGTTCATACAGCAGGAACGCCTGCTTGTCGTTGCCATCCACCCGGCACAGCTCGGCATCCAGCAGCAGGCGCTTGTGCAGAAAGTTCGTCTTGCAGTTCTGCTGCCAGCGATGGAATTTGCGCTGGATCTCCTGCGCCACCTGACGGTGCTGATCCGCCGGATCGCTGCCCGCCAGTTCCAGATGAATCAGCGCGCAGTAGAAATTGGCCTCGGTCACTTTGCACTGGCCCGGCACATACTGTTCCACCAGCTGGAAATGATTGGCCAGCCGCGCGCGATCAGGCGCCCGGGTGATAAAGGCATGGCGAATGCGGGACTGGTAAAAATACGCCTGATGTAAACCGGTTTCCCGATAGTCGTGCAGAAAGGCGCTTTCGGAAAAATGCCCGTCATCGAAGCTGTAGGGATCCGTCGTCTTGCCCAGCAGCGCCAGCACCGGCTGCAAACCACCGGCGATGGTGGCGTCTTCCATGTCCTTCTGCTTTACCTTCTTCAGGTATTCGATTTCCTGGCGATAGAGATTTTCCAGTTCCCCCAGCGGCCGGCCGCCGATCAGGCGATCGGTGGAACGCACATTGATGACATAGCCTGCGGTCACGTAATCGCTGGCTTCCACCGAACATTCCCAGGCGATCTTGAAATATTTTTCCGATGACTGCACCGGATGATGCCAGTGGCGCGTGAACGTGGTGTAGAGCAGATACACCGTGCCACGGATGAACGTATTGTGGCGCGCGTCCGCCAGCGTGATGGCGAATTCTCCCAGCGTGTTGGCAAAAGCGGGATTGCCTTTCACCAGATTCGCCACCAGGGCGCTGGTGACAAAGCCGAAGGCGGACACGTCGCAGAAACCCTGCTCCAGCGACAGCCGCGAAATGGTGAGCGAGATCAGCCCGTTCAGTTCCGCATTGCCGATCAGATACGATGCATACCACTGCACCCGCAGCAGCTCCATGGCAGCGACCAGCAGCGGATCGGTCATGTCGCGATGGCGCGCCAGATCGGTGGTGGCGGCATCGGCAAAATGCGCTTCCAGCACCGCGTATTCCTGTTCCAGCGCCGCCTGCATGGCAGTGCGGCCTTGCGGAAACTGGATGCCCACCAGGGCGATGCCGCGGTGAATCACCTGCAGCGCTTCGTTGAAGCGGCCTTGCAACTGATACTGGTTGGCCTGCACCGACAGGTAGCGGATCTTGTCCAGCGGTGATTCCACCAGTTTCGCCAGTTGCGGATACTGGGCATCGGCGCGAAAGAATTCGCCATCCAGATAGGCGCACTCCGCGAGTTCGCGCAGCACGTCGATGGCGAGCGCCTTGTGGGTCTGCAGCAGATCACGGCCCAGAAAAAACTGCGCCGCCAGCAGATTCTGCCAGGCCGCGCGATAGGCCGAGGATTTTTTGGCCTGCAAGCCCAGCTGATAATTCAGCTGCGCGTAATCGAGCCGCTCCGCCGCGTCGCGCACCAGATGCTTGCCACGATTGATGTGCTCGGCCACTTCGAACAGCGGCTCGCGATTCTGGTGACTGCGCTCCAGCGCCAGCAGGGCGCGACCGATATCGAGCTGCTTGAGTTCCAGATTGAGATACGTCACTTCCGCCAGTTCCCGCGCCGCCTGCTGAATGCGGTCGTGAGCGAATTTGAACTGGGCCGCCACCAGCATCACCGGATCTTCGTCGGCGCGGCTGAAATCATCCAGTGCAATCAGCAGGCCCTGCTGCAGCGGCGCGTCGATGCGGACAAAGCAATCCTGCACCGACAGGCCGGTCACCGCCGCCAGCGCCTCCAGGCGGAAACGCGCACCCAGCAGCGACGCCATCATCAATTGGTCGCAGGTGTCCGGCACATACTGGCGGATCTTGTCACTGAGCAGTTCCACCACGTTGTCTGCCAGCGACAGGGACTGGATCGCCAGATCGTCCCACGCCCAGCGCTGTTGCGTCGGGTCGTAGCGGATGATGCCCTGCTCGTGCAATTGCGTCAGGTAACGCGCCAGAAAAAACGGATTGCCCTGGGTCTTGCCATACAGAATGTCCGCCAGCACCTGCACATCCGTCAGTGTTACCTGCAGGGTGTCGGCGATCAGTTGGGCCGCGCTGGCTTTGTTCAGCGGCGTCAGGGTGATTTCCACCGGCGCGCGTCCCTGATCCTTCAATTCCTGCTGCAGATACCAGAGCGGATGGCTGCCGTCGACTTCGTTGTCGCGATAGGCGCCCACCAGCAACAGGTACTGGTCGTCTTCGCTGCCGGCCAGGGTTTCGATCAGTCGCAGCGACGCCGTGTCCGCCCACTGCAGATCATCCAGAAACAGCACCAGGGGATGTTCGTGACTGGCGAACGCCTTGCAGAAACGGATGAACGCCGCCTTGATGCGGTTTTCATTTTCAATCGCCGACAGCACCGGTAGCTCCGGCTGTGGCCCGATGATCAGTTCCAGATCCGGCATCAGCGGCATCAGCATGGCGCCATCCACACCCAGCGCAGCACGTAACGTCTGCTGCCACTGTTCGAAAGCGGCGGTGGGCTGGCTCAGCACAAAATTGGTCAGATCCGTGAAGGCTTCCACCAGCGCGCTGTACGGCAGATCGTGCTTGAACTGCTCGAACTTGCCCTCGCAGAAGAAGCCCTGATGGAGTTTGATGGTGTCCTGCAGTTCGTGAATGATGCGCGACTTGCCGATGCCGGAATAGCCTGCCACCAGTACCCACTCAAAGCCACCGGCGCGCGCATTGGCAAAACGCTGCTGCAGGATCGCCATTTCGGCGTCGCGCCCATACAGTCGCGGCGACAACGCAAACACACCACGCAGATCCTGCTGCGCAATCTCGAATTCCGGCACCGGCTGCTGTTGTCGCAACGCCTGCAGACAGCGCAGCAGATCCGCCTGCAACGCCTCGTGACGCTGGTAACGCTCACCCGGCGACTTGGCCAGCAATTTCAGAATGATGCGGCTGATGCTGCGCGGCAATTCCGGCGCCACTGTCAGCGGTGGCACCGGTGTCTGCGCCAGGTGTTGGTAGATGAGATTGTTGGCATCCTGACTGTGGAACGGCAGCGTGCCGGCGAACATGCGGTACATGAGCACGCCCAGGCTGTAAAAATCGCTGCGGTAATCGATGACGATATTGGTGCGGCCGGACTGCTCCGGCGAGATGTAGGCCAGGGATGCAATGTCATCCGGCACATCCTGACCACAGGCATGACAGGCGATGGGGCAGGCTTTACCCAGATCGAACAGCCGCAATGTCAGCGTCGCCGGATCGATCAGCACCGACGCCGGCTGCAACTGCTGCAGCACTGCACCCTTGCCGTGCAGGCTGGCCAGAATCTCCAGCAGATTCAGCGTAACCTGCAGGCGGTCGGCCAGCGTCAGCGGCTGCGACGGCAGCCACTGCTCCAGACTGATGCCGGGAAAATCCTCATACACCATGGCCAGCCGCTGTTGAAACGTGGTGAGCTGGACACCCTGCAGCAAGCCGGGCAGGGCCCACTCCCGCAGGATGTCGAACTCACGCTGCCAGTGCGGCTGCAGTGACGCGGCCTGACTCACGCTATGGCTGACGCGCAACAGCACGCTGTCATCCTGGTGGCGCGCCCGATACAACACCTGGGCTCCGTCTTCCATGATGACTTCGCACAGTTGCCAGTCATCCATCCTCGCGTTCATCTACAGCTCATTCCATTTTTTTCAGGGTGAAAAATGCGTGGGCACCACTACCAGCGCGGGTAATCGCGGTTGAAATCGAAATCCTGCACGATGAAGGTGGCATCCACTTGATGCAGCAGTTGCAGCACTCCATCGATGGCGGAACGCAGTGCCGGTTCAGTCCAGCCACCTTCGACGCCGTAATTCTCGCCCACAAAATACAGGTGAGAGCGGCCACCATAGTTCTGGTTATAGGACAAATCAATAGCGTTGGCACTTTCATCCCGCTGCCGGTACAGCTTGGCGCAGCCGTTGTAGCCGGGCTCCATGATCCACTGGATCATCACCGGCCGGTCGCGCACGATGTACTCGGTAATATCCTGCTGCACGGTTTCCAGCGTGATCTGGCGCAGCTTGCCCAGCACCTTGTCCACCAGCGCTTGTTCGTCGAACGGCAGCAGCTTCAGCGAGTCGTCTTCCCAGGTATAGCTGGCCAGGATCACGCCGGGATCGACGTTGCCATCCTGCCACGCCAATGCATAGGCATCCTGGATAAAGGTGTCGGTGACGATCACCTGGGGAATGCGGTTGTCAGGCCGCTGCCAGTATTGTTCCTTGAGCGGGAAGAACAGTTTGCAGCTGGAAATGTTGTGCTGGGTATAGGATGCAGTGATCTTGGCCTGGGGCAATTCCTCCTGACTGAAACCCAAAAACTGCATCGACATCTGGGTAGCCCACTGGGTCGCCGTCACAAACACATGCTCGAAGACATCCGCACGCCCATCCGCCAGCCGCACTTCGATGCGTGCATCGGGCAGCTTGCGAATCGCGCTCACGCTCGCGCGGGTGAACAGACGCGCATGATCGGATTCATACAGCGACGCCGGCTGTTGCGGCGCCTTGCAATAAAACAGATATTCCACCAGCGACTGAATGCCGCGATAAGTGGGTGATGCCAGCGGATTGCCCGCCGCGTCATACACGGGCTGGCCATACCACGGCAACGTTTGCGGCGAACCATAGCCCACAATGGTCTGCAGATTGGAACCGCCAAAACCGAACAGCGTGCAGCGCAAAAACCACAGCGCGCCGATGCTGTAGAACGCACCCCAGCTGCCATCGCCGGTGCCGATGGTGTAGAGCAGTTCCGCTTCTTCCGCCGTCATGCCGAAGCCGCCGAAGTTGCCATCATCCACCGCATACACGTTCATCGCCGGCGCCATCACCAGATCATCAAAGGTCATGCCCTGATACTGCGCGACGATTTTTTCCCACAGCTGCGGCCAGCGCTCGCCGGCTTCCACATAGATGTCCTTGATGTAGTCGGTGAAGAAAGTAACGAAGCGGCCGGCCTTGGCAGACAGAAACGCGATGGTGGCGTCGTCCGGCTGGCCCTCGTAAGGCCAGGCAATCAACTGCGGCCGCTCGAAGCTGTGATTGGGGCCGAAGCCTTCATTCAGATAAATGCCGGTGCCACCCTTGGCGCTGCCGGGATTGGGAAACTGGCTGTAGAGGGCGCGATGCTCCGCTGCCGCTTCGCCCAGCAGGTAATACTCCAGCAGACAATTCTGATCGCCGGGCAGGTTAAAGAACGGCATCCGCATCGCGCCCATTTCCATGCCCGACAATTGCGAACCCTGTGGATTGTCGCGGGTGAACAGGCGGCCACCGATGCGATCCGATGCCTCATAGATAGTGACGTCAAATCCACAGCGCAACAGTTCCCGCGCAGCGGTCATGCCAGCGGCGCCCGCACCCACCACCGCCACGCGATGCAGGCCATTGTCCCGCAGCCGCGCCAGACCCAACGGCGCATTGTGCAGCAACTTATAGTAATCAAAGCGAAAATCCGCCGGATTGGGAAAGTGGGGAAGCCAGTTATCAGGAGCACTTTGGACACGGGGCAGGGTAACGTTCAGATTCAATTGCATGGACAGTCCATTCCTTAAGCTGATTAGCAACTTACGTGCGATGTGGTGCCCTAGAACCATAGTTCATGGCCAGGAGGTCTGCCATTGCAGACTTTACTTGCAGGCCACAAACACGGGAAACTGGCGCCCATTGGTTAGGGCCGGCACTTCGGCCCGCTTTTGGGGCAGGTCATCACACCGTGTGCGCTGTGGTGACCTCAGTGGTTGTCGTTCAGGAAGGAAGGCTGGCCGCCGTCGGTGCCGGCACACAATAACAATGAATAAATCATCCCTGCTGCGTACCTATGCACTGCTGGTGTGTGTGTTCACCGGCGTGTCCGTCACACTGATTGCCGGCATGCCCCTGTGGCATGGGCTGGTGCGGGCGGCACACACCATCGAGCAGAAGGAGGTCTACCAGTTCTATCACGAGCACAGCAGCACAGCGGGCTGCAACGACTGCCGGGAAGGCCGGGCACTCACCGCCGCACCCACCAAACCCCACACCATATCGCCCTACCAGCCGCACGTAACGCCCGCGCAATCCCCGGCAGACAGTTCTGAACAGGGCAGCATGATTCCACCCGCCGTGTTCATGGCGCTGCGGATCGTGATCGGACTGGTGGGCCTGGTGATTTTTTTCGTGCACTGGCGGCTGTACAAGAATCTGGCGTATGCGCAGTGACACGCGCCCGACCCTGCTCCGCAGTCAGAACGACAGCCGCAGCTTGCGCACGTAGAACGCCTCGGCCAGGCGTGAAGGTGAATTGCATTCCATGCCACGAATGCGCGGCAGCGACCAGAACAGATCATCGCTGAACCAGTTCTTGCCCTGCTGACTGCGATAGATGTCGTTCAACAGCTGGATTTTGTGCTGCACCAGCGCTTCATCGAGGGTGACAAAAGTATTGGGTACGCCCAGATCGCCATCCCATTTCGGAATCTCGTACTCCAGAATGAAATGATTGCGGAACGTGTTCCAGGTGAGTTCGTTCACCACGCGGTGATCCTGGTGCAGGTCGTGGCGGAAATGGGTGAAGATCAGGTCGGGCTGGATGTCGTGCTTGATCTGCTCGAAGCAGTCTTTTACCTGAGCGCCGGCATAGGGCAGAAAGCCGTCGCGAAATTCGAAGATGCGCAGATCCAGTCGCGCCGCATTTGTGCAGAAGCGCTGGGCACCCTGGGTCGCTTCCGCGCGACGCTGCGCATTCGAGGCAAACACCACCCAGGTAACGGTCAGCTGCGGATTATGCTGCAACAACCGCAGCAGCGTACCGCCGCAGCCGATCTCGATATCGTCGCAGTGGGCGCCCAGACACAGAATGTGGCGGGGTTGCTGCGCACCGGCGAACAGCAGAGGTTCCAGCATGCTCACACCTCGGGCCGCTGCCACACCTGCCAGGGGCAGTTGCCGCGGGTCACCATCTCATCGAAATTCTGCTTGTCCTTGAACGTATCCATGCACATCCAGAAGCCGTCGTACTGATAGGCCACCAGCTGCTTTTCGGCAATCAGGCGCTCGAACGGCTGATGCACCAGCTCCTCGCCCGCGCGCATGTAATCGAAGATTTTCTTCTTGAAGATGAAGAAGCCACCGTTGACGGTGAGACCGGTGCTGGTGGTGTCCTGGAACATACGCACGGTGCTGTCGTCGTTCAGGTGCACGTAGTGGAAGGTGAGCTGCGGTTTGACGCAGAGAAAGCACGCAGTTTTGTCGGACTTGCGGAAGAACTCGATCATCTCGCCCAGCGGCGCGTCCGACAGACCATCCGCATAATTCGCCAGAAACAGATCGTCGGGGCCCAGATCATCCAGGTATTTTTCCACCGCCTTCAGCCGCATGCCGATGTTGGAGGTGAGCCCGGTGTCCGAGAAGGTGATCTTCCAGTCGTGAATATCGGTCTTGAGCAGCTGCGCCTTGCCGTTTTCCAGCACAAAGTCGTTGGACAGCGCTTCGTTGTAATTCAGGAAGTAGTCCTTGATGACATGGGCGTTATGGCCCAGGCACAAAATGAATTCCTTGTGGCCATGATGGGCGTAGTACTTCATCAGGTTCCACAGAATGGGGCGATGGCCGATCGGCACCATGGGCTTGGGAATGTTGTCGGAATATTCCCGCAACCGCATGCCGAGACCACCGCAAAAAAGCACCACTTTCATGATCGTTTCCTTGTCGTCTTGAATCGAACCTTCAATCAGATTAGCAGCTGGCGTGCTCAGTGCAGTCCAGCAAGTTCACGCACTTCCCGCAACAGGTGATCCTTGCGCCAGTAACCCCATTTCAGCAGGAACTGGTAAATCTCGATCTTTTCCCGCAGCGGAATCGGTGCCCTCAGCACCGCCCGGTAATGGTCGTACCAGCTTTTCCAGTACTGCATAACCAACCGGCGCTTGGAGGGATCCCAATGGGTTTTCAGGCGCTCCTTATCTTCCATGTTCCAGCTGGCGGATTTCTGATGCGTGCGCCGGCTGAACAGGTGATGGGGAATCTCGATGAACTTGCCATAAAGCGACAGCTCACACACCAGATTGATGTCAGACAGCACATAGGATTTTAGTAACGGAATCCGTTCCAGCACCGGGCGCCGGATCAGGCCATACATCAGGTTCTGCAGATCGATGTTGTTCATGCAGGTGATGTAGCGATCGGCCGCCCGCGCCTGGGGCAGATGCAGACGATCTTCATAGGGCCGGATGAGCTGGCCGTTGTCATCGATCAGATGGGTTTTGCCGTAGGCCAGTACCGCATCGGGTTGATTGTCCAGCACCTGGATGCAGTCTTCGATCAGGGTCGGCTCGATGGTGTCGTCAGCGTTCTGCCAGCGGAAATATTCCGAGGTCGCCGGCGTAAAACAGCGGGTGTAGTTGGCAGCGGCGCCCACGTTGACGGGATTGCGGATGTAGTGGATACGCGCGTCCCGGCTGGCATAGTCCCGGCAGATCGCTTCGGTGCCGTCGGTGGAGGCATTGTCGGCAATATACAGCACGAAATCTGTATACGTCTGGCGCAACACTGAATCCAGCGTCTGCGCCAGGTAACGTTCCCCGTTATAGACGGGCAGCCCAATACTGACCCGTGTTTCTGCCGATTTGACCCCTGTCTTGGTGTTCATTTGCATCCCTCACATGAATGCGGTGCCCAGGCTCTGCAGTAGCCTGCGTCAGCGTGCAAAACGTTGTTCCTGCTCCCTGCGCAGACGATCACAGAGCCGGTCGGCTGGCAGTCGCACATCGGCGTACGTGATCGGCTGATCCTTGGCGGTATCACGGGTGAGCACACAATCCAGCGAGATCGCCATGGGCAGATAGTTTTCCTGCCGGCAGACATCATAGCGCTCCACCAGGCCGTAACAGGTGAAGCCGCCCATGCCGTCCAGACGCTCACCGGCTTTCAGATCCCGTTTCGCATAGGCGATGGAGTCGCACACCGGCGCGCCTTTCGGCGTGATGGTGGGATCGTTGAACAGCACGGCGCGGCCCACCGAATGGGCGATCTGCCAGGGCGGCAGGTGATAGGGCGTGTAGAACATGTAGAGCGGGCCTTCACCCATTTTCAGGTAACCCATCAGGTGACGCTTGGCCGGATGATCGTTGTGGCAGATGACGAAGGCACCGGTGTGGGGCGCGGCGCCGAGGGCGTATTCCACCAGGCCTTCCTTCGCGAAGTCGTCTGCGGTGAATGCATTCAGCATGTCATTCACGTGGGCGCAGGGGTAACCCTTCATGCCGCGCACCTGGGGCACGAAGCCGGTGGCGTTACCCATGATGGCCGCTTCCAGTGCCAGCTTGGAGCCGTCGGCGAAGGACGCCAGCACCGTGGGGTTCTGGCCATACTTCTGGGCGAAACCCACCTGGGTTTCGGGCGTGCGGTAACGGTCGAGGAAGCCTTTGAGCTGGCCCATCAGCACCGGCCGGTAGCCCATGGAATCCAGGAAGCGGTACAGGTTCATGCCCACGCCGGGTTCGTCGCCGTCGGTGTAGCTGTACACCACGCCGGCGCTGTCGGCGTAGGTTTTGAGGATCGGGCCGACAGAGGCATCGATCTCGGCGCTGAGCAGGATCACGTGCTTGCCGTGGCGGATGGCTTCGAAGCACACCTGGGTGCCGAATTCCACGTGGCCAGTGGCTTCGATGACGGCGTCGATGTGGCCGGCCTGGCACATGGCCAGGGCGTCGTCGGTCACCGCCGGGCGGCCGCGCTCGATGGCCTGCTCCAGTTCGGCGGCCGTGCTCACCCGCACCGGATCGGTGACACCGGCTTCACGAAAGACCGTTTCCGCCTTGCTCAGGGTGCGATTGGCCACCACCACCAGCTCCATGCCCCGCACCGAGGACACGATCTGCAGCGCGATGCAGCGCGCCATGTAGCCGGCCCCCACCAGTGCGACGCGCACGGGTTTGCCGGCATCGGCCCGCTTCGCCAGTGCGGTGTCGAGGATGATCATGATGCTTCCCTCTTGTCGTTATGTTGTTTCACCTGAACGATGCGATCGTACTGGCGCTCCAGCTGCTGGCGGTACTCGGCCACCCTGGCACGGATCCCCGCAACCGGCGCTTCCGGCAGAGCGGCCAGCTGATCCACCTGCGCCAGCACAGCGTCCGGATCGAAGGTTTCCACCGTATGGCAGTAATCGAGCCAGCCCATATCACGCATCAGGTCGGTGTTCTTGTGGCCGTATTCAATCGAGATCACCGGGCGCTCGAGCAGCAATGCCTTCAGCACGTTGTGAAAGCGGGTGGCGATGACCAGATCCGTTGCCGCGATTTCCGCCAGCACATCCTGGTAGGACTGGATGGGGTTCGCCGTTACCCGCGTGCGCTCGTCGGCGCTTAGCGTGGCGAGCAGATCGGTCACGGTAGCGGGATCCGATCCCCTGGCACCGGTCAGCAGCCGCAGGTGATAGCCCTTCGACAGCAAGGTTCGCGCCAGACGGGTCAGCTTGGCCAGATAGGTGGCGTAGATCTGCTCGCCACTGGCGTCGTCCACATTCCAGCCGCGATAGGCCATCACGCCCAGGCCAATCACCTGCGGCGGCCACTGCAGGGGGCGACGCGCCAGGTAGTCGGCCACTGGCAGGCTGAACACCATGTCGGGCAATACCGGATCGTCCTTGGCGTCGATCCCAACCTGCAACGCAAAGCGGTGGGATGACACTTCGCGGTAGGAACGGTAGTCCGCCGCTCGCAGGGCCTGGCGGAACCAGCGCACGCTGAGCCAATGGGACACCGGGCCGGCCCCCACGGACAGGAAACGCACCTTGCCACCCACCCTGCGCACGGCCTGACACCAGCGCAGCAGATCGATGGGTACGTCAAACGGGCCCTGGTAGAAATCGTCGGCAATCCCGGTGCCGGCAATCAGCAGCTGGTCGATACCCCTGGCCTGTGACTTGGCAATGTGGGCGCGAAACGGTTCGCTGAGCAGCACCGCCAGGGGCCGCACCCAGGCCTGGAAGCGATAGGGGCGAACTCGGGCCACCCACGGGGCGACCGGCAGTGGATCATGCACCAGATGGCGTGGCGGCGCCGGAATTGCAGCCTCCGGCGGCGGCGGATCGGATACCAGCACCAGGTGCACATCCGGCAGGCGCTGGCGCAGGGCATGCAGGGTCGCCGCCAGGGTGGCTTCGTTACCCAGGTTGTTGCAGCCGAACAGGCCGAACAGCGCAATGGTGGGTGACATAACTGCCGTCTGGGCCTGGGCATTCACGTCAGCGCGGCTCCAGCAGCGGCCAGCGTTCATCCCGCTCGGCCACATCCCGTGGCGGCAGCGGCCACTGCACACCCAGCGCGGGGTCGCTGTAGCGCACGCCCTTCTCCAGTCCCGGTGTGTAGTATTGGTCGGTCATGTACATGAACTCCGTGTTGTCTTCCAGCACCTGATAGCCGTGGGCCACGCCACCGGGAATGAACAGCGCCAGCCGGTTGTGGTTGTCCAGCCGGATGGCATAGACGTTGCGATAGCTGGGCGATTGCGGGCGCATGTCCACCAGCACGTCATACACCGCACCGGCGATGCAGCGCACGAACTTTTGTTCTTCCGCCGGCTTTTCCTGATAGTGCAGCCCTCGCACCACACCAGCCTGATGGGTACGCGCCAGATTCGCCTGCACCACCTGGAACTGGATGCCCTGCTGTTCGAATTCGCGCAGACAGAACGCGCGGGAGAAAGAACCACGGCTGTCTTCGCGGGGTTCCAGCTCCACCAGAAAGGCGCCGTGAATGTTGATGGGTGTGAACTTCATGACAGGCCCACCTCAATCCTGCGGCACGATGGCCATGAAGCGCTGGATGTCCTCCAGGCTCACCTGGCGCATGTCGGCGCCAGCCTGGTAGCGGCGTGTCCACTTCACGATCCATTCCAGCGTGGTGGGCAGATCCAGCTTGGGCCGCCAACCCATGTAGCCGCGGGCCTTCGCCGCATCCAGTTTCAGGAACGTGCATTCCGGCGGGCCGGGATTTTCGTCTTTCTTCCAGTCGAAATTGACGCCCCACAGCTCGTACAGCTTGGCGATGATCCAGCCCACGGTTTTCTCGCTCTGTTCCGGCGGGCCGAAGTTCCAGGCGCTGGCGAATGCGTGGCCGTGGGTGTAAAGACGTTCCGCCAGCATCAGGTAGCCGTGCAGCGGCTCCAGCACATGCTGCCAGGGGCGGGTGGCCTGGGGATTGCGAATCAGGGTGGGCTCGTCTTTCAGCAGGGAGCGGATGATGTCGGGCACCAGGCGATCCAGCGCCCAGTCACCGCCGCCGATCACATTGCCGGCGCGGCCCGACGCCACCGCCGCCACATTCTGGCCCTGGTTGGCCGGGTTGTAGTAGGAATGCTGGAACGCATGCACCACCAGTTCGGCGCAGCCCTTGCTGGCGCTGTAGGGATCATCGCCACCCAGGCGGGAATTTTCCCGGTAGCCCCACACCCATTCTTCGTTGTGATAGCACTTGTCGGAGGTGACGATCACCACTGCCCGCACCGACGGCACCCGGCGCACCGCGTCGAGCAGATTCACCGTACCCATGATGTTGGTGGAGAAGGTTTCCACCGGATGCTGGTAGGAATAGCGCACCAGGGACTGCGCCGCCATGTGGATGACGATCTCGGGCTGGGCTTCTGCCAGGGCTTTTTCCAGCGCCGGCTGCTGGGTGACGTCGCCGATGATCGAATGCATCGACGCCGCGATGTTCGCCATCTCGAACAGGCTGGGATTAGTGGGCGGCGCCAGCGCATAACCCGTCACCTGGGCGCCCAGGTGCTCCAGCCACAAACACAGCCAGCTGCCCTTGAAGCCGGTGTGGCCGGTGACGAATACACGTTTTCCTTTCCAGAATTCAGGATTCAGCATGGTGTGACTCGATTTCCATTGGGTGCATGGGATTCATGGGCGTCGTCAGGCAAAGCGCCGGATGGCGGGTTGCACCGGCCGCCCCTTCAGGTAATGGTCGATACCTTGGTCGAGCGCCTGGCGGTAGACCACGAAGGCCTCGGCAAACGCCGCGACCGTGGCATCGATATCGGCCTCGGTATGGGAATAGTTCACCACCAGCGATGTGGCAAGAATGCCGCGCTGGATAATCTCCTGCATCAGCAGGGTACGAAACGGCTGTGACGGCTGGCCCGCCTGGTCGCGGCTGCCGAACACCAGGCAACAGGGTTTGCCCAGAATCGGTACGTAGTCGGCCACACCGGCGCTGGCGGCGGCC
>JAGUVW010000001.1 GCA_020062665.1 Pseudomonadales bacterium
GCGCTGACGATGGATGCGATGGCCGACAATCTGGTGCAGGAAGCGCGCAGCAACGTGCAGAGCATCCAGAACCAGCAGGCGGAAACGGAACAGCTGGCGGCCGCGATCACAGAAATGGCGTGCACCAGTCAGGATGTGAAACGCAATGCCGACGACAACAATGGCTTGTCGCTGCAATCGGTGCAGGTGGCGCGCAGTGGCAATCAGCAGGTGGAATTTGTGGTGGGCGCCATCACCCATCTGGCCGAGGATATTCGCACCGGCGCAGCCGTGGTGCACAAGCTGGCGGATGAAACCAGTTCCATTGGTTCGGCGCTGGATGTGATCCGTTCCATCGCGGAGCAGACCAATCTGCTGGCACTGAATGCCGCCATCGAGGCCGCGCGGGCCGGTGAGCAGGGCCGTGGCTTTGCCGTGGTGGCCGATGAAGTGCGCAGTCTGGCGCAGCGGGTGCAGGATTCCACGGATCAGATCAAGCGCATGCTGGATCAGTTGCAGCGCAGCTCGGAAGAAGCCGTGTCAGTGATGAATGCCCGTTCCGACGCCGCCGGCAAATGTGCTGCCCAGGCCCAGCAGGCCGGCGCCGTGATTCACCAGATTGCCCATCACGCCCAGCAGATCAACGATGCCAACGGGCAGATTGCCGTGAGTGTCAGCCAGCAGACCGTGACGGTGGACAGCATCAATCACAACGTGATTCAGCTGCGCGACGAAATGGATTCGGTGTTCACCAGTGTCAAGCGCAATGCCGACACGGCCCGTACCCTGGCAGAGCTGTCGTCCCGCATGAGTCACACCATCGAGCATCTCAAGCTCTGACACGGCTATCCCTGTTGCCTACGTTGGTTTGGCAGGTGGCTTCTCGTTGCGCGTCATGTGACCGGCTTGTGACAGCCAGAGGCTTTCACTATCATTTGCCGACTGAACTTATTTCCACCGGGTATTGCCAGTGAAACAGCTGATCCTGTCCGACCAGACACCCATCCGGGCTGGTCGTGAAAAGCGTGTCTATCTTCACCCGGAGCAGCCGGGCAGTCTTGTCAAAATCATCAATTCTGACTGGTTGGCTTTTATGTACCGCAACTGGCCTTTCCAGTCGCGCTTGCGCCGGGTGGCGCACTATTTTTTGTATCTCAATGAATTGATCGAGCATATCTCGCTGCGGGCGCGTGGCCTGGAAG
Organism: Pseudomonadales bacterium; assembly: GCA_020062665.1. GTDB lineage: Bacteria > Pseudomonadota > Gammaproteobacteria > Pseudomonadales > Ketobacteraceae > Ch67. The sequence goes on from JAGUVW010000001.1 coordinate 1,182, forward strand.
AACTGCATTTCGCCCAGAACATTACCGGGCTGGTGGATACGGATCTGGGGCTGGGAATTGTCGTGGAAGCGGTCACGCGCAGCGATGGTTCCCTGGCGGAATCCCTGCGTGATCTGATTTTTCGCGGAGCGTTTGGCGAGGTCGAGTACCAGGCGCTGGTGAAATTCTGCAACTGGCTGGGGTCGTCGGGGCTGATCATCCGCGATCTGGGCGCGCAGAATATTGTTTGGAACGAGAAGACTCAGAACTTTGTCATCGTGGATGGTTTTGGCGAGCGTGCACTGCTGTCGCTGCGCATGTTTTCCCGCCGCTACAACCAGCGCCACAATATGCGCAAGGCCGAAAAGCTTCTGCAAAGGACGCTGCAGGCGCTGTCCTGGGATCCGACCCACAACAGCGGTGACAGCGAAATTTCCCGCCAATAGAAGCCGCCTGGCTATTCAGACGGCGCCTGTTTCACAAGTCCATCAAACCTGCGCCTGAATTGCGGTCAGCGCAATCGTGTAGATGATGTCGTCCACCGTCGCTCCCCGCGACAGATCGTTCACTGGCTTTTTCAATCCTTGCAGCATGGGGCCGATGCTCACCACCTGGGCGCTGCGCTGCACTGCCTTGTAAGTGGTATTGCCGGTATTCAGATCCGGGAATATCAGCACTGTGGCGTGACCGGCCACGGCGCTGCCCGGCGCTTTTTTCTCGCCCACCGAGGGAATCATCGCCGCGTCGTACTGCAGCGGGCCGTCGATCAGCAGGTCGGGGCGTTTGGTGCGCACCATCTGGGTGGCGGCGCGTACTTTGTCCACGTCGCTGCCGCTGCCGGATTCCAGTGTGCTGTAGCTGATCATGGCGATGCGGGGTGTCACGCCAAAGGCTTTGGCGGAATCCGCGCTGGCAATGGCGATGTCGGCGAGGCCCTCGGCGTCCGGATCGGGATTGATGGCGCAGTCACCGAAAATCAGCACCTGTTCCGGCATGCACATGAAGAAAATCGACGACACGATGCGAATGCCCGGCTGGGTGCGAATCAATTGCAGTGCCGGACGAATGGTGTTGGCGGTGGTGTGCACGGCGCCGGACACCAGGCCGTCCACTTCCCCCTGATACAGCATCAGCGTGCCCAGCACCACGTTATCTTCCAGCTCCTGTAGCGCCCGTTCTTCCGTGAGTCCTTTGTGGCGGCGCAGGCTCATCAGCAGCGGCAGATATTTTTCCCGCCGGGATTCCGGATCGAGAATTTCCAGATCCGGCGGCAGGGGAATGGCGTTCGCGGTGGCGATGCGGCGCACCTGTTCCGGATTGCCCATCAGGATGCAGCGGGCGATGTTGCGATGATGGCAGGTCACGGCGGCGCGCAGGGTTCGAGGTTCATCGCCCTCGGGCAGAATGATGGTCTTGCGCTGCTGACGGGCGCGCTGCACCAGGCTGTAGCGAAACGCCGCTGGCGACAGGCGCCGTTCCCTTTCGCCGGCGAGCAGAGTCACCAGCCAGTCCTTGTCCAGATTCTGCGCCACGGTTTCCATGATGTGTCGCACGCGGGTTTCGTCATCCACCGGCACCTTGTTGTCGAATTCCGGCAACAGGTTGGTCATCTGATAGCAGTCCTGCTGCAGCTGCAGAATGGGCAGGCCACGATCCAGTGCCTGCTGGCACGAGGGCAGAATCCGCGACTGCAGTGGCGTGGATTGCGCGAACAGGATGCCTGCCAGCGCCACGCCGTTCATCTGGGCCATGGCGGCGGCCAGCACCACGTCGTCGCGATCCGCCGAGGTGACGATCAGGGTGCCGGGCTGCAACTGTTCCAGCAGATGGGCAACCTGCTGGGTGGCGATGATCACCCGCAGCACGCGGCGTTTTTTCACTTCGCCGGCCTGCAATATTTCGGCGCCAAGAAATTGCGCAATGTCCCAGGTGCGCGGTGCGGTCAGATCCTGATTCCACGGAATGGCGCCCGCCAGATGAAAATCATTGCGCTGCAAAATCGCCAGCTCGGCCTGAATGGTGTCCCACGACAGTGACGTGTTGAACGACGGCTGCAGGATGTCGGGCCGGATGCGGCCGTGGCGATCCAGCGGAGCGTTGATCATGTTGAGTACGCAGCCCGCGACGCGATGGGCGCTGATACCGCCGAACAGATTGGCTGTCACTTCCAGGCGCTGGTTCAGCTCCGCCACCGATTGCCCCAGCGGTGTGGTCACCAGAATCACCTGGGCGTCCAGCGAGCGCGCCATCAGCGTATTCAGCTGTGCCAGCAGATGATCGTCCGATGCGGCATTCACGCCTTCCAGAATCAGTACGTCCGGTTTGTGTTCGGCGGCTTCCAGCACGTGCTGACGCAGCGCGATGACTTCTTCCATCAGCAGATCCGGCTGATTGCCTGCCAGCAGCGCTTTGGCGCGGGAGCAGGGCAGCGGTTGCGGCGGTTGCAGCTCGGTGTAGTGGCGAATCAACTCCACTGAACGGTCCAGACCCTGCTCGTTGAGGTGGCCAAAGGGTTTGCAGAACGCCACCCGCAAACCTTTCTGATCCAGCGCGTGCAGCATGCCCAGGCAGATGGTGGTGAGGCCGACACCGGATTCGGTAGGCGCAAGCAACAGGGTCTTCATGAGTGGCATCCTTCTTCGTTCAACAGTGCAAGGGATTGGCGCGCGATCATGCCTTCTTCCTGGGTGGGGATGATCCAGATGGCGGGGGAAGAGGTCGTCGCAACATTGCGGGCGTGATCAGCGCGCTGCTCGTTCAGTGTCGTGTCGAGGCGAAAGCCCAGACCTGCCAGCAATGCAATCACGCGAGCGCGAATGGGGGCGGCGTTCTCGCCGATGCCGCCGGTGAACACCAGTGCATCGATGCGACCCAGCGGCACGATGCAGGCGGCGATATGTTTGGCCAGCCGGTAGCAGAACAGTTCCACTGCCAGCTGGGCATGTGGGTTGCCTGCATCGGCTGCCTGCAGGCAGGTGCGCATGTCGTTGCTGAGGCCGGACACACCCTTCAGGCCGGCGTCCTTGTTCAGCAGGGTGGTCAGCCCGTGGATGTCGGTCTGCAGTTTTTCACACAGATATTCGTGCAGGCCAGGATCGAGATCGCCGCTGCGGCTGCCCATCATGAGGCCCTCCAGCGGGGTGAAGCCCATGCTGGTGTCCACGCTGATGCCGTTCTTGATCGCGCAGAGACTGCAGCCGTTGCCAAGGTGGGCGGACACCGCGCGGATGCCATCGGCTGGCGCCGGCATCAACAGCGGCAGCTGGCTGGCAATGTAGTGATGACTGATGCCGTGGAAGCCGTAGCGACGCACGCCCCAGTCCTGCTGCCATTGCTGCGGAATCGCGTAGTGATAGGCCACTGGCGGCAAGGTGCCGTGAAAAGCGGTGTCGAACACGGCGACTTGGGGAATGGCCGGTAGCCGCTGCTGGCAGACGCGAATGCCAATGAGGTTGGGTGGATTGTGCAGTGGTGCGAAGGCGCTAAAAGATTCGATGTCCGCCAGCACCTTGTCGTCTACCCGTGTAGGTGCGCGATACCGATCGCCGCCGTGCACCACCCGGTGCCCCACCACTGCGACCTGCTGCAGCAATCCCAGTTGCCGCACGCGGGACAGAATGGTGTCGATCGCGCCTTCGTGATCATTGCGTGGCAGATCCAGTTGTTCTTTCTGCCCCTGCCACTCCAGCCGGAACTCCCCCGCGCCGGGCTCGTTCAGCCGGCTGGCATTGCCTGTACACAAAGGGCTGATGGCGCCTGTAGCGCCCTGAAGCACATCGAACACGGCAAATTTCACCGATGAACTGCCGCTGTTCAGAACCAGTACCATTGTCATGCTTGCGTCCTGCCCGTTGAAATCCCTGGCATGGTAGCAGAATCCGGCCGCCGGGTTGCCCTGGCGCCTTTTAACAGGATTGTCATATCAGGGCGATATGATGTCTTTGCCAACCATAACAATACCTGACTTCAATCTGTCGCGTCGTTTCCGGGGAATGCAAAATTCCCCGGCTTCTTTTTTTCTGCCGCTGCTCCAGACCTGCTGACATTGCCTGCCACTGCGCTTCTGGGTAACCTTTGGGCGAACCCCCTGGTCATGCAGGATCTGCCTTGAATACCCGAACCACCAACCTGATCGCGCGCGGCAGTGCCGACCGCTCCCTTTGCACCGATGGCAAACGCATCCGCCACGCGGACTGCTATCACTGTGTGATCCGCAAGAAAATGCTGTTCGCTGACGTCGATCTGGCGGCAGCCGATGCCTACCTGGAACCCATCAACAATCTGCTGGTGAAACCTGGCACTTCACTCTATCGGCAGGGCGAGCCGGGTACCGCGCTGTATTCCGTGCGCAAGGGACTGGTCAAGCTGGTGCAGTCCACGCCCGACGGCTTCGAGCGCATCGTGCATATCGCCGGGCCGGGTGCGTGCATCGGCATGGAGGGGTTTCTTCACCACAACTATGGTCAGCGCGCAGAAACGCTGACGGAAGTGGATATCTGCGCGATTCCGGTGGAGGTGGCCGAGAAAATTGCGCAGCAGCAGAATGTGCTTTACCGGGCGTTGCTGGCGCGCTGGCAGGCACAGTTTGCGCTGGCAGAGCGCTGGATGCTGGAGTTGTCTCAGGGAACGGTGCGGCAGAAACTGGCGCGGCTACTGCTGATAGTGGACGAGATTGGCCACACCCACGGCCAGATCCGTTTGCTGAACAATCACGACAGTGCCGGCATTCTGGCCACCACTGTGGAAACCGTGAGTCGCAATATTGCAGACTTCAAACGGGCAGGGGCGCTCACCAAGATTGCCCCCGCCGTCTATCAGCTGGATTATGTGCTGCTGCAACATCTCGCCATCACCGGTGAGTGAACCGGTGACGCTCACGCCCGCCGCTGGCTATTGCTTGGGCTGCTTTTCCTTGTGTGCATCCTGATAGATGAACAGGAAAACAGCCCCCAGAAACACCAGCGTTCCACCCACAGTAATCAAGCCAGCCAGCACAACATCATCTAAGAACATACTCGCTCCTCCACTTGCCACGGATTTAGCCTAGCACCCGTGTCTGGAGGAGCGTTGACCTCTGTCAGGGTTCCGGTACCAGCATCACCGCGTCTGCCACGCTGGAGCCATTGGCATTGATGTTGGTCAACTCAATGGTGTTGGTGCCGGCCTCCAGCCAGTACACGCCCATGTCCATCCACTGGCGTCCATTGCGGGTCTGATCCATGAAGACCGACGTGACCTGTGCGCTGCCATCGGATGGATCGCGGTGATGTACCAGGAAGTTGGCATTGCTGGCGAAGTTCACGCTCTGCGGCCAGCGCGCATAGGCGCGGTAGTAACCGGTTTGATTCACAAACGGCGACCAGGTGTAACGCTTTTCGCTTTCTGATGGTGTGGCGTAGCGGTACAGGCTGCCGTAGTAACCTGCACGGTAGATCGAGGGTACCCAGTTGCCCAGCTGATCGGTTGCGGCGGTGTCGTTGTCAACGATGATGCCGGCCTGGATGGTCAGCACGTCTTCGGCTTTTTTAACGCTGTCCCAGCCGGTGGAAAGGGAGTATTCGAAATGGCCGTGGGGCACTGTCCATGTCGCGGAGTAAATGCCATCACCTGCGACCCGGTCGGTGCCACTGCCATCATCCAGCAACGTGATGGTCTGGCCAGTGGGCATGATCGTGGCGGCAAGACTGGATTCGCTACCCGGGTTGGCGCAGACAAAATTCTGCACTTCAATGCTGATGGTTTCGCCTGGCAGCGCCACCATCGAGGTGTCGGCCTGCGGTTGCTGGCGGCGCTTGAAGACTTGCTGATCACAGGTCAGCGCCCCCCGGCCGTTGCTGTCGGCCAAGCGCACCAGTGATCCCGCGACCGATTTGGTGTGGGTGGTGGACAACGGCATGCCGCTCGACAGCAGCAGACGACGAATCGATTTGGCATCCAGGTGAGCGGTATTTGCGTTGGCGCGCAGCAGTGCCACCATGCCAGCCACATACGCCGTTGCCTGAGATGTACCATCACTCACCACAAAATCGGCGGCGGTCTCATTCACCAGTGGGTAGCGGGGATTGGTGCTGAGAATGCGCTGGCCGGGTGCGAATACATCCACGCTCCAGCGGCCATAGCTGCTGCCGCTCCACAGTTGGCCCTGATTGTTGATGGCGCCGACCGAGATGATGTTTTCATTGGAAAATGCCGCGGGGAAGTAGGCGCGCTCCACTGGATTCACATCGATGTTCCAGGAAAAATTGCCTGCCGCTGCCACCACCACAATGTCATCCTGTTCCAGCAAATCCGCCCTCAGATACATGGCCGGTGTGTTGAGCCAGTATTTCTCGCGCACCAGGGGATACATCAGATGGTAATAGTTGACGTGTTTGGACATGCCGCCAGAGGCATTGATCACGGCGATATTGATGCCGCGCTGTTTCAGATCGCGAAAATAATCCAGACAACGCAGGATCGCGGATTCGGCGGCCACCGCAGTGGCAACGCCGGGTACCAGCGGAAAGATGTCAGATTCGATCTTGGCAGATTTGCAGGAGGCGATCTTGATATGTGGTTCGATGCCGGCCACGCCCGCGACACCGCCGTGATAGATGCCATTCTTGTTGTTGCCGATAGCCGCCATCACACCTGCCATGTTGGTGCCGTGCCCAACAAGATCGTCGATCGGATCACCGGCAATCGGGTTCAGTGATCCGTTCGCATTCACAGGATCCACCATTGCATTGATGCCATGACAGTCATTCAGATAACCGTTGTTGTCGCCATCGATGGCATCCTCGCAACCATCATCGATGCCATTGTTGTTGCTGTCCTGGCCGGTGGCTTCGCCGGGATTGAGCCAGATTTTTCCCGCCAGATCGGGATGGCCGTAGTCGATGCCGGTGTCGATCAGGGCGATGACCACCTCATTCTGTGTCAGTGTGGGCGAAGGGGAATACACCATCCAGCCTTCCGGCCAGTTGATGTCGATATCCTCTACGCCGGTTGTGGTAAAACTCGGGCAGCTGTAGTCGTCCTGTGCTATCGCAGGCTTTTCAGCGCAGGTGCCGATGCTGGAGTACTGGGTGGCAGAGACGGATAACGGTGTGTTGCTGCTGGAGCGGGGTACATTGTTCAGTCCCCACTGTTCGTGAATCAGCAGATCGTTCGGCAGTGCGTGGGCATAGCTGATGGCACAGGCAAGTGAGCACAGTGCCAGCCGTGCATTCTTTCGCGTGGACATACTTCGACCCCATCAAGATTACTTCAGTCGAGCGTGCGACACAGGCAGATCGCAACACATCGACTATCTTGCACAACCATTGTCATCACGTGGTTTCCGGCCATTGCGCAAGGCGCCAACGTCCCTGTTCGAATGCAGACAATAGAACGTATTGGATGTCGGTGACGCTGACATCAGCAGTCACGACATCCAATGAAAAGGGTAGTACGAGTTTGCAAAAATTGAAGAAAGTTTAAACAAAATTATTTAACTTTTGCGCGATTGGCGCGTGCGTAATTATTTTCCGTGGGGTTTGAATACAGGGCGCGTCGGTTCTATGACCTGTTCCGGTTCTTCGATCGGTGCCAGCGACAATTCTGTCAATTTTTGGGCGGGCTTGGCCTCGGGTTTGGGAGCGACAGGCGCCGGCTTTTCTTCCGGTTCGGCAGCGGGAGGTGTTTCTTTTCCTGCGGCCGCCGGGTTTTCTTCCAGCGTGATGCGCAGGCGCAGGTTGTTTTTGGAGTCGGCGTTTTTCAGCGCTTCATCCAGCGAGATCTTGCCTTCCTTGTACAGCTTGTACAGCGCAGTGTCGAAGGTCTGCATGCCCTGGGTTTCGGATTTCAGCATCACTTCCTTGATCTCGTCGACCTTGCCCTGCTTGATCAGATCGTTGATGCGTGGCGTGGACAGCAGGATTTCAATCGCGGCAGCGCGCTTGCCGTCAACGGTGGGAATCAGGCGCTGCGACACGATGCCGCGCATGTTCAGTGACAGATCCAGGAACAGCTGCTTGTGCCGTTCTTCCGGGAAGAAGTTGATGATGCGATCCAGCGCCTGGTTGGCGTTGTTGGCGTGCAGGGTGGAAATACACAGGTGGCCGGTTTCGGCGAAGGCGATCGCCTGCTCCATTTGCTCCTGGGTGCGGATCTCGCCGATCAGGATCACGTCCGGTGCCTGGCGCAGGGTGTTCTCCAGCGCATCGTCGTAGCAGTTGGTGTCCATGCCCACTTCGCGCTGATTGACGATGGACATCTTGTGCCGGTGCACGAATTCCACGGGATCTTCGATGGTGATGATATGGCCCGCGCTGTTGGAATTGCGATAGTCGATCAACGCCGCCAGTGAGGTGCTCTTGCCGGAACCGGTGCCACCCACGAACAGGATCAGGCCCCGTTTCTGCATCACCAGCTTGGGCAGAATGTCCGGCAGACCCAGGTCGCGGTAGTTGGGAATATCGGTTTTGATCGCCCGGCACACCATGGCCAGCTGGTTGCGCTGCTTGAAAATATTGACGCGGAAGCGACCCACGCCCGGCTCCGAGATCGCCAGATTCATTTCCGGCTTGCGCTCGAATTCCTTGATCTGCTCCTCGTTCATGATGCTGTAGGCGATTTCCTTCACCCGGCCCGGCGGCAGCGGATCCTTGTCGATGGGCTCCAGCTTGCCGTAGAACTTGGCACTCGGTGGCGCACCAGTGGACAGGTACAGGTCAGAGCCGTCTCGCTCAGAGAAATACTTCAGATAATCAATGAATTCCATCGGGAGTTGTCCTGAAACAAAAGAAAATCGACTGTATGAGTATAGACAAGCATGCGGATGTGAATGGCGGGCGCGAGCGAATGCGTAAGTCGCTGTGTTATAACGGGAACCGCTTCACGGGAAATTTTTTTCGGGATTGGCATTGACATTGGGTGGCCGGGATCTAGAATTCGCGCCATTCCATTCATTCACGTTTTTTGAGGAGGTTCGAAAGTGGCTTGGCAAGGTTTCAACAACGCAGATTAACCGCTTTCGAATCAGGATTCGGGAGCGACCATAGAGGCTCCCGAGTCAGGCACACGACAAACCCTGACTTGCCTTGCAGTCAGGGTTTTTTCTTGCCTGCGATTTGGCACGGAGCCATCGAATCGTTTTGGGAGTAACAACAATGCCTGTCATACAGGACATCAGAAAAACCCGGGTGCCGGTGAAGATTTTCACCGACGATATCGAGCCGCAGGCGTTCCAGCAGCTGCTCAATATTGCCAATCTGCCCATCGTGCACGGCCATGTCGCCGCGATGCCGGACGTGCATCTGGGCAAGGGCGCCACCGTGGGATCGGTGATACCAACCAAGGAAGCCATTATTCCTGCTGCAGTGGGCGTGGACATTGGCTGCGGCATGAATGCGGTGCGGCTGTCGTTGAAGGCCCATCAACTGCCGGACAACCTGCGTCATCTGCGCGGTGCGCTGGAGGATCGCGTGCCGGTGGGCTTCATGGCCCATGAGTGGAGCAACAGCCGCGATCGGGCCTGCAAGCCATTGGCAGACGGACTGGATCGCATTCTGGAACAGCATCCGGCGATAGGCCGCATGATGAAGAACATCGGCAAGACCTGGGTGTGCCAGATGGGTTCGCTCGGTGGCGGCAATCACTTCATCGAGCTGTGTCTGGATGAAAACCAGGATGTGTGGGTGATGCTGCATTCCGGCAGTCGCGGCATTGGCAACAACATCGGCCAGTATTTCATTTCGCTGGCGCGCAAGGACATGGGCCAGCATCTGCATCAATTGCCCGACAAGGATCTGGCGTATTTCAGCGAAGGTAATCCGCATTTCGATGACTATGTTTTCGCGGTGCACTGGGCGCAGGATTACGCGATGCAGAACCGGCGCGAGATGATGAAGCTGGTGATCGAAGGGCTGCAGGCGCATCTGCCGGCGTTCCAGATCACCTCGGAAGCCATCAACTGTCATCACAATTATGTGGCGATGGAATCCCATCTGGGACAGAACCTCTACATCACCCGCAAAGGCGCCATCCGTGCCGGTGAGGGTGAACTGGGGATCATTCCCGGTAGCATGGGAGCCAAGTCCTACATCGTGCGCGGCAAGGGCAGTGCGGAATCATTCTGCTCCTGCGCCCACGGAGCCGGTCGCCGCATGAGCCGGGAGCAGGCAAAAAAGCGTTTCCGCCGCGAGGATCTGGAGCAGCAGACCAAAGGCGTGGAATGCCGTAAGGACAAAGGCGTGATCGACGAGATTCCCGCCGCCTACAAGGATATCGACACCGTGATGGCCAACCAGCGCGATCTGGTGGAGGTCGTTCACACACTCAAACAGGTACTGTGCATCAAGGGGTGACACATTATGAAAGACGAACACAAACGCAAGAAACTGCGTAACCGTCTGGCTCTGGATCCGCTGCTGAAAAAAGGCGGTGCCCATGGCAAAACCCACAAAGCCGAACGTGCCGCCAGCCGGCAGCAGGTTCGCAAGCTGGCGATGAATCGCGGTAGCGATTCGTCGCCTGACCTTTTCCGCTGCGCCTGATATCCATTCCCGCTCCCCCGAGTTAATCCCTGCTGTCGTCCAAAGCCCGCTGGCATCGTTCCGGATTGTGTTAGACTTTTTGCTAACCATTGCAGCCCTTGTGCCGGTGTCATGGAAAAAACCCTGCCTGACTTCATTGCCGACGAGCTGATTGCCCGCATTTATGTTGGTGATCTCAAGCCCGGCGACCGCCTGCCCGCGGAGCGGCAGTTGGCGGAACAACTGCGTGTGGATCGAACCTCGCTACGCATGGCGCTGCGCACACTCAACCGCATGCATCTGATCCGCTCGGTGCGGGGATCGGGCATTACCGTGATGGATTTTCACAAGCATGCCGGCCTGGATTTTCTGGCGGCCATTCTGGATATCCCGGAGTTGGAACTGGGCACCGATATCAAGCTGCAATCGGTGGATGCGTTCAACAGCATCATTGCCGGCCTGATTCACCAGCAGGTGGAAGGCGTGCTGGATGCGGCCTGGGTGGCGCAGGTACGTGACTTGCTGCAGGCGCAGATGCAGTTGCTGGATGGTGAGCCCTGGTCTGACAGCCTGCTACAGCAGCTCACGGTGCTGGATCTGCAGCTGCAGGATGCGTTGCTCTATCAGCGCGGCGGCATTCTGGTGGAACTCACGGCCAACTCCACCCGGCCGTTGCGCATGGCGGTGATCAATGAGCTGTTCAGCATCATCGATATCCGTGGCTATCTGGAATTCCACCAGGATCTGATCATGAAGATTGGCACCGGTCAGCTGCCGGTGCCGGATGTGGCGGGCTATTATTTTCAGTATGCGGTGAAGCTGACGGAGCCCCTCAAGGATTATTATCGCCGTCAGCCTCAGGCGCCGCGCTTGCGGGCGTCGCCGCTGCAGGTGGCGCTGGAACGGCAAACCGCCAGCGCCTGACCGGCGTTATTTCCAGTCGCCCCGCAGCGCCAGCACCTTCTCGCGCAGCATGGCCGCGTTGGCCTGTTCCGCAGGTACGGGATCCGTCGCCACCAGTTCCACCTTCGACCAGAACCGGCGCGGCAATCGCGACATGGCAGAACTTCCCTTGTGACTGAAGAAACTGCCCCACAAACCGCGCAGTGCCAGGGGTACTACCGGCACCGGATCTTGCTCCAGAATTTTCTCCACTCCATTCTTGAATTCATCGAGCTCACCGTCGCCGGTCAGTTTGCCTTCCGGGAAGATGCACACCACTTCACCGGCCCGCAGTTCCTCGGAAATGCGCTTGAAGGCATTCTCGTAGGTGACAGGATCGGTTTTTTTCGAGTGAATCGGAATGGCCTTGCCCGTGCGGAAGATGAAGTTCAGCACCGGCATGTCATAGATCGGCTTGAACATCACGAAACGCACCGGGCGACGACAGGCGCCGGCAATGATCAGCGCGTCCATGTACGACACGTGATTGCACACCAGCAGGGCGGCGCCTTCGTCGGGAATCTTCTTCAGATCCACATGCTTCACCCGGTACATGGTGTGGGTGATCATCCAGATCAGGAAGCGCATGAAGAATTCGGGAATGATGGAATAAATGAAGCCCGCCACCACCAGATTCATCACCGCCAGCACCAGGAAGAAATCCGGGATCGACAGTTTCAGCACGCCCAGGAACAGCACGGCCGCCGCTGCAGACACCACCATGAACAGTGCATTCAGAATGTTGATAGAGGCAATGATGCGGGCGCGGTGATGTTCCTCGGAACGCTCCTGCACCATGGCGTACAGCGGCACGATATAGAAGCCGCCGAACACGCCGATCAGCAGAAAGTCCAGCAGCACGCGATAGCTGTGGGGTTCTTTCAGGAACTCGCCCAGGCCTACCAGCTCGGTACCGCTGACCGGTTGAGTGTGAAAATACAGATCCAGCCCGAACACCGACAGGCCGATGGAGCCCAGTGGCACCAGCCCCAGCTCGATCTTGTGCCCGGAAAAGCGTTCGCACAGCAACGAGCCCAGCGCAATGCCGATGGAAAACACCGCCAGCAATCCGGTAGCAACGGATTCCGCGCCGCCCAGATCCACCTTGGCATAGTTGTAGATCTGCGTGAGGTAGGAGGCGCCGAGAAACCAGAACCAGGAAATGCCCATGATGGCCAGGAACACCGATTTGTTCTCGCGGCTGAACTGCACGGTGTGCCAGCTTTCCTTGATGAAGTTGTAGCGGATGGTGAGACCAGGAGCGGGAGCGGGCCCCGGCGGAATTTTCAGGCTCGCCAGCCAGCCCACAATGGCGCAGCCGACCACGAACACGCCCAGCACCTGCGGCCCCTGTTCCCACTGGCTGACCACGCCAGCCGTAATGGTGCCCAGCAGAATCGCCACAAAGGTGCCAGATTCCACCAGCGCGTTGCCGCCCACCAGCTCACCGGGCTTCAGGTGTTGCGGAATGATGCTGTATTTCACCGGGCCGAATAGAGCGGACTGGGTGCCCATCAGAAACAGCAGCAGCATCAGGCCCCAGGTCTGGTGGAAGTAGAAGCAGATCGCCCCCAGCACCATGATGACGATTTCCAGCAGCTTTACGTAGCGGATCAGCATGGACTTTTCGTACTTGTCCGCCAGTTGCCCCGCCAGCGCCGAAAACAAAAAGAACGGCAGAATGAACAGGCCGGCACCCAGGTTGTTCAGCGTGTCCGGATTGACGCCCGTCTGGAATACGACGCTGTAGGTAGCCAGCACCAGCAAGCCGTTTTTGAAGACGTTGTCGTTGAAGGCTCCGAAGAACTGCGTCCAGAAGAACGGTGCGAAGCGGCGTTTCTTCAGCAGTGCAAACTGGGAGCGGGTTTCCACTTGATCATTGTTGTCCATCAGCGCTTTCCTTCAGCAACCCAGGAGTTCAGATAGTGTTTGACCAACGATTGCACCAGCGACTGGGCCGATGCAATGCGGTTGGAGAAGAGTTTGTCGCCCGTGTGGAGGATGCAGATGCCGTGCACGCCGCTCCACAAGGTGCGCGATGCGCCCTGGATTGACTGACGGCTGCGTTTGGGAGCCAGGGCGCGGACGCCGCTTTCGATCAGCGCGAACAGGGCGTCGATGCGGGCCTGATACCAGTCGGGCATGGGATAACTTTCCGGCAAAGAATGGCGAAACACCGCAGCCCACTGGCGCTGATGGGTTTCGGCAAAACGCAGGTAAGCTTCTGCCAGTTTCACCATGCGCTGCAGCGGATCGCGGCTGCTTTGAAAGCTGACTTCCAGTTCCGCCAGCATTTCCGACAGCGTGAACGCATTGGCATGGAGCACCAAATCGTGAATATTTTCAAAGGATTGATAGAGCGTGCCAACCGTGTAGCCGATTTGCTGGGCCACCTTGCGGGCGCTGACGCCTTCGATGCCCTCCTGCGCAATGATGGTGCGCGTGGCGTCGATGGCCATGCTGTGCAATTCTTCCCGGGTGTGATCGCTGCGTCGTGCCATACTGGAATGCCGTGAAGTGATTGTGCGGGAACGGTAATTCTGTCAGCATAATTAAACGTTGTTTAATATTCAAGGAAGCGACAAGGAATTTTTCGATGCAAGCAGAAACCGTGGTGCTGTTGCATGGTTTGGGACGCAGCCCGCTGGCGATGGCCGGGCTGGGCCGCTTCCTGCGCCGGCAGGGCTATCAGGTGATCAATCAAGGCTATCCGTCGCGGCTGCATTCGATTCCGGAATTGTGTCGCCAGCTGTTTCATGAACTGCTGCCGCGCCTGCATGACGCCCGGCGTGTGCATTTCGTCACCCATTCCATGGGCGGCATTCTGTTGCGGTATGGTCTGCTGCACTGGCAGGTGCCCCGTCATCAACTGGGGCGGGCGGTGATGCTGGCGCCGCCCAATCAGGGCAGCGAAATGGTGGATCAACTGCGGCGCTGGCCGCTGGTGCCGCGCATCATGGGGCCGGCGTTCCTGCAGCTGGGCACCGACGAACACAGTGTGCCGCAGCAGTTGCTGCAGCGTGAAAGCAATCAGCTTCCCATCGAGGTCGGCGTCATTGCCGGCACCCGTTCCCTTGATCTCTGGAGCCGGCGCTGGCTGCCGGGCGACAACGACGGCAAGGTGACGGTGGCGCGCAGCCAGCATCCGGCGATGAAGGATTTCTGCGTGCTGGAAGTCAATCATACCTTTATCATGAATGACCACGAGGTGCGGCAGCAGATCGTGCATTTCCTCAAAAACGGTGAATTCAGGCAGCAGGATCGGTAACTATGAGTGTGGAGATCGAGCGCAAATTTTTAGTGAAGGATGACAGCTGGCGTGTGGATGCCCACGGTCAGCGCATTGCCGGGGTGCCGTTCCGCCAGGGATATCTGCCTACACAAGATGGCGCAACAGTGCGGGTGCGGCTGGAAGGCGCCAGCGCCAGGCTCACCATCAAGGGCAAGACCCAGGGTCTTTCCCGGCTCGAATTCGAGTACAGCATTCCTCTGCAGGATGCGCAGCAGATGCTGGATGAACTGTGCGAAAAGCCACTGATCGAGAAGGTGCGCTACTGTCGCAGTGAGCAGGGTTATGTGTGGGAGATCGACGAATTCAGCGGCGACAACCAGGGCCTGATCGTAGCGGAAATCGAACTGGAATCAGAAGACGAGCAACCGCCGCTGCCGGCATGGGTGGGCAAGGAAGTGACCGGGGACGGCCGCTATTTCAACGTCGCCCTGGTGAAGCATCCGTTCAAAAACTGGTAGCGTTTACAGCACGTCGATGGACGGCAGCTCGAGTTCCGCCAGGCAATTCAGCCCGCGCAGGCCGTCGTGATTGTTGGGATACAGGCGCACCTTGAAGGGCGCGATCAGCAGGGCCTTGCCGTCCAGCAATCCCACGTAACCGGCGCTGTGGGTGGCCACGCAGCGCTCCTGTTCGAAGCGGATATTCACCCCTTCTGGCAGTTCGGTAAAGGATAGCAGTCCGTTGCCCAGGGGATCGTGAATGGCGCTGGCATTGCGGAAACAGGCCAGGGCTTGCGGGCTCAGCGCGATCACCATGCCGTTGTGCAGGTGCAGCAGCTGGGCGGGCTCCTGGCGCAATCGTTCACAGCTGGTGTGGGCAATGATACTATCCGTCGACATTCCAATTGACCTGTTTTGAATTTGGTGCCCCATTATAGCGATTGCCGGGGCGCCGTCTCCATCCCGGAACCCACACGCACGATGACCATCGACAACTACCATATCGCCATCGAACTGATCGAAGCTATCGGCGAGTACCTGCGCAGCCGTGGTTTTGATGCGGATGCCTTTTTCGCGCAGCAGGGCATTGCGCTGGATGACGAAGCCTATGAAGGTTATGTGGAATTCAATCTGTTTTCGCGTCTGTTCGATGCGGCGGAGCAGCTGACGGGCGATCGCTGCATCGGTCTCAGCGTGGGTACGAATTTCCTGACCCGGCACTGGGGCCGGCTGGGCTATCTGGTGATGGCGGGCGAAAACGGGCTGGAAGGCGTGCAGTACATCCAGCGCTTTGCCCGCATCGTTACCAACGGCATTGATATCCAGTGGCACTGGGACAAGGCGCAGCTGACCTGTGAATTCGCCGTGCTCGATCCGGTTGCCAGTCATCATGTGGCGGATTATTTCGTTTCCAGCAGTCTGGCGTTGGCTCGCGCCACCAATAACGCGCACTTCGGCTTCAAGGCGGTGCGTTTTCGCCACGGTGACAACGGTTGTGCAGCGGAATACGAGAAATTGTTGCACTGCCACTGCGAGTTCAACGCGCCGGCCAATCAGATCGTGGTGGACATCGCCAATCTCAGCCTGGAATCCCAGTTCCGCGATCCCCGCCTGAAAAAAATCCTGGAAGAACACGCCCAGCAGGTGCTGCAGA
Organism: Pseudomonadales bacterium; assembly: GCA_020062665.1. GTDB lineage: Bacteria > Pseudomonadota > Gammaproteobacteria > Pseudomonadales > Ketobacteraceae > Ch67. The sequence continues at coordinate 17,484 of JAGUVW010000001.1, forward strand.
ATCTGGCCTCCGGCGATGAGCTGCTCGCCCGCATTCGTCAGTTCGTGCTGAACGAATTGCCCAACGGCGTGCCCGCGCTGAAAGCCGTATGTGATCTGGTGGGACAGAACGAACGCACCTTCCAGCGCACACTGGCGAAGATGGGACTGAGCTTTCAGGATCTGGTGGATGAACTGCGCATGAATCTGGCGCTGGAATATATCCGCAACGATTACAACTTTCTCGATATTGCGATGATGCTGGGGTATTCCGAGCAGAGCGCCTTTCATCGCGCCTTCAAGCGCTGGACGGGAATGCCGCCGTCACGCTACAAGAAAACGGTGGTGACCACGGAAAACAAAAACGGCGACTGAGTGTCGCCGTTTTGCATTCTGGAGCGTTGCCGGATCAGTGCTTCTGTGCTGCCTTGAGTGTGCAGGGGAAGCCATCCTTGGGTACTGCCAATGGCACGATCTGGAACGGCATTTCATAGCCGGGCTTCACGCTCACTTCAAAGCGGCGCAGGAAGTGGTACAGAAACACCTTGGACTGGATTTCGGCAAAGTTCAGACCCAGACACTTGTGGTGGCCGCCGCCGAAGGGCACCCACTGATAGAAATGCTTCTTGTGCTCGGCACGTTCGGGAGTGAAACGCTCGGGATCGAATTTATACGGGTTGGTCCAGTACTCCGGCATGTAGTGGGTGTGCAGCGGTACCACGCCCACGGCGGCATTTTTCGGAATCTTGTAGCCGTTGAATTCGATGTCGCGGATGGCACGGCGCGGAATGGTGGGCAGCGGTGGATGCATGCGCAGCACTTCGCGGAACACCAGAGAGGTCTGCTCCATCTTTTCCAGATCGTCGTAGTTCAGATGCTCGACGCCGATGCTGTTGAATTCGTCGCGCAGTTTCTGCTGCCACTCGGGATGTTTCGCCAGCCGGTACACGATGGACGTCAGGGTGCTGGTGGTGGTGTCGTGGGCGGCGAACAGCAGGAAGATCATGTGATCGATGACTTCACGATCGTTTAGCACCTCGCCGTCGTCGCCTTTCGCGTGACAGATCTGGGTGAAGAAGTCGTTGCCGTTGCTGGCGCGTTTCTGGGCCACCAGGTTGCCGATGAATTTTTCCAGATAGCGGCGGCCGCGCAGACCTTTCCACCAGGTGTTGCCGGGAATGGGTATGCGCACCACAGCCAGTGATGCATCCACGGCGGCGATGAACGCTTCATTTACTTTTTCGGCCTCGCGGCCCATCTTCACGCCCAGGAACAGTTGCGCACCGCTGTCCAGCAGCAGCTTTTTGATGTTGTCGAAGAAGTGGATTTCCTGATCGGTTTTCCAGTGCGGCAGGGCCACGTCGAACAGCTGGCTCATGCGCTCCACGTAACCTTCCATCACATTTTTCTTGAACGCGCCCTGGAGAATCTTGCGGTGCAGCTTGTGGTTGTCGAAATCCCGCAGCATCAGGCCGTTGGGAAAGAGTTCTTCCAGCACCACATCCCAGGCCAGCTTGCTGGAGAAGTTGTGGTCGGCATCCTTGAGCACGAATTCGTTGGCGTCGGGGCCCAGCAGGGTAATCACGTCCTGCATGATGGCGCGGTAGCGGAACACGTTGCCATAGCGGGCGGCCATTTTGTTGACCAGACCGTGGAAATCCTTCAGGAAGTGGAAGGTGTAGCCGACGATGGGCGGGCCGTTGTCACCGGGAATGTGGGAAACCTTGTTGCTGGGTTTCTTGGGTAGGGTTGCGGTGATCTCTGCAGCGGTTGCCATGGTCAAAAAGCCTCGTAGCCGGTGATGCGATCTTTGTCGTCGTTGTGATAGTCAGGTGACGTGTCAGTCAGCTGATTTGATTACAGCACAATCAGGTCGGGGTGTTTTGACAGGGGCGGCCGGGAAATGGCGGGTGCCGTCAATTTCCGCGCTGCCCCTTTGGAGGTAGGCCAATTTGTTGATAGGGATCAATCTTTTACCGGGGATTCAGCTGAGGCCGCCACATCGTTGGATTCGCGTTTTTCCGCCAGTTCCTGGATTTGTTGTTCCAGCATCGCCACCAGCTGCTCCAGCAGGGTTTTGCCGTTTTCATCGTCGGCAGCGCTCATGGCGTCCATGCGGGCCATGTATTCCTCCCGCACGGTGTTCAGGCGCGCCATCAGGGCATCCAGTTGCTGGCGATCGGGATTACCGCTGCTCCCATCTTCGGCCTGGGGAATGAACTGGGCGTTGCCAAAATCAGCGGCGAAACGTGCCTCGGCGTCCAGGTCGCGGCGGGTCAGATCCACCTGCTGCACGCTGCCGACTTCGCCGTTCTGGCCGACAAATATGCCAGTACTGCGAATCAGGCCCAGCTCCTGGCCGCTCTGGCCACGCAGTTGCAGCGGCGTGTCGGCCTTTTCCAGCCCGATGGCCGCAACGCCGGCGTCGGTCAGGCTCAGCAGGCGATCATTGCCGTTTTCATCCCGCGACCAGAATTTCAGTTGCGAATAGATGGTGTCCGCTTCGTCGATGAAACCGTTGCCGTCGTCATCGTACTCGGCCAGCTCGGCAAAGCCGTCGCCGGTGCGGGTGCCGAACAGCTCGCTGCCGTTGTTGATGGTGCCGTCGCCGTTGCGGTCGAAGGCGATGAAGCCGCTGCCGCCGGTGGCCATGGCGATGGATTCGGTGCTGCCATCGCCGTCCAGATCGAAGTCGAAGGCAGTGTCGGTGAGTTGGGCCATGCCGCCCTGCAGGTTGAGGATCAGCGGGTCGGTGCGCACCGCAAAGCCGGCATATTCACCGCTGCCGCTTTCGAACAGCAGACGGCTGTCCATGCGGGTGTGCAGCACAAAGTCGATCTGCCGTTGATCCGCCAGATTCAGACGGCCTTCGATGGTGAGGCTGACTTGCTGTTCGGACTGATAACGGAATGCCTGCCCGAACGCCACGCTGGCCTGGGTGGCAATGCTGGCGCCGCTGCCGCTGCGGGCGCCGGGTGCCTCGCGGCCGAGCGCCACGGTGGCATCGATGCGCACATTGCGGCTGAAGGCGTGGGACACCATGGATTGCAGCAGGGATTCGCGGCTGTGAACCTGCACCGGAGTGCACTGGCCAGCGCTGCTGACCTGGCTGCGGCTGTACAGATAGGCGGACTGGCTGCTTTCCAGGCGCACATTTTCCTGCCGCTGATAGATCAGGCTGACACCGAGCGGATTGCCACCGGGCTGTGACGTGCGCTGGATCTGGCCGGCACGCTGGTGTTCGGTCTGCTGCCGGTTCTGGCTTATCGCGGCAAAGCGCAGTTGGGCGTTCTGGATCTGCATCGTTGCTCCCCGGCGTGTCCTTCACCGCGTTCAGGTTGAAGTGGGCCTTTCCCGCAGTATCGGCGGTAGCGGATAGAACTTGAGCGGAATGAGCGCATCAGCCCGGTTATGCTGCCTGTGCCTTGGTCATTTAGGGGGATATTTGCAATCCGTTGGCAAAATTTTGAAGGGTTGGGGGAGGGGTGGGGTTGCCTTCCCGGGGGTGCTTGTTTAATGATCTGGATTCCCGCACCCACATAATGACAAAAAGAAGGGAACCCCATGCCGCGCACCATTTCACGTCTCGTCGGATTCTGGGCAATCGGAATACTCGGGGTGACCCTCGCTTTGCCGCTGTCTGCCACGCCTGCCAACTGGGATCAACTGCCGCAGGATCGACTGCTGGTGACCTTCAAACCCCAGGCCAGCGCGGCCGCCAGTCGGGCCGTGCGCGACAAGACGGCGCTGCCCGCCCTGGAGCGGCTGGCGTCCCGGCAGAGGCTGAAAAGCCGGCTGGTGCGAACCGTGGCGAACGGTTCCCATGTGGTGCAGCTGGAACGCGCCCTGACGGCTGAAACGCTGCAAACCGTCATCCAATCCCTGATCACCGATCCCGATGTGGCCTTTGTAGAGCCGGATCTGCGCGTGTTTCCGGCGCTGGCGCCCACCGATCCCCATTACGGCAGCCAGTGGTCGCTGTGGGAGCTGGCGGGGGGCGTTCACGCCGAGGCGGCCTGGGATATTACCCTGGGCAGCGGTGCGGTCGTGGCGGTGCTGGATACCGGTGTTCGGCCTCACGGGGACCTGGTGGGCAATTTGCTGCCCGGTTATGACTTTGTGACGGACGTGTTCATCGGCAACGATGGAGATGGGCGGGATGCCGATCCCACCGATCCCGGCGATGGCGTGGCGGCCGGTGGTTGTGGTGCCGGCGTGCCGGCCAAGACGCTGGCCAGCAGCTGGCATGGTACCCATGTGGCGGGCATTGTGGCGGCCGCTGCGTTCAATGGCACCGGTATCAGCGGTGTGGCGCCGGGTGCTGGCATTCTGCCGTTGCGGGTGCTGGGTCGTTGTGGCGGCTACACCTCGGATGTGGTGGATGCGATCTACTGGGCGGTGGGCAGTGCGGTCAACGGCGTGCCTGCCAATCCCCATCCTGCCCGCGTCATCAACCTCAGCCTCAGCAGCCAGCAGACCGCCGCCTGCTCCCAGGCCTATGCGGATGCCATGACCCACGCCCGCGGCCAAGGGGCAGTGGTGGTGATCGCGGCGGGAAATCGCAGCGGCAATGCGGATCTGTATCCTCCGGGTAACTGCGTGGCAGCCTTCACCGTGGCGGCTACCGACCGGGGTGGCGCCCGGGCGGAATATTCCAACTACGGCGCCCTGGTGGACATTGCGGCGCCGGGCGGGGAAATGGCCTTCGCCGCTGACGGCAACGGCATTCTGTCCACCGCCAACAGCGGCAGCCAGGATCCTGCCGCCGACAACTACGTGCACTATCAGGGCACCAGTATGGCGGCGCCCCATGTGGCCGGCGTGGCGGCGCTGCTGGTGGCGGCCAGCCTGCAAGCAACAGCAGATGAGATTGAAGCTACCCTGCAGGCTTCGGCACGGCCCTTTCCCGGCGCCTGCAACGGCTGCGGCGCCGGCATCGTCAATGCTGCCCTGGCGGTGGGCCTGATCAGTGGCCAGGTCGAAACCTCGCTGCCGGCGGATCTGGGACTGGTTCTGGCCGGCAGCAACGGCAAGTTCATCAAGGATGAGCTGAATCCGGGGCAGGGCACCATCAGCTACGTGGCGAATGTGACCAACGCCGGCCCGGAAATCGCCACTGGGGTGCGCCTGACCAACATTCTGCCGGCGGCGGTGACCCTGGAGGCAATCAGTGCCAGCCAGGGCCAGTGCGCAGCAGACGGAAGCGAATGTTCACTGGGGAATCTGGCAGTGGGGGCCAAGGCAGCGGTGACGATCCGGGTGCGCACGGCCAACGATCAGAAGATGGATTTTCAGGGGCAGGTGAGTTCCGATCTGTACGATCCGGTGCTGGCCAATAACTTTGTCATCAAACGCATGGGGGGATCATTGGGGCTGATGCTGCCGGTGCTGCTGGCACTGCTGCTGCGGGGGTTTCGATACAAAGATTTACGAGTTTGTATACGGAATCCCAAAAAAATAGTCCGTTCAGACGTACTGAGTACTTTCGTTCCATAATATGCTGTGCAGGCTGGCCAGGCGCTCCTCTCGCGCCCGATGCAGTACTGGACGGCAAGACGTTTCACTCATCACGATCCAAAACAAAAATCATAAGGAATACAACGATATGATGTGGCGACAACTCATCAGACGCTGTCTGCTGGTAATGCTGGTGCTTGGGCTGGCAGCCTGCAAGAAATACTCGATCGTCGAGCCCGTTGCGGACTCGCTCCATACTGCGGCTCCGGTGACCTTCAAGGTCTCTTACAAGAGCCAGCCAACCACCTTGCCGGCCATGCAGTTGAACGGCTTCAATGTGGTATCCCACTTCACTGCCGGCGCTACCGAGGCCACGGCATCCGGCACCAGCCTGCAGTCCTACCTGAAGGAAGGCTACAACATCTTCCAGGTAGACCCGCCGCTGGGCCCCCAGGTGAAGTTCCTCTATGACACCAAAGGCCCCGAGATCGTGGTGCTGGGTGCCGTGGAAGATGGCGGCAACATGACCATCAGCGGTCGTGCCATTGACGAGAAGGGTGTTGCATCCGGCAACGTCAATACCACGCCGATCACCTTCGCACCCGATGGCGCCTTCTCCGTGACTGTGCCCAAGGTGGATGTCTACACCTACAACACCGTGGACACCCTGGGTCACACCAACACCGTTCACTACGCGGATCTGAGCCTGCAGTACGATCCGTCGCTGACCGTGAGCATCACCCAGCAGGGCCTGGATTTCGCCATGGGCCAGATCGTGAATGCGCTCAACGGTGCGGATCTGAATGCGCTGGTGGCCGGCTCCATGCTGTACGACACCACCTGGAAAGGTCTGTTCGGTGAAACCTACGGCGCCGACGGTTTCGTGCGTGATATTTCCCTGTCCGCCAATTCCTTCGGACTGGATCTGCAGAACGGCAACCAGGCCGGCTTCGACGGCAGCATCAGCAATATCCACATCGGTTTGACCCTGCGCATGCACAACGGCTTCCTGCCGCCCACCATCATCAATGTCGGCGCCAGCGTGGGGCCGGTGGAAATGGAAGGTCTGCTGCAGCTGGGTGTGCAGGATCATGCGCCGACAGTGTCTATCAGCAACGTCGACTACCAGATCGGCAATATCGTGATCGACGATGTGCCGCCGGTATTCCGCGAAATCATCTCGGGCGTTTCGTCCGGCATTGCGAACCTGCTGAGCGGCCCGATTTCCGCTGCGCTGCAGGGCATTCTGAACCAGGCCATTCCTGATCTGCTGAGCGGCCTGATCATGGAAAGCTACACCCTGCGCATCCAGGATCATGTGCCGCGCAATTTCGACATGGCGATGGTGCTGAACATCGAAGCGCTGCAGACCACCAGCGACACGCTGTTCGTATCCACCTCGGGCAACGTGATTCCGATTACGCCCGATCTGAACATCCCGCAGCCGCTGGCCGGTACCCTGTTCACCTTCGACCAGTTGCCGCCGGCTGAACTGAATGGCAATGACTTCGCCCTGTCGCTGAACACCAACGTGATCAACCAGACCCTGGCGTCTGCGCACTCGGTTGGCCTGACCCACATGAACATGGTGGGCGGTGGTGAGGACTATGGCATTCAGCTGGGCCTGCCACGCACCGATGATTTCGGGCCCGAAGATGCCACGCACCGCATTCTGGTGAACATGAGCGCGCCGGCAAACGTGAAAGTGCAGAACGTGGAAGGTAGTGCCGAACCCACCCTGACCATCTACGGCCTGGAAATCCATGGTCAATCGAAGAAGAACGGCTCCAGCGTCTACACCAATGACATCAGCGTACGTGCGAGTGCCAGCGTGGCACTGGTGCTGGGTCTGGGTGAAGAGAACAAGCTGGCGGTGAGCTTCCGTCAGGCGCCCAGTGTGAAGCTGGAAGGTGTGCGTGTGGGTGAAGGTGCCTGGTCTGGCCCTGTCATCAATGCGGCGGCGAATACGCTGGTGGCCACTGCCATCGGTGCCGTGATGAAGGAACTGGCGCGCCCCATCGAGAACATCAAGCTGCCCAGCTTTGCCTGCATGGCGTTCGACAGCGTGAACATCACGGCTGTCGGCGGCGAGGGTGGTCACCTGAACATCTCGGGTTCCCTGACCCAGGTGAGCGATGAGTGTCAGAACGAAGTGACACCACCACCCGCCGTTGCCTATGGTCGTGGTGTGGGTGTGCCGATGTCCTGCGGATCTGACAAGGAATATGACGCTGGCCTGTGCTACACACCCTGTGCCGCGGGTTACAACGGTGTTGGCCCTGTGTGTTGGAAGGAAGAAGCTTCCTACGGCCGTGGCGTGGGCACCATCCCCAACCTGTGTGGCCCCGGCGAGGAAATGGATGCTGGTCTGTGCTACCCGGTGTGTGCGCCAGGCTACAATGGCGTAGGCCCGGTGTGCTGGTCGACTCGCCCGCTGTCCTATGGCCGTGGTGTGGGCACCATCCCCATCAACATCTGGACTGGCCAGTGCCCCACCGGCAAGGAAAACCAGGCGGGCCTGTGCTACTGGTATTGCGATAGTGGCTATACCGGTGTCGGCCCTGTGTGCTGGCTGGATAATGCATCCTACGGCCGTGGTGTGGGCATCATCCCCAGACATTGCCCGGCAGGCCAGGAAAACGATGCGGGCCTGTGCTATCCGGTATGCGCCGAGGGCTACCATGGTGTAGGCCCGGTCTGCTGGACCACCAGCGCGCTGTCCTACGGTCGTGGTGTGGGCACCATCCCCAACACCTGCCATGACGGTTGGGATCGCGATGGTCTGCTCTGCTATCAGCAGTGTCAGGAAGGCTACAACGGCATCGGCCCGGTCTGCTGGCCGCAGGAGTAACTGCGGTTATCAGCCACTGAAACAGGAACGCCTCCTTCGGGAGGCGTTCTTTTTTGGCGTGAAATTCAGATCGCTTCGATGTAGCTCAACACTGTCAGCACGGCGATACAGACCAGATTCAACCAGAATCCGCATTTCATCATCATCTTCTGCGGCACTTTGCCGGTGCCATACACGATGGCATTGGGAGGCGTCGCCACGGGCAGCATGAACGCGCAGGATGCTGCCACTGCCACCAGCACGGCCGTCATCTGCGGCGGCACGCCGAAATAGACGGACACCGGCACCAGCAACGGAATCAGCAACGCCGCGCTCGCCGTGTTACTCACCATTTCCGTCAGAAACACCACAAAGGTCGTGATCACCAGAATGGCGATCAGGGGTGAGGCCTGCTCCAGCACCTGTTTCAGATGACTGGCGATGAACGCGCTAGTGCCGGTGGAATCCAGCACGCTGCTGAGTGTCATGCCGCCGCCGAACAGCAACAGGATGCCCCAGTTGGTTTTCTTCTCGATATCGTTCCAGCTGATCACACCCGTGACACCCAGCAGCGCGATGCCGGCAACGGCCACCCAGGTATCCAGATCCTTGGAGATGCCGAGCCCTTTCCCCAGAGCACCGCTGAAAATCCAGCCGCACACCACCAGCGCGAAAATACCCAACGTCAGCTGACGCTGGCGCGGTGAAGTAGCAGGAGCGGTTGCGCTTTCGTTCAGCAGCGCAGTGGCGCTGGCTTTCAACGTCAGCGAAGGCTTCAGCAGAAACTGCAGCAGCAACACCATCAACGGCATCAGTATCAGCGTGACGGGCATGCCAAAGGCCAGCCATTGCTGGAAGGTCAGATTCTGGTGGCTGGCGGCGATGGCGTTGGGCGGGCTTCCCACCAGCGTGGCGATGCCGCCGATGCTGGCGGAATAGGCCGTGCCCAGCAGCAAAAAGATATGGGTGCGGTTGTGAGGATCTTCAAAACGCGAGGCGATGCCCAGCGCCACCGGCAACATCATCGCTGCAGTAGCGGTATTGCTGATCCACATGGACAGAAACGCGGTGGCTGCAAACAGCAGATAGATGGCGCGCACCGGATGAGTGCCCGCCAGACGCAGCACTGCTGCGCCGATACTGCGATCGATGCCATGTCGCGCCAGTGCCGACGCCAGGGCAAAACCGCCCAGAAACAGGAAAATCACCGGATTGGCAAAATCGGCGAAGGCCTGTTTCACCGGCATCACGCCCAGCAGCGCCGCCAGTACCGGAATCAGCAGCGCGGTGAAACTCAGATGCAGTGCCTCGGTGAGCCACAGCACGCCGGCCACCAGAAAAATCACCAGCCCCGCCCGCAGCGGTTGGGCCAGCGGCAGCCACTGGTACAGTGCGGCGGCCAGCACGATGGTCAGTAAAACCACAGGCCAGTTGATCTTGCCGGATTCAGCGGGCGAAACGGGGGTGGCAGTAGATGTGGACACGACGGCTTCCTGCAGGAGTGGACAATGGATTCACTCTAGCAGGCGCTGTTGAGCGATGGAATCAAGCGTTGGTCAGCGCGACATCTTCCTGCGTGACAGGTACATGGCGAAACAGCCAGCGATCCAGCGCCCGCAGCAAATGGGGCAGCATGATCAGATCAAACAGCAGCGCAATGAAAATGATGCTGGACATCAACTGTGCAGTGGTGCGGTTGGGGCCGAAGATCGACAGCGTCAAAATCAGCATCCCCAGGGTCAGTACGACGGTGGTCAGTACCAGTGCGGAACCCACTTCCTCGAAGGTCTGGTGCAGACTCCACTGCGGTGAGTGCCCAGCATTGCGATAACCCACATAGCGCTTGAGCACGTGAATGGTGTCGTCCACCACAATACCCAGGCTGATGCTCAGGGTGCCCGCTGCCGCGATGTCGATGACACCGACACCTGCTCCCCAGATACCAAAAATCACGCCAGCGGGAAACAGGTTGGGAATCAGGCTGATGATGCCGACTTTCAGATTGCCCAGAAAAAGCCCGATCAGCAGCGAAATCACCATCGCGGAAAACAGGCCGCCCATGAACATGTTCCAGGTGAGTTCCTTGCCGATGCCGGCGAACAGCAGAGCGTGGCCGGTCACCCGCACCCGCAGTTCCGGTGCGTTCAGGGCAAACCACTGGCGAATGTCCTGTTCCAGCTGGATCAGTTCGCTGCTCTGTAGACGCGGCACGCCCACGTTGACCATGGCGCTGCGGAAATGCGCGTCGAGCCCCAGGGCTTGCGGCGTATTGTCTGGCGATGCCATCTCGTACAGGGTCCACAGATCCGCCACGGTTTTGCCGTCGGCGGGTGTGCTGGCCCACTTCGCGTTGTACTCATGCACATGCTGTTGCAGCATGCGCAGCGTATCCAGATAACTGCTCTGTTGCGCAATGCGCTGATCGGCGTTGAGCCAGTTCTGGAATGCGGTGATGTGACCGACAAAAGCCGGCGTGAAGATGCCATCGGTCGTGCGGCTGTCCACCACGATGCTGATGGGGTGATGAATGTCGAAATGCTGTTCCGAGGTGGCGGTGGCCTGGCGGATTGGCGAGGATGCCTCGAAATAGTCCAGCGGATCGTTGTGAAAGGTATTCAGTAGCACGCCACCGCAAAGCAGCGTGGCAATTCCATATAGCAGCAACGCCTTGCGCGTGTTCAGGTTAGCGTTGAAGCGACCGATCACGCGCACCAGACGCAGAAAAATGTCAGGCTCGTGCTGCTGGTGTGTCGGTGCCACCCGGACAGCCACCACCGGCGTTACCGTGATGGCGGTGATGAACGCGCAGGCGACACCGATGGCTGCAATATTGCCAAAGGTGGCAAAAACCGGCGAACTGCTGCCGTTCAGACTCAAAAATCCGATCGCCGTGGTGAGACTGGTGAGGAACAGCGATACACCGTTGCTGCGCAGGCTGTTCAGCATCGCCGCCGTGTTTGAAAGCGTGCGAGGCTGATGGCAATAACTCATCAGCAGGTGAATGATGTCCGCCAGTGCAATGATGAATGTGATGCCGAATGCCAGCCCCGAAGTCTGGTTGATGGTGAGGCCCAACCAGCCGACGATTTCCGCCGTGATCATCAACGCGATGATGATCGACAGCGCGCCGGAAAATACCAGCCACCAGGAACGCAGGAAAAACCACAGCACACCCAGGCCAGCCACCAGCACCAGCGGCATCAGGTAGACGCCGTCGTGCATCAGCGCGTGATGCAAAGCGTGCTTGATTTCCACCGGGCCCAACAGATGAACGCGATCGAAATGCTGCTGCGCAAGATGGTGATCCAGAATGGTGTTGATGGCAGAGTAGTGCCGGTTTATGGCGTCTTCATCCGCAAAAAAAAGTTGCAGGGCTGTGACGCGCTGATCGTGGGACAGGGCAAAGCCGTTGCTGCTGCGCGAGTCTGCCAGCTGACCGGCAGCACTGCTGTCCAGTGTTCCGTTTTCCCGCAGCAGAGCGCGTGCCGAGCGCGTCTGTTGCTCCGCATCGCTGACCGGATTGCCCAGCAGGGATTGAATGCGCGTGACACCCGGCAGTGCTTTCAGCTCGACTTCCAGTTGCGCGAGCTGGTTAAGTTTGTCGGATTCCAGAAAAGATTTGTTATCAGACTGCAACAGGATCAGCAGACTTTGCTGGAATCCGAAGGCAGTTTCCAGCGCGCGAAAAGCGTTGACGCGGGGATCTTCTGGCTGAAAATATTCGATGATATCGCTGCGATAGACGATGTTACGCAGCTGCGGTGCCAGCACCAACGCGGTGATAGCCAGCAGCAGTGAAACTACCACGAGATGTTTGAACTGAAGCCTGGACATTATTTTTATTGTGCAGTGGGCAGAGTAAGATGGCGCCTTTAATGCGCGAGTCTACTCACCCGTGAACGAGGTCTGCAATGCATTTTAGTAAAAATAAGTCACTGGTTTGTTTCAGTCCCCGCCCTGCAGCGGCAAGGCGACTGATCTGTTTTCCCTGTGCGGGTGGCGGGGCGTCGATGTATCGGCGCTGGGCGCAGTTGCTGCCCGAGATGGAAGTGTGGGCGGCGAACTATCCCGGTCGCGAATCGCTGCACAGTCTGCCCTTCGCGACGTCCATCGACGACATCTGCACCTTGCTGCTGGAGCAGGACACTGTGTGGCAGGAAAAGCAACTGGTGTTATATGGACACAGTTTCGGTGCGTTGCTGGCCTTTGCCATGGCGCTGCGTCTGCAGGCGCGTGGAGTGAAAGCCGATGCGGTGCTGGTGAGTGCACGTCGTGCTCCTCATGTACCCGCCCGCGAAACTTATGGTGACTTATCGGATAATCAGTTTCTGGTGCAGCTGGATCGCATGGGCGGTGTGCCTGCTGCGATTCGCAATGATCCCGACATGATGGCGTTCTACACACCGATCATTCGCGCTGATCTGCAATTGAATGATCAGGCCCTGCTTGCGCCCACTGATGTCATTGATTCGCCGCTGTATTTGTTCTCGGCGCGGTTTGATCGTGTGGCCACTCACGATGAGCTGGAAGCCTGGAGACAGTGCACGCGCGGCCATTTCAGTCATCGCGTCTTCGAAGGCGGGCATTTTTTTATCCAGGATGATGCCGACGGGTTTACAGCCTGTGTACGAAGTTTGCTATCAGGGTTGTCGCAGGACGGTGACGAGGAACTGATCGCTTTCTAATACAATTCAATGCACCCCGATTACGAACTGTCACCGAATTGGCCGGATCTTACAAGTTTTATAAGCTTTGCGGTCATTACACTGGCCTCAGCCAATGGGTTGTGCTGATAAGAACAATAAATATAAATGAAGTAATAACAATACGAAGATTCGACAACCAAGGGACAGGCTGGGGTTGCAGGACGCAGCACGCTGTCGAATGTATTGCGCACGCCATTTATACCGGATTAGCACACCTGAGTCTTGAAAACAGGGTAAAGACAATAGGTGGAGGTCAGTATGAAAGGGTTCCCGCAATTCAAGAACCTGGTGGAAATGGCGGCTGCTCGCGCTGTCAGTCATGGCGACAAAGAATTAACCACGTTTCTGGGTGAAACCGGCGCTCCTGAAGGATCGCTGACGTTCGCCGGCCTCGATCGGGCAGCGCGCAACATCGCCGCGCATCTCACCGAGAAGGGGCTTGCCAACAAGAATCTCATGCTGCTGTACACGCCGGGCCTCGAATACATCAAGGCCTTTTTCGGTTGTTTGTACGCTGGTTCCGTTCCCGTGCCTGCTTATCCGCCCATGGGCGCGCGCGACATCGATCGTCTCAAGCGTATCGTGCTGGATTGTGACGCTGGTGCCATTTTGTCGTCCAGCATGTTGCGGCCGATGATCGACGCCTGGATTTCCAATCCGTCCAATGGCCTCAATATCAGCTGCGTGCCCACCGATTTGGCGGCGGCGGTCGATGCGACCGGATTCGAGCCCGCTGATCTGGAAGGTGAAAGCCTTGCCTTCCTGCAATATACCTCCGGTTCCACCGGTCACCCCAAGGGCGTGATGGTGAGCCACCAGAATCTGCTGGAAAACTTCAAGCAGATCGTCTGGACGTTCGCCCATTCCGCTGATCTGGACGCGATTGCGCCGGAATACAAGACGGTGATCTGGCTGCCGCCGTTCCATGACATGGGACTGATCGGCGGTGTGTTGACGCCGGTTTTCGTGGGCACGCGAGTTACCCTCATGTCGCCGCTGACGTTTCTCAAGAATCCGTTTGCGTGGCTCAAGGCCATCACTGACGAAGGCGCCAAGGTGTCCGGCGGTCCGAATTTTTCCTACCAGTATTGCGCGCGCAAGATCACCGATGAACAGGTGGCGCAGCTGGATCTGTCCACCTGGCAGGTGGCGTTCAATGGCGCTGAGTCCATTCAGGTAGATGCCCTCAATACATTCTCGCGCAAGTTTGCCGGAGCGGGGTTTGATCCCAGGGCGTTTCTGCCCTGCTACGGTTTGGCCGAGGCGACGCTGTTTGTGGCCGGTTCACCTGCATCACGTGGCCCGTTGGTGCGTGACGCTTCCCTGACATCGCTCGCCAAGGGCGAATTCCTGCCGCTGGAATCCGGATCACCGCAGGAAACCACTGCGCTGGTGAGTTCCGGTGTGATTGCGACGGGCGCTGATGTGCGCATCGTTGATCCCAACACCCATGCAGAGTGTGTCGACGGTAAAGTCGGCGAGATCTGGGTGAACAGTCCGTCGGTGGCGCAGGGTTACTGGAATAAACCCAGTTTTTCTGAAAGCGTGTTCCGTGCGGCCATCAAGGGTCAGGACGAGAAGACCTACATGCGCACCGGCGATCTGGGCTTCCTGTGGGAGAACGAGCTGTTCGTCACTGGCCGCATCAAGGAGATGATCATCGTTGCCGGTCGCAATCATTATCCGCAGGATATCGAGCATTCGCTGCAGTCCTGCAACCCCGTGTTCCGCAAAGGCTGTGGCGCCGCGTTTGCAGTGCTGGATCAGGGTAAGGAGCAACTGGTGGTGATGCAGGAACTGAGCAGCACCAACCTGCAGCCGGCGGATTATCAGCAGCTGGCGTTGCAGGCAGCGCGGGCGATTGCATTCCGTCACGGCATTTCGCCCAAGGGGCTGGTGTTCATCGCACCGGGCAATCTGCCGAAGACGTCCAGCGGCAAGATCCAGCGCACCGAAGCGAAAAAAATCTACGAAGCCGGCAATATCACCACGCTGTACAGCTGGGATAACACCGCTGGCCAGATCGTCAAGCCCAAGGCTGCCGTGGAGCAGCCACAGCATGTCTTCACCGATTGGCAGAGCGAGCTGTACGTGCAGATGCAGACCTGGGTGAGCGACAAGCTGAATATCGAAGCCCATCACGTGGATCTGGACGTCACGTTCTCGGAGCTGGGTGTTGATTCCATCGAGGCGATCGAGTTGGTGGATCGTCTGCAAGACACTATTCAACGCACGATTCCAGCGACGGAGCTGTTGCGTTATCCCACGGTAAAAGCACTGATTGAACACTTTGCGGCAGAACTGGCGGAGCGTGATGTGAAATCCCGCGATGACAGCAGCGCAACGAAAGACGCAATCGGCAGCGACAACGAAAACCGGCAAAAAAGTACGGCCTGACCGCCGTACTTTT
Source organism: Pseudomonadales bacterium (assembly GCA_020062665.1). Lineage (GTDB taxonomy): Bacteria > Pseudomonadota > Gammaproteobacteria > Pseudomonadales > Ketobacteraceae > Ch67. The sequence continues at coordinate 32,865 of JAGUVW010000001.1, forward strand.
CTATTTCAATTCCATCTCAGCAGTGAGCTTTCAAGACTCTCGGGGTTACCATGTCCAATAATAACAACAACGATACCGCATCGTTATTAAAACAGGCGCTGAAAGAACTGAAGAAAACCAAGGATTCGGTTCAACGGCTGGAAAAGGAAAAGCACGAACCCATCGCCGTGATCGGTATGGGTTGCCGCCTGCCCGGCAGCGCCAACAGTCCGGAAAAACTCTGGTCGCTGCTGGAAAATGGCGTGGATGCCATCACCGATATGGTGGATCAGCGCTGGAACAATGATGAAGTGTACGATCCCAATCCCGAGGCGGTGGGCAAACTGTACACCCGTGGCAATGGCCTGGTGGATGACGTGGATCTGTTCGATGCCGAGTTTTTCGGTATCGCCCCGGTAGAAGCCAAGTTGATGGAACCCCAGCAGCGTTTGCTGATGGAGACCACCTGGGACGCTCTGGAGCATGCCGGCATTGCGGCGGATTCCCTGATGGGATCGAAGACCGGTGTCTACATCGGTATCTGCCACATGGGTTATTCCCACATGCAGGCCAAGTACTGCGGGCCGGAAGCGATTTCTCCCTACGATGGCACTGGCAACGCCCACTCGGTGGCATCGGGCCGCTTGAGCTATCTGCTGGGTCTGCAAGGACCGAGCATTTCCGTTGATACCGCCTGTTCTTCTTCATTGGTTGCGATTCATCTTGCCGTGCAGAGCCTGCGCAAAGGCGAATCCGACATGGCACTGGCAGGTGGTGTGAACCTGATTCTGGAACCCACTACGTCGATGATTTTTGCCCGCGCCGGCATGCTGGCAAAAGACGGCCGCTGCAAGACGTTCGATGCCAGCGCCGATGGTTATGTGCGCGGTGAAGGTTGTGGCGTTGTTGTATTGAAGCGTCTGTCGGATGCGTTGCGCGACGGCGACAATGTATTGGCAGTTGTGCGCGGTTCTGCGGTGAATCAGGACGGCAAGAGTCAGGGTATTACCGCGCCGAACGAACTGGCGCAGGAAAAAGTGCTGCGTGCTGCGCTGGAAGATGCGCGTCTGCAGCCGAAAGATGTGACGTATGTGGAAGCACACGGCACCGGTACGTCTCTGGGCGATCCGATCGAACTGGCGGCGTTGAATACTGTGTACGGCCAGCAGCGTGACAGCAAGCTGATGGTGGGCTCCATCAAGACCAACATGGGTCACCTGGAAGCGGCCGCCGGTGTGGCAGGTTTCATCAAGCTGGTGCTGTCATTGCAGCATCAAACCATTCCCAAACATCTGCATTTCAAGAAACCCAATCCTTATATTGACTGGTCCACCATTGCGATAGATGTGCCGGCGGAACAGCGTCAGTGGAATGCGCCGGTGCGTATCGGCGGCCTGAGTTCGTTCGGTTTCAGCGGCACCAACTGCCATATCATCGTCGAGCAGGCGCCTATCGAAGCGAATGCCGCGGATGTCAAGCCTGAAACGCAATTTGCACCCGCACTGCTGACGCTGGCGGCAAAAACCAAGGAAGCGCTGCAAGCCAATCTGGATAACTACCAGCAGGCGCTGCGCATGCCTGCGCTGCAGAATCAGCGCTGGGAAGATGTGTGTTTCACCGCGCTCACCGGACGCCAGCATTTCCGTCATCGTGCCAGCGTGTTGGCATCGTCGGCTACCGAAGCCGCTGACAAAATTGCGGCGCTGCTGAATCAGGGCAGTGCTGATGGCGTGCGCGTGTCCGACGTGGGCACTGCGCCGGCCAAGCTGGCCTTCATGTTCACTGGCCAGGGCGCGCAGTTTGCCGGCATGGGCAAGGATCTGTATGAGCGTTTTCCGGTGTTCCACGATGCGCTGGATCAGGTGGCCGAGCGCATGGCCAAGTATCTGGATCAGCCGCTGCTGTCCATTATGTGGGGCGACAACGCGCATCTGTTGGATCAGACCCAGTACACCCAGCCGGCGATTTTTGCGTTGCAGTATGCGTTGGCCCAGTTGTGGACGTCCCTGGGTGTGCAGGCAGCCTGCGTTACCGGCCACAGTATCGGTGAGTATGCGGCGGCGGTTTACGCTGGCGTAATGACGCTGGATGAAGCCGTGCATCTGATCTGCGCCCGCGGCCGCCTGATGGCCCAGTTGTGCGAGAAGGGCGCCATGGCAGCGGTGTTCGCCAGTGCTGATGAAACCCGTAACGTGATCGAAACTCTCGACAGTGTGATTGCGATCGCGGCGGTGAACGGCCCGCGCAACTGCGTGATTTCCGGCGAACAACACGCGGTGGAGCAGGCGATTGCGCTGCTCAGTGACAACAAGATCAAGGCGAAGGCGCTAACGGTCTCCCACGCATTCCATTCGCCCATGATGCAGCCGATGCTGGATACCTTCCATCGCGAAGTGCAGACCGTCGCGCTGAAGGCTCCCCGCATCCGCTTTATTTCCAGCAAGACCGGCAAAACCGCGACGCAGGATGTGAAACGCGCTGAATATTGGGTCGAGCACGTGCGTGATGCGGTGCTGTTCCTGGATGCAGCAAAAGAATTGGGCGCGCAGAAAATCAATGCCTGCCTGGAAATCGGCCCCGGTGCCAATCTGGTGAAGCTGGCGCCCCAGTGCATCGAATCCACCCAGCCGATCACCTACGTCCACAGCGTGGAGCGGGATGGTAGTGAGTCCGGCCATCTCACCGCTGCGGTGGCGGCGCTTTACAACGCTGGCGCACAGATCCAGTGGAACAAGCTGTTTGTGGGCGGCAAGCAGACTCGCGTCAATCTGCCGACTTATCCGTACCAGAAGCAAAGTTACTGGGTGGATGAAATCCGCATCGGTAATTACAGCAAGTCCTCGGGCATGTCATTCGCTCGCATGCTGTACAACACCCAGTGGCAGGAAATGGCCACCAGCGGTGAGGCGAAAATCAATTACGACGATCTGGTGGTGATTGGCACCAAGCCCGCGTGGCTGGATGCGCTGGAGTCGCTGCATTCGAATCTGCTGGTGCTGGATGCCGGCAGCAGCGTCGATGCTATCAAGGCGGCGGTGTCTCCGCTGCAGGCAAAAGCCAAGGCCGCCGGCAAAGTATTGCCGGTACTGCTGTCTGCGCCGCAGATGTGCGCGGAAGATCAGATCGTTGCCACGGCTGATGCGTCCATCGAGCCGATGCTGGCCACCGCCCGTGCGTTGATCGCCGGCAGTGATTCCACCAATCCCGTGCGCCTGTGGTGTGTCAGTGAAAATGCCACCGATGCCGCGCAACCGAATCTGGCGGCGTATCCGTTGCTGGGCTTTGCCAAAGGTTTCGCGCTGGAGGCTGGTGAATTGTGGGGCGGCATCGTCGATCTGAGCGGCGATGCGCAGACCCAGGCGCAATCCCTGTTGGCGGAATTGGCATCCAACAGCTTCGAAGACATGGTGAAATACAGCGGCACTGAGCGTTCGGTGCTGCGTCTGCAGGTGGATCGTCCCACCCAGACAGCGGTGTCCAAACTCAATGCGGATGGCGTGTACCTGGTCACCGGCGGTCTGGGTGGCCTGGGTATTTACGTGGCTGAAGCGCTGGCGTTGGCCGGTGCGCGTCGCCTGGTGCTGATGAGCCGTCGTGGCAATCTGGAATCCCTGCAGGGTGAAAGCCGCGAGCGCATCGAACAGCTGCAGCAGAAAGGTGTCGAGATCCGCGTTGCCAATGTGGACGTGGCGGACGCTGCTGCCTTGAATGACCTGATGGCGGAACTGTCCCAGGCGGAACATCCGCTGCTGGGCGTGGTGCATGCGGCTGGTGTCAGCGGCGTGGTGCCCGTGCATGAAATGCAGAAGGATCAGTGGCAGAACGTCACCCGTTCCAAGATTCAGGGCGGCTGGAATCTGCATCAGGCTACCGCTGATCTGAAACTGGATTTCTTCGTGATGTTTTCCTCCATCGCATCGGTGTGGGGTTCCGGTGGCATGGCGCATTACGCGGCGGCCAACCATTTCCTCGATGCGCTGGTGGATTATCGCGTGGCAAAAGGCCTGCCCGCAGCTGCGTTCAACTGGGGGCCATGGGGCGGCGCTGGTATGGCAGCAGGCGAGGCGGCAGAAGAAGCCGAGCGTCGCGGCCTGCGTCCGTTCGATCCGCAATCCGGTATCGAACTGCTGAGCAAGTCCTGGATCGGTGGTAAAGCCCACCAGGTGATGGTGGATGTGGCGTGGGATCGTTTCCGCGAAATTCTGGAAATGCGTCGCCCACACCCGATGTTCGGTGCGCTGGGCCGCAGTCTGTCCACCGCATCCGGTGTCACCGGTGAAAAATCCGCGTTCTTCAAATCACTCTATCCGCTGGAACCGGCAGAGCGTGCGGAAAAGATTGTCGGCTACATGCAGACCCATCTGGGCCGCATCGTGGGCAAGGCAGAAGGCGAGCTGGTCGATCCCGAAACGCCGCTGATGGATCTGGGTATCGATTCCATCATGGCGCTGGAAATCAAAAAGCAGCTGGAAGCCGATACCGGCCAGGCCATGCGCGCGACCTTGATTTTCGACTATCCCACCATCAACAAGATCGCCGAGTATTTCAGCGTGGCGCTGTATGGCGAAGAAGAAGGTGCCGCCAATGTGGCCACCGGTGTGTTCCATGGTGAGCCCATCGCCATCGTCGGTATTGGCTGCAAGATGCCGATGGCGCCCAACGGCCCCGCCGATTTCTGGCGGCTGCTCAGCAACGGCGAGTGCGGTATCAACGACGCTCCGTCGGCTCGCTGGGATCTGGATCGCTATCTGGACAAAAACCCGGATGTGCCGGGCAAAACCTACACGCTGTCTGCCGGTCTGGTGGAAGACATCGAATCCTTCGACGGCAAGCTGTTTGGCATCGCGCCGCGCGAACTGGAAAGCATGGAACCGCAGCAGCGTCTGGTGCTGGAGCAAGCCTGGACTGCACTGGAAAACGCGGGCTATTCACCCGCCGGCGTAAACGGCACGCGCACCGGTGTGTTTGTCGGTGTCGGCGCCAATGAGTACATCCGTGCCTGTGCCACCGGCGCCCGCGAAGAAGACATCATGTTCATTCCAACCGGTAACGCGCTCAACGTGATTGCCGGTCGTGTCGCCTTCAACCTCGGTCTGCAGGGCCCCTGTATGACCATCGACACTGCGTGTTCGTCCTCTGCTGTCGCGACCCATCTGGCCGTGCAGAGCCTGCGCAACGGCGAGTGCGAAATGGCACTGGCCGGTGGCGTGAACGCCATGGTGATGCCGGAAACGTTCGTGGCACTGTCGAAAGCGCACATGCTGTCGAAAGAAGGCCGCTGCAAAACCTTTGACGAAGGCGCCGATGGTTACGTGCGCGGCGAAGGCGTCGGCATGCTGGTGCTGAAGCGCCTGTCCGATGCCGAGCGTGATGGCGACAACATCATTGCGCTGATCAAGGGTTCTGCCGTTAACCAGGATGGTCGCAGCAGCAGCCTGACAGCGCCCAATGGCCCGCAGCAGCAGGCGGTGATTCGCGCTGCCCTGGCCAATGCCGGTCTGAAAGCGGAAGAAGTGGATTGGGTGGAAACCCACGGCACGGCAACTCCGCTGGGCGATCCGATCGAAGTGCAATCACTGGAAGCCGTGTACTGCGGCCAGCGCAGCAGCGAAAATCCGCTGATCATCAGCTCGGTAAAAACCAACATCGGCCACCTGGAGTCCGCTGCTGGCGTGTCCAGCATCATGAAGGCGGCATTATCGCTGCAGCATGGCGTGATTCCCAAGCACCTGCACTTCACCAAATTCAATCCGCACATTGCCGTGGATGCCGGCAAGTTCTTCATTCCCACTGAAAAGATGGAATGGAAGGGTGGCGAGAAGAAGCGCCGCGTGGGTATCAGCTCGTTCGGTTTCAGCGGCACCAACGTGCACATGATTCTGGAAGAAGCACCGGCCCGCAAGGAAGTGATCAATGCCACCGAGCGCAACAGCCACGTGCTGACTCTGTCGGCAAAATCCGAAGCATCGCTGCTGGGCATGGCCAAGCGTTACGCGGAATTCCTGCAGAACGATACGTTGAATGCACAGCCGGCTGCATTTGCGGATGTTGCCTTCACTGCCAATACTGCGCGCGCCCAGTTCGAGCATCGCGCTGCGGTGGTGGCGAATGATCCCGCTTCTGCCGCCGAAAAGCTCAAGCAACTGGCGGAAGGTCTTACCAGCGCTGGTGTGTTCAAAGGTGACGCCAAACCGGTTACCGGTGTGACCTGGCTGTTCACGGGTCAGGGCTCCCAGTATGCCGGCATGGCGAAGGAACTGTACGACGCCAACCCGGCGTTCAAGCAGAAACTGGATGCCTGCGAAAAACTGTTCGAAGCAGAAACCGCCGAATCCCTGCTGAATATTCTGTGGGGCGAGCAGAGCGCCGAGATCGACAATACCCGCTACACCCAGCCTGCAATTTTCGCGCTGGAATATGCGCTGGCGTCACACTGGCAGTCACTGGGTGTCAAACCTGCCGTGATGGTCGGCCACAGTGTCGGTGAATATGCGGCAGCGGTGATTGCCGGCATCATGAGCCTGGAAGACGCGATGAAACTGATCGTGGCCCGCGGCAAGTTGATGGTGGATCTGTGCGAGCAAGGCGACATGGCCGCCGTGCTCACCACCCCGGACAAAGTCGAAGCCATCATCGCCGGTAACGACGAGGTGCAGATCGCTGCGTGCAATGCGCCGGGCAACACCGTGGTGTCCGGCACTGCTGCCGGCATCAAGCGTGTGCTCGAAAAAGCGCAGGCCGACGGTGTCGATGCGCGTCTGCTCACTGTGTCGCATGCGTTCCACTCCAACATGATGCAGCCCATGCTGGACGCCTTCAAAAAAGTGGCGGAGTCCATCAGCTACAAACCGGCCACGCTGCCTATCGTGTCCACGGTGAGCGGCAGCGCGAACCAGGGTGAAATGTCCACTGCATCCTACTGGGTGGAGCACGTCAAGCGTCCGGTGCTGTTCGTCAACGCGGTGAAAGAATTGCCGGCGCTGAAAGTGAATCTGTGTCTTGAAATCGGCCCCGGTTCCACGCTCACCAGTCTGGCGCAGCAGATTCTGGGTCAGGATGGTTTCACCTTCGTCCACACGTTGCGTGCCAAGCAGGATTCGGCGCGTCAGTTCAATTTGGCGGCGGCGCAACTGTACACCCGTGGTCTCGACATCAATTGGAAGCAGTTTGATGCGCCCTATGCCCGTCAACGGGTGGCGGTGCCTTCCTACGTGTTCGACCGCAAGCGGTACTGGCTGGGCGACAACGACAACGGCATGATCGCCGCCGGCGGTGGCAACATGGGTCAGGTCACCGAGAACCTGCTGATGATGCTGCGTTCGCCCATGAGCGACGATTATTTCTTCGAGAACAGCTTCAGCCAGGCGCAACCATTCAATCTGGATGATCACCGTCTGTATGAAGTGGTGGTAGCGCCCGGTGCGTTCCACGTGGCCAACACCATTCTGTGTGCCCGCGATGCGTTTGGCGAAAAGCCTGTGAAGCTGGACGACGTGGTGTTCCCGGAACCGCTGATCATCGAGGAAGGCAAGAAGCGCCGCATGCACTACGGTTTCAAGAAAACGGCGGCGAAAGATGGCGTGGATCAGTATGAAGTGAAAGGCTTCAGCCGTCCGGAAGACAAGGGCAGCGAAAACGACTGGACCATGCACTGCAGCATGAACGTGGCGTTGTGTGAGGCCCCTGACTCTGAACAGCGCCTCACGCCCCAGGACATCGAGCAGATCCAGGGTCGCGCGATTCACCATTTCATGGGCAGCGCATTCTACGAGGAAATGTGGAAGGTCGGCTACCAGCTCGGTTCCCAGTTCCGCTGGATTGCTGAATTCTGGCGTCGCCCTGGCGAGACCCTCACCAAGCTGCGTCTGCCGGAATCTGCGCTGGAGCAGGGCAAGTACATGATCCATCCGGGTCTGATGGACTCCTGCTTCCAGAGCTCGGCGCTGGCGTCGCTGCACGAGGAATTCGATTCATCCAAAGTAGATGCGATCTACATTCCGTTCGCGCTGGAAAACCTGCGCTTCTTCCGCAAACCCACCACCACGCTGTGGTGTCACGTGAAAATCAAGAATCCGCCGGAAGATCCGACCGCGATTCTGGAAAGCTATTCCCACACCATCCAGGTGTACGACGACGAAGGCAACATTCTGATCGACGTGGAAACCCTGCACAGCAAGCGCGCGCCGAAGGAAGCGTTGTTGCGCGCCCTGCGCAAGGATGCCTTCGAAAGCCATTATGAAATCCACTGGAAAACCCAGTCGATTCCGGCGGATCAGGAAGTCAAAGCGTTCCAGGGCGCCTATCTGGTCATTGGCGAGCAGTCGTCCCTGGCCCGAGCCGTCGCGGAGGAGTTGCTGACCAAGAACGTGAAAGCGCAGCAGGTGGTGTGTGCCGCCGGTGCCAGCTTCAGCAACGACAACGGCATCATCACGCTGAATCCGGAAGATGGTGGTCAGTGGATGGCGCTGATCCAGTCGCTGGGCGGTATCGCCAACGTAGGCGGACTGATCTACGTGGCACCAGAAGCGCGTGCAGGCGGTGATATCGAGATCATGGATCTGGAAATCCGCATGTTCTCGCCCATCCTCAACATGCTGAAAGCGTTGCAGCTGATGAGTGGCACCTCGGTACCCCGTCTGTGGTGTATCACTGAAAACGCGGTGGCAGCGCAGCGCAGCGATACCGATCTCAATCCGGCGCAAACCGCGCTGCTGGGCTTCGGCAAAGTGCTCGACATGGAGCATCCGGAATATTCTTCCGTGCTGATCGATGTGGACAGCGAAAGCGATACCCGCTCTGCCCGCGCCATCGTCACCGAAATGCAGCAGCCGGCGAAGGAAAAGCAGGTGGCACTGCGTCGCGGCAGCCGTCTGGTGGCTCGTCTGGCCCGCACGGGTGTGGCTGCGCAAGGCATGCCGATTCCGCCAGCGCCTTATCGTCTGATCATCGAGAAGAAGGGTACCTTCGAGGATCTGAAGTTCGTACAGTTCAAGCCGCGCGAGCTGGGCTCAACCCAGGTGGCGGTGAAAGTGCTGAGCGCCGGCCTCAACTTCCGCGACGTGATGGGTGTGCTGAACGTCTATCCCGGTGAAGCAGGCCCGCTCGGTGGTGAATGTATCGGTGAAATCATCGAGCTTGGCAGCGCAGTGACGCAGTACAAGATCGGCGACGTGGTGATGATTCCACTCACCGAATCCTGTATGAGCACCCAGACCATCGCCGAAGAAGCGCTGATCTGCCGCGTGCCGCGCAATCTGTCGCTGAACGAAGCCTCGACCTTGCCGGTGGTGTACTGCACCGCACTGCACGGTCTGAAAAATCTGGCGAAGCTGAAGAAAGGCGAGCGCGTGCTGATTCACGCCGGTGCCGGTGGTGTGGGCCTGGCGGCTATCTACATCGCCAAGCATATCGGTGCGGAAGTGTTCGCCACTGCCAGCGAGAAGAAACGGGATTACCTGCGCAAGATCGGCGTCGATCATGTGTTTGATTCCCGTTCGCTGGATTTCGCCCAGGACATTCGTCGTGTCACCGGTGGTGAAGGCGTTGACGTAGTGCTCAATTCCCTGGCGGGTGAGTTCATTACCACCAGCATGGCGCTCCTCAATCCCGGCGGTCGTTTCATCGAAATCGGCAAAGCCGACATCTGGACGCAGGATCGGGTGAAGGCCTTCCGCGAGGATATTTCCTACGAAGCGTTCGATCTGGTCATCGTCACCCTGCAGAATCCGCTGGCACTGAAAGAGCTGATGGATGAAGTGGTTGAGAACGTCGAAGCCGGTCACTACAAGGCGTTGCCGTTCACCGTGTTCAAGCACAAGGAAGCCATGGAAGCGTTCCGCTATATGGCGCAGGGCAAACATATCGGCAAGATCCTGATCAATGCCGACGATCCGGCCATTGCCATCAAACGCGATCGTTCCTACCTGATCACCGGTGCCACCGGTGGGCTGGGCATGCTGTTCGCGAAGTGGTTTGCCGAGCAGGGCGCCGGTGAAGTGATTCTGGCAGCCCGCCGTGATGTGCGCGAAGTGGATGCAGCCGGTGTCGCAGCCATCGAAGCCCTCGGTGCGAAAGTCACCACCGTGAAAGCGGACACTGCTGATCGCGATTCCGTGAATGCCATGATCGCAGCCGTGCAGCAGAACAGTCTGCCGCTGGCGGGTGTCATTCATGCGGCGGGTGTTCTGGCAGATGCCTTCCTGGTGAATCAGGATGTGAATGGTTTCCGCAAAGTCATGGGGCCGAAGCTGGCGGGTGCCTGGTATCTGCATGAAGCAACGCAGAATCTGCCGCTCGACATGTTCGTGCTGTTCTCGTCCCTGTCGTCCATGCTGGGTGCACCAGGGCAAGCGAATTACGCAGCATCCAATGCGTTCCTCGATGGACTTGCGGCCTATCGTCGCGCCAAAGGGCAACCGGCCATCGCCATCAACTGGGGCCCCTGGGCCGAGGTGGGCATGGCGGCCAACGGTCAGGTGGAGGCCAACGCGAAAGCCAGTGGCGTACATCTGATTCCGCCGGCAGACGGCCTGGAATGGTTCGGCCAGGTACTGCAATCCAATCCGGTACAGCGTGGCTTGATGGTGATCGACTGGGCAGCGCTAGCCAACATGACCGGCAGCATCCCGGCGTTCCTGTCGGAACTGGATGTGAAAGCCAGTGTGGGCCTGGATGCGAATCTGCAGAAAATGGCCGACGAATTCCGCGCCGGTCTGGCAGAAGCGCCCATCGATGAACGTACGCCGATGCTGGTGGATAAGATCTGCGAACAGATCAAGCGCGTCATGGGATTGGACGAGTCCGACACCATCAACCCGAACCAGCCGCTGCAGGAGCTGGGCCTGGATTCACTGATGGCGGTGGAGTTGCGTAACATCCTTTGCGCCCTGATCGGCAAGCAGTTGCCGGCCACGCTGATGTTCAAGTATCCCACCGTGTCGAGCCTCAGTACCTTCCTGATCCAGGACATGTTCCCGGATGAGATGGGCGCTGCTGCCGCAGCACCGGCTCAGGCAGAAACAAAACAGGAAGAAAAAGCGCAGGAGGAGGATGATCAGCTCGATGATCTTTCCCAGGACGAGTTGGCCGCCATGCTGGCCGCCGAACTGGACAATGACAAAGACTGATCGCACATTCGCCTGACGAGGACAACATGACAGACAGCCAGCAGAAGGCGGCAAACGGAAAATCCGCCCAGGAATTGATGCTGAATGCCCTGAAGGAAATCAAGGCACTCAAGCGCCAACTGGCGGCTTACGAGAAAGCGGCTCACGAACCCATTGCCGTCATCGGCATGGGTTGCCGCTTTCCCGGTCAGTCGGTGAATCCGCAAGCGTTCTGGCACAACCTGTTCAACGGGGTGGACTGCATCACCCAGCAGAACAACAACGAACGCTGGAACATGGATGACCTGTACGACCCGGATCCGGATGCGCCCGGCAAGATTTACTCGAAGGGGCTGGGTATCATCGAACGGCCGGATCTGTTCGATGCGGAGTTCTTCGGTATCTCTCCCCGTGAAGCGGAGGATATCGATCCGCAGCACCGCATTCTGCTGGAAGTCTGTCATGAAGCGATGGAAGATGCCGGTTATGCGCCGTCACGGTTGAATGCCAGCCGTACGGGTGTGTTTGCCGGCATCGCGTCGGCTGATTATGCGCACCTGGGCAGCATTCTGGGGAGCGCCGAAAAGCTCACGCCCTGGCAGGGCATCGGCAATGCGGGCAGCGCTGCTCCGTGCCGGATTTCCTATCTATACAACTTCAAGGGGCCGGCACTGGGTGTAGACACCGCCTGCTCTTCATCACTGGTGGCCTTGCACTACGCCTGCCTTAGCCTGCGCAACAACGAATGCGATGTGGCGCTGAGTGGTGGTGTGCATCTGGTATTGAACCCGGCCATTTCCATCGTGTTTGCCAAGGCGCGCATGCTGTCTGCTGATGGTTATTGCAAAACCTTCGACGCCGCTGCGGATGGTTATGTGCGTTCCGAAGGCTGTGGCGCTGTGATGCTGAAGCGCCTGTCCGATGCGGAACGCGATGGCGATAATATTCTGGCGGTGATTCGCGGCAGTGCAATCAATCAGGATGGCAAGTCCCAGGGTTTTACCGCGCCCAATGAAACCGCGCAGGAAGATGTGATCCGCGCTGCGTTGCAACAGGCGCAGCTGGAAGCCAATCAGGTCAGCTATGTGGAAGCACACGGCACGGGAACGCCCCTGGGTGACCCCATCGAACTGGGTGCGCTGAATTCAGTGTACTGCAAAGGCCAGAACCGTCATCACCCCTTGCTGGTGGGATCGGCAAAAACCAATATGGGGCACAGCGAGGCAGCCGCCGGCATCGGTGGTTTCATCAAGCTGGTGTTGTCACTGCAGCATCGCACCATTCCGCCCCATCTGCATTTCAAAACACCCAATCCTTATATTCCCTGGAGTCAGATGGCGATCAAGGTCACCGACACTCTGACCGAATGGGATCGCTTTGCTGCCACCGATGGCAAGTTGCGTGGTGGTGTCAGCAGTTTTGCTTTCACCGGCACCAACGCCCACGTGATTGTGGAAGAGTACAAACCGGAAACCGCGGCGCCGGACGTCGCTGAACCCTGGGTGCCACCGCTGGTGCTCACCTCTGCCAAACAGCCCCTGGCAGTGTCCCTGACGCAGGATGCATTGAAGGCTCACATGGATGTGAATACTTCCCTGTCAGTGACACAGATTGCGCGCACCTGCGCGGCTGGCCGGGATCACTACAAATATCGCGCGGCGTTGCTGCCCCAGTCGGTCGAACATCTCAAGCAGTTGCTGAGCGCCAAAAAGGGTGAAGGTGTGCTGACGGGCGTGCGGCAGAAACCCAAATACAAGATCGGCTTTCTGTTTTCCGGTCAGGGTGCCCAGTTTGCCGGGATGGGTCAGGCATTCCACGCGCAAATTCCAGTCTTCCGCCAGCATTTCGATCAGGTGGCGGAACTGATCAACCCGTTGCTCGATGTCGAGCTGGCCCAATTGATGTGGGGTGAACACAGCGACAAGCTCGACCAGACCCGCTACACCCAGCCTGCGCTGTTCGCGCTGGAATACGCCTTGGCGAAAACCTGGATGCAATGGGGTATCAAGCCCGATTGCGTGGCGGGGCACAGCGTTGGGGAAATCACCGCCGCCTGTATCGCCGGCGTGTTCAGCCTTGCGGATGCCTGCAAGCTGGTGTGCACCCGTGCGCGTCTGATGGGCGATACCGCGAAAGGTGCCATGCTGGTGGTGTTCGCCAACGATGTGAAAACCGAATCATTGCTGCAAACGTTCGATGGCCTGGAAATCTGCGCGGTGAATGGCCCGCTCAATACCGTCGTGGGTGGCACCGACGAGCAGATCAGCGCATTTGAATCGCATCTGCACAGTCTGGATATCCAGTGCCGCCGTTTGCCGGTACAGCATGCGTTCCATACCGCCGCGATGGAGCCTGCTTTGCCGGCCTTCAAAACTGCGTTGGCGGACATCTCGTTCAACACACCGCGCATGCGGATCTATTCCAATCTGAATGGCGAGCATGTGGGCAAGGACATGGCCACTGCCGATTACTGGGTGCAGCAGATTCGCAAACCGGTGCAGTTCATGGCCAGCGCGAAAAGTATTATCGATGCCCAGTGCGATGTGGTGCTGGAAATCGGCCCGGGTGCCGGCCTGATTGCCATGTTGCAGGATCTGGCTGCGCAGTTGCGGGGTGGCGGCGCTGAACCGGCCGCTGTCATGAGCGTGGCGAGTCTGCAGAAAAAAATACCGGCGCTGGATGGACTGACCCGCGCACTGGCACAGCTTTATGTGCATGGCCTGGATCTGGATTGGGCCGGCATCATGCCGGTGCAACAGATCAAACCGGTGCAGTTGCCCACCTATCCGTTCCAGCGCAAGAGCTTCTGGAATGAAACCCTGCGCGCCCATATGGAACAGCAGGATCTGCCGGAAAAAGCGCGGCACTGGCTGTATCGTTTGCAGTGGCAGCCCGCCACACCGTCAGCGTCAACACTGGGTGATGCACACTGGTTGTTGCTGTTTCCCGATCTGGCGCAGGCCGACGCCTTTGCCAGTCACTTGCCCCAGGCCAGCCGTCAGCAGGTTCGGCTGGGTGCATTCCAGCTGAAAAACGACAGCGTCGTGCTGAATATTGCCGGCGAGCAGGACAGCATTCCGCTGGACGGCAGCGTCAGCCCGTTGCTGCAGCGTGCATTGACCGCCGCAGGCGGCGCCGAAGTGCGAGTGGTGCTGTCGTTGGCAACCCTGCCGGAACAGACCGGCGTTGAACCGTTGCGGGCGCTCACATCATTGATGCTGTCAGCTGCCAAAACCTTGCAACAGCATCCTCACGCCAAACTGTGGATCATCACCGAGTCCGCCAGCGCTGTGAACGCGCAGCCCGAACCGGTGCGTCCGGATCAGGCGCTGGTGCTGGGTTTTGCCAAAAACCTGATGCTGGAACTGGCGGACAAGATGCAGACCCTGATCGACGTGGATCACTGGGACGACGCCAATATCCGCCACTGTGCGCAGGCCGTCTGCTCCGGCTTCAGCGCACCCTGGATCAGCCTGCGCCAGCAACAATTCCTCGCGCCTCAGGTGCAGCGAGTGCAAGGTGACAAACTGTCGCGCAAACCGGTCAAAATCCAGAACCAGGGTTTCTATGTCGTAGCCGGCGGCACCGGCGCCATCGGCCTGGGCGTGTGCAAATGGCTGGTGGAAAAGGGTGCCCGTCACCTCGCGCTGCTGAGCCGTTCCGGCGCTGCCCAGGGTGAAAGTGCCGAGCAGATCGCGCGCTGGCAGCAACAAGGTGTGCAGGTAGAGTTGTGCAGTGTGGATCTGGCAGATCGAGCGGCGCTGGATAGCTGCCTGCAGCGGCTGCGTCAGCAACAACCGTTGCGCGGCATCGTGCATGCGGCTGGCCAATTCGAGCTGGCGCCACTGGCGGAGTTGTCCACCGCGCGCTGCGAAACGCTCATGGCCAACAAAGTGCTGGGGCTGCAGTGGCTGGATGAACTCAGCGCGGGCGACGATCTGGATTTCTTCGCTGCGTTTTCCTCCATCGCATCGGTATGGGGTTCTGCCGGCAACTTTCATTACGCCGCCGCCAACCAGGTTGTGGACGCCATCATTCAGCGTCGTCGTCAGCAGGGCAAACCGGCACTGGCCATCAACTGGGGGCCGTGGGCGGAATCCGGCATGGTCAGCGACACCTCCGGCGAACAGGCGGCGCGGCGTGGCCTGTTGCAGATGGAAAAAAATATCGGTATCCAGACCTTCGGCCGTTTGCTTTCCAGTGATGAAACGCAAATGGTGGTGGCGGATATCCAGTGGAATCGTTTCAAGCCGTTGATGAGCATGCTGTCGGTGGGCGTGCTGTTCCAGTCGGTGAACGACATAAATGACAATAATGTCGCCGACGTGGTGGTGGAACTGAATCAGGAAGATCTTGCATTCAAGGAAGAACTGGCAACATGCCCACCGGAAGAACGCGCCGATCGCCTGCTGGTCTATCTGCGTCAGCAACTCGCCCGTGCGCTGCAACTCAATCCCCAGGAAGTGGATGACACCCAGCCCCTGATCGACATGGGCATCGATTCCCTGCTGGCAGTGGAATTCAAAAACCGTGTCACCCAGGTGACTCAGGTGGAATTGCCGGTAGTGCGTCTGCTGGGTGGCGCCAGCCTGCGGGATGTGGCCAGATGGATGGCGGAGGGCTACGGTGAACTGAATCAGGATGCGCAACCGGAGCTGGAGGAAGAAGAACAATTAATCGAAGGTGTACTATGACGTCTGCGCAACCGCTCACCGTTCAGCTGCAGCCCTATCTGCAACAAGGTTTGTCACTGTGGCTGGAAGGCGGGATGTTGCGCTTCAAGGCTCCGAAGGAGCTGATGACGCCGGCGCTGATGGGTCTGCTCAAACAGAACAAGGAAGCCATCATCGCCTGGCTGGAATCGGAAACGGCCACCACCAAAACGGCGCAGGTGGTGGATGAGTTTCCGCTGGCCTTCACCCAGGGCGCGATCTGGATGCTGTACCGTTTCGCACCCAACAGCCCTGCCTACAACACCACGTTCGCCTGCACGCTGAAAGGCGAACTGAACGAAGCCGCTGTGCGCCAGGCATTTCACGCCTTGATGATCCGTCATCCCATGTTGCGCACCACCTTTCGTGACAGTGATGAAGGCCCGCGCCAGCAGGTGTGGGATCATCTGGAGATGCCGTTGCAGATTGTCGATGGCAGCGGCTGGGATAATGCCGCACTGGATCAATGGCTGGCGCAGGAAGCAGATGCTCCTTTCGATCTGACCCAGCAATCCTGTCTGCGGGTGAAGATCGTGCGCAACAGCGTGCGCGGCAATGTGCTGATCGCCACCATCCATCACGTGGGCGCGGATCTGTGGGCGCTGTTGATCGTGGCGAAGGATATCAAGGAATTCTACCAGCGTGCAGCAAAGGGCGAAGTGCTCTCGCTCGATGGCAGTGGCACGCCGTATCGTCACCACGTGGAATGGCAGCAGGCATTCATGCACAGCGAGCGTGGCAAGGCCATGCGCCGTTACTGGCAGCGCACCTTGCTGGGCGCACCCATGACAGTCACCTTGCCCACGGACTTTCCGCGTCCGCCCGTGCTGCAACTGAAAACCCAATTGGTGCGCCACGGTATAGAAGGCGACACCTATCGCGCCGTGCGTGCGTTCTGCAAGCAGCACAGTATTACGCCCTTTGTTTTCATTCAGGCGGCACTGCAGCTGATGGTGCATCACCGCACCCGCGCACAGGATTTTCTGGTGGGAACCCCCACGATGGGGCGCTCACAAAAGGGTATGGATCAGGTGGTGGGGGATTTCGCCAATCCGGTGGTGTTGCGTGCCCGCGTCCAGCCTTCGATGCAACTGGGTGAATTGTTCAGCGGGGTGAAGCAGAACTTGCTGAACGCCATGGAGCATCAGGACTATCCCTTCCCGTCGGTGGTGCAGGATTGCAATCCACCCCGCGACAGCAGTCGCACGCCGCTGTTTCAATTGATGTTTGTCTGGCACCAGGGCAACGCAGATCTGCTGGCGCAGGACGACTGGATCGGTGAAGTGCTGTCGCTGTCCGGCCCGCGGGGAGCGCCCTACGATGTCATGCTGGCCGTGAGCGATCTGGGTGACCGTTTCGAACTGAACTGGACTTATCAGACCAGCCTTTACCACCCACAGACGGTCGAGACATTCGGGCAGGAAGTGTTGGCGTTGATCGAACCCATGCTGACGCTGCACGATGCACAGGTAGCCGACTGCCTGAAAGCCGCCTTCACAGTTGCCGATGTTTTACCGGCAACCGATCTTGCTGGCGCAAATATCAGTAACGAACAGCGTACCCAGCTGCGTGACTTTCCTCATCATCTGCTGTGCCAGACGCTGGCAAACGGTCAGACCTGTCGCCGTCTGTTCGTGGAATTTACAGGGCGCATGTTACCGCAGTCGTTGCAAACCTGGCTGGAGCAGGGCTTGGCTGGTGTGGATGATATCACCGTGCTGTCCAACCTGCCGCGTAACGCCGACGGCTCGGTGGATGTGATTGCACTGGAAAAGACGCCGCTGATCGATCGCGCCCGCATGTCGCAGGACTTGCAGGCTCAGGCCATTACTCCAGAAAAGGTCGCGGTGCTGCATGAACGCATCATGGTGCCCACCGTGGAACCGGCGGAAATCACAGCCTGGCAGACCCGATCCAAACAGCAGGGCACGCCCAGGAAAATCGATATCAGCCAACGCCCGGATGCCTGGGTGGTGGGAGAGCCTCTGACATTGCCGGCGGACGCTCCACAACATTTGTTCACCGCACTGGAGCTCACTGCGCAGCGTTGTCCTGAGCGGGGCATCACCCTGCATGATGATCAGCGTGTTGCTACGCATTATCGCTATGCGGATCTGGTGACGGATGCGCGCCGCGTCGCGACAGCGTTGGGCAAGGCTGGCCTGCAACCCGGTTCAATCCTGTTGTTGCAGATGCGTTATGACCAGCGTTTTTTTGCGGTGTGGTGGGGAGCGTTACTGTTCGGCCTGAAGCCACTCAATGTAGCGACGCCGGATCAATACAACGAACGCAATGGTGTGGCGCAGAAGCTCTACAACGTGGCCCACAACTACGACAATATCACCGTGGCTGCCGATCACGTGCGCCTCGAAGACACCCGCGCCTGGCTGGGGCAGCACAAACCGGTGATCGACGCGGACAACCTGCTGCAGGAAACCGAACGATTCGATGGTGCGCCCGGCGACGACGCGGTGGCCTTCCTGCAGCTCACTTCCGGCAGCACAGGCACACCCAAGGCAATCCAGATCACCCATCACGGCATCCTGCATCACATTGCCGCGTCGGCGCTGCACAATGATTACAGCGCGGACGACATCAATCTGAACTGGCTTCCTTTCGATCATGTGGTGCCGATACTCACCACCCATATCAAAGACTGTGTGCTGGGCATCCGGCAAATCCAGCTCACCACCCGCAGCGTGCTCACCGATCCGCTGTGGTGGTTGCAGGCCATGTCCGATCATCGTGTCACTCATAGCTGGGCGCCCAATTTTGCGTTTCAGCGTGTTGTGGACGCCATCAACAGCGCGCAGGCGGTGCCGACGCTGGATCTGTCCTGCGTTCGCTATCTGATGAATGCGGGTGAACAGGTGCTGGCGCCGGTTGTGCAACAGTTTTATGCCGCCTGTGCGCCGCTGGGATTGCGTGCTCACACGGTGCAGCCGGCATTTGGCATGGCCGAGGCCTGCACCTGCATCACCTATAACAACAATTCATCGGAGCTGCTGTCGGTACATTTCAATCCCGGTGTCGATCCCACGGTGTGCGATATCGGCGAGCCCCATCGCACCAGTCACAGCTTCGTGGATCTGGGCCCCCTGATACCCGGTGTGGAAATCCGTATCACGGATGAGCGCAATCAACTGGTGAAGGAAGGCGTCATCGGCCGCATGCAGATTCGCGGCCCCGTGGTGACACCGGGTTATCTGAATAATCCCGATGCTAACGCGGAAGCCTTTGTGGGCGACGGCTGGTTCAACTCCGGTGATCTGGGCTTTATCTGGAACCGCCGACTCATTCTCACCGGTCGCGAAAAAGAAATGATCGTGGTGAACGGCGCCAACTATTACTGCTTCGAGCTGGAACAGGCTGCCACCGTGTCGGGCGTACTGCCGACCTTTGTTGCGGCAACCGGCGTGACGTTGCAGGTTGGCGCCAACAGCGATGCGCTGGCGCTGTTTTACGTGGCAGATGGTAGCGTGGATAGCGTCGTGCTGGAACGGCAGATGTCGGCGCGGGTGGCAGAAGCCTTTGGCCTCGCGCCGCATTTCCTGATTCCGGTCGAGGCCGAGCACTTCCATAAAACCACCAGCGGAAAAATCCAGCGGGGCCAGTTCAAGAAACTGTTCGAAAAGCACATCTATGCCGATCAGGTGGAAGCCTATCGCGAGCGTCATCGGCAGAACGACGACCTGTGCACATCGCTGTTTGAGCTGGACTTCCAGTCGATCCAAATCGCCAACGCAATGCAGCAGGCGGATAACACCCTTTGGGTCGTGCCCGATCTGGCGCACCATCCTTTGATCGCGCAGTGGAGTGAACAGGGCGCCGCTATCCGTGTGCTGGAGCAGAATGCACAAGGCGTTCCGACGTTTGTCACCGCCGACATGCCCGCGCACGCAACATTGCTGCTGGGTGAACTGCACAACGATCCGTTCACGCTCGACGAACAACTGCTTGCGCTGACACGCCAATTGGCGGCACTGAAACTACAGTGGTCACAGAATGCATCTAGTGTAGACCAGGACTGGACGCTGGCCGTTCTGGGTCGTGAACAAAACGATGTACTGCTGCTGAAGCCATTGATCGAATCCCTGCGCCAGGAAACCGGCCTCACGCGGCTGCGCGGTTGTGTCATTTCCCAAAACCTGGCGTCACCGCCGAATGGGTCGGCACTGGCGCTGCACAATCGCAATGCAGTCTGGGTTGATGACACACACTGCACGCGATCCTGCCTGCAGTCTGTTAATCTCAGTCGTCAGAGCGACCATGCGATTGTCCGCAATGGTGTCTATGCCATTACCGGCGGTCTGGCGGGATTGGCCGAGCCGTTGTGCCAGTATCTGATCGTGCAGAAACGCTGCAAGGTCATTCTGCTGGGCCGCACTCCGTTGGAGCAGCAGCCGCAGCGACACTTCCGTTTCCGCCAGTGGCAGCAACAATATGGTGTCCACAATCTGACGTATCAGGTGTTGCCGACGTTCAGCGTCGGGCTCATGGAACAGGCCGTCAGCGCAGGGCTGACGCACCTCAACGCGGCGCTGCTCGACGGCATCATTCATCTGGCGGGACATCTGAACATGGCGCCGCTGGAGGCCATCGATACCACACACTGGCAGCAGCAACTGGAACCGAAATGGCAAGGTGCCCGCTGCGTTACCGAGTACATGGCAAAGCACGCGCCAAGAGGTTGCATCATTCACTACAGTTCCTTGAATGCGTTCTTTGGCGGGCAGGGCGCAGCAGCCTACAGCGTCGCCAATGCCCTGCAAAGCTGGCAGACAGCATCATCGACGCTGCGCATCTGGACACTGCACTGGAGCGTGTGGCTGAACACCGGCATGGCCAGCCAGTTCAGCGCAGCGGAATTGAAACTGGCGCGCAACAAAGGATTGTTGCCACTGGATAAAGCCCGCGATTTGTTCTGGCTTGATCAGGCGCTGACACAACCGTCCGGCAATTACTACATCGGCATCGATGCCCAGTCGGACGAGTTGCGCGCGGATCTGAATTTCAACAGCCAGTATCGCGATCAGTATCAGATTCATCTGCATCAACCGAACAGCAACAAAAAGCCCGACAGCAGCGCGTGGCTGGTGGAACCGGTTCCCTGCATCGACAGTGTGCGGATCGAACATCGACAGTGGTCACAGCCGCTGCCGCGACAAGCAGACGGATTGCTGGATCGTGCGCAGCTGCGTCGCGCCAGCCAGAGCCAGGATGAAACGGCAGTGCCGCCGTCCAACGCGGTCGAGCAGACACTGCAGGACATCTGGAGCAGCACGCTCAATCGCAGCATTCCCGATGTAATGCGATCCTTCTTCGAATACGGTGGCCATTCCATCAATGCGACCCAGCTGGTTGCGCGCATCAATCAGCATTTCAACCAGAAACTCACAGTGGCGCATCTGTTCCAGTTCCCCACCATTCGGGCGCTGGCAGAGGTGCTCGGTGGTCAGGCCACGCAAACGGCACACACGCTGGCGCTGGGTCTGAGTGATTTCATCCAGCGCGCCGACGGTTACCGGATGGATTGCGTGAACCCCGACGTCGTGGCCAAACGCGATATCGTGTTCTTGCCGACAGCCTCCGGGCTGGCCAGCGCTTACCTGCAGATGATGGCGCAGTTGAACCAGGTGCGACTGCATGTGCTGAGCATGCCGCTGACCCATCAACCTGAACATTCCTTGCAGTATGCTGCTGATCAGTTCATCAGCCTGATGGTTCAATCAGGTCTGGATTTCAAGCGTACCTTGTTGGTGGGTTGGTCCATGGGGGGGGTGTTGGGTTACGAACTGTTACAGCAGTTGCAGACGAAAGGCGAGCCCATGCCGCAGCTGCTGATGCTCGACAGCGGTTTTGGCGCAGGCCTGCATCCGATTACCTTCGATCCGGCGTTCCAACTGCTGATGTTTGCGGTGGAATTGGGCCTGGGTGCCGAACAGTTTGCCGAATTTAACCAGTTGCCGTCAGACACAGACAAACTGCACTGGCTGAAACAATATCTACTCACAATCGGCATTGAAGTTACGCAAGCAAAATTGCTAGAGTGGAGTGAAGCTTACAAAATCCGGTTGCAACAGTTGGAGCAGTACTCAGCAGGCAACCAGACGCTGGACAGCCACATCACACTCCTCAAAGCCGAATGGCATTCCCACGGTCGGCCGGATCTGGGATGGGGCGAGACCAATAAGAACATAAAATGGCAATCCGTCGCCGCCGATCATCAAGGCATCGTCAAACATCCCGACGTGGCGAACTGGTTGCGACAACAGTGTGTTTGAAGCGAGAAGATCCATGGACATTATCAGAAAGCCCGCAGGCAAATCCCGGATGATTCGCATCGCTCAGTGGCTGGCCGGAACGGTGCTCGCGTGCACCGCGCTATCGGCCTCCGCTGCAGGCATTTCGGTGGCGTCCACCTGCAACCCGGTGGCACAGAAAGCCTGCGCGTTGCCATTCCCCAGCGATCTGTTCCGCAATCTGACCGGCACCTACAACTACAGCGACAATATTCTTGATCGCGATGTAAATGGTGTCACCCGTCAGTATCTCACCATCAAGATGCTGTATCCGGAAACCTTCCGTCCCAGCTCTGTGCTCAACCGTAGCAACGGTTTTTCGGCGCTGGGGCCGGTGCTGTTCGAACTGCCGCAGTATCCCACGCAAACGATCCCCAAAGATGGCGCTGGCCATCTGCTGGTGATCGACATGGAAACGGACGAACAGGTTCCCATGGTGGTGTCGCTCAGCCGGGTGGCGCAACCGCAGCGGGATTTCCGCGAGTCACGCCCTGTCATCATCGGCTGGCCCCGTACCCGTTTTGAATTCGGCCGCAAATATATCGCCGTGCTGCTCAAGGAACCTTTCGACCAGGGCGTGGGCAATACCACGTTGTTCGTGCCCAGTCCCGGCATGAAAAAGGTGCTGGATGGCACTGCCGGCTACTGGATCAACGGAGCCTACAAGAACGCACTGACCGTGCTGGATCGCAACGGCATCCAGCGCAGTAACGTGCTGTCGCTGACCTGGTTCACCGTGCGCACAGAAGCCGAGGTCGTCACGCCGATGAAGACCATGTTGCAGACGGCGATGGAGCGGGGCAGCATTGTGAATGGCCTGGAAAAAACCACCACGCTGGGTGATCCGGATTACGAACTGGCCACGCTGAAGGGCAATCTGTCGTTAGTGAATTTCCGTGCCGCCGATGGCGGTGTGTATCCGCCTTACAGTCGCATACCGGATGCCGATCGCGAACGGACAGAGTTCGTGCTGACGCTGCCAAAATGGGACTATCCCACGCCGATTCCCATTTCCATCTGGGGTCACGGCCTGGGCAATTTCAAGGAACTCACCAAGACCGGTTATCGCATGGGTGACCGGCTCGGCATGGCTACCATCGCCATTGATCATCCCAACCACGGCTCGCGGGTTTCAAAACTGGGCGTGAAGGATCTTCACATCGCCGCTGCTGTGCAAACGCCCATGACCATCATGCAGCTGCTCGGTATGTTCGTGCAGGCAACGGTGGATCAGGCCGTGGTGGCCAAACACGCTCGCGACGCCCTGCCGCAGGCCGTGGCGAATGTATCCAGCAGTGTTTTGCCGCAAAAGCCACTGCTGGATGGCAGCCGGGTGATGTTCGATGGCATGTCGCTGGGAGCGATGCTGGGAACCGCCATCGGTGTGCTGGCGCCGGATCTGGCGGGCGCCTATCTGGTGAATGGTGCCGGCAGCCTGATGCATATTTTTTCCGAATCCACCTTCTGGGATGACATGACCAGCAATGTGATTCCACAGGATGCCAATGGCGCGGAGCTGTCCTTCATTCTGGCGATGATGCAGCACTACGTGGACATCGCCGACGGCAACAATTTCGCCCACTATTATCGCAATCCGCCTGCCGGCCAGGAGCCTCGTCCCCTCGGCATGCACTACTCGCTGGGGGATGGCAGCATGCCCAACGCTGCAACCCGTGCCACGGCAGAACTGGCGGATCTGCCGCTGCTGAAAGAGGTGATCGAACCAGAACCGAATTTGCGTTTTGGCACCGAGGGCCACGAAGGTTTCGAGAACGGCTTCGGGCTGGTGCAGAGTGGTTACGGCCTGGAGCAGGCTGAGCAGATCAAGGAGCAACTCAAGCTGTTCGATCCGGAACGGTTTGCCGAACTGGATCGCAACAACGTGCTGGGTCGTCTCGGCGGGCTCGGAATCGATCTGGGTCAGTTCGATGGCATGAATGCGGAACTGATGGCGCTGTTGGGCGGTGCGGCAGCAGTGGACAGCTTCGATGAGCTGGTGGATGAAATCTACGATGGCGATCTGGAAGATTTCCTGACCCATTTCAATCGCGGCACTGTGGAAGCCGTGCAGAAATCCGTGACCTGGCGCTGTGAGCTGTTTCAGCTGCTGCCGGAGCGTTGTGCGGTGGCAATCCAGAAAATTGAAGAAGATCAGAAGAACCTGGATCCCACCGATCCGATCGGTGGTGGCAACGGCGAAAATCCGGTGGATCAGGTGAACGACCTGATTGATCGGGGTCTTTCCGGTGTCAAGGTGACAGAAGGTAGTGCGGGCGCTCTGGATCACTGGTTGCTGATGCTGGCGTTGATTGCACTGGTCTGGCGTCAGCGGGCTGCCGGTCGTCGCTTGTGATTCGGCGTATTCTGCAGTCGCCGGGGTGCCGTGTAGTGCTGTCTGCATTGGCGTCTGCTGTCACCTGGTTTGCCTGGGCTTACTGGGCCAATCGCGCCGACGGCGATCAGGCATTGCTGTCTGGCCTGTCACAGGGTGGTGTCAGCTTTGTCACCACCTCCGTCGGCAGCTTTCTGCTGGAATTGCTGTTCGTGCGCCTGGGTAGTGGTCTGGCTGGCATGGCCACCAGCGTGGCGCTGGTCAGCGGGCTTTCCCTCAGCTTCATGGTCACCGCGCATTGGCTGGCCGGTACACCCAATCTGGCGCTGACCGTTCTGCCCGTCTTCACCGTCGTGCTGTTGTATTGCAGCAGCTATGTCTTCGGCCTCAAAAAACTCAAACAACAAAATGAAATCAACGCAGTGGAAACGGCCTGCTAGCAGCGCCGCATGTCTTGCAGGAGCAGTCAGCCTGCTGTCCGTATCCTTTCCTGGTTTTGCTGCAGAATGGTCGGGATGGCTCAATGCCGAAGCCCGCTATTACGGCCAGACCGGCGAGCAGGTCGAAGAGCAAACCTATCCCTCAGCCGCCGCCCAACTTGAATTTGCGCACAGCCTCAGTGAGCGGGATCAGTTCACCGCAGCCCTGTTCGTGCGTGGCGACAGCGTCGACGACGAGCGCAATTATGCCGACGTGCGCGAATTTCTCTGGCTGCACGACGCCGAAGCCTACCAGTTGCGGGCCGGTGTCGGTCAGATCAGCTGGGGTGTCAACGAACTGTTCAAGATCACTGATCTGATCAACCAGAAGGATAGGGCGGAGTTGCCGTTTCAGCGCAAACTCGGCCAGCCTCTCATGTCGCTGTCCTTTTACTGGGGCGAGGATCTGATCGAACTGTATTCCCTCTACGACGTCCGCTCTGCCTGGTATCCGGGTGAGGATGGCCGTCTGCGTTATCCCATTCTGGTGAATACCGACGACGAGGAGTACGAACGGGGTGCGACCGGGCGCTGGGATCTTGCCGGGCGCTGGAAGACCCGGCTGTGGGACATGGACATCGCGCTGTCGCATTTTTACGGCGTTACCCGCGATCCCTATTTCATCTTCAACTACGACTTCAACGATCCCTATCTGGTGCCCGTTTACGAGAAGGTGAACCAGTCGTCGCTGGAGTGGCAGTACCTCGTGCGTGATGTGATTCTGCGCGCGGAATTTACTTACCAGACCGGCTCGCTGGAACAGTTCGAATCGGTGGCGGGCGGATTTGAGTACACCTTCGGCTCGGTGTTCGAAAGCGATTACGACCTGACCTGGTACGTCGAAGGTATCTGGGACAGCCGCGAGCATATATACGGCACGCTGTTCGACCGGGACGTGGGCGTGGCGGCGCGACTGGCATTCAACGACGAGCGTGACAGTAACCTGGTGCTTGGTGTGGTCGCCGACACCCGCTATGACGAGGCTTTTGCCACCCTGTTCTGGAGCAATACCTTCGGCGAGTCCTGGACGTTCAACGTGGCAGGTCAGTATTTTCACGCCAATGATGAGCGTTATGACCCCCGGGATTTCATTCCCTTCTTTGAACAGCTGGTGCTGGAAAATCCGGCTTCACCCCAGTCTATCGAACGGCTGCTGGATCTGGTGGGTGATGTTACTATCAGCAAGAAGCAGTTCGAGCGCATTGAGCAATTCATTCGTGACTTGCAGCAACCGGACTACTGGGCTGGCATCAACACGGATACGGTGCCTCAAACGCTGTTCGACTTGCTACGAATTTCGGACAATAGCCAGAAAATGAATCTGATTGAAAGGGATAGCTATATTCAGATGGATGTTTACTATCACTTTTGAAGCGGAGTCCGTATGTGGAAGAAAATCGCAACTGTGCTGGGATTGGTGTGTGCATTCTCGGCGGGTGCGGAAACATTGAGTGGCCGTGACATCATTGATCGGGCGCGGCAGAACAGCAGTGGCTTCCAGGACATGAGCCATCGCGTGCGCATGGTGCTGATCGATGAAAACGGCGACAAATCCGAGCGCGAGATGCTGCTGAAGGCGCGAGTCGGCAGCAACGGGGAGTCCAATAGCCTGTCGATCTTTACCGCGCCGCAACGGGAAAAGGGTATTGCACTGCTGACCAACGCCAGCAAAGGTGAAAGTGACGAGCAGTGGCTGTATCTGCCCTCCACCAAACGGCTGAAGCGCATTACCGGATCCAGTCGCACGTCTTCTTTCCGGGGCAGTGAATTCACTTTCGAGGATCTGTCGGATCAGAACCCTGACAGCTACCGTTTCGAGCGGGTGGGGGAAGAAGCCTGTGGTGAGTTGCAGTGTTATGTGGTGGATCGTTTTCCTGGTCCGGGGCTCGAATCCAGCTACAGCAAAACCCGGCTCTGGATCGACACCACACACTTTCGGCCCTTCAAGGCGGACTTCTTCGACGGCGCGGGCAAACCCTTCAAATCCATGCAGGCGTACGACTATCGACAGTTCGACAGCCGCTTCTGGAATCCAGCGCGGATTGTGATGACCAATCTGCAAACCGGCAAGGCTACAGAGCTGGTCTCACTGGAACTGAAGATGAATACCGGCCTGAAAGAAAGCGAATTCACCGAGCTGGCCATTCGCTCCTGGCGCTGAATGCGTCAGGAGCGAGCGCCCTCGCTTTCATGCAGATGCTCATCGACACCATCATCCACAAAGGTGCGATAGCCATCCAGTGCGTGCTTCTTCTTGAATTCCCGGGGTGATTCCCCGGTCCACTTCTTGAATGCCTTGCTGAATGCCGACGAATCACAGAATCCCAGCATCAAGGCGATCTCGGTGATGCACTTGTCGCTTTTGGTGAGGTAGTTGATGGCAAATTCGCGTCGCAACAGATCCAGCTCGTTCTGGAAGTTGGTGCCCAGATTATTGAGCTGGCGCCGCAAGGTGCGCCCACTCATTCCCAGTTTGCGGGCCGCAGTTTCCAGCGAAGGAAATGCACCCACGCTCTGGATCAGCACCAGACGCAGTTTTTTGGGCAGATAGTTCAGGTTGATGTTGGGCAGCGACTTCAGGAAGTCCTGTTCCGCCATGCGCGCAATTCCCTTGTTGGCCAGCAGCAATTCCCGTTGCGCGAGCTGTTTGGATACGACAAATTCGTAGTGATCCGCATTGAAACGCAATTTGCAATTGAAGTAACGCTGGTAGATGTTCAGGTAGCTGGGCTCGGGATGCTTGAACGCAATGTACTCCGGCTCGTATTCGTCGCCCAGCAGAAAATGCAGAATATTGTAGAAGTTCACCACGATGGACTCGACGAAAAAGTGCGACACCGGCGCCAGTGACAGACATTCGATAATCCGCAGTCCAACCGTGTTGCTGGTTTCAAAGTATTCCATGGCCATAGGCGGGAATGCCTTTTCGCACAACCGGCTGGCGGCGTGCAGACATTCCGCGTAAGTGGGTTGTGCCATGGCGGAAACCCCCGCCATGCCATGCACCGTCAATCGCATCTGCTTGCCCATCGCCAAGCCCAGATATGGCATCTTGAACAAGTCATAACAGGCAACCAGCATGCGGGTGGTCTGGTTGATTGAAAGCGGATGGGGATCACGCCTGAACTGCTGGAAATCGATGCCGATGCGGGAAGAAATTTCGTTCGGATTGAATCCAAGGCGCTCAAGACATTCCGAGTAGCCGAGGATGTATTCCGGGAGGATAAGAGGCGTATCGCGGTCCATAGAAGAAGCCCATTTTATTATTGTTTTGGGTTGTTCTGGCTCGATTATAGAGCGCGTTCGCAATATGTCGAAACATTTAATGCGTTATTGCTTTGTCAGTCACTGTAAATATCCGGTAACCGGCGCGCGGGCATTGCAGGATTTGCCCTGTTAGGTATATCAGTTTGCTGGTGAATCTGAGGCTTCCACCGGTTGGCTTTGTGTGCTTCCTGTCTGCGTTTGTCATGCAGTCGTGAACGATATGCTGTTTCGAGTCGCATTTTTGTAATTGGCCCAAATGAGCACAATGCTGGCCAGCGGGTACAAGCGCGGTAGTTTGTCCCATCCTTACACTGTGTATCGTTGTTTCGTGCGTTTGGCGAAGCCACTCAATAAAAACAAGTCAAACACTATAACGATCACAAAGGTAAGTTCTTATGAAAAAGCGCAACTTTCTCTACGCTTTGGTGTTTGCGATGGCCGCGGTGGTGTTCTCTCCGCTGGCAAACGCCAACCCTTTGTCTCTGCTCATAAAAGATTACTCCAAAACAAAATACCCCATCGTCATGGTTCACGGCGCTTTTGGCTTTGATAGCATCCTGGGTGTCATCGACTACTGGTATTTCATCACCAGCAACATGCGTTTGCGTGGTGCGCAGGTGTATGTGGTGAACATGAGTTCCGCCGCTCTGCACGAAAAGCGTGGCGAGGAACTGCGGGATGATATCCGCCAGATTCTGGCCATCAGCGGCGCGCAGAAGGTCAACCTGATCGCCCACAGCCAGGGTGCAACTGCATCCCGTTATGTGGCCGCACTGGAGCCTCAGTGGATTGCGTCTGTCAGCTGCGCCCACTGTATGAACGAAGGCACCCAGTTCGCCGATGGCTTCACTGATTTCCTGAATGCGTTGGGAATCGGTGCTCCGATTGTGGATGGCGCCGTTACCCTGCTGCTGGAATTGCTGGAACTGATTTCTGGCCCTGGCTCTGATGGCGGCTACAACAGCGAGCTGAACGTCGACCAGTCCATGCTGGCGCTGGCTGCTGCATCCAAGCATGATCCTTCCTACACCACCTTCAATGCCCAATATCCTGCTGCCATGCCGGCCTACAAGTGCTGGAACAATGACAACGGCCGCAGTGGCCCTGGCGCAACCCTGGCTCAGGCCAGTGGCGCTTCGGTTGCCAACGGCATTCGCTGGTATTCCTGGGGCGGTGAAACCCCCATCACCAACTTAATCGATCCGTTCGACCTGATCGTGATCCCGCTGGCCCGCGAGTTCACAGGCTCCGCTCCCCTCAAGTGGGACGGACTGGTGCCTTCCTGCGGTATGGCACTGGGTGAAGCGCTGCGCCTGAACTACAAAGCCAACCACTTCGACGCGATCAACCATGCTCTGGCCATCACGGCGTTTGGCATGAACATCCCTTCCATCTACTACAACCATGCCAACCGACTGAAGAAGGCCGGTCTGTAATCCTGCAGCGCCTTAATATTCAGTAGAAAACGTGGACACATCCTCAGGATGTGTCCATTGCTGTTTCATAAGAGGTGTAAGCCCATGAATAAAAAACTCATTGTAATTTCCTTCGCCGCGGCCGGACTGATCTGGGCCGGGTTTGAACTGATCCAGGGAAGCGATCCAGGTGATCAGCAGCAGGCAGCTGCTGAACAGGTCGGCACTGCAACCAACATTGCGCCTGAAGCGATGGTGCGGCCAGCCGATGTGGTGAAGCGCACAGCAAAACCGACACAGGAACAACTGCGCGCCGGCTATGAAAAATTCATGGCGAACCGCCCGCCCTATCTGGCGAATATCGATCTGCCCGGACGCTACGCCGTGGACGAGAACGGCAATCTGATCATGGATGCGGGCGTCAAGGAAATGCTGGATTTCTTCATGCTGGCCATCGGTGATCTGTCGTTCGAACAGATTCACGATCTGATCGCTGGCAGCATGATTGCCGCGCTGGAAGAACCTGCGCGCTCCCAGGCCCTGGCGTTTCTCGACCAGTATTTCACGTACGTTGATGCCTATGACCAATGGCAGCAGTCGTTCGACAAGGACTCAGTGATGGCGAACGATCCTGCCAGCATGCGCGATCGGCTGACTCAGCTGGAAGATCTGCGCCGCCAGCATCTCGGCGACGAAGCGTACGAAGCATTTTTTGCCGAGCTCGATCAAACCAATTCCGCTTATCTGGAAGCACAGATCGCCATGCAGCAACCCAACCTGACTGAGGCTGACAAGGAAGCAATTCGCCAGCAGTTGAAGGAAGCGCTGCCGCCGCAGGTGCGCGAAGCGCAGGAAGCATCCATGGCGCTGGTGACGCTGACAGAAAAAACCAACCAGCTGAAGACGCAGGGCGCTTCGGACGCAGAACTCTACCAGGCCCGGGTTGAGCTGGTGGGCGAAGAAGCCGCCAAACGACTGGCGCAGGTGGATGAGGAAAAGCGTGTTTGGGCGCAGAAACGGGATCAGTACAAAAGCCTGATCAGCGCAACGCCCGGACTGGATGGCATGACGGTCGACGAGCGCACCGCCTACGTTGCCGATCTTGCGCAACGGGAGTTGGGGCTGAGTTCCAACGAAATCAAACGCATGCAGGCACTGGATCGAATCGAGGCCGCCGAATCCGTGCAATGACACTTTTTTGCCGATGCAGCCCGCACCGGATTGACTGCTGATCCCGGACAATCTTTTTACAATCGGATGACAGATAATCTGTGCACCGTTGAAAAATGGATGAGGCTGGGTAATGGAACGTTTATCGGCATTGGACAATCTGTTCTTGTGGCTGGAACGGCGTCAGCAGCCCCTCCACGTGGCGGGGCTGCAGATCTACCGGTTCCCGGAAGATGCCGGCCCTCAATATGTCAGTGAGTTGGCGGAGTACCTGCGCCAGTTCACCGCGCCCACGCCGCCGTTCGATCTACGCATGGTGTCCCGCTGGAATGGCAATTTCTGGCAACACGACGACAAATTCGACATCGATCATCACTTTCGCCATGTGGCGTTGCCCAAGCCTGGCGGGCCGAAGGAATTGGTGAGTTTCATCTCGGCGGAACACAGCAATCTGCTGGATCGCAGTCGCCCGCTGTGGGAAACCTATTTGATCGAGGCCATGCACGGTCGTCACTTCGCGTTGTACACCAAGATTCATCATTCCCTGGTGGACGGCATTTCCGCCATGCGTCTGGGAATGCGCATGCTGAGCCAGGATGCCACGCAGCGCGATATGCCGCCGATCTGGCAGCTGCCGGTGCCGGAGCGGGAACGACGCAGCCATGGCGAAGGCGGACTGTTGGCGCAAGTGGGCGGTGTCATGCGGCTGGCTGGCACACAGGCCCGTGCGATCCCGGCGGTGGCGTCGGCGCTTTACAAAACCGTTCAGCATGCCCGCGCCAATCCGGAACTGGCCCATGTGTTCACCGCACCGCAATGCCGGCTCACCCAACCCATTACCGGTTCCCGCCGCTTTGCCGCCCAGTCGTTTCCGCTGGCGCGTCTGAAGGCTATCGCCACAACCCTCGATGCCACCACCAACGATGTGATTCTGGCCATGTGTGGCGGAGCGCTGCGCACCTACTTGAAGTTCCACGACGACCTGCCAGAACGGCCGCTGGTGGCCATGGTGCCCATGTCCCTGCGCAAGGATGACAGCGTGGGCGGCAATCAGGTGGCCACCATCCTTGCAAATCTGGGAACCCATATCGAAGACCCGCTGCAGCGCTTCGAGGTAATCCGCCAATCGGTGCTGGAAGGCAAGAACCGCTTCGCCACCATGACGCCAGAACAGATCATCGACTACACCGCGCTGACCCTGGCGCCCACCGGATTTGCCATCCTCACCGGCATGATGCCCCAGTGGCAGGCGTTCAACGTGGTGATTTCCAACGTGCCTGGGCCCCGCGAAACCAGCTTCTGGAATGGCGCCCAGCTGGAACACAACTTCCCCGTGTCCGCCATCGTCAACCACATGGCGCTCAACATCACCCTGATCAGCTATCACGACAAGCTGGAATTTGGCGTGCTGGGCTGCCGGCGCACCTTGCCGAGCCTGCAGCGGCTGCTCAACCACATGGAGCAGGAGCTGGAGGAACTGGAAGTCGTAGTGGGACTCGCGCCGCCGCCACATCCTGGCGGGAAGCGCAAAGCCAGGGCTGCCATCCCCAACTGAGTGATCGGCTGTAAACGTGATCAGAAGCGGTATATCCGCAATCGATTAGGCAAAAATTCTCAGAAAATGCGCTGTATCAATTCTGGTGCTTTTACTTGCCTGGGCTGCGTGCTCCACACTATAGTGAACAAGTGTGCACTAATTGTGGAGAGCATCGTGATGGAAAAGGCAGCCATGTCTTCTAGCGGCGGGGAAGGGTATTCATCGGGTTGGTCGCCACTGCGTTGGCTGGTGGGGCTTTTAAGCCTGGCCCTGCGCTCCGGCAGCGAGCTGACCCATGTGGTCGGGCAGATGCACCGCACCGTGTCCGATTCGCCCCTGCCTTTCACGTTACCGCCCTTTCTCGCGGGGCAACCGGGGGCGGATTCCCCGCCCGACGGCAATGCCATTCCCAAAACCTACCTGTTAATCCGGCTGCTGCTGGAGCAGGGTGCCGACAAGTTGCATCAACTGGTGGAACATCTGCCATCCCAGGATCATCTGCCCACGCCGCTGCGGCGCGTGCACAGCGGCATGAACGGCGTGATCGGGGACAAGCTGCAGGAATGGCGGCATCCTTTGGCGCAACCGCTGGAACTGGTGGATCACAGCGGGCGCGGGTTGACGCTGGCTCAATTGCAGGCGCGCAGTGAGCGCGGCGTATTGCTGTTCGTGCATGGTCTGTGTCTGAGCGAATTCGACTGGCAAACCCCGGCCAATCACCGCTTCGTGCAACAACTGCAGCAGCAGGGCATGGGCGTGGCGTGGGTGCGTTACAACAGCGGCCTGCCGATCTGGGAAAATGGCAATGCGTTCAGCCGCTATCTGCATGAACACTGGCAACAGGACAGCGCGCAATCGCTCACACTCATAGGCCACAGCATGGGTGGCCTGATCATCCGCAGCGCGCTGCACCACGGCGAGCATGTTCACAACAGCGACTGGGTGAACGCGATCGAAGGTGCGGCGTATCTGGCCTCCCCTCACAGCGGTGCGCCGCTGGAAAAAATTGGCAACTTCGCCAATTCACTGCTCGGCGTGTCGCCTTATTCAAAACCGCTGATGGCGCTGGGTAATATTCGCAGTCTGGGCATTCGCAGCTTGCGGCATGGCCATATCGTGGCGCCGGCCGACGCGGCGGAAAACCAGCAGCCGTTGCCGTTCAATCCGCGCATCCGTCATCTGCTGCTGGCAGCAAAGATAGGTGACGATCCCGCCAAGCGTTGGCTGGGTGACGGCCTGGTACCGGTTTCCAGCGCCATGGGCGAAGAGCATTTTCCCGCGTCACATGAGCAGGTCGATCGCGTGGTGCTCGACGACGTGGGCCATATCCGTCTGCTGGGGGACGAACGCACGTACGACGCGCTGCGGCGCTGGATGAATATCCCGCCATTGCAGTAGTAAATGTGCGGTGTGCGCCTTGGCTTCGGTTCGGGTAGCAGCCGCACTCAGGCAAAATCAAACGCATATTGAGTCACCGGCGCATGGATGCGCTCCGCAAAACGCACGCCCACGCCCAGCAGACGCACCGACATGCCCTTGCGCTGAAACGCTTCATCGCACAGCGATTGATACACGGGCAGACTCGGCTCGCCCACGCAGCATTCCATGGTGGTGCTGGTGAAATCCGCGAACTTGATTTTGACGAAAGCTTTCTTGATCACGCCGTCTTTCTGCGATCGTTGCAGACGTTGCTGCAGGCGATCCTGCAGCGCTGGAATCTGGCGCAGGCAGCTGTCCAGATCCGGCAGATCCCGTTCGTAGGTGTGCTCGACACTGAGGGATTTGCGTTCATCCCGCGCTTCCACCGGCCGCTCGTCTTGCCCGTGCGCCAGGCGATACAGATACTCGCCAAAACTGCCGACCTTCTCCACGAAGCGGAAATGATCCATCGCGCGAATGTCGGCGCAGGTGTGGATGCCGAGCCGATGCAGACGCTCCGCCGTCACCTTGCCTACGCCGTGCAGCTTTTCCACCGGCAGCGCTGGCACGAAGCGTTCCACGTCGTCTGGCCGGATCACGAACAGGCCGTCGGGCTTGTTCCATTCGCTGGCAATCTTGGCGAGGAATTTGTTCGGCGCCACACCGGCGGACACGGTAATGCCCACCTGGGAACGCACCTGCTTGCGAATCGCTTCCGCCATGCGGGTGGCGCTGCCCTGGAAATGCGTCTGGCCGGTGACATCCAGAAAGGCTTCGTCCAGCGACAGGGGTTCGATCCGATCGGTGTACTGCTGCAGGATGCGCATGATCTGCAGGGACACCTCGCGGTAATAGCTGATGCGGTGGGGCAGGATGATCAGTTGCGGACACAGGCGCCTGGCGTAGGCCGACGCCATGGCGGAGCGCACGCCGTACTGTCGAGCCTCGTAGTTGCAGGTGGAAATCACACCACGCCGGCCCGGATCGCCGCCCACCGCAATGGGGCGATGGCGCAGGGTAGGATCGTCGCGCATTTCCACCGCGGCATAAAAGCAATCGCAATCGATATGAATGATCTTGCGCTGCATCGTCTGGGTCGTGAAAAAGCGTTTGCCAAAATGGAGGGGTTGATATACTGTAATTATATACAGTTATTTTGGCAAGTCAGAAAGGCAGCTCTGAGAAAGGTTTTACGCGTTCAGAAAGGTTCTTCCCGTGCAGTAATGGTCACCCAACTTTTACTGCCTCGTTGGCTGCAGGTTCCCGCCTGCAGCCTTTTTTTATGCGGGTGATTTCACAGGATCGCCACCACCAGCGCCACTACACCGATGGCGATGCCGGCCATGGCCAGCATTTTGCTGTTGTTGCCGGCGCTAGCCTGCTGGGCCTGCTCCACCAGGGAATCCCGCATGTTGGCCAGTTCCTGCTGCGCCACATCCTGGGCGATGGATTGACTGATGTCGCGGGCGGATTCCTTGGCTGCTTCGCCGGCGGTGGCGGCGGCGGTGAACTGGGCGATTTTCTTCACTTCCTCGATCAGTTCCGGTGAGGCGCGGCGGGTGGCATCCAGCGCGGTTTCGATGGCGCCCAGGTTGTTGGAAATCTGGGTTTCCAAATGCCGGTTCACTGCTTCGAATTTTTCATCGAACAGCGCAGACGCCACTTTCTGGCTGATATTGGTGCTCATCTGCTGGATCTTGCTGTCCACTGCGCTGCCGAATTCCTGGCGCAGCGTCTGTTTGGCGCGTTCGATTTCCTCGGTCATTTCCTGGCGCAGGCCGTCACGGATGGAATCCGCCAGGGCTTTCTGGAAGGCATCGAATTTTTCTTCCAGGATCTTGCGCACGATGTTTTCCACCACCCGGGTGCTGACGCCGACGGCGCCGGTGGGGGCAGAGGGTTTGGCTTCGGTGCTGGAGGCTTCGATGCCGGCGGCCTGCGCGGCGGCAGCGGCCAGCGATGAGTCCAGTTGGCTCAGAATCGCCAGCAGGGTAGCCGAGGGCGCCGGCTTGGTCAGAATGGCATGGGCGCCGATGGCCAGGGCCTGCTCGCCATAGTCAGAGCCTTCCTTCGATGTGCACATGATAATGGGAATGTTGCGGGTTTCCGGGTTGGACTTGATGGCCTTGGTGGCTTCGAACCCGTCCATGCCCGGCATCAGATGATCCATGAAGATGATATCGGGCGTGTTGGTGGACAGGTAGTTCAGGGCATCGCCTGCCGATTCGGCGAAATCGGTCTTGATGCCTTGCAGTTGCAGCAGTTTTTTGAGGGAAAAACGGGCGGATTTGGAATCGTCCACCACCAGGGCAGTCTTGATCGGCATGGGCACTTCTTCTTAAGAGCTTGATCGTAAATGTCGGAGCGCCCAGCATATATCCATTGCATGGCGTCCGCCGCGAAATGACTCGTTAACCATATGTTAAGTATGACAAACATTTTCCGGATTTGCCGAGAATAAATCCAGCGGCGCCGGGCGAGCGAGTCATTCGCGGGCGATCACCAGTTCCAGTAACCCCACAGGGCGGCCATCAGGGCCACCGCCAGCCAGAACGGCAGTACATACCAGCGCGAACGGATAAAGCCCGGAAACCGCTGCCACCAGCTTTTCTTTGCACCCTGACGTTCCTGCCGCAGCCGCAGTTCCAGCTCCCGCAGCAGTTCCTGGCGCTGTTCCTGCTGATGCTGCAGCAGATCCTGGGACAGCACATCCAGCTTGGCGGACAGATGATGACGCAGTTCCAGGTTGAGCTGGTGCAGCTTGGAGTCGGTGATGGAGTGGATCAGAGTGGAAAGGCCCTGGCTGGGATAGGGGGAAGGGGTGTTCTGGCGGGATTCCAGCGCCCGTACCCGCTGCTCGAAATTCACCCGCAGTTCATCGCACACCCGCTGGATCTGTTGCTCCATGGCGAAGCTCAGGTGATCCCGCAGCGATGACAGCTGCTGGTCGATGCTGGCGGCGATATCGTCGGTCATGATCTGGCGCTGATGGGACACCGCGTCCAGCACCTGTGACAGCTTGTTCCAGGTGGCGGGCTTGGGAATGATGTCGAGGGCACCGGTGGCCAGGGCTTCCTGCAGGTAATTTTCGTCGCTCTGGCTGGTGTACATCACCACGGGGATGGAGGCAGTGGCAGGATCCTTGCGAATGGCGCGCACGGCTTCCAGCCCACTCATGCCCGGCATGGTGTGATCCATGAAGATCAGATCGGGTTTTTTGGTTTTGAGATAATCCAGCGCTTGCAGGCCGGATTCGGTCTGGTCGACCTGGACGCCTTTGCGCTCCAGCAGACGTTTGAGAACCGTCCGCGCGGATGCAGAGTCATCGACTACCAGGGTTTGGAGTGCTGACATGGTTGACCGCCTTTGTTTTTGTTATTGAGGCGCGAAGCCAATTTACTGCACTTTGATTCAGTATGTCTATCTATTCGGATTGTGCAAGTTGGCCTGATTTTGCTGCGATTTCAGGGCATCGAGCAGTAAACGTACGTTCTTCTTGTTGGATCTGAAACTAGCGTCCAGGATGTCGCCCAGTATGGGCACTGCGCCGATCAGAAAGTCAGCAAGCACATTGACCAGCATGCGGGCGATGGTGCGCTTGCGCACGCGATGGTGGTACGCACCCACCAGAATATAGAGCGAAGCGAGCATGGTGAGCAGGTCACCGGCCACTGGAATCAGGCCAATCACGAAATCCCAGCCCACCCGCACGTTGAGAACCGGGATGCGGAAACGGTCTTCCATGAAATTGGCAAAACGTTCGAGATTCTTCAGGGAGTAAACGCCATTCTCAAGATCGTTCACGGTGGATTCCTTTGCGCAATTTGGCTGGGGATTCTACCATCCGCCTGATTTCAACAGCGAAGGTTATTCCATGACAGAGGTTGTTCAGGGTTTTTGCGCGCCGCAGTTTGCGCAGGTGCGGGACGAATTTGAAAAACTGATGCGGGGTCCGGCGGAGCAGGGCGCCAGTCTGGCGATCTATCACCAGGGTGAGTTGAAGGTGAATCTGTGGGCGGGCACACGGGACAAGGCGCGCAAGTTACCCTGGGAGAAGGACACGCTGGTGAATGTGTTTTCCACCACCAAGGGCGTGGCGGCCCTGGCGGTGCAGCGGGCGCTGGACCAGGGGCTGCTCGATCTGGACAAGCGGGTGTCCCATTACTGGCCGGAATACGGTGTCGAAGGCAAGAAGGACACGAAGGTCGCCTGGATTCTCAATCACAAGGCGGGGCAGCCGGCCATTCGCACGCCGCTGCCCGACGAGGCCCTGTTCGACTGGGAGCGCATGACCACAACTCTCGCACGGGAGCGGCCCTGGTGGGAGCCGGGGCGCCAACATGGCTATCACATGGTGACCTACGGCTGGCTGCTGGGTGAAGTGTTCCGCCGGGCAGTGGGTGTCACCATCGGCCAGTATCTGCGGGAAGAAATCAGCGGCCCGTTCGGGCTGGATATGTTCCTCGGCGTACCGGGCAGCGAGTTGAGCCGGCTGGCGGATCTGTCGGGTTCCTCGGTGCCTCCTGCCGGCGGCCGGCTTTACCTGTTCGGCAAGGTGCTGGCAGACAAGGAGTCCATGACCGCCAAATCTCTCTGCAATCCCATGGCGCTGATGACCAGCTCGAACGCACTGGCCTGGCGGACGATGGAATTGCCGTCGGCCAACCTGCACGCCACCGCAGCGGCGATGGCAGCGCTGTACGGCAAGGCGGTGTGCCGGGAAGGGCTGCTGTCGGAAGACGCGCTGCTGCGTTGCCAGCGGGAAGAAAGTGCGGGCGATGATCCGGTGCTGCACACGCGCACCCGCTTTGGGCCCGGTTTCATGCTGCAGCAGACAGGGCATATTGAAGCGGGTTTCGGCCCCGGCGCGAAAGCGTTCGGCCATCCCGGTTCCGGCGGCTCCCTGGCGTTTGCCGATCCGGAGCGGGAGCTGGGCTTTGCCTACGTGATGAACCAGATGGCCACCTATGTGCTGGTGGACCCCCGGCCGCGCGGGTTGGTGGAGGCGGTGTATCGCAGTCTGGCCTTGCGCTGAGGGTTCGCGACGGAGCCTCAGCGCTAAGGCGGCGTCAGCTTCTGATGGCTTTTGCCGTCGCACACCATGCCTTCCGCGCTGCGTTTGCAGGTGCAGAAAAACACGATTTCATCCTTGTGCGCGGTGAAGGGGGTGGGCTCGAAGCCAGTGCCAGCGTGGCTGTTGTCGCAGAAGGGCTGGTTGCGGCTGAGTCCGCAGCTGCACCAGAAATAGGTGAGCCCCTTGAGGACGCGGGTGGGGAGTGGAGCGGTGCCCGCCACTTTCGGCAGCGGGCCTTTTGCGGATTCAGGCACGGGACATGAATTTGCCGGTTTCGGTGTTCACGCGCACCACTTCGCCGGCTTCCATGTATTCCGGCACCTGGATCTCGATGCCGGTGGACAGTCTGGCTGGCTTGGTGCGGCCGGTGGCGCTGGCGCCTTTCACGTACGGCGCGGTTTCGACAATTTCCAGGTTCACCGACTGCGGCAGCTCGATGCCCACGCAGCGATCTTCCACGAACAGCGCCTGGATGCCCTCCAGATTGTCGATCAGGTAGGGGATCTGGTCTGTCAGCGTGTCTTCATCCAGGCCATGCTGGCTGTAGTCATCCTTGTCCATGAAGATGTAGCTGTTTTCGTCCTTGTAGAGGTACTGCACCGGGCGGCGGGAAAAATCCGCTTCTTTCAGGAAATCGTCGCCGGTGAAGGTTTCATCCAGCTTCTGTCCGGTCTGGGCGTGGTTGAAGCGGAACTTGTACAGCGTGGAAGCGCCGCGGGCAGAAGGGCTGCGCACTTCGACGCTCTTGACGATATAGGGCTGGTCGTTGATGTAAACCACGGCACCCCGTTTCAGGTCACAGGCTTTGGGCATACTAATTCACGCTGACGGGCAGAAGTGAAGGTTCGATCATCACTTGCGCGGTGATCGAGTTGGCAATGAAGCACTTGGCGTGGGCCTGATCGTGCAGTTCCTGCAGCAGAGACGGATCAGAGTGGGCCTCGTCCAGTTCAACCTGCGGTTGCAGCAGCACCCGGGTGACGGCAATTTTGCCGTTGCGATTTTTCTCCAATACACCCGTGGCCATGTCGTGATAGCGCTGGACGTGCACGCCCTGCTTGGCCGCCATCGCCATGAACGACAGCATGTGGCAACTGGCCAGGGCGGCAACGAAGGCGGATTCCGGCTCCATCAGGCCTGGCACCATGGCGCCGCTGCGATCGGCCTTGAGCGTGACGCCATTGTCGAACAGCCAGGTGTAGGATTCCGAACCGTCCGGCAACTTTTCCCAGCGAATCTTGAAAACGTATTTGGCCATCTTGGCAACACCGGGCAGGTTAGAAATACAGAAGCAACCACTGCAGCCCACCCGCCGCTGCACCCAGCGCAATGCCGGCGCAGGTTCCGAGTATGGCCAGTGGCTCCAGCGTCCACTTCATCTGTTGATAGAATAGCTGATCCGGCAGGTTTTCGATGCGGTGATGAAGAAATTCCGCCAACGCCTTGGCGCGTTCCTGATTGAAGCGTTCGTCTTCAAAAGGATCGAGAAAGGATTCCGCCAGCTTGTCCGCCATGGACTGCTTGAGGTTCACGTAGCCAATCGGGCCGACCGTAAGCTGGGCGAATGTGCGCACGTCCAGCTCTTCCACCAGCGGTGCAATGCGTTTCTTGATGATGATGTGAGCGTGTCGCGCTCTGCCGCCGAGCACCAGCGTGCGGGCGATGTTGCGCGGAGACAGGACGGTTTGGGACAGGAATTCCGCCAGCTCGCGATTCATGCGCGGACGCAGGCGGTTGAGCGTCGAGCGCAGGGTGAATGGGCCAAATACCGTCGGCACCACTGGCGTGCTGGCGCGGCGCTGGGCCAGCCAGAAAAAACCTACACCGATGGAGGCACCGGTCAGTGTCCAGAACAGCGGATCCGATGTCTTGAGCAGCCAGCCAGCCACGCACTGGGCCAGGCCGCCCAGGAATCCCGCCAGGGCGCAGAAGCGGGCCAGGCGCTCGAAAGCGCGCCGGGTCAGCAGATCGTAGAAGCGTACCAGGGTGCCCGGCGCATCCTGTTCGGCAAAATACAGCAGCTGGGGATAGGTGACGATGCGGCGCAGGCTGTCGCCCAGATCTTCCACGATGTCATCGATGATGCGCGGCAGCATGCGGTGGGCGCGGGCGTAGAAGCGGTTCTTCACCAGGATGGGCAGGTTTTCCCACAGCACCTGATTGCGGCTGGTCATGACTTCGTCGATGAAACTGTCCACCTGGGGGCGCAGCCGGCTGAGCTGGTGCGAGATGATCTTTTCCGGCCCCACATGTTCGAAGATCTGATCCAGGGTACCCAGTTTCTCCAGCAGGCCCCGGCTCCAGTGGGTGACATAGAGTTCAAGATGGGAAAACAGGTAGCCCTGCCAGCCCAGGTAGGGCGGCAGGCCGATGAAACGCCGGGGCCATACTGACGCCCACTGGGCCAGACGCAGGGTCAGCCAGCCTGACAGGGCAATCAGCAGGGGAAGCAGGATGGGGATGTACCCGATCAGGCGATCCGAGGACAGCGCATCGATCATGCAGGCTCAATGCTCTCTCGTAGCATTCGTACTCTCCCATTCTTTGCGGTGCATCCCGGGTATTACCTGCCGGGCTGATCCAGGCCGGCCACTCCCGGCAGGACACTTTATTAGTTATTGTTGGCGCTGTCGTGGGTCGAATACACGGCAGATGTGATGCGCTGCCATTGTAGGCGGGTCAGGGCGGGTTGCCTTTGACTCTGGAAGTGGCAACCGCTGGCTGAATGATCAATGCCTCAGACACCCGCATCCGTGAACATGAACAGCAGTTGGGCAATACCGGCCAGCAGACCCAGCACACCACCCAGGGCAATCAGAATCCATTCATCTTCTTCGAACGCCGGTCGCAGCAGCGCCTGGAATTCCTCGGCGGACATGGCCTGCATGCGTTCCCGGAACATTTTTTCCACGACCTTGCCACGCTCCCGGGTGAACACGGGATCATCAAAGGATGCCAGGGAAATTTCAATGGTTTTTTCTTCGATGGTGCGTTTGAGCTCCACGAAGCCCTCGGGGCCCACCGTCAGCTGGGCAACGGTCTTGACGACCCCGCCATCGATGATCGGCCGCATGTGTCGCTTGAGCATGGCCTTGGCGCGGTCGGAGCGGGGGCCGCGGAAGATTTCGCTCATGATGTGGCCGATGGTGAGGATCTCGGAGGTGACGATACGGCAGAAGACCTCGGATACGGCATTCTGGCGTCGCAGGAACAGGCCCTGCAGGACGAAGGGGCCGATCTTGAGCGGATTCAGTGGCCGGAAGATCAGGTTCAGCGCCAGCCAGTTGGTGACGGTTCCGACCAGCAGGCCAAACACGGGCATTACCCACCAGCCCTGATGGAACCACCACCAGAACATCTGCACGATACCGAACAGGCCACCAAACCAGAAACCGGAGTTGATGACGAACTTGAACTCGGTTTCGCCGCATTCCCAGAACACCCGATTGAGCAGGTTCTTGTCCTCGGACAGCTTGCGGATGATCAGTTCCTTGGGATCGATCAGGTCTTCGATATTGACCTGCATGTCCTCGATCAGGTTGTCCAGCATCTGCGGCAACTGGCGGCGGGCGCGGGCGTAGGCGCGGTTCTTGAGGACGTTGGGCAGGTTTTCCCACAGCACCGCGTTGCGCTCCGACATGACGTCGTCGGTGATTTCCTCGATGCGGGCGTCGGCGATCTTGATGACGTGATGGGCGATCTTTTCCGGTTCGAACTGATCGAAGATCTCCTGCATCGTGCTGATTTTGTCGAGGGTGTTTTCCACCGTGATGGCCGCCATCTTGCGGCCCTTGCGCGGGATGATGCCCTGCCAGCCGAGATAGGGTGGAATGCCGATGAACTTGATGGGATAGAAGGTCAGCTGGATGGCGACCCAGTTGGTACCCCAGCCGACGATGGCGGCTACCAGCGGGATGCTCATGTACTTCCAGAAGTCCGGGTGATTTACAAACTCGTTGTAAAACGCAACAAACCCGTTGTAAAGCTCAAGCATCGAGTGAAAATCCCTAGTTTGTTATTGGCGGGTTCGGGCTGACCGCGTTACAGACCGGGTACAAGCCTGGCCTGTGAGATTCCCTTGCAGTGTGTTGTGACGCCTACAGCAGGTACTTACAAAAAGGCCACAAATCGTTCCAAAGGTAGTCCGGATGGACCCAAAAAGACGCGCTATTATAACTTGCTTATAAAAGAAATCCTGAGATTTTTACGGGGGGCAATGGTAAATTTCCGTTACTCCCTGGCCGCAGAACAATAACAGAGTGACACTCTTTCATGGCGATCGAATCCAGCGAATCGATGATCCGTTACCTGGTGCTTGAGGTCATCGAGGCCGCTGTGAACCTGGCGTTGTCCTACGAGCCGGAAGCGCTGGCGCAGGTGCGGGCGCACAAGGGGCGTGTGGTGCGTATCAAGACCGTAGCACCGGACTGGATGTTCTTTGTGGCCATGTGCGATGACGGCGTGCAACTGTTTGCCGACTATGAAGAGACCGTCGATGCCCGCCTCACGCTGCCGACAGCACTGCTGGCGCAATACGTGCTGGGAACCAATGATGCAGATCTGCAGGGCGCCGAGGGCGTGCGTGTCAGCGGTGATCTGTTGCTGCTGGCGGAATTGTTGAAGGTGCTGCAGGAGTTCAGCATCTGGGCGGCGTGTAAACGAATCGTCAATAATTGGCTACCGGAATACGAAGGTTTTGGCGGCCTGATCGAGGCCCTTAAGAATCACGACCCGGCCTGGATCGTGCGGCTGGAACATCTCCCCCAGCTGGCCAACGAAACCCTGCTGGCGGTGCGCATGCAGGGCGAACTGCTGCAGCGCCAGGCGGATGAAATCCGCGAAATTCGCCGACAGCTGGATGGAGATCGCCGCGCCAATCAGATCAGCACGCTGATCGGCTTCTGCCTGATTGTGGTGGCATTCCTGGCGCATAACGGTTATCTGCAGTTACCCCAGATCGAGGGCCTGTCGTTCGATACGGTGTTG
This sequence comes from Pseudomonadales bacterium, assembly GCA_020062665.1. GTDB lineage: Bacteria > Pseudomonadota > Gammaproteobacteria > Pseudomonadales > Ketobacteraceae > Ch67. Next base: position 76,642 of record JAGUVW010000001.1, read on the forward strand.
CTGCTGATTCTGTCGATGGTGTTGCTGATACCCCGCCTGTTGGCGCGGCGCTGATTGCGTCAGTCGTCATCCAGTGGTGTGCCGCCAGGGCGACGCGGACGGGTGGTGCGGGTGGCGATCTTGAGGCCGTCGCCCACGATGTCCAGTCCCGTCTTGGCAATGGTGCGGGTGGTATCGCGCAGCATTTCCCGCGTTGGCAGTGACTTGATGCCTTCCAGTATGCCTTGTTTGACCCGCTGTTCGATTTCCGGCCCCACTTCTGCCTTGAAACGCTCGATCGCATCGCCCACCGCTTTGTCGTAACGGGGTTTGGCGTGTTTGCGGAAATAGTGAATCGCGATCATCAATGTGATGAGGCTGGACAGGACGGCGGTGGCGAGGATAGTGAAGAGCGTCTGCATCATCATTCTTTTTCGAGTTCCTGAGCCATCTGTTCAACGGCTGCGGCCAGGCGATCGATTTTTTCATGCAGCAGGTCGAGATCGGATTTGCGGCTGATGCCGAGGCGGCCCAGCGCCGAGGATACGCGCAGGTCGAAGGCCCGCTCGATACGATCCATGGTCTGGTTGGCCCTGCTTTTGAGTTCGTCGAGTTTGGAGTCGGCGACGAACTGCTGGCCCCGGGAATTTTCCTTTTCCAGTTCCAGCCCTTTGTCCACCAGTCTGTCGAACGCTTCGCGGCCTTCTTCCTCCATCATGGCGTAAGCGCCCAGACCGGCCAGCCATATCTTGTTGGAATTGCGTTTGATCTCGTCCGATCTGCTCATGTGATGATCCTTGTAATTCTACTTGTGCGGAATTGGCATCCGACGACGCATGCGATGCACGGAAGGCAATGTCACCCAGCAAGCTTAACACCCGTTTTGAAAGGGCGCTAAGTGAGGCGAGTCATCTGGGGACAACGAAATGAAAAGTTCTAATAACCTATTGGCAAAGCCAGGTTGGGTCAAGACGATGGCGGTGTATTTCCTTAGAAATTTAGGTCTGAGGCGGGCATGGTGGTGACGGGAATGATCAGCCAATAGACAGCTGTCTGTCCGTATCCCTGATCACGCCGGCTGTGCAGGGTGAAAGTGAAGACACAGCCTGAAGCGTTCTATAAACTGTGCCCAGATTTTCAGTCCAGGCACGGGGAAGGAACATGCGTCGAGTGGTTTTCAACCAAAAAGGCGGAGTCGGTAAATCCAGCATCGCATCCAATCTGGCGGCCATCAGTGCGGCCCGTGGTTTAAAAACCCTGCTGATCGATCTGGATCCACAGTGCAATTCCACCCAGTATCTGCTGGGGCGGGATTTTCAGACCGGTGAGCGGGATGTGGGCATCTTCTTCGCCCAGGCGCTGACCTTCAAGCATCGCAATAATCGCAATCTGGATGATTTCATCACGCCCTCCCGCTATGACAATCTGCATGTGATCGCCGCCAACCCCGAGTTGGGCGAGATCATGTCGCAGCTGGAGGCCAAGCATAAGATCTTCAAGCTGCGGGACGCGCTGGCGGGCATTACGGATTACGATGCGATTTACATCGACACGCCGCCGGCCTTCAACTTTTATACCCTGTCGGCGCTGATTGCGGCGGATGCCTGCCTGATTCCCTTCGACTGCGACGAGTTTTCCCGCCAGGCGCTGTACAACCTGATCGAAAACGTGGAAGAAACCCGCCAGGATCACAACGAAGGTCTGGAAGTGGAGGGCATCGTGGTGAACCAGTTCCAGCCTCGCGCCAGTCTGCCCAACCGCATCGTGGACGAGTTGAAAGAAGAGGGGCTGCCGATTCTCGATACCTACATTTCTTCCTCAATCAAAATGCGGGAATCTCATGACGCGGGTGTGCCGCTGATTTACCTGGCTCCCAAGCACAAGCTGACTCAGGAATTCGTGGATCTGTTTGAGCTGCTGCATCCGGGCTTTGCGGTGGCGAAGAGCGCGGACGAGGTGTCGGAGCCGGAAACGGCCTGATCAGGATTGAGTATTTGCGTGTGAAAAAAAATCGCCGGACTGCCGGCGATTTTTTTTGGATCACGTTCGGCCGTTGTTCTGGCGGCGCCGGTGGTTCCAGCGCAGCAAGTACACGCCGAGCCCGCCCAGGATCAGTGCCGCCGGTATAACCCGCAGCAGCGCTTCCCACAGCGATGGCGGCCGGGCGCTGGCCAGCAGCGGCTGTTCCGGCAGATGGCGTTTGAGGGCGGCGTTCACCTGTTCCGCATCGGTCTGACGCAGGCGATCGATCAGATTGGGCATGGCGCCCTGCTCGCGGATGACATGACGGAAGTGGCGATAGGATTGTGCCAGTTCGCTGTTGTCGCGCTGTTTGCTTTCGAATTCCAGAATCAGTTTCTGGCGCAGGCGCGACACGTCGTCGGGCGGAATGCCTTCCTGACGCATTTTTTCGTAGGTGGCGCGGAAGAGTTCGGCCACTTCGTCGTGCCAGCGATCAGTGGTTTTGGTGCTGGCACGTAAAAACCCGAACTGGCTGTTGCTTTCTACATAGGAATGGGGCGTGTAACCCAGACCTTTCTGGCCGCGCACTTCGTAGTACAAGCGCTCCCCCAGATACTCGGATGCCAGCTCGAACGCCGGATAATCCGGGTGCGTGGAGCCCACGGTGCGCAGATACAGGCTGACATCCACTTCCGGATCGAACAGGGCTTTCTTCGCGACCGCCGGTGTGGCGTCGATAGCGGTGAAGCGAACTGATGCGCGCGCAGGTGTTGGCGCGGCGGGTAATCGGGCCAGCGTGTCGTGCAGTGCCTGAGCGATGCGGGCGTCGTCGAAGTGGCCGATTACCAGCAGCGTCATGTTGCTGGCCACGTAGAATTCCTTGAACACGGATTTCACCCGCGCCATGGAAATGTCATCGGGAGTGGTGAGATCCGGGCAGTCCAGATGACTGCCGGCAAATACCCGCGCTTTCGCCATCTGATGAATGTCTTTTTTGCCCGCCACTGCCAGCTGCAGCTTGTTACTGCTGGTGCCCATTTCAGCGTGAATCACTCGCCTGGAGGATTCGAGATGCTCCGGCAGAAACAGGGATTCGCTCATCATGGAGTGGAGATTTTCCAGCGCGATTTCCGGATAGTCGGAGTGAATGTCGAGGGTGTAGTGGGTGTATTCCTCTGTGGTGAACGCATTGTGCTTGCCGCCGTGATCGCGGATGCGCTGGCGTAAGGTCTGGCGATCGAAGGTTGTGGTGCCTTCGAACAGCATGTGCTCCAGCAGATGTGGCAGTTGCTGTTCGCTGCATGGAAAATCCTGCAGGCCAACGTCGACGATCAGTTGCACCGTGAAGGTGTCGCTGATGTCGCGGTGATGGCGGATGACGTGGAGACCATTGGGCAGCACCTGTGACGTGACAAGGAAGGATTCGCCCGTGACCGAGGTCAGTGCGTGGCTGGGAATTGCCGTGAGTGTACAGGTGAGCAGTGTCAACAGCAGCAGGAATGGTTTCATTGAAAGGCCTGTAGTCCGGTTTGGGCGCGCCCCAGAATCAGCGCGTGAATGTCGTGGGTGCCTTCGTAGGTATTGACCGTTTCAAGATTGATGGCGTGGCGCAGCACGGGATATTCGTCGCTGATGCCGTTGGCGCCGTGCATGTCGCGGGCGGTGCGGGCGATGTCGAGCGCTTTGCCGCAGTTGTTGCGTTTCATCAGCGAGATCAGTTCCGGTGCGCACTGGTTCTGGTCCAGCAGACGGCCCATGCGCAGGGCGCCATTCAGGCCGAGCGCAATCTCGGTCTGCATGTCGGCGAGTTTTTTCTGGATCAGCTGGTTGGCTGCCAGCGGTTTGCCGAACTGGGTGCGCTGCAGGGTGTAGTCGCGCGCAGCGTGCCAGCAGCCTTCCGAGGCACCCATCACGCCCCAGCTGATGCCGTAGCGCGCCTTGTTGAGGCAGGAGAACGGGCCAGCCAGACCTTTGGCATTTTCCAGCAGTGCGCTGGCGGGCACTTCCACATCCTGCAGCACGATGCCGCCGGTGATGGAGGCGCGCAGGGACAGCTTGCCTTCGATTTTGGGTGTCGAAAGTCCTTTCATGCCGCGCTCCAGAATGAAGCCGCGAATCACGCCATCGAGTTTGGCCCACACGACGAAAACATCCGCGATCGGGCTGCTGGTGATCCAGAGCTTTTCGCCATTCAGCCGATAACCACCGGGAATTTTTTCGGCGCGGGTTTTCATGCTGCCAGGGTCGGAGCCGTGATCCGGCTCAGTGAGGCCGAAGCAGCCCACCCACTCACCGCTGGCGAGCTTCGGTAAATAGTGACGGCGCTGCTGTTCATTGCCGAAGGTGAAAATCGGATGCATCACCAGTGAGGATTGCACGCTCATGGCGGAGCGGTAGGCGCTGTCGACCCGTTCGATTTCCCGTGCGATCAGGCCATAGGCCACGTGATTCACACCGGCGCAGCCGTATTCCACCGGGAGTGTGCAGCCCAGCAATCCCAGCGTGCCCATTTCGCGGTAGATGGCGCGGTCGAAGGATTCGGTGCGGTTGGCCATGATGATGCGGGGTTGCAGCTGGTTCTGGGCGTACTGGCGGGCGGTGTCCTGAATGGCGCGCTCGTTGGTGCTGAGTTCCTGCTGCAGCAGAAATGGATCTTCCCAGTGGAATGCGGCTTTCATCTTGTTGTTATCCGTGCACGTCGATGCTGGCAAGGTTAGCATGGAAGCAGGCGCCCCTGAAGGCACCCGTCTGGCGCGCGCTGGCGATAGGCTGATACTTTTCAGTGCGCGCGAGGCTGTGTGCTGCTGCCTGGCTTTGAGGCAGTGACGCGCGGGCAGTTGTGTCCGGCAGGCAGGACGATTATTCTTCAATCACCCTTGCACATCTGGAGATGTCATCCAATGAGCTCAGCCCGACGAGAGGCGCCATGACTGAAGCCACCCCTGCGTTGGAAATTCGCGATCTGCACAAACGCTATGGCGAGCTGGAAGTCATCAAGGGCATTTCCCTTACCGCCCGCGACGGGGACGTGATTTCGATTCTGGGTTCATCGGGTTCTGGCAAGTCCACCTTTCTGCGCTGCATCAATCTGCTGGAATCGCCGCACCAGGGCCAGATCATTGTGGCGGGGGAAGAGCTCAAGTTAAAGCCGTCCGCCGATGGCAACCTGATTGCCGCCGACAACAAACAAATCAATCGCCTGCGCAGCAAAATCGGGTTTGTGTTCCAGAATTTCAATCTGTGGCCGCACATGACGGTGCTCGACAACGTGATGGAAGCGCCGCGCCGCGTACTGGGAATGAGCAAAGCGCAAGCGGCTGAGATTGCGGAAAATCTGCTGGCCAAGGTTGGTATTGCCGACAAGCGTCATTGCTATCCCAACCAATTGTCTGGTGGCCAGCAGCAGCGCGCCGCCATTGCCCGTACCCTGGCCATGCAGCCGAAAGTGATTCTGTTCGATGAGCCCACCTCTGCCCTCGACCCGGAAATGGTGCAGGAAGTGCTGAACGTGATTCGTGCCTTGGCGGAAGAAGGCCGTACCATGCTGCTGGTGACGCACGAACTGAACTTCGCGCGCCAGGTGTCGACAGAAGTGGTGTTCCTGCACCAGGGTCGGGTGGAAGAGCAGGGAACACCCGAGCAGGTGTTCAACCATCCGCAGTCTGCCCGCTGCAAACAATTTCTCTCCAGCCACCATTGACGGAGCCACACCCCATGAAACACTGCAAAAAATTTCTGTTGGCGCTTGCTGCTGCGTTTGCCCTGTTCACCCAGGCAGCCTTCGCGGAAAAATTGCGTATCGGTTCCGAAGGCGCCTATCCGCCCTTCAATCTCATTGATGCCAGTGGCAAGGTGGTGGGTTTCGACCTCGATATCGCCCATGCGCTGTGTGCAAAGATGAAGGTGGAATGCGAAGTGGTGACGTCGGACTGGGATGGCATCATTCCGGCGCTGAACGCGAAGAAATTCGATTTCATCGTGGCGTCCATGTCGATTACGGATGAGCGCAAAAAGGCTGTGGATTTCACTGATCCCTATTACACCAACAAGCTGCAGTTCATCGGCCCGAAAGGCACCGAAGTGAAAGTGGACAAGGCCGGTCTGAAGGGCAAAGTGGTAGGCGCCCAGCGTGCGACCATTGCCGGTGAATGGCTGGAGAAAAATCTGGGCAGCGCGGTGGATCTGAAACTGTATGACACCCAGGAAAACGCCTATCTGGATCTGAGTTCCGGCCGCATCGATCTGGTGCTGGCGGACGTGTTCGTGAACTGGGGCTGGCTCAAGAGCGACGCCGGCAAGGAATTTGAATTCAAGGGCGAGCCGGTGTTCGACAATGACAAGATCGGCATCGCCGTGCGCAAGAACGATCCTCTGCGCGAAAGGCTGAATGCCGCACTGAAAGCCATCATCGAAGATGGCACCTACAAGAAAATCAACGACCAGTATTTCCCGTTTAGCATTCTGTGATTGATCTGCACGGTTTCGGCCCCGCGTTGGTGGCCGGCACACTGATGACCATTCAGCTCGCCCTGTGTGCATTGGTGCTGGGGTTGATGCTGGGCCTGGCCGGTGCGCTGGCGAAAACCTCCGGCAACCGTTTGTTGATGGCCGTCGGCGGTTTTTATTCCACGGTGGTGCGCGGTGTGCCGGAGTTGTTGTGGGTGTTGCTGATTTATTTCGGCACGGTGAACCTGATGCGGGCGATCGGCAGTTATGTCGGTAAACCGGAGCTGGAACTGAGCCCGTTTGCCGCCGGTGTGCTGGCGCTGGCGCTGTGTTTCGGTGCCTATGCAACGGAAGTTTTTCGTGGCGCACTGTTGGCGGTGCCTCCAGGGCATCGCGAGGCAGGGCTGGCGCTGGGCATGTCCACCGTGCGCATTTACTGGCGCATCATTCTGCCGCAGATGTGGCGCATCGCGCTGCCAGGCCTGGGCAATCTGTTCATGATTCTGATGAAGGATACGGCGCTGGTATCGGTGATCGGGCTGGAGGAGTTGATGCGCCGTTCCCAGATCGCGGTGACGGCCACCAAGGAGCCGTTTACGTTCTTTCTGGTGGCGGCGCTGATTTATCTGAGTCTCACCATCGTTGCCATGGTGGGCCTGCATTTTCTCGAACGGCATGCCGCCCGTGGTTTCGTGCGGCCGGTGAGCTGAGGATCCAGCCATGCAATGGGACGTGATCATCCAATGGCTGCCGAAACTGTTCGAAGGTGTGGGGCTGACGCTGCAGCTGGTGGCGTTGTCTGGCGTGATCGGATTGATACTGGCGATTCCGCTGGGTGTGGCGCGGGCGTCGCAGCACTGGTATGTGCGGGCATTGCCGTACGGCTATATTTTTCTGTTTCGCGGTACGCCGCTGCTGGTGCAGCTGTTTCTGGTGTATTACGGCCTGGCGCAGTTCGAGGCCGTGCGCAAGGGGCCGCTGTGGCCTTATCTGCGTGATCCGTTCTGGTGTGCAGTGATCACCATGACACTGCACACCATGGCGTACATCGCCGAGATCGTGCGCGGTGCGATTCAGGCGGTGCCGGCGGGTGAAATCGAAGCGGCGCGGGCGCTGGGTATGTCGAAGTGGCAGACCATGCTGTTCATCACCCTGCCGCGGGCCGCGCGTATCGGTTTGCCCGCCTATTCCAACGAAGTGATCCTGATGCTGAAGGCGAGTGCGCTGGCCAGCACCATCACGCTGCTCGATCTGACCGGCATGGCGCGTACTATCATCGCCCGCACGTATCTGCCGGTGGAAATTTTCTTCGCCGCCGGCATGCTGTACCTGCTGATTTCCTACGGCCTGGTGCTGTGTTTCAAACTGCTGGAAAAGTGGTTGCGAGTGGATACGGGCCAGTTGGGGCGCTAGGCGCCCCGCATTTCAGAATGGCTTCGTCACCGCCAGAAAAATCGCCACCGGCATGAAGATCGTGATCAGCGGCGTGCTCACTTTCAGAAACGTCCAGTGCAGCTGGATGGCCCGCTCATATTTTTCCGGCAGATTGCGTTTGCGCAGTTTTTCCTTGTTGCCGCCGAAGTGGGACAGCCAGTAGTCCGCCACTTCCATGGGCACGAACACCAGGATCACGATGGCCAGCTTGGCCAGCAGCCAACCAAACGACAGATTCCACGGGCCGATGAAGTACAGCAGGGGGCCGGTGATCAGAATCACCGGAAAGGCGATGTGTTCCAGCACCACGCCCTTGTCGAACTGCTCGATGGCCCAGTTGCGGCGCTGGATGGCCAGGCTGTCGGCGGGATTCTTTTCCCAGCGCACAAAGGCGCCTTTCACGTACCAGGAGTAGGCGACCGCGGTGCTCCAGCTCCAGATCATCACAAAAAACACGTGGATGAATTTGATGTAGAGGTAAAAGGGGCCCATGAGCTCGCGCAGGGTGTCCAGCATCTGTACTTCTCCCGATCATTTATTGGTCGCAATACTGCCTGCCTGAGGTGAATATGTCAATAAGATTGACATAAATGGGCGCCACCGATACAGTCCGCACCATCTATAAGGAGTGGGAGGGCGTGATATGTGGCAGATCGGGCTGGAGTGGGTGCTGGGGGTGTTTTTCCTGGTGGCGGGGGCGCTGAAGCTGGTGGCACATCCGCACATGGTGAGGGAATTCCAGCGTTTCCAATATCCGCTGTGGCTGATGCGGCTGGCGGGCGCCATCGAGGTGGTGGCGGCGCCCGGTTTGCTGCTGGGCTTGTGGTTGCCCTGGTGGACGTTGCTGGGTGCGTTGCTGCTGTGCGGGGTGATGGTGGGAGCGACTTACACCAACTTCACCCAACGTCCGCCCGCCTTCGGCTGGGGAACGCTGGTGATTCTGGGGCTGTGTGCGTTGGTGGCGTGGAATGTGGCGACGGATTCAACCCGTGGACTGAATCTTCTTTCCGTTTGACTTCCCATCTGCGATGGGTGCCGGACGTAGCCAGCGTTGCATCAGCCAGTAGCCGAAAGCCAGAATCACCAGCGCCAGCACCACCCACAGCGCGGCGATGAAACCGAACAGATCCGGCGCTTTCATCAGGGTGGTCATCAGTGAATCCTGATAATAGAAGAACCACTCGTGTTCTTCGGGAAAGATCTGGGTGTGCAGCCAGTAGAACGTATTGGTGGGGCCGGCGATCACCAGCACCAGTCCGCACACCAGCAGCAGGCCGCCGAGTCCGGCCAGCAGTTGCGGCACGGTGGGTGCCGGCAAGCGCTGGCGTTTCATGACGCCCAGCGTCAGTGCCAGCACCAGGGCGGCGCCCAGGGTCACCCGGTCGAACAGCGTGATCAGATTCGCCACGTCCTGCAGGTGAATGGCCTCGGCTTCCCGCAGCAGGGTGATGCGACGCCCTTCGTGGGTGGTGTAGTAGATTCGCCGCAGACCTTCGCCGTCGTGCTGGATCGAGTGGACGATGGCGCCGAACAGCCGTTTGTGTTCCGTTTTCGACGTGAATTCAAAATCCTCCTTGTAGCGGTTCACCGGCCCGAAGCGTTGTACATGCTGTTCGATGTCCAGCAGCTCATAGGCCATGCCATAACCGAAATCCACCGGCACCAGCGTCTGCCAGGCCAGCCACAGGGCCATGATCAGTGCGCTCAATCCCAGGCCAAGGCCGGTGCCCATCCGCAGCAGAAGGGATGCATTCATGCAGGGAATATCCTTACTGATTTTTGTTGTCGTTGTTGGGCTGCAGTCTACCGGATAGAGGCGGCGGCGCAAAAACGCGGCGCTCTGGACTGGTGGGTCAGGATTGGTTAGGCTGCAGCCACCTGTCCATAAAAAGAACAACGATACCTATGTCTTCCCGATCCCTGCGTTATCTGGCCGTGTTTCTGTTCTGTCTGTCGCCCTGGGCTCAGGGCGCCTTCTGGCACAAGCCACCGGGTGCGCCTGCCACGGGTTATGGCTCGGTGGAACGCCACATCAGCGCAACGTACACCGAGTATCGCTTCGGCTCCGCCAGCGTGGGCGACCAGACCTGGTATTACGTTCCCGCCCAGCTGAAAAATGGCGACAGCGCGCCAGTGGTAATTTTCGTGCATGGTTTTGCCGCCCTCTATCCGTCGCTTTATCGTTCCCACATCGATCATCTGATTGCCCAGGGCAATATCGTCATCTTTCCCCAGTTCCAGAAAGCCACGCTGGCGGGCTTTTTAGGCGAAGCCGGATTGGGTGCAGCGGCCGACCAGAATATCTGGGCGCGGCGGGCGGTGGAATCGGTGAATGCCGCGCTGGACTTGCTGGGGGAGCAGGCCGATCGCAGCGAAATGTATCTGTACGGCCATTCCCTGGGCGGGTTGATCAGCCTGGCCTGGCAGGCGAATGGTGGCGCCGACGTGAAGGCGATCGTGCTCAGCCATCCCCAGGTGAATTCCCAGGAAGGCATTCCGCCGTTCGTGAAAAGTTTCCTCAAGATCATCGAGATTCCCTGGCGGGATTATGCGCCGGCCATCACGGCGCCGGTGATCATTCTCAACGGCAACGAGGACATCATCGCGCCGGTGAGTCAGAGCGAAGAAATCCTGTCCCTGCTCAGTGCTGCGCCGTCGAAGGTACTGTACGTGGCGCAGCGCGACTGCTTTGGCTATCCCTGCGTGTCCCCCAATCATGGTGCGCCTCTGGATGCCGTGCAGGGGTTGCCGCCGCACCTGAAGATCTTCGGCATCTCGGGCGAGTTGAGTGCGCTGGACTGGCGTTTCTATTTTGCTGGCCTGGATGCGGTGATGGCAGGTGAATTCACCGGTTTGTCATTCGATCTGGGGACATGGAGCAATGGCCGCCCGGTGAAACCGGTGGTCGAGGTTGTTCCGCAATAAGCAGCCCTGCCGCCATAAACTGCGCTGGGTCAAGCTGCAGCAGTGTTGCGCTTGCGCCGCCGCGTGGCGGGACTCTACCATGCGGATTCACTCTGGTTGAGCAGGTGCAATTCCATGACGCGCTTTTTCCCGCTGGCATTCGTGCTGGCCTTGTTGGTTGCTTCCGGTTGTTCGTCTTCGCCCGCTGTGCCGCCGCTCTCCATCGGCAGTCTGGTGGATTTCAATTTGCTGGAAGACCAGCGCGGCAATCCTTTCCCCCATCAGGACGCCATGTCCACCGTGTTTTTCGTCAACACGATGAAGGGCAATGCGCTGATGCGCGACACGCTGAAGGAAATCAACGTGGCCTGCCTGCAGGAAGGCCGGGTGGTGTATCTGGCGGACATCAGCGGCATGCCCAGCCTGATTTCCAAGCTCATCGCCATACCGCGCATGCGCGACTATCCCTATCCGGTGTGGCTGGATCGCAACGGCCTGGCCACGGCCGCGCTGCCGGTTGAAGAAGACAAGGTAACGGCACTGACACTGAAAAAGTCGGCCATCGTGGCGGTGGCCAAACTGCAGGACAGCGGGGAATTGCGTCAGCGTTTGCTGGATGAGTGCGGGCCGGCATTGCAGCAAGTGGCCAACAACGCAGGAACTCGGTAAGCCGTGCGTACGCTGGGCTGGTGCTTTGCACTGCTGATCGTTGCCGGGGCGGGACTCGCGTCCTGCTCCGCCGGCAAGCTGCTGGTGGTGAACACCCTGGCCCGTGGTGGTGATTACCAGCTGCAGTCCGACCTGGCGTATGGCACCGATCCACGTCAGCGGCTGGATCTGTATCTGCCGCCGCCAACCCTGCCGGCCAAGCCCTTCACCCTGGTGTTCATTCCCGGTGGTTGCTGGGGCGCCTGCGACACCTTTCCCAAGGAAGATTACCGCTTCGTCGCCGATACCCTGGTCGCCCAGGGCTATCCGGTGGCCATCGTCAATTACCGGCTGTTCCCCGACTATCGTTTCGACACCATCATTGCCGATGTGGCGGCGGCGGTGGAGTTCCTGGTGCAAGGGCGTCCGGATTTGGCCGCGCCGGCGGAATCGCTGGTGCTGCTGGGACACTCGGCCGGGGGCCATATGGCATCGTTGCTGGCGCTGGACGAGCGTCATCTGCAGGCCGCAACCCGTGCCCGCCTGCGGGGCTGGATAGGATTCGCCGGGCCTTATGATTTCCTGCCTTACACCGAGGATTACCAGCCCGCCCTGTTTGCGCCGGAAGAGCGCTACCCGGATTCCCAGCCAGTGAATTTCGTCAGCCGTGATGATGCGCCGGCGTTGCTGCTGTACGGCAACGACGACACCAGCGTCAAACCCCGCAACATCCTCAGTTTGAGCCGGCGTCTGGCGGAGCAGGGCGTTGCGTTCCAGGCCCGCTGTTACGACGACATCGACCACGCCGGCATCATCGGTGCCCTGTCGCGGCCGCTGCGGAGCAGCCAGCCCGTGCTGGCCGATGTGCTGGCGTTTCTGCGTCAGCTGGAGCAGGGGCGGGTGTTGGCGGACCAGACGCCATTGCAATGTCCGGCGGCCCCTGCATCGGCCTGACGTTTTGCTGATCAATTGCGACTTAACCCGACCTGCCCCCTGTGTTACTTTACGCGGGCAAATTCCTGGCTCCCGGCTGTTGCCCGACGTCGCCCGCGCTGTCCCCCGGTAACCGCCATCTTCCCATTTACGGTTGAACGAGGCGTCTGTAGTGAACGGAACCAGCTCCCTTCTTTCCATTCGCGGCCTGGCGAAATCCTTTGGTGGTGAAACCATCCTGCAGACGCTGGATCTGGAGATTCGCGATGGCGAATTCTTCACGATTCTGGGGCCGTCCGGTTGCGGCAAGACCACCATCCTGCGCATGATTGCCGGGCTGGAGCAGCCTGATGCCGGCGCCATTCACCTGAATGGCACTGATCTGACGCCGTTGCCACCCAACAAGCGCCCGCTCAATACCGTGTTCCAGCGCTACGCCCTGTTCCCCCACATGACAGTGTTCGAGAACGTGGCCTTCGGCCTGCGCATGAACAGCGTGCCCGAGGCCGACATCGACGCCCGTGTGCATGAAGCGCTGGACATGGTAAAGCTGTCCGGCTTTGCTGCGCGCAAACCGCATCAATTGTCCGGCGGCCAGCAGCAGCGCGTGGCCATTGCCCGCGCCGTGGTGAACAAACCGCGCCTGCTGCTGCTGGACGAAAGCCTGAGCGCGCTCGATCACAAGCTGCGCCAGGCCATGCAGGTGGAACTCAAGCAGCTGCAGCGCAAGCTCGGCATCACCTTCGTTTACGTTACCCACGATCAGGAAGAAGCCCTGTCCATGTCCGACCGGGTGATGGTGATGAACCAAGGCGTGGTGCAGCAGATCGGCACCCCCCGCGAGATTTACGAAAGCCCCGCCAATCTGTTCGTGGCGGAATTCATCGGCGAGATCAACCGCTTCGACGCCAAGGTGGTGGAGTCCCGTGGCGAAGGTGTGTTCGACGTTGAAATCCTTGAGCGCAAGCTGCCGATCAAAACCCGCCGCGCGCTCACCGTGGGCGACCAGATTCACGTGCTGCTGCGGCCGGAGGATCTGCGCATCGAATACTTCGAGGATGTGCCGCCGGAGCACGGCCTGCTGGGCTTCGTGCAGGAGCGCAACTACAAGGGCAAGACCCTCGACAGCGTGATCCAGTTGCGCAACGGCCAGATGGTGCTGGCCAGCGAATTTTTCGACGAAGACGATCCTGATTTCGACTACCGCATCAACCAGAAAGTGATTGTCACCTGGGTGAAAGGCTGGGAAGTGGTGCTGCCCCATGAAACAAACTGATGTGTTTCGCTGGGTCAGCGTCGTTCCCGTCAACCTGTGGCTGTGGCTGTGGGTGCTGCTGCCGACGCTGATGCTGGTGGCGGTGAGTTTCGCCACGCGGGAGCCGGAAGATCTGATCGAGTGGACACTCACATTCGACAATTACGCGCGCCTGTCCGATTCGCTTTATATCACCGTGTTCTGGGATTCCCTGTGGCTGGCGGGCATTACCGCACTGCTGTGTCTGGCGGCTGGTTTTCCGTTCGCCTGGTGGCTGACACGGCTGCAACCGCGCTGGCGTGCACTGGCGTTGTTCCTCATCATCATTCCGTTCTGGACCAATTCCCTCATTCGCACCTACGCCATCAAGCTGATCCTGGGCAAGCAGGGCATCATCAATAATGTGTTGCTGGGCATCGGGGTGATCGATGCGCCGCTGGACATGCTCTACACGCCGGGCGCGGTGATCTGCGGGCTGGTGTATATCCTGTTCCCGTTCATGGTGCTGCCGCTCTACAGCAATCTGGAAAAACTGGATCAGAGCCTGCTGGAAGCCGCCCGTGATCTGGGTGCCAGCCGGTTGCAGGTGCTGCGCAAAATCGTGATTCCACTCACCATGCCGGGGATCGTGGCGGGTGTGCTGATCGTGTTTCTGCCGGCCATGGGCATGTTCTACATCGCCGATCTGCTGGGCGGCGCGAAAAATCTGCTGCTGGGCAACATCATCAAGAACCAGTTTCTGTCGTCCATGGACTGGCCGTTCGGTTCCGCCATCAGCATTGCAATGATTGTGCTGATGGGTCTGCTGATGCTGGCCTATTTCCAGGCTGCCAAACGCATCAACCGCAGCGGAGGCATCCATGATTCGACTCTGTAAATGGGTGCTGGTAAGTGGCGTGTTTCTGTATCTGTACGTGCCCATCGCCGTGCTGGTGGTGAACGGATTCAACGCCAACAAGTTCGGCAACTATTGGGGCGGCTTCAGCCTCAAGTGGTTCGACAAACTGCTCAACAACCAGAACCTGATGGATGCCGCCGGACATTCACTGGTGGTGGCGTCCACCTCGGCTACGCTCGCGACGGTGCTGGGGGCGCTGGGAGCGATTGCACTGTATCGCTACCGATTTCGCGGCAAGCAGTTCATGGGCGGACTGGTGTTCGTGGAAATGATGGCGCCGGACATCGTGCTGGCGATTGCGTTTCTGCTGATGTTCATGGCGCTGGGCGTGGCGCTGGGCTTCTGGTCGCTGCTCATCGCCCACACCACGTTCTGCGTGCCGTTTACCTTGATTACCGTGTACAGCCGGCTCAACAATTTCGACGTATCGGTGCTGGATGCCGCCCGCGATCTGGGTGCAACGGAGTGGACGGCGGTGCGCAAGGTGCTGCTGCCCATGTCGGCGCCGGCGCTGATTTCCGGCTGGCTGCTGAGCTTCACCCTGTCGCTGGATGACGTTATCATCAGCTCATTCGTCAGCGGCCCCGGTTACGAGATCCTGCCCATCCGCGTATATTCCATGGTGAAGCTGGGCATCTCGCCGGAAATCAACGTGCTGGCGGCCATCATGCTGCTGTTGTCACTCACCCTGATTGTGCTGTCCCAATGGATCTTGAATAGGAAATGAACCCATGAACATGAAGAAATGGTGGATTGCCCTGACGCTGGCCGGTGTCAGTACCCTGGCGACTGCGGGCGAACAGGTGATCGTGTACAACTGGTCCGAATACATTCCCGAGGACACGCTGCAGAAATTCAAGAAGGAAACCGGCATCGAAGTGGTGTATTCCACTTACGAAAGCAACGAAACCCTCTATACCAAGCTCAAGCTGATGAAGGGCGCCGGTTATGACGTGGTGGTGCCGTCCACCTACTATGTCAGCAAGATGAAAAAAGAAGGTCTGTTGCAGAAAGTGGACAAAGCCAAGCTGGATAATTTCAAGAATCTCGACCCCGATCTGCTCAACAAGCCCTTCGATCCCAACAACGATTACAGCGTGCCCTATCTGTGGGGCAGCACCGGCATCGGCATCAACGTGCGCGACATTCCCGAAGACAGCATCAGCGGCTGGCAGGATTTCTGGAATCCCAAATTCAAGAACCAGATTCTGCTGACTGACGATGTGCGTGAAGTCTTCCACATGGCGCTGCGCATCAAGGGCCATTCCGCCAACACCACCGACGAGGCGCACATCAAGGAAGCCTATGAATATCTGAAGGAATTGATGCCCAACGTGCGGGTGTTCAACTCCGATGCGCCGGGCGAACCTTTCCTTACCGGCGACGTGAGCCTGGGCATGATCTGGAACGGCTCGGTGGTGCAGGCGCAGGAAGACAACACCGATATCCAGTACCTGTATCCCAAGGAAGGCGCGGTGTTCTGGATGGACAGCTTTGTGATTCCCGCCGGCGCCAAGAACGTGGAGAACGCCCACAAGTTCATCAACTACATGCTGAAAGCCGAAGTGGCCAAGGATTGTGTGGACTACGTGGGTTACGCCACACCGAACAAGGCGGGCAAGGCGCTGCTGGACGACGAAACTGCCAGCAATCCGACGATTTTTCCTGACAAGGAAACCCTTGATGCCGGCGAATTCCATAATGATGTAGGCGACGCCGTGCTGATCTACGACAAATACTGGCAGCTGCTCAAAGCCGGCAAGTGATCCCTCCACCCGCGTCGGTTACGCGACGCGGGTTTCCCTCCCTGCGAATGCATCCAATCTGACCTATAGTTACTCCGTGGCTTGGCTAGGGAGTGGTTCGATGCCGCGCAAAATGAATCCTGAACTGGCGGGCAGTGTCCTGGATGGTTTGATGCGCCATTCCAGCGTCATCCTGTTCGTCAAGGATCCCGATGGACGTTATTTGGCGGTGAGTGACGGCTGGGAAGCCGTGACGCGCGTGCCGGCTACCACCACGCTCGGCCGGGACGATTTCGCCGTATTCGGCCCAGTGGTGGGTGGGGCATTTCGCCAGGCGGATCTGCAGGTGCTGGCGGCGGATCATCCCCTGCAGCTGGAAGAATATTTGCAGCATCCCGAAGGTCCCCAGTACTTCACCAGCACCAAGTTTCCGCTGCGGGATCGCACCGGGAAGCTGCTCGGCATTTGCGGCGTGGCGCTCGACATCACGCCCTTGCGGCGCATGCAGCAGGCGGTGCGCACCATCATGAAAGCGGCAGCCACCTGTTCCGGCGAAACGCTGATGCAGTTGCTGGTGCAGCAGATCGCGCAGGTGATTGGTGCGGATTACTGTTTTCTTGGCAAACTGTTGCCGGACAATAACAGCGTGCGTACCCTGGTGTCGGTGGAGCACGGACAGATCGGAAGCAACATTACCTATTCCCTTTCCCATACGCCCTGCGAAAGTGTTTTCACGGGAACCACCTGCATCTACGCCAACCAGATCCAGCAACAGTTTCCCGCCGACATCATGCTGCAGGATCTGAACGTGCAGGCCTATGTGGGCACGCCCATTCGCGACAGCCGGGGCGGGGTGTCCGGCATCATCGTGTCGCTGTTCCGGCAACCCCTGCAAGACCAGGAATTCATTCGCGATCTGTTCGACCTGTTTTCCGGTCGCATTGGCGCTGAAATGGAACGGCTGGCGCGGGAGCAGGAAATCGTCCAGCTCAATTCCGACCTGGAAAAGCGCGTGGAAAAACGCACCCAGGAACTGCAGCACGCCCTGCAGGAAGTGGAGATGTTCAACTATTGCGTGTCCCACGACCTGAAGGCACCCCTGCGTGCGATCAAGGGATTCGCCGACATTCTGCTGGAAGACGAGCAAGCGCGCCTCAGTGCCGACGGACGTGAAATGCTGCAGCGTATCTTCAACGCGTCGCGGCGGATGCAGCAGCAGATCGACGCACTCAACACACTGGTGCAACTCGATAGCAAGCCACTGCAACGCAAGCTGGTCAATCTGTCGGAACTGGCGCGGCGGGTACTGGACACCGTGGCCGATGTTGATATCCGCAGCCGCCTGCAGCTGGATATTGCGTCGGATCTGTCGGCCTACTGCGATCCCGCGCTGGCGGAGCTGGTGTTCATCCAGCTGTTTGAAAACGCCATCAAATATTCCCGCCATCGCGCGTCGCCGTATCTGGCCTGCCAGTCCATGCACCGCAACGGCAAGGACTACATCGTGGTAGAGGACAACGGGGTGGGCTTCAGCATGGATTATGTGGGCAAGCTGTTTTCGCCGTTCCAGCGTTTGCACAGCGCGCGGGAATTCGGCGGCGAGGGCATCGGCCTGGCCATGGTGGCCCGCATCATCTATCGCCACGGCGGCGAGCTGTGGGCCGAGGGTGAACCCGACAAGGGCGCCCGCATCGGTTTCCGCTTTGCCAACGGCGATTGAAGCCACCCGCAGCGGGCAAGCGCACACACTTGACGCTGAACGACTGATCAACCACTCTAGCAGCCCTGGATTTTTTTACCGGTTGAAACCATGTCCGAACCCATTCCCTCCGCCACCGTTGTCCTGCTGCGCGACACACCCAGCGGCATGAAAGTCCTGTTGCTGCGGCGCAACTCCGACATCGCCTATGGTGGCAGCTGGGTGTTTCCCGGCGGGCGCATCGATCCCCATGAATTTGAAGCGGCGGCCGGCGATGCGCTGCAGGCGGCGCGTCTGGCTGCCGTGCGGGAAACTGCCGAGGAAGCCTGCGTCTCCATCACCGAATCCGATCTGCTGTTCTTCGCTCACTGGACGACGCCGGTGGTGCGGCCCAAGCGTTTTTCCACCTGGTTTTTTCTGGCGCCGGTGAATGAAAAAGCGGTGCAGATCGATGGTGGCGAGATTCACGACTACGAATGGCACACGCCGGAAAAGGCGCTGGCCGCCCAGCTGGAAGGCCGCATCGAAGTACCGCCACCCACCTTTGTCACGCTCACCCAGCTGCTGCCGTTCAACCGCGTGGACGCCGCGTTGCAGCATTTCCGCACGGTGCCGCCGTTGCAGCTGCAGCCTGTGTTGCTGAAAACCCCCGACGCACTCGTCTACCTGTATAACGGCGATGCGGGCTATCCCAGCGCCGACCCTGCGGTGCCTGGCCCCCGTCACCGGCTGGTGCAGCCCAAATCCGGCCCCTGGCAATATCTGCGCGAGATCTGAAGCATGCCTGCCACCTCCCTCAAACATCTGCTGTTATTGCCGCGTCTGGCGGACAAGCTGGACAAACTGCTGGATCGGGTACAACCGCTGCTGCCGCCCGCAATCAAGCCCGTTGACTGGAACGATGTGCCGGCCGCCCTCTGGCAAAAGCACCAGACCCGCGGCTACCTGGAAGCGGTGCGCAGCATTCCCGGCAACACGCTGGACGACGTGCTGGGAGTGGATCGCCAGAAAACCCTGGTGGTGAAGAACACCGAGCAGTTCGTGCGCGGACTGCCGGCCAACAACGTGCTGCTCACCGGCTCCCGGGGCACTGGCAAGTCCTCGCTGATCCAGGCCCTGCTCAATGAATACCGCAGCGAGCGCCTGAGGGTGATCCAGGTGGACAAGAGCGATCTGGCGGATCTGCTGTATATCGTGGCGGCGGTGCGGCACGAACCGTTCCGCTTCATCCTGTTTTGCGACGATCTGTCGTTCGATGCCCAGGACGAAGGCTACAAGGCCCTGAAGAGTGCGCTGGATGGCGGCATCTATTCCGCGCCGGACAACATTCTGATCTATGCCACCTCGAACCGTCGTCATCTGATGCCGGATTTTCATTCCGACAACGAGGGCGCCCGGGTCGTGGACACCGAGATCCATCACGCCGAGGCGGTGGAGGAAAAGGTGTCCCTTTCCGACCGTTTCGGTCTGTGGATCACCTTCTATCCCATCAACCAGGATGCCTACCTGGACATCGCCCGCCATTGGCTGACCCGCCTGGGTGAGCGTTACGGGATCGAGGCAGAGTGGAACGACGAGGTGCGCATGACCTGTCTGCGCTGGGCCGGCAACCGGGGCAATCGCAGCGGCCGTACCGCCTATCAGTTCGCCCGTCACTGGATCGGCCAGCGGTTGCTGGAGCGCGACTGAGTCTCGCGCTTTTCCCGCCGCGTGTCAGTGGTTACATACCGCCAGACGCGCTTTTTCCCGTCATTCATTCACAGCCTTGACCAAGCCATCAGCGGTACGTCACAGAATTGACACAATCGGTGGATAAGCGACGCGGGATTTCTAACCTGCTGAAAATCAATCAAAGCGAGTCTGGTTGTTTTGTGATCAAAGCAGATGAGGGCGCCATTTCATTGGCATCCTGGCGGTTTGCCCCAAATCAATCCCCAAACTTATCCACAGAAACTGTGGAAAAAGCCACGGTGACGCGACTGTGCGTTCGCTATACTGCTATGATTAACCATTAACCGGCCGTGAATTTTCAAAAAGAACAACGGCATCGAGAACTTGTCATGTCAAGGTGGTCTAATCCGCCTGTCTGGGCAAGTGGAGCAAAGGACGTATGACTACCAGCGTTGTGCACCGAGCGCACATGAAATGGCTGGCCGCATTGCAGGCGAAAGGGCGAGTGGATACACCCATCATTCTGGATATCGAGGCTTCAGGTTTTGGCGCAGGCAGCTACCCCATCGAGGTGGGTGTGGCGATGCCCGACGGCGCCCTGCATGCCTGGCTGATCCGCCCCCTCAAGGAATGGACGCACTGGCAGGATTCTGCCGAGGATGTCCACGGCATCTCCCGCGAGCGCTTGCAGAACGAAGGGCAGAGCCTGCAGGACGTGGCGAATGAACTGAATGAATTGCTGGCGGGCCGGATCGTCTATTCCGACGGCTGGGGTGTGGATCGCACCTGGCTGGCCAAGCTGTTCTACGAGGCGGGGGTGATCCAGGGCTTCAAGCTGGATTCCATCTATTCCCTGCTGAGCGAGGAACAGTTGGAAAAATGGCACCACACCCGGGAAGAAGTGCTGCAGGAAACCGGCATGGTGCCGCACCGGGCGGGTACCGATGCCCTGATCATCCAGAAAACCTATCTGTTCGCTGTGCTGCCCAAGTCACAGCGCTCCAAAAAAGGCGTGGCGTAAGTACCACGCCTTTTTTGTCTTCGCTGCTCAGGGCGTGACGATCGCAAACTGCTCGTCGGGCTTTTCCAGCAGACTCAGAAAATCCACCAGTTTCAATTTGTCGCCCTCGATGTCCAGCTCGTCGCTGGTGAGCAGATCTTTCGCACCGATTTCCTTGTTCAGCAGCTTCAGCCAGAAGGCGCGGGTGAGTTTCACTGTGAAATCCGCATTGGCCTGAGGCGAGTCCCGGCGATGGTGCAGCACGGCGTTTTCCAGCCAGACCACATGCTGCTCGTCGATATCGGTGAAATGGAAATTCGCCACGATGTGCTTGCTGTCGGCCTTGGGGCCGTTGAGCAGGGTGGCGATGGCGGTGAAGAAATGTGACATGGGAATCTGGCGCAGGATACCGGCTTTGTCGGCGCTTTGTTTGGGCGGCTGCACACCCCGGCGCAGTTCCAGTGCGCCGGAAAGGTAGGCGTCGCGCCAGGGGCCGGATTCCGCCTGATAACCCAGCTGATCGTAGCTGCGGGCCAGTTGTTCCCGCGCGGCTGCGTTGTGCGGATCGGCGAACACCGCGTGATTGAGCAGTTCCGCCGCCCAGCGATAGTCGCCGCTGTTGAATGATTGTTGTGCCCGCTGCAGCACCGCATCCATGCCACCCATGGCATCGACATAGCGGGAAGCCGTGACGGATTTGGGGTGGGGATTCAGGTGGGCAGGATTGGCGTCGTACCAGCCAAAATAGAACTGGTACACCGCGCGGGTATTGTGGCGCACGGTGCCGTAGTAGTCGCGGGTGTGAAAGGTTTTGGCGAGTGATTCCGGCAGTTGCAGGGTGTCGGCAATTTCATCCGGCGTGTAACCCTGATTGGCCAGGCGCAACGTCTGGTCGTGAATGTACTTGTACAGATCCCGCTGCTGGCGCAGATAGATTTGGGCGTTATCGTTGCCCCACACCGGCCAGTGGTGGCTGTTGATGATCACGTCGCTGCGCGTGCCGTAACGATCCAGCGCTTCCTGAATGTAGTTCGACCACTTCAAACCATCGCGCACCTTCGCACCGCGCAAGGTGTAGAGGTTGTGCAGGTTACGTGACACCAGTTCGGCGCCGCAGAAGATGCGGAATTGCGGCAGATAAAAAGTCATTTCCGCCGGCGCTTCCGATTCCGGCACCATCTGGAATTCAAATTCGATGCCGTCGAGCGTGAGCGTCTGTCCGGTGTGCTCGATGATGTCGGTGGGTGGCACCAATCCTGGCGAACCGAATGCAGGCTGCTTGCCCAGGCCGGTGCCCACATGGCCGCGTTCGCCGATGGGCAGTTCCGATCCATACATGTATTGCGCCCGCCGCATCATCACGCTGCCCGCCAGCACGTTTTCGCTGACGGCTTCTTCCAGAAAACCTTCTGGTGCGATCAGCCGTGGCGGTGTGGTTTGCGTGTGGGTGCGTTGCAGAATGGCGGCGCTGCCACCGAAGTGATCGATGTGGCTGTGGGTGAAAATGATGGCGCTGATGGCGCGCTGGCCCAAGTGTTTTTCCACCAGATCCAGCGCGGCGTTTGCGGTTTCGGCAGCGGTGAGTGGATCCACCAGCATGCGGCCGCTATCGCCTTCGATGATGGTCATGTTTGCCAGATCGTAGCCGCGAATCTGGAAGACGCGCTCGCTCACCTTGAACAGGCCGTGCAGGTTGTTGAGCTTTTCCTGGCGCCACAGGCTGGGATTGACAGAATCCGGTGCGGCATCCTTGACGAAGGCGTAATTCTCCGGACGCCAGATCGTGCTGCCGTCGTGGCGCGTGATATGCAGATTGTCGTCGCGGGCGATGAAGCCCTGGGTGGCGGCGGCGAAATCCCGTTCATCTGCCAGTGGCAGGGATTGGGCGATGGCAGCATGGGCGGCGCGAGTGGCCGGTGTCGGTGCAGAAAAACCGTGGGCGTCGGCGTCTGCTGCTTGCACGGCTGTCATGTCCGGTGTGGTATCGCGCTCGCAGGCGGATAGCAGAATGACCGTGCCCAGCAGCAGCGGAGCGAGGCGGAGTGTCAGCGCCATGATGAAGTCCTTTCTTGTTGTTGTGTTCTGACAGCGGGAATGACCTGGATAGAGTTTAGCAGGCGATTGAACACATTCCTGGTCAGTGCTGCGCCGGTTTGAACCAGCGCAGCCGATTGGCATTACTCACCACGGTGACGGACGACAGCGCCATCGCCGCGCCTGCCACCACCGGATTCAGCAGCATGCCGGTGAAGGGGAACAGCACACCCGCCGCGATGGGAATGCCCGCCACGTTATAGATGAAGGCACCGAACAGATTCTGGCGAATGTTGCGCAGGGTGGCCTTGCTGATGGCGATGGCGTCGGCGATGCCGTGCAGCGAACCGCGCATCAGGGCGATGTCGGCGCTTTCGATGGCCACATCGGTGCCGGTGCCGATGGCAAAGCCCACGTCTGCCTGGGCCAGTGCCGGAGCGTCGTTGATGCCGTCGCCGGTCATGCCCACCACGTTGCCTTCTGCCTGCAGCGCCTGCACTTTTTCTGCCTTGTGCTGTGGCAGCACGTCCGCCAGAAACTCCGCAATGCCCACCTGATCGGCAATCGCTTTTGCTGTCACGGCGTTGTCGCCGGTCAGCATGATCACGCGCAGTCCCTGCCGTTGCAGACGCTGGATGGCGGCGATGGAATCCGCCTTCACCGGATCGGCGATGGCGAGGATGGCGGCCAGCTGTTTGTCGATGGCGAAGTACACGGGTGTCTGGCCCTGTTCGGCAAGCCGCTGCGCCAGCGCTTCGTGGGCGGTGATATTGACGCCCTGTTCAATCATGAGCTTTTTGTTGCCCAGCAGAAGGGATTCCGATTGCAGCTTTCCGCGCACGCCCAGGCCGGGCAGGGCGCTGAATTCCCTCACCGCTTGCAGCGCCAGACTCCGCTGTTTTGCAGCGTCGAGAATCGCCTGCGCCAGCGCGTGCTCTGATCCTGCTTCCAGGCTCGCCACTTTCTGCAGCACGGTGTTTTCATCCTGATTGGCAAAAACATGAATGGCAGACACAGCCGGCTTGCCTTCGGTAATCGTGCCGGTTTTGTCCAGCACCATCACGTCCAGATGAGCGGCAGATTGCAGTGCCTCGCCGTTGCGAATCAGCACGCCGTGTTCGGCCGCCTTGCCTACGCCCACCATGATCGACATCGGTGTGGCGAGCCCCAGCGCACAGGGGCAGGCGATGATCAGCACAGTAGTGGCGGACACCAGCGCGAACGACAGCGCCGGCTGCGGCCCGAAGAAAAACCACGTCACGGCACTCGCCACGGCAATCAGCATCACCGCCGGCACAAACACGCTGGATATTTTATCCGCCAGCCGGCCAATCGCCGGTTTGGAACTCTGTGCCCGCTTCACCATGTCGATGATGCGTGCCAGCGCAGTGTCCTTGCCCACGCGCGTTGCCGTGAAAATCAGTGTGCCGGTTTTGTTGAGCGTGCCCGCCGCCAGTTCAGCGCCGACTGATTTTTCCACCGGCATGGGTTCGCCGGTGAGCATGGATTCATCCACGCTGCTGTGGCCTTCCACCACATCGCCATCCACGGGAATTTTTTCACCGGGGCGCACGCGCACCTGATCGCCCACCTGCACCTGCGCCAGCGGAATATCGGTTTCCTCACCATTGCGAATCACGCGGGCGGTTTTTGCCTGCAGCCCGATCAGGCGCTTGATGGCTTGCGACGTGCGTCCGCGCGCGCGGATTTCCAGTGCCAACCCCAGATTCACCAGGCCGATGATCATGGCGCTGGCCTCGAAATACACATGCCTTGCCTGCTCGGGGAAAAATCCTGGCAGCAGCGTCACCAGCATGGAATAGAGCCAGGCGGTGCCGGTGCCCAACGCGATCAGCGTATCCATGGTGGCAGTGCGATTGCGCAGCGATGCCAGCGCGCCGGTGAAAAAATGCCGGCCGGGGAAAATCAGCACCAGCAGGGTGAGCACGCCAACGATCGACCAGCCCATCTGCTGTGCCGGCGTGTGAATCATCATCTCGCCGCCCAGCACGCCGTACAGCATCAGCGGCGCACCCAGTGCAAGTGACAGCACCATGTCACGCATGCGCTGGCGATAGTGGTGCGTGTCGGCCTGCTCGGATTCCGCCAGCAGATCTGCTTCGTTTTCGCTCTGCACCAGCGTGGCCTTGTAGCCGATGTTTTCAATCGCGTAGATCAGCTCGTCCGGATTGGCGGTGCCATCGATGCTGGCGCTGCGCTGGGCCAGATTCATCGACGCCTGCTGCACGCCGGGCACGCTGTTGAGCGCAGTTTCAATTTTTTTGACACAGCCGGCGCACTTGGCGCCATCGATCAAGAGGTCGGTGTGGGGTAGGGCAGTCATGGGTGCATCCTCCGTCTTTGCACATCTTGAACGATGCTAGACCCTGGAGTACAGGCAAGGGTCAAGAGGACGTTTGCTTTTCACCTGCAATTGACCCAGCCCACCGGCCACTATACTTTCACGCATCATCCGCCGCATCCCAACACGCCCCCCATGCCCGACACGCTGGTCTTTGCCGTCGACTACTCCCGGATTCTGGCCGGCGTCCTCAACCTGGGTGCCGAGCGCCTGCCGTTGCTGCTCGCAGGCACCCATCTCAATCCGGTTCAGTTTCTGGAAATGGAAGGCTACCTGTCCTGGGCCGACCAGCACCGCATCATCGCCAACGCGCTGCAACTGGCGGAAAAACCGGGGCTCGGCCTGCTCGCTGGTGAACGCTATTCGCTGATGACCCACGGTGTGGCCGGCGTGGCGGCGATGGCGTCACCCACCGTGCTCGAAGCGCTGCAGGCCCTGATCCGCTACCAGCCCACCCGCGCCCAGTTCGCCAACCTCAGGCTGGAACAATCCGGCGAACAACTCATCCTGCACATCGACATCACGGTGGAACAGGATGCCGTGGCCACCTTTCTGCTCGAAGCCTTGCTGGTGTCGCTGGTGTCCACGCTGCGCTATCTGATCGGCGATCACGTGCGTGAACTGGACGTGAATCTGGCGAGCGCAACACCGCCCTACAGCGAACGCTATGAACAACGGATACCGGGCACCCTGCGCTTCGGCCAGCCCGACAACCGGCTGGCATTCCCTGCCCAATACGGCCAGCTGCGCGTGCCCACCCACGACGCCAACATCCAGCGCTGGGCGGTGGACCAGTGCGAACAACAATTCCAGCGCCTGCAATCCGCCGCCACCTTCACTAGCCGCATCCTCGCCATCCTGCGCCAGTCCCACGGCCAGACCCTGAGCCAGGATCAAGTGGCCTTCATGCTCAACGTATCCCCGCGCACCCTGCTGCGCCGGCTCAAAGACGAGGGCGTCACCTACAAACAACTGGTGGACGAAGAACAAAAACGGCTGGCCCAGTACTACCTGGAACACACCGACCTGACCGCCGAAGCCATCGCCGAACAGGTGGGCTACCACGACCTGTCCAGCTTCCGGCGGGCGTTCAAGCGCTGGTTTGGAATGCTGCCGTCGCAGTATCCGCGCTGAAACGCTCACCCTGACAGAACTTGGCGGCCAATGTCCCCCTGGCTGCC
>JAGUVW010000061.1 GCA_020062665.1 Pseudomonadales bacterium
GCCACCGCGCCGCGCCCGGAAGCGGCCGAAACCCTGCTTCAGTTCGCCGGAGCCGAGGCGGTAACCTGGCTGGCACCGGATCGCCTGACCCACCTGCTGCCACCGGCGGATCTGCTGCTGATCGATGAAGCCGCAGCGTTTGCGCCCCCGCTGTTGCTGGCTTTGCTTCGACACTATCCCCGTGTGGTGCTGGCCACCACCGTGCAAGGTTACGAAGGCACGGGCCAGGGATTCACCACCCGTTTTGCTCGCGCGCTTGATCAGCAATTTCCTGGCTGGCGCGCGATGCGACTGGAACAACCGATCCGCTGGGCCACTGGTGATCCATTGGAATCCTTCATCAACGATTGCCTGCTGCTGAATGCCTGTGACGAGCCGGCGGCGCCGCTGAAAGAAGGCGGCACGCTGGCACTGACGCTGCAGGAACTCACACCGCAACTGGCGACTCTGTCCGAATCCCGGTTGCGCGCCGTGCAGGGATTGCTGGTGGCTGCCCATTACCGCACCCGCCCCAGCGATCTGCGCACGCTGCTGGACGGTCCCAATGTGCGCACATTCATCGCCACGCATCATGACGACGTGGTGGCCGTGGTGATGGTGGCGGAAGAAGGCCGTTTGCCCGCAGCGCTTGCCACCGATATTCGCGCAGGACGCCGTCGCCCCCACGGCCACGTGCTGCCGCAATCCCTGGCGGTGCATCTGAATGTGCAGCGCGCGCTGGACGAACCGAGCTGGCGCATCGTGCGGATCGCCGTGCACAGCAGCTGGCAGCGGCACGGTGTCGGGCGCTGGCTGCTGCAACAGCTGGAAGCACAGGCACGTCAGGAAGCCATCGCGCTGCTGGGATCACTGTTTGCCGCCTCCACCGAGGTGCTGTCGTTCTGGCAGCACAGCGGTTTCGAGGTAGTGCGCGTGGGTATTTCCCGCGAGGCCACCAGCGGCGCCTTTCCCGTGCTGGTGCTCAAGGGATTGGCGGCAGAAGGCATGGTTATTGCCGATCAGGCGCGCCAGCGTTTCGAACAGAATTTTCTGCACGGACTGGCGGATACGCCGGAACCCTGGCCGGCGGAACTGGTGGCGCAGGCGTGGCAGCAGGCGCGCTTTCCCGTGGTGGAACGCCTGCTTGCCGACGATGTGGCCGACATCCGCCAGTTCATCGCGGGCCATAAAACCTATGAAAACGCGGCCGTGGCGCTGACCCGTCAGCTGCGCATCTGGATGGCCATAGGCAGGCTGCAGGCACTGGCACCAGCGCAGCAACGCCTGCTGATAAGCCGCATTCTGCAGAAACGCCCCTGGAGCGAGCTGATTGAACAGGGTGGATACAGCGGGCAGAAGCAGATCCGTGCCGCGCTGCGTGACGACACCGCCGCACTGGATCGCCAGCAGCCCGCCCAGGCAGAGGATTGGCATTCGTCATAAGCGCTGCACGATCCTCGGATATACTTACCCCTGCAGCCCTTGAGACAGGAAGCCCGCCGGCATGAAAAAGCACTACCTGACCCATTTCTTCGATCCCTCCACCATCGCCATCATCGGGGCGGGCGAGCGCAATGATTCGGTGGATGTGAAACTGTTCGAACGCCTGCGGGAAGAATTCCGCGGCAAGACCTGGCTGGTGAATCCGCGTCTGCGTGGCCTGTTTGCCAATCGCAGTTTCGCCACCATCGATCAGGTGCCGGGGCGGGTGGATCTTGCCATCATCATCACGCCGGATTCCATGATTGCCGAACAGCTGGAGCGCTGCGCCGACGTGGGCATCGATTCGGTGGTGGTGCTGTCCCACCTGGATGATCGTGAAGGCTTTCTGCGGCGCCAGTTCGTCGACAATCTGGCCAAAACAGCAGAGCGCCGCGGCGTGCGTATGTGGGGGCCGGATTGTTACGGTTTTGCGCGTCCGGCTGCGGGCATCCGCGCCACACTGGATCGCGGTGAAATCCGGCCGGGCAATATTGCACTGATCTCTCATTCCGGTGCGATCTGTCGCGCAGTGACTGACTGGGCGGTGGCCAACGGTGTGGGTTTCTCCACCATTATTTCGCTGGAGCAGGCGGCCAGTGTATCGCCTGGTGACATTCTGGATTACCTGGTCATCGATCAGCAGACCGAATGCATTCTGTTCTACGCAGAAGGCATCAAGGATTCCCGCAGTTTTCTGTCGGGCCTGCGCGGTGCGGCACGCAGCAAACCGGTGATCGTGCTGAAAAGCGGCCGCCATATCGAAATACCAGAGCAGATCACATCCCACACCGGCGCGCTGGTGGGCAATGATCATGTGTTCAATGCCGTGCTGGAACGGGCCGGCATCGTGCGGGCGTACTCGCTCACCGATCTGTTCCTGGCGGCACGGGCGTTTCCGATTCATCGCCAACTGCGCGGTGAGCGCATTGCAATTTTGTCCCACGGCAATGGCCCGGCCATGATGGCCTGCGACATGGTGTTCGACCTGCAACTGCCGCTGGCACACCTGAGCCCCGAAAAATCCGCATCGCTGGCCAGCCTGTCGTCCATCGAATCGTCCGAGAATCCGGTGTACAGCAGCGGCTTCGAACTGGGCGAACAGTTCCTGCAGGCCTGCGAGCTGATCGCCACAGACAAAAACGTGGATTTCCTGATTCTGATCATCACACCGCCGAAAGGAAAAGTGATTCAGGATTTCGAAGAACGGGTGCTGGCGATCCAGAAGAAAAGCTACAAGCCGCTGGTAGTGTGCTGCATGGGTGGCGACAAGGTGCAGGGCATCAAGCGCACGCTGCAGGAAAAAGGCATTCCGGTATTTTCGTCGCCGGAAAACGCAGTCAAGGCGGCGCACTATCTGATTACTTACCAGCGCAACCGCACCTTTCTGCTGCAGGCGCCGGCCGCGCTGGAACACTCCGAGCCGCCCGATATCGAAGGCGCGCAACTGATCATCGAAGGCGTGCTGCAGGAAGGCCGCAAGGTGCTCAACCAGATGGAATCCCGCGCGGTGCTGCGGGCGTTCAACATTCCGACGAATCCTTCCTGGGTGGCGCATACCCCCAACGAAGCGCTGGTGGCGGCGGAATCCGTCGGCTTCCCCGTGGTGTTGAAAATCAACTCGCCGGACATCGTGCACAAGATGGATGCCGATGGCGTCACGCTGAATGTAATGAATGCGCAAGCCGTGCGTTCCGCCTACAAGAAACTGGTGGAGGACGTGCAGGCAAAAATGCCCAATGCGCGGCTGGAAGGCGTGATCGTCGAGCACATGGTAACGTCCAGTGCCAACCGGGAACTGCTGCTGGGCATCAAATCCGATTCCGTGTTCGGGCCGGTGGTGGTGTTCGGCCACGGTGGCGCGATGGTGGAAGTAATGAAGGATATCGCCATCAGCCTGCCGCCGCTGAATTCCGTGCTGGCATCCGCGCTGGTGGATAGCCCCAAGGTTTCCCGCATGTTGAAAAATTATCGCAACATGCCGGAAGCCAAACGTTCCGAGCTGGAAAACATCATCCTGCGCGTATCAGAAATGGCGAGCGAGCTGCCGTGGATTCGCAGCCTGGACATCAATCCGCTGGTGCTCGACGACAAGCGCGCCCTGGTGCTGGATGCGGTGATCGAGGTGGATTACATTCCCGCCGCCCAGCGTCATTACGATCACATGGCGATTCATCCCTATCCCAGCGATCTGGAAACCACTATTCAGCTGCGTAATGGCACCGATATCGTGGTGCGGCCGATCCGCCCGGAAGACGCCGAACTGGAGCGCACGTTTATCGAAGGCCTGTCGCAGCAATCCCGTTATTACCGTTTCATGCACAATGTGAAGAATGTGACGCCGGAAATGCTGGCCCGTTTCACCCAGATCGACTATCACCGCGAACTGGCGCTGGTGGCGCTGGTGGACGAGCAGGGCAAGCAGAAGGAAATCGGCATCAGCCGCTACGTGCTCAATCCCGATGGCATCAGCTGTGAATTCGCCGTGGTTGTTTCAGATCAATGGCAGCGCACCGGCATCGGGTATAAATTGATGGAGTTGCTGATCGAAGCCGCGCGGGCGAAAGGACTCAAATACATGGACGGCATCGTGCTCAAGGACAACACCGGCATGCGCAAGCTGGCCCGCAGCATGGGCTTCGAAATCCGTGACCACGACCAGGACGAAGACATCGTCTACGTCGTCAAAAAACTGTGAGCATCATGACAACAGCCTACATCACCCACAAAGACTGTGAACTGCACGACATGGGCGGTGGCCATCCGGAGTCGCCGCGCCGGTTGCAGGCGATTCGCGACTACCTGATGGAGCGGGATGTGTGGGATTACCTGCGTCATGTGGAAGCACCCAAGATCGAAAAGAAGCATCTGTACCGCGTGCACAACCGGGATTATGTCGACGGAATCTTTGAACTGTTCCCGCTGAAATCCCGTCACGAACTGGATCAGGATGTGGTGGCTTGTCCGCACACGCTCGATGCGGCATTGCGGGCGGCGGGCGCTGTGTGCAAGGGCGTTGATCTGGTGATGAGTGACGAGGTGCGCAATGCCTTCTGCGCCGTGCGTCCGCCAGGCCATCACGCCGAACGGCGCCGGGCCATGGGTTTCTGCATTTTCAGCAATGTGGCGGTGGGCGCTGCCTATGCGCTGCAAGCGTACAATCTGGAGCGGGTCGCGATCATCGATATCGACGTGCATCACGGCAACGGCACCGAAGATATCCTGCAGAGTGATCAGCGCATTCTGTTCTGCTCCAGCTTCCAGTACCCCTGCTATCCCCACAATGTGGTGGACAACAGCCGCTCCAACATCGTCCACACGCCCATGCACGCGGGCGCCAGCAGCGACGAATTCCGCGACTGGGTGCGACGGGACTGGCTTAACAAGCTGGAAACCTTTCACCCGCAGCTGATCATGGTCAGCGCCGGCTTCGACGCCCATCAGGCCGACCCGCTGGCGGATGTCTATTTGGATGAACGCGACTACCGCTGGATCACGGAAGAACTGATGCTGGTGGCGGATCGTTGCTGCCAGGGCCGCATTGTGTCCACGCTGGAAGGTGGTTACGATCTCACCGCATTGTCGCGCAGTGCCTATCAACACATTCGTACCTTGATGGGGCAGTGATCAGGAGTTCTCTGACCTTTCGCGACCACGGTTGCGAAACTCAACCCCCATTTGCTAAGTTGCGCGCTTCGGTTGGTTATAGTGCGTAGCTACCTCGTCACCTTCCACGTGACCCCACAAGGAAAATCCATGACCCATACCCGCATCGCCAAACAATCCGGACGCTTTCCCATTCTGGCGCTGAATACCCTGCTGAAGCTGTCGATCAAACCCGAACTGGCGGTGGAGGGCGAGCACCTTGCACGTTCCCGTCGCAGCATGGATCGCTGGGGCGCGTGGGCGCCATCGGTCTCCGGTGTCAGCGTAAAAAAGGAAATGCTGGCCGGTATCGACTGCGAAGTGCATACGCCCGAGCGCGCGCCCAGTAACCAGGTGATCCTGTACATGCACGGCGGCGGATTTGTGGTGGGTTCTCCCGTCAGCCATCGCAATCTGGTGTCGCGGCTGGCGCAGCAGGCGGGCATCAAGGCCATCAGCATGAATTATCGCAAGTCGCCGGAGCATCCGTTCCCCGCCGCGCTGGAGGACACTACACGCATCTATCAATACTGTCTGGATCAGGGCATCAAGCCGGCCAACATCGTGTTCTGCGGCGATTCCGCCGGTGGCAATCTGGTGCTCACCACCCTGCTCAAGTTGAAGCAGGATGGAATGCCGATGCCGGCCGCTGGCTGCTGTATTTCACCCTGGTGCGATCTGTCTCTGTCAGCTGCCAGCATCCGGGGTAACGTCAAGAAAGATCTGATTCTGTCCCCCAAACTGCTGCACCAGTTTGCCGAACGCTATGTGCCCAGCGGCCCTCGCAGCCAGCCGCTGATGTCGCCGCTGCAGGCGGATCTGACCGGCCTGCCGCCGTTGCTGATCCAGGTGGGCAGTGCCGAAATTCTGCTGGATGATGCTGTGGCCATGGCGGACAAGGCCCGTCAGGCCGGTGTGCCGGTGGAGCTGGAAGTCTGGGACGATATGCAGCACGTCTGGCATTACAGTGCATTTCTGCTCAAGGATGGCCGGCGTGCTATCGGCCACATGGGGGATTTCATTCGCCGGCATCTGTCAGCGCGCTGAGACGCGCTGCCCATACCGCAGGAACACCGCTGGCACCACCAGCATGTTGAGCACGGTGGAACTCAGCAGCCCCCACAGGATCACCACTGCCATTGGGGCCTGGATTTCACTGCCGGGCTCGCCAGCGGCCAGCGCCAGCGGCACCAGTGCCAGCGCTGTGGCCAGTGCCGTCATCAGGATGGGAATCAGCCGTTCCTCGGCGCCCTGCACTACGGCGGCGCGGGCGGTAAGTCCTTCCTCCTGAATCAAGCGACGGATGTGATCGATCAGGATAATGCCGTTGCGGGTGGCGATGCCGAACAGGGTGATGAAGCCGATCACCGCCGCAATGGTGAGCGTGCCGCCCATGAACCAGACGCCGGCAATGCCGCCGATCACCGCCAGTGGCAGGTTCAGCATGATCAGGCTGGCGTCGCGGGCGGAGCCGAAGGCACTCACCAGCAGAAAGAAAATACCGGTAATCACCAGGGCGCCCAGCAGCAGCAGGCGGGTGCCGGCGGACTGCGCACTTTCGAACTGGCCGCCGTATTCAATGTGATAACCCGGTGGCAATTCCACGCCAGCCGCAATCGCCGCGCGGATGTCATCCACCACACTCACCAGCGGACGCCCCGCCACGTTGGCCATCACCACCAGCTTGCGCTGCACGTTCTCGCGCCCGATGGTGTTGGGGCCGCGCCGCTTCTGCACTTCCGCCAGCGCACTTACTGGCACGATCACGCCCGACGGCAACGTCAGCAGGGTGTTCTTCAGGGTTTCCACGGATTCCCGCGCCGCGTCCGGCAGCCGCACCACTACATCGAAACTGGCCTGGCCTTCGGTGATGCGGCCCACCACCGTGCCGGTGAACGCGGTTTCCAGCATCTCCGCCGCTTCCAGCATGCTCACTCCGTAATTGGCCAGGGCCGGGCGATTGAAGATCACGGTGACAAACGGAATTTCGCTCTGCTGTTCCATCGCCACATCCACCGCGCCAGGCACTGCCGTCACGACAGTTTCGATCTGCTGACCCAGGCGCCGCAGTTCGAACAGATCCTCGCCGAACAGCTTGATGGCAATGTTGGCGCGCGTGCCCGACAGCATGTGATCGATGCGGTGGGAGATGGGCTGGCCAATAATGACGTTGGTGCCCGGCAGCGTGGCGAACTGCTGACGCAGGGCAGTGAGCAGTTCATCCTTGCTGCGCTTGCCCATCTTCAGGGTGATGTCGATTTCCGACGCAAACACCTCCTGGGCATGGGGGTCGAGTTCGGCGCGTCCGGTTCGGCGCGCGGTGGCCACCACTTCCGGCTGGTCCAGCAGCATTTTTTCCACCCGCGCACCGATGTCGTCGGAAGTTTCCAGCGACGTGCCGGGCAGCGTCACCGCGCTGATGGTCAGGCTGCCTTCGTTGAATTCCGGCAGAAAGCCACGCCCCGCCAGCGCGAGACCTGCCAGCGCAACAATCACCGCGATGGCGCAGCTGACAGTCACCAGACCGTGATGATTCAGCGCTGCCTGCAGCAGCGGGCGATAACGGCGCTTCAGCCAGCCGATAAGCGCAGTGTCGTGATCCTGGCGCGCGGCTTTGCTGCCGGGCAGCAGGAATAGACACAGCACCGGCGTCACCGTCAGCGCGATCAGCAGAGACGCGGCCAGTGACACGACGTATGCAAATCCCAGCGGCTCCAGCAGCCGGCCTTCGACGCCTTCCAGAAAGAACAGCGGCAGGAACACCAGAATAATGATGATGGTGGCGAACACGATGGAACTCTGGATTTCGCGGGTGGCGCGTAGCACCACCGGCAACGCAGGCTGACGCGAATCCGCCGGCAGCAAGCCGTTTTCCCGCAGCCGGCGCATGATGTTTTCCACCACGATGATGGCATCGTCCACCAGCGCGCCCATGGCGATGGCGATGCCACCCAGGGTCATGGTATTGAGCGTGCCGCCCAGCCAGCTGAAGGTGAGCACCGCGACCACCACCGACAGCGGAATCGCCAGCAGCGCGATGCCAGTGGCGCGGGCGCTGAACAGAAACACGAACATGATGGCTACCACCAGAATGGCGCCGTCGCGCAGCGCCAGC
The DNA here is from genome assembly GCA_020062665.1 of Pseudomonadales bacterium. GTDB lineage: Bacteria > Pseudomonadota > Gammaproteobacteria > Pseudomonadales > Ketobacteraceae > Ch67. The sequence goes on from JAGUVW010000061.1 coordinate 8,219, forward strand.
ATCAGGTTGTGGATGGCCGTTTCGATAAAACTGGCCTGGCGGAAGGCGTCGGTTTCGATGCGCATGCCGGCTGGCAGGGTGGCGCCCAGTTCGGCAATCACGCCGTCGAGCTGTTCGGTCAGCGTCAGGGTGTTCACGTTGGGTTGTTTCTGAATGCCCAGTACTACCGCAGCGCGGCCGTTGTGGGCGGCAGTACCCCGGCGCGGCGCTGGCCCTACCAACACGTCCGCCACGTCGCGCACCAGTACGGGCATCCCGTTGCGGGTGGTAATCACTGCCTGGCCAATATCATCCGGCGCGTTCACGCGGCCGATGCCCTGTATCAGATATTCCTGCAGGTTTTCGGTAATGAAGCCCGCAGCGGCGTTGGCATTGGCGTTTGCCACCGCCTGCCGCAGATCCTGCAGCGACACACCGTAAGCAGCGAGCCGTTCCGGCGACGCAATCACCTGGTATTGCCGCGTTTCACCGCCAGTGGGGATCACCTCGGCAACGCCCGGCACCGCCAGCAGGCGGCGGCGCAGCACCCAGTCCGCCGTGGTTTTCAGTTCCATCTCATTGTGCTGATCGGACACCAGCGCAATAAACAGGATCTCGCCCATGATCGAGGACACGGGTGCCAGCACCGGGGCAGGCATGTCCGGCGGCAGCGCGGCGAGGGAACCCTGCAGCTTTTCCGACACCACCTGGCGGGCCAGATAGATGTCGGTACCCCAGGCAAATTCCACGCTGATCACGCTGATGCCCACGCCGGTATTCGAGCGCACCCGGCGCACGCCACTGGCGCCGTTCATGGCCGTTTCGATGGGAAAGGTCACCAGCCGCTCAATGTCCTCCGGCGGCATGTCGTGGGCTTCAGCCACAATGGTGACCACCGGTGCTGTAAGGTCGGGAAACACGTCCACCGGGGTGTGGCGCAAGGTCCAGCCGCCCCACACCAGCAGCAGCGCTGCGGCAGCGAGCACGAGCAGGCGATTGCCGAGGGACCAGCGGATAATGGCTTCAGTCATGGGAATTCATCGCTCGTTCAGTGGGCGTGGCCGTGGCCGATCTCGTCGCCGCCAGCAGCCGCCAGCTTGACGAAGTAGGCGCCTTCCGACACCACCCGTTCACCGGGCGCAACGCCCTGGCGTATTTCAACCCAGAGGCCGTCCTGGATACCCAGTGTCACGGTGCGGCGGGCAAACGATTCGCCACTGGTCTGCACGTACAGCACGGGCTGGCCGCCGTCGTCGATCAGGGCGCTGCGGGGAACCGCCAGCAGGGGCGTGGCATCACCCTGGAACACATGGGCGGGAATGCGGGAACCAATCAGGCGCGGGCCGATGGCGGCGGGATATTCCAGGGTCACGGTGGCGGTGCGGGTGTGGGAGTCGATCAGGCTGTTAATGTTCACCACGCGGGCGCCGCTGTTGGCATCCAGCACCACGGGTTGTCCCTGGTCAGGCGACTGCGGTTCCAGCCACGCACCGCTGGCGTTCATCAATGCGCCGGCGAATTTTTCCGGCACCTGAACGTCGATCCAGCGTCGCGTGCTGTCGGCCAGGGTGAACAGCACGTTGTCGGCACGCACGAACGCTCCGGGGCGCACGTTCACTGCTATCAGCTCGCCGTCCACCGGCGCGCGCAGGGCGATTCCGGCCTGGGTGGCGGAGCCGCTGCGCTGTTGCAGGCGTGATTGTGCGGTTTTCATTTCCACTCGCGCTACATCCCGTGCCTGACTCGCTTCGAGTACGCGACGCTCAGGCACAGCACCCTGTTCCAGCAGGCTCTGCATGCGCTCCAGATCCCGTTCCGCCAGTTCTAGGCGGGAACGGGCCCGCTCCACTTCCACCAGCAGGTTGCCAATGTCGGCACCTTCACCCAGGCGTGGCACTAGATAGCCCAGCACGGTATCGCGGGCAATGGTTTTGCCTGTGCGCAACGGTTCGGCCGCCGAGAAATATCCGTCTGAAGGCGCGCGCACTGAGGCGCTGCCATCGGCTGGGGCGACCACGGTGGCAAATCCCGGTACGGATGGGCGCATTGGGTGCGGTTCTGCAACCGTGGTGGCAAACGGGTTCTGCCATTGTTGTTCTTTGAGATAGCGGATGTCGCCGCTGTCGTTGCTGGCGGGCACCACGGGGGTTTCACCGGCACCGGCCACCGTCACTTCACCCAGATCATGGGTAGCCTGCAATTCGCCGTCGCGCACGCGCACCAGCAACTGGTAGCGGCCGGCGGATTTGGCGGTAACGACCGGCGTGAAGATGCCAGTGCGGGCCGGCTCGCGCACACGGAAACCGGCGTGCAGCTTGCCATCGCGGCGCAACTCCACTTCCATGATGCCGCTGGTGAGCGGACGGAAATCCTGCAGCCGGGTGACATGAGCGGCAAAGCGGGATGGCTGGTTGACCACCAGCGGCGGAAATTCCACGAACAGTTCGGTGGATTCCGTGTAATGGGTAAAGACGAGTGCTTGTGGTTCTTCTGCTTGGGCATCGCCGTGCTCCGCGTGACTGCCATGATCATGGCCGCCACCCGCATAGGCGGCAGTGCCACCGAGCAGGAACGCAGCCAGAATGCCCAGCGCGACTGTTTTAGTGCTGATGCTCATGAGTGCCGTCGCCGTGGTGGTGGGGCTTGTCTTTGTCGGATTCTTGTTCTGCTTCCGTTTCTGGTGCGGCTTCGCCAGTGGCGGCCGGTGCAGCGCTTTCCTCGCTATAGGCTTCGGTGGCGGGAGCCGGTGCGTCGTGGCTGTGCGCTGCGTCGCCGTCATGGCTGTGCGCATCGTCACCGTGATCATGAGCGGCCTGGGATTGGTGCTGGCTCGCTTTATCGTGATCGTGATCGCCACAGGCGGCAACGCCCGCAACCAGTGCCATTACTGCGCATACCCGTGCAATCGTTTTCATTCCCTGTTCTCCAGTTGTTGCAGTTGAATGTAGATGAGGCGCGCCGCCAAGGCGCTGTCGATGTAAAGCTGCCCGGTGGATTGCTCCGCGTCATAGGCGTCGATCAATTCCATGATGCCGATCTCGCCGGCCTGGTAGCTCGATTCGGCGATGGCACTCAGGGAACGACCCTCAGCCTGCGCGGCCTGACGAAAAGCCAGCGCGGATTCCCGCTGCGCCGCTAGCTGGACATGCAGGGCGCGAAGATCGTTTTCCAGTTGGCGGGTGGCCAGCGCCGCTTCCGCCTGCAGTTGCCGCGCACGAGCATCTGCCGCCTGAGCCTTGCCCTGGCCGCGATCGAACAGCGGAAGCTCGATGCCCAGCGCCAGGGCGTGGCCGTCGGTGTCCAGACCCGGTTCGTTGACGGTCTTGTGCCCCAGCCCCAGGGTCAGTGTCGGCCAGGCTTCGCGCCGGGCGGCCTGGGCGTTCAGGGCGGCCTGTTGGCTGTCGGCAGTAAGGGCGGCAATGCGGGGATGCTGCGCCAGGTCGGTGGCCGCAGGCACTGTTGCAATGTAGGGTGGCAGCAACTCGCCTTCCAGCGGCTGCGCCATCACGCCGATCAGGCTGAACAGCTGTTGATTCGCCACGGTGGATTCGGCGGCAGCAGTGCCCGAAACGCTTTTGATGCGCGCAATTTCCTGCGCCAGACGCAGGCTGTCATAGCGCGAGGCTTCGCCCTTGGCGATCCGCTGTTCGATCACGGTGGCAATCTGCTGCAGACGCTGCTGATGACGTTGCGCCAGTTCAGTGCGCTGCTGTGTCGCCAGCGCGGTATGAAAACGCTGGCGGATGGTGGCAACCCATTGCTGCTGCTCCAGTCGCGCGCGGGATTGTTCCGCCGCGAGCCCCTGTTCCGCCGCATCGCGCTGCAGCCGTTTCTCGCCGGCCAGATCGAGGGGCTGACGCAACCACAATGTGGTTTCGCGACTGTCGCCGCCGGGCACGGACAGGTTGTCCTGCTCGTATTCGAATTCGGGATTTTCCCAGCGCCCAGCAGCGGATACTTCACCTGCTGCCTGCTGTTGTTTCGCTTCGAGCAGGGTCTGGATGTCGGGTTGCGCCAACCCGTGGGAGACGGCCGTGTTTTCGTCAAGTGCAGCAATGCATTGGACGCAGATCAGAACCAGCCCACAGGCGCCAAGCTGAGCAATTCGTTTCATGCGCCCACCAACAGTCCCAGCATGGTTTCCAGTGCGTGATGCGCGCCAACGGCTGCGCCAAAAATAACGGCCAGAACGATCCAGAACAGACGTTCAAAAAATCGTGATGCATCAAGGGGAACCGGATTCAGCAAGCGCTGGATTCGCAGCACGGTATTGCCGCCGGTGGCGGACGCGGACGTGGGCGCGCGGGTATTCTGGCGTGCGAGGCTCAGCAGAACAGAGGCGACTTCGGAGCGGGGGAAGCGTTCGGCAACCTGTTCATCTGCGTGCAACTCCATGCCGGTACGCCAGCGCAGGCGCAGGGTACGTGCCTGTTGCGGCAGATGCAGAAGCAGCAGCCATTCAAACACAGTGTTCAACAGCATGTCGGCATTGCGCAGGTGGGCGATTTCGTGGGCCAGCACGATCCGTTGCTGGCGCTTGTCCAGCTGCGCAGCAAGACCTTGCGACAGAAAAATCCGGGGCCGCAACAGACCGCCGACAAAAGCCAGCGGGCGCTCATCATCCAGACGTTTGACGGGGCCGGATCCAGTCGACAATCCGGAAAGCGCTTTCACTTTGCGCGACTGCCGGAAAGAGCCGACCGCGAGTGAGATCCCCCGATTGAGCACCAGGCCGAAAACGATGGCCAGCACGAATACCTGCGGGTAACCGGGCAGAAAGTCCGGCAGGTGTTCAAGGCAGAAATGGGGGTGATGGGGCAAATGCTCGGTGCAGTGATCATGGATCCAGCCCAGCTGCTTGGCCCAGGCCAGCAGCATGGCGGCAACCACAAGGCTGGCTGGCAGCAGCCAGGGCAGCAGTGCCACCCGCCATAAACGCCGACGCATAGCCCGGTGATGCAGTTGCTCGCCCGTGAATCGCAGCGCGTATGGCATGAGCAGCTGAGCGATCACCCAGCCGCTCATCAGCAAAAAGCAGACCGTCGCGAGCGGCCCAAACAGTCCCGTCATTGATCGCGCTCCTCTTGGCGGCGTTTTCTGATGGCCTCTTCCAGCAGTCGCAGCGTCTCGTCGTCCACCCGTTCTGCGGCATCAACAATGGCCGCCGCCGAGGAAGCAGAATCTCGGCTGAAGCGCCCCAGAACATCATTGATCAATGATGCCAGCAACGAGGACCGGGTGACTGCGGCGTGATAGCGGTAGGCGTGTCCTGTCTTGCGGCGATGCAGATAACCTTTACGATGCAAGCGCTCCAGGGTGGACTGCACGGTGTTCAGCGTGATGCCACGGGCCTGGCCGAAGGACTCGTGCGCTTCCTTGGCGGTACCGCCATTGTGGCTCCAGATGTATTCGAGCGCCTGGATTTCCAGGTCACCAAGTGGGGACGGTCGCATCTGATTTGGGGGCATGGCACAAACGGTGTCGGTGGCTGGAGATGTGGAAAGCGATGCTACGTGAAGCAAAACCGATCGTAAATCGGTTTTTTTGGCGGCAGCGTTCCGGGTAAGCAGATCTGCGTGTTTGCCAGGTTGACGCTCAAACCGCTGCTGCGGCGCAAACAAGAATTCATATCGGTTGATAATAAATTTCATCGAGGCCTATAATCCCCCGGTTTTCTGTGGCTGCGGGCAATTGCGGGGTGATATCGACATGCGGAAACTGGTCTGGAATCTGGCGTTGGTTGGCGTGTTGTTCTCCTCGGCCGCTCAGGCAGGAGTGACCGAGCAACAGGTGGTCGAGCAGTACGCCAATATCGGCCACGCCGTCTATTCCGACGCGCTGACAACCGCCAAAAACCTGCAGCAGAAAATCGATGCCCTGGTCGCCCAGCCCAGCGTTGCGACATTGCAACAGGCGCGGGATGCCTGGAAACAGGCCCGTGTACCCTACCAGCAGAGCGAAGTCTTCCGCTTCGGCAACCCGGTGGTGGATGAGTGGGAAGGCCAGCTCAACGCCTGGCCTCTGGACGAAGGCCTGATCGATTACGTGGATGCCAGCCACTATCACCACGAGATGGGTAACGAAGGCGCCACCGCGAATATCATCGCCAACACCAGCCTGAAAATCGGCGCGGAAACGCTGGATCTGCGCAACCTCACACCGGAACTGCTCGCCAGTCTGAATGAACTGGGAGGCTCCGAGGCCAACGTGGCCACTGGCTATCACGCCATCGAATTTCTTCTGTGGGGTCAGGATCTGAATGGTTCTGGCCCAGGCGCCGGCAATCGACCCTACACCGACTATGTTCCGGGCAAAGGCTGCACCGGTGGCAACTGCGAGCGCCGCGCGGCGTACCTGAAAGCGGCGGCGGCGTTGCTGGTATCCGATCTGGCGTTCATGGAACAGCAGTGGTCGGCCACCGGCAAGGACAACTACCGCGCCCAACTGTTGGCGCAAAAGCCGGAAAGCGCCATGACCAGAATGCTGTTCGGCATGGGCAGCCTGGCGCTGGGTGAACTGGCAGGCGAGCGCATGAAAGTGGCGCTCGAAGCCAATTCGCCGGAAGACGAGCACGACTGCTTCAGCGACAACACCCACTACTCCCACTTCTACAACGCCAAAGGCATCGAAAACATCTACCTGGGCACCTACCAGCGGATCGACGGCACGCTGGTGAAAGGCCCGGCGCTGGCCGATCTGGTGGCAGCAAAGTCCGCGCAAACCGACGCGGCCGTGAAAACCCGCTTCACCAGCGCCATGGCCGCGCTGCAGAAGATGGTGGACACGGCCGAAACCGCCCAGCCGCCCCTGAAATTCGACCAGATGATCGGCGAAAACAATACCCAGGGTCAGGCCATCGTGCGGGACGCCATTGCCCAGCTGGTGGCACTTACCCGGCAGATCGAAGCGGCGGCCAAGGTCATTGGTATCGACAACCTGAGCCCGGACACCGCCGATCACACATTCTGATGGTGAACTGAACATGATGAGCCGTATTCAACGCCGGCTCCGCGCACTGCGGGGCCTTTTCTTTTTCTGCCTGACGCTGATAGCAGGATGGGTGCACGCCTATCCGGCCGATTCCGGTGGCGCCACCAGCGTGCGCAAGAGCGACGTCAACGCCTTCTCGCTGCCGTCGAACAACATGTCGTTCGAGCGCCGTGTCGATTTCAGCGTTGGCAACAGCTTCTTCCGCAATCCCTGGGTGATTGCGCCGGCGTCCACCACTGCGCGGGATGGACTGGGGCCACTGTTCAACACCAACGGCTGCCAGAACTGCCACATCAAGGACGGACGCGGCCATCTGCCGGCGGAAGGGGATTCCAATGCAGTCTCGATCCTGCTGCGCATCAGCGTGGCACCGAAATCCGCAGCGGACTGGCAACAGGTCTATCGTCATGGCGCGCTGACGGAGCCGAATTACGGCACCCAGATTCAGGACTTCGCGATTCCCGGCATCGAACCGGAAGCGCAGCTGGCCATTCACTACGAAACGCACACCGTGGAACTGGCCGGCGGCGAAACCGTGGAGCTGCGCAAGCCAATAGTGAAACTGCAAAATCCGGGTTACGGCCCGCTGCATCCGGATCTGCAGATGTCGTTGCGGCTGGCACCACCGATGATCGGCCTGGGTCTGCTGGAAGCCATTCCCGACGCTACCCTGCAAGGCTTTGCCGATGAACAGGATCGCGATGGCGATGGCATTTCCGGCAAACTCAACCGGGTGTGGTCGGAAGAGCGCGATGACTACGCCATCGGACGCTTCGGCTGGAAGGCCGAGCAGCCCAGTCTGAAACAGCAGAACGCCGCGGCCTTTGCCGGTGATATTGGCATTACCTCGTCGCTGTTCCCGCAAACCGATTGCACGCCGGCGCAGAAGAAGTGCCTGGCGGCGCCGGATGGCGGCACGCCCGAAGTCAGCGACCGCATTCTGGATCAGGTGACTTTCTATTCACGCAATCTGGCGGTACCCTTGCGCCGTGATGTGGATGATCCCCAGGTGAAGGAGGGCGCGCGTTTGTTCGCCCAGGCTGGTTGCGAAAGCTGCCACAAAACCCACATCACCACCGCCACACTGCCGGAGCAACCGGAACAGTCTGCCCAGCTGATTCACCCCTACACCGATCTGCTGCTGCACGACATGGGGGATGGCCTGGCGGATGACCGGCCTGCGTTTCAGGCCAGCGGACGGGAATGGCGCACCGCGCCGCTGTGGGGAATCGGGCTGACGGCCGTGGTAAGCGGCTCCGAACATTACCTTCACGACGGCCGCGCCCGCACCTTGCTGGAAGCTATTCTGTGGCACGGTGGCGAAGCCCAGCCCAGCCGTGACAAAGTGCGCGCCATGACGCTGGCACAACGCCAGGCCTTGCTGGCGTTCCTGCGCTCACTCTGATCGGGCATTGCGATGAGCAACCCGGAAGACAAATGCTTTGAGGTGTTATGCGAGTGAAGTTGTTTCCCATCGTGATCGGCTGTCTGCTGCTGGCTTTGAGTGCCTGCAAGGACGACATTCCCGAAGCACAGCGCTGGCAGGTCACGGCCACCCGTCAGATCGTCGATGATCATCAGACGTTCGCCCGTCTGGCGCAGAAACAGCGTGAACAGGCGGAATCCTTCTGCGCATCACCCGGCGCGCATGGGCTGAAAAAAATGCAGATGCGCTGGCAGGACAGCATGGATGCCTGGCAACGTCTGCAGTGGGTACGCTTCGGCCCCATCACCCGCGACAACGTCGACTGGAAGCTGCAATTCTGGCCCGACAAGAAGAACATCCTGCAGCGCAAGGTGCAGGAGATCCTCAACGGCGCCGATCCGATCACGGCAGAATCCCTGTCCCGCGCCAGCGTGATGGTGCAGGGGCTGAGCGCCCAGGAACTGCTGCTGTTCGATCCCGCCTTTGCAGAGTTAGAGCGTTTCAAGGGCCGGCAGTGCGATCTGCTGCTGGCCAATACCCGTCTCACCGCCAGAGTGGTGAAACGGCTGGCGGAGCAATGGCAGGACAAAGACTGGTTGCAGGAATGGTTCCATCCCGCGCCGCGCCCCGGTGTCACGGCCGCCCAGATTCGCAACGGCGAATTACTGGATGCCATGCTGACCCAGGTGGAAAAGATCAAGCTCGACAAACTGGGTGAACCCCTCGGCCTGAAAACCCGCGACAAGAAACCCAACGGCTATTTCGCCGAATCCTGGCGCAGTCAGCATTCCCTGGCCAATATCCGCCACAACCTGCAGGCGCTGCAGCAGCTGGCCAGCCCGGCTGAAGGCTACGGCCTGTTCCTTCTGCTGAAGGACAAACAACAGGATGCCGTGGCGGAAGAGCTGATCATCCGCCTCGACAACGTGGAACTCGCCCTGCAACAGATCCAGCTGCCCTTGCGTGAAGCCGTGGCCGACGCCAGCCAGCAGGCCGCGCTACAGGCCAGCCATCGCAGCGTCGGCGAGCTGGCAAGCTTCATCAAACAGAAACTGGCGCCGGCATTGGGATTGACCCTGGGATTCAATTCCAGCGATGGCGACTGACAGCGTGAACCGGCAGCGGCGCCGATTGTTGCAGGGAATGTGCGGTGGCATCGTGGCTTCTGCCGTACCGGCGCAGCTATTTGCCGAACAAGCCGCGCCATTGCTGCCGGGCATCCTGTTATCTGCCTGCGACGATCGGCAGGGTCGCCACTACATCGCCAGCGTGCTGCCGGATGGCCGGCTCGGTTTCCAGATCCCCGTTCCCCTGCGTGCCCATGACAGTTGCGCCACACCGGATCGCAGTCGCGCATTATTTTTCGCCCGTCGCCCCGGTCATCATCTTTATGTGGTGGATCTGCACGCAGGCCGGTTGCAGCAAACCATCGACGCAGCGGCGGGCCGGCATTTCTACGGTCATGGTGTCATCAGCGGTGATGGCCAGTGGCTGTTCGCGAGCGAGCAGATTTTCGCGACGGGGCAGGGCATCATCGGCATTTATCGCCTGACTGATCCGATCAAACGGGAAGGGGAAATTCCCTCCCACGGCATGGACCCCCACGAACTGCAATGGCTGAGCGACGGCGAAACCCTGGTGATCGCCAACGGCGGCATTCGCACCCATCCTGCCCAGAATCGCGAAATCCTCAATCCCGATACCATGCAGCCTGCGCTCACCTACGTGCGAGTGCGCGACGGCGCGCTGCTTGAATCCCACCAGCCGCCCCACCATCACATGAGCCTTCATCATCTGGATGTGGCGCCTTCCAATCAGGTCATTGTGGGTGTGCAATACCACGGCGCCCTTACCGATGCTGTTGCGCTGGTGGGTAGTCATCGGCAGGGAAGCGCTCCCCAGTGGTGGCAGGGTGATGAACTCAGCCAGCTGCGCATGCAGCAGTACACCGCCAGTGTGGCAGTGGATCGACTGGGTGAAAAAGCGGTGGTGAGCTGCCCGCGCGGCAACCTCATTGCGGAGTGGGACATGCAGAGCGGCCGCTTGCTGCAGTTGCTGACTCTGCGCGACGGCGCTGGATTGAACCGACAGTGGCAGCAAGACGGCTGGATCGGTACCAACGGTGAAGGCGAAGTGGTGCGCATCGGCCATCATCCAACGGGCAGTCTGCTGCAGTCCCTGGGTCACTATCCCTTGCGCTGGGACAATCACGCCACGCTGATCTGATTCATCCTGCTCCAGCAACGACAACGGCAAGGCAAAAAAAAGCCCGCAAAGCGGGCATGCTGGCTGACGCCAAACACTCATCAAAAATCAAGTCAGGGTGCGGCAGTGCTGCACCACATTGTCGAAATAGGTATTCAGCAGTTTCTGGAATTCCGTCTGCACGATCGGTTCCGCCACCAGTTGCATCCAGCGAGGCAGATCCAGCTTCAGTTCAGCCTTGATTTCCAGCGCCAGCCGGCTGGCCTGTGCTGTCGTGACCGGCTCGATCGACCACACACCGGCGATGCGTGCATTGCCATTCTGCTCCAGCGGACGCCAGCGGATGGTGCGTTGCTGGTCGTCGAACTCCCACTGCGACGCATATTCCACCCGGTGCTGGTATTTGTGCGTGCCCATGGGTTCCAGCCACCAGTGATAACAACCGTCGCCCAGGCTCTCTATCCGGTGCACCCGTGGGAAAAAGTGCTGCGATGCCTCCACCGGCTTCAGCAACTGGTACACCGCCTCGCCCTGGGCGGGAACCTGCTCGCTGCGTTTGATGGCGGCCTTGACCTTGATGGACATGGAATGGCGTCTCCTCAATCTGGCTCCATTCTAGTCGCCAGGCCACCGCTGACATTGGCATGTCAGCCGCAGTGACCAGGCCGGACAGCAAGCCCGGCGATATTTCACTGCCTATTTGCGCTAGGCAGAACGGCGGTGTCGGGCTGTGAGGGGTTACCGGCACCTGATCATTCTGACGCCCATTCACATTGAGAATCCCTGGTTTTAGTCTACATTGTCTAATTGTAGGACAACATATCGAGCCATCAGGATACTAACAAGAACAGACGCCGCCCCTGAGGGTGGCCGAAACAAGAGGCAATTCCCATGATTCTGGATTCCATGCTCAGCGGCATGCCCCGTCCCGCCCGACGTAAGGTGGAAGAGGCCCTGGACAACATCGGCGTAGTGCTGCAGATGCGCAATCCCAAGGTGTTTGCGTCCATGGCGCCCTCGGCGTTACGCGGGCTGCTGCTGAAAGAAGGCAAGCGCAAGGACGTGGTGCAGATGCATTCCAGCCATCCGGTGACGTTCGATACCCGCTACAAGATGGATTTCCCCGAGATGAACAAACTCTACCGGCGCGCAGTGGCGAACCAGTGGGATGGCGACAAGGATCTGGACTGGAAAACCAATGTGGATCCCATGAATCCGGAGCTGCCGATTTTGTCCAACGACTTCGTCCCGGATTACGAGCTCGACAAGCTGCCGGTCAAGCTCACCCGGCAACAGCGCACCGAACTCAACTACAACATTGCCTGCTGGATGCTCAGCCAGTTCATGCATGGCGAGCAGGGCGCGCTCTACGCGTCGGCCCAGGTCACCGAGAGTGTGCAGTGGCTCGAAGGCAAATTCTTCGGCGGCACCCAGGTGATGGACGAAGCGCGCCACCTGGAAGTGTTCAACCGCTATCTCACCACCAAGCTCAACAAGGTCTACCAGATCAACGACAACCTGTTTGTGATCCTCGACGACCTGCTCACCGATGCGCGCTGGGACTTCAAGTTCCTCGGCATGCAGATCATGGTGGAAGGGCTGGCTTTGGGCGCGTTCCGCACCATGCACAACATGAGTCAGGAACCGCTGCTGAAAAACCTACTGAAATACGTGATCCGCGACGAGGCCCGTCACGTGCACTACGGTGTGCTGGCGCTGAAAACCCATTTCACCCAGGAGTTGTCGGATCAGGAGCGCCGCGAGCGTGAAGACTGGGCATTCGAAGTCGCCGTGCTGATGCGCAACCGTTTCATGGCCCACGAAATCTACGAAGAATGGTTCGAAGGCATGATCAGCCGTCAGCACTGGAACGACATCGTGCTGAATTCCCCGGCCATGACCAAATTCCGCCACACCATGTTCGAGCGCCTGATACCCAATCTGGATTACATCGGCCTGATGACGCCGCGCATTCGCCCGCACTACGAGCGCTTCGGCATGCTGGATTTCATCAAGGGCAAGAACGCCAGCCAGCTCAGCGAACAGGACATGGTGGCGGATCTGCATTGAGCCGGATTCACACTCCCGTCGCAATTAGATTGAAACCTCTAAATTAGTCTGCGATAAAGGCGGAAGTTGAGGCATCCTGCTTCACTCCGCTTTTTTTGTTCATCGCACACTCCCCCGGAGGCATTCATGGCTAAGGCACAAGGAATCAACACCGCTGACAAGGCGCGTCAACTGGTCGAAATGATCGAACAGCAACTGCACAAGGCCCAGGAGCGGGTAGGCAAGGCGCGCAACCGGGTGATGGAAGCCCAGGAGCGTCTGCGCATCAAGGCCACTGCCGCCGCACAAGTCGCGCTGGAACAGGCCCAGGAAGCCTACGAAGCCGCCATGCATCTGCTGGAAGAAACCCGCAAGGATCTGACCCAGGCCAAAATCGAAGCCCAGATCGCCGAGCTGCGCGACCGTTTCATCAGCACCGAAAAAAGTCTGCGGGAAAAAGTGATCGCGAAAGAGGAAGAACTGCGTGCCCGCCTGGAAAAGGAAATGGAAGACGGCATGGCCCGCGCCCGCGAGCAAATCGAGAAAGCCCTCCACGGCAAGTATGCCAAGATGGTGAAGGACTACAGCAAAAGGATCGAGGCGCGCGTGAAGGACACCGCCAAGGCAGTGGAACGGCGCGAAAAGGAACTGTTGAAGAAAAGCGGCCTGAGCGTGGATCTGACCACCAAGAAGCCAGTGGCACGCAAACCAGCCGCCAAACCCAAAGCCGAAGCGCCAGCCAAGGTCGCGGCAAAGCCGGTAGCGAAGAAGGCTGCATCCGCCAAGCCTGCCGCAGCCAAGGCCGCCCCGAAGAAAGCCGCTGCGAAGAAACCCGCAAAGACCGCGGCCAAGGCAGAAGCCCCCAAAGCGGAATCCTGAGTTTTCATCGCTATTTAGCCGCAAAGAGGCGCCCTTACCGGCGCCTCTTTGCGTTTTTGCGGAAGTGAGATTTGGCCATTATCCTGGCGTTTCCTGTCATTGAGCTGGAGTGAATGGTGAGTCATGATGCTGACACGCAATCGCGACACACATTCATAGAAGGAGATTCCCGTGGCAAACGCCTATATCGTCGATGCGGTTCGCACCGCTGGTGGCCGCCGCAATGGCCGGTTGAGTCAGGTTCATCCCTCGGATCTGGGGGCCATCGTCATCAACGCACTGCTGGATCGCACCGGCATCGACCCCAACGTCGTCGACGACGTGATCATGGGCTGCGTCAGTCAGATCGGCCCGCAGACCTTCAACCTGGGTCGCGCCACCATACTGGCGTCCCGCCTGCCTGACAGCGTGCCCGGCGTCACCGTCGACCGTCAGTGCGGCTCCGGCCAGCAGGCCATTCATTTTGCCGCCCAGGCTGTCATGTCCGGCACCCAGGATGTGGTCATCGCCGGCGGTATCGAAAACATGAGCATGACGCCCATCGGCTCCCCCATGGCCATCGCCGAAAAAGCCGGCATGATCAGCCCGTTCGCCAGCAAGGAAATTTCCGCGCGCTATCCTGGCTGCAGCTTCAGCCAGTTCGACGGCGCCGAGAAGATGGCGGAAAAATACGGCGTCACCCGCGATGAGCTGGACGATTTCGCCTACCAGAGTCACATGAAGGGCGCCCGCGCGTTCGACAATGGCTACTTCAAGAATGAAATCATCCCGATGGAAGTTACCGTGGAAGGCAAGCAGGTGCTGCACGCCGAAGACGAAGGTCTGCGTCGCAATGCCACCCTGCAGGCCATCAAGGATCTGAAGCCGCTGCGGGAAGGCGGTGTGATCACGGCGGGTAATGCCAGCCAGATCTGCGACGGTTCAGCCGCCGTGCTGGTGGTGAGCGAGAAGGCGCTGAAGCAGTACGGCCTCAAGCCGCTGGCGCGCATTCACGCCATGGCAGTGGTGGGTTCCGATCCGACCATGGTGCTGGAAGGCCCCATTCCGGCCACCCAAAAAATCTTTGCCCAGACCGGCCTGTCCATCAAAGACATGGACATCTATGAAGTGAACGAAGCCTTTGGATCCGTGCCGCTGGCCTGGGCCAAGGCGGTGGGCGCTGACGTCAGCAAGCTCAACGTGAATGGCGGTGCGCAGGCACTGGGTCATCCCCTGGGCGCCACCGGTGCCAAACTCATGGGCACGCTGGCGTATGAGCTGCGTCGTCGTGGCGGTCGTTACGGTCTGCTGACCATCTGCGAAGGCCTGGGCACAGCCAACGCCACCATCATCGAGAACATGGATCGCTGATCCTGGCCGGGGCAGCCGGTGCGCGCCGGCTGCCTTTTTTCATCCTCGCTGTGCATGCCTGCCAATCCCCGCTTTCTTCCAGTTTTCAATCACCTGCGGAACCTTTGTGACTTAATCCCGTCGAAATAATTGGTTTGCTTTCTTTTTGTTTAACATTCAGCCACCTATAATCAGCCTATGAGCTATCAAGGTGCGACCCACAATCCAATGACGGATGAAACGCTGATTCAGGAAAAATCCAGCGGCTTTTGCCTGCGCTCACTGCAGACCGGTGAGGAGTTTCCCCTCGTCAACGAAATGCTGGTGGGGCGCGAGGTGGAATGCCAGATCGCCCTGAACAGCGGTCATATTTCCCGTTATCACGCCAAGATCACCCAAACGCCCGCAGGTGTTGTGGTGGAAGATTTGCGTTCCACCAACGGCACGTTCATCAACGGGCGCCGCATCAGCTCACCCCAGACCCTGACAGTTGGGGATGAAGTGCGTTTCCACGAGCAGGCATTCCGGCTGGTATCGAATCAGGAGCAGTCGGGTGCGGCAGATGCCACCTTGTTTCAGGGTTTCGACAGTACAGCGCGGCCTGCCGCAGCCAAGCCCGCCCGTCCGGTTGCCGAGCCGGAACTGCCTGCATTGGATGAATCCTCGACCCGCATTTTGTCGGCCGATGAATTGCAGCGCCTGCAAGGGAAGGGCGAGCGCGCGGTGAAGGGGCCAGACAATGGCAGCGGCCCTCGCTTTGTGGTGCTGACGGCGCCCATTCGCGGCAAGGTGTTTTCCCTGCGGTCACAGCAGCGCAATGCCTGGCTGATCGGCCGTGACGACCGCTGCCAGTTCAATCTGTTCGATAAAACCGTGTCCGGTGAACATGCCCGCGTGCGCAAGCTGGGGGATGACTGGATTCTGGAAACCTGCGAAGGCCGCAATCCCATTTACATCAACAACCGCGCAGTGGAAATCAGTACGCTGCAACACGGCGACGTGGTGCGCATGGGGCGGATGGAACTGATGTTCCGCACCGACGAAACCGCGATTCTGTCAGATCAGGATTCGCCGGAAACCCGTTTCGGCGCCTCCCGTTTCAATCTGGCGCTGGTGGTGGGCGCGCTGATCACCCTGGGCGTGGTGATCGGCATCATGCTGGTGTGAGGGTGGTTGTTACACCACCCGTCCGCGTTCCAGACCACCAAATACCTTGAACAGATCCTTGCACAGGTGATTCAGCTCGATCGCCATGACGCTGAAGTCCTGGTCGAATTGCTGTTCCTTTGATTCCGCTTCGGTCTCGTTGGCCTGCTGCAGCAGTTCATCTTCGAATTTCAGCCGCTTCAGTGACAGATCCTCGTTGATGACACAACGGATCGACTCTTTCCACACCACCGCCAGTTTGTTGCAGCGCTTGCCGGCATCCAGCAGTCGCTGGATTTCATCACCGTCCAGATCCTGACCCTTGCAGCGGATCACATTGGCGGTGTCGAGGGGATTGCCCAGTTCGCAATCGCGATCGAGGGAGAAAGGCTCCTCGGCGTGCTGCTCCTTCAGCCAGTGCGTCATCACGTCTGCCGGAACCATCTTGCTCACCGGCGGAATCACTGGCAGCCCGTTGAGGGTTTCCCGCAGATAGCTGAGGAATTCCTCGGCCTTGCTGGCGCTGGCGGTGTCCAGCAGCAGGAGTTTTTCTTTCGGCGCGAAGTAGGCGAACAGGCGACGGTTGCGGGTGAAAGCGCGGGGCAGCAGTTCCAGCAGTACTTCGTCCTTGATCTGATCTTTTTCCTTGCGGTAAACCTTGCGGGCATCGCGCTGCTCGATGATGTCGATTTTTTCCTGCATCGCATCCCTGATCACCGAGGACGGCACGATTTTATCCTGGCGCTGGGCGCAGATGATGATGTTGCCGTTGCTGACGTGGGTGAAGGTGTCGTGGCCATCGCCTAACGGGCTCACCCAGCCATATTGGGACAGATCCTGACGCCCGCAGGGTTGAAATGCGCGCTCGGCCAGGGCCGGCTCCAGTTCTTCGGCGGTCCATTCAAAGGGCTGGGAAAATCGGTAAATTCGGAGATTCTTGAACCACATACTGCATTCCTCAAAACGGCCCCGGATTATGAGACAATGACGCCCACCTGCCAAGGGACTCTCAAACGCCAAGGTGCTTTCGAGCCTGCCAAGGGGCTGTCAACCGTGAATTGCAACTGTGAACTTGCCCGTCGTGAATCTGCTTTTTGATACGCCACGAAATCCGCTTGCCGATGTGACAGTGGTGCTGGCCCATGGCGCCGGTGCGGGGATGGACAGTGATTTCATGACGGCGATGGCGCAGGGGCTGTGTGCGCAGGGCATTGCAGTGGTGCGGTTTGAATTTCCCTATATGGCGCAGCGGCGCGAAGGTGGCAGCAAGCGTCCGCCGGACAAGATGCCGGTGCTGGAAGAAACGTTTTCAACACTGCTGCTGCAGTTTGGGCCGCGTTGCGTGGCGGCGGGAAAATCCATGGGTGGGCGGGTGGCGTCGCATCTGCTGGCCCGGCAGGCATGTCTGGGGGCGATTTCGTTGGGCTATCCATTTCATCCACCGGGCAAGACCGATCAGTTGCGCAGTGTTCATTGGCTCCAGATCCAGCGGCCGTGGCTGATCCTGCAGGGCAGCCGCGATCCGTTCGGCACGTTCGAGGAAGTCAGTGGCTATGCGCTGCCGTCGTCGGTTCGGGTGCAGTGGCTGGCGGATGGCGATCATGATTTCAAGCCGCGCAAGGCGTCGGGATTTTCCCAGTCGGCGCATTGGCAGTCGGCGGTGTTGGCCATGGCTGAATTTGTGAAGGAGTTATAGGCATGCGTTTCATTCATCTGGTTTTGCTGTTGTTGCTGTCTGTGCTGGCCGGTTGCGAGGAGTGGAAAATCACACCGGTGTCACTGGAGGGAACGCCGCTGGTGGGCAACTGGTATGGCGAGCAGCAGGAAACGACAGGCGACAGAACAATTCACGATCGTCTGTTCGTGCAGGTGCGCGAGTCGGGCGAGGTGGACTATCACTTTCTCGGTTGTGAACGTGGCGGTGGTTCGACCAAGACTGAAAAGCGGCTGAACCTGCAGCAGATGCCGATCAAGCGCCTTACCACGGTGAAAATGGTGTTGCAACGCTATCCGCTGACGCCATCGTTCGAGCTGACACTGGGCGCCTGGCCCGATCAGGTCGAAGGTGCCTGGGTAGTGGATGGAATTGCGCTGTTGCCGGTGGAGGGCGCCGTGCTGCCGGAACCGGACAGTTGGCAATGTGAGGACTCCTGATTGCAGTCTGTCACTTCAGGATGAAATCATTCACCAGAAAGATGATGATCTCCACCGCGATCAGCCAGATGATGATCCATTCCAGCGTGGCGGAGTGTTTGTGTTTGCGCTCGTCCGCCAGCATTTCAAACAGTTCGTGCACGGTGGTGAGCCGGGTGGACAGCAGTTGGGTGCGGTTGCGGATTTCCAGGTAATTTGCCATCTGCTGGTAGACCGGTTCCAGTTCCGGGTATTCCCAGAAAAATTCCGGCGTATCGAGCAGATCATAGCGCACGATGATGTCGCTTTTGGTAAGGAACAGGCGGCCGCGGATTTTGGCCAGTTCATAGCGGCTCAGTTGGGTGCGGCCGGTTTCCGCCAGCGCGCGGGGAATGTGTGCGGTGGATTGCATGGTGCGCGACACCAGGGTTTCGAACGTGGACAGTTTCACCGACTGCGCCAGCGCATGTGACACCGCCAGCAGATGCAGGGGCGAGGTCTCGCTCAGAAAAATATGGTCGCGCTGAATCCGGGTGGGTTCTGTCTGCATGGAATAGTTGAAGCGTTCGGATTCCACTTCGGCATAGGGAATGTCGGCGTAGCGCAGCAGGCGTTTGATGAGACCCTCGCGCTCTGCCACGCTCCATTGCCAGGTGATGACGACACCGTACGAAAACACGAATGCTGAGCGTCCATCCCGATCCACGTGCAGG
The DNA here is from genome assembly GCA_020062665.1 of Pseudomonadales bacterium. Taxonomy (GTDB): domain Bacteria; phylum Pseudomonadota; class Gammaproteobacteria; order Pseudomonadales; family Ketobacteraceae; genus Ch67. Next base: position 27,068 of record JAGUVW010000061.1, read on the forward strand.
GAATCGCGATAGACGGTGGCCCTTTCATCCTGCATCAGATCCCGCGCCAGTTCCTGAAAACGGAAGTTTTCGGCCAGGGCAACGGCAAAGCATTCAGTGGTTACGTCGGTGTTCATCGGGGATCACCTGTCAATTCATGCAGCGCCTCCACCAGTACGCCAGTGAGATCGACGGCATTGGTACTGTGTGGAATGCTGTCGGTGCTCCAGATAGGATCGATGCCGGCGCTGCGCATGTCGTCGAGGGCGCCAGGCGCAAACAGGGCGTGGGTGCAGATGGCGCTGACGCCGCTGGCACCTGCTTCTTTCAATACCTGTGCGGTTTCGATCATGGTTTTGCCGGAACTGATCACGTCGTCCACCAGAATCGCCTGTTTGCCGCGCACGTTCACATCGGGCAGAGTGACTTTCACATCGCGGTCGCCGAAACGTTGTTTGCTTGCGACGAGGCATTGCAGCCCGGCCTGTTGCGCCACCTGTTCCACCCACTGGGCAGACTCTGCGTCGGGCCCCACCAACAGGCCCTGGATGTTGCGCTGGCGGATGAAATCACCCAGTGCGATGGAAGCCGTGGCCGCCACGCTGTTGCAGTAGGGCAGCGCTACATTCAGGTGGGTGATGCGGTGCAGGTGAGGATCGATAGTGATCAGATCGTCCACCCATTCCGACAGCAGTTCGCCGATGATGCGCTGGCTGATGGCCTGCCCCGGTTTGAAGGCGATGTCCTGGCGCATGTAGCAAAGGTAGGGCGCAATCAGCATGACGCGCTTGCAGCCGTTGCTGCGGGCGCTTTCGATGGCCAGCAGCAGTTCCACCAGTTTGGCGTTGGGATCGTGCAGGCTGCGGAAGAAGATGACGCTCTTGGCGATTCTGGTGGGCAGTGTCACCAGACTTTCGCCATCGGGAAAGCGATGAATATCGATGACACCGAATTCGCCGCCGATGGTGTCGGCCAGTTTGCGCGCCGGTTCAATGGATTCCGGAAATGCCAGTACTTGCATGATTCACCCCATCCATGAAATCAGATCGTTGGCATTGCGGCTGATGCGATAGCCGCAATGACCCTGCGCGAAGCGTGTGGCGAACTCGAAGTCGGCAGGAAACTGGGCATGTATGCGGTACAGCGGTTCGCCGGCTTGCACCTGATCACCGAGTTTCTTCACCAGTTTTACGCCTGCGCCCTTGTCCATCGGCGCGCCAGCCAGACGGGCGATGCGGGCCAGAATGAGGTTGTCGATTTCCACCACGGTGCCGGATTCGGCGGCGGGAATATCGAGCACCAGTTGGCCCAGCGGGAAGGTCTGGGTCTGCCTGCCCTGGGCGTCGATGATCTGATTCATTTTCGCCAGTGCGCGGCCGGAATCGAGGATGTTGCGGGCGATGTCGTAGCCCTGGCCGCCGCGCACGTCGGCATCGAATTCGATCAGGCGGCCTGCCAGCTGCAGGGATTTTTCCCGCAGGTCATGGGGTGCGTCGGGATCGTTCTGCAGCACCGCCATTACGTCCTGGCATTCCAGCACGGGGCCGATGCCGCGACCGATGGGCTGGCGGCCATCGGTGATCACCACTTCCGTCACCAGGCCAATACGATCGCCCACGTATTCGAACAGTTTGCGCAGCTGCATGGCTTCCTTCAGCGTGCGCACTTTGGCTTTCGGCCCGGCAGGAATGTCGATCAGCAGATGGGTGGAGCCGCAGGCGCGTTTCTTCGACAGAATCGATGCCACCATCTGCGCCTGTGAATCGATGGCCAGCGGGCGTTCCACGGAAATCAGAATGTCGTCGGCGGGCGCCAGTTTTGCCGTGCCGCCCCAGGCCAGACAGCCGCGCTGTTCCCGCACGATCTGGTCGAGCCGATCTACTGGCAGATCCACATTGGCCAGCACTTCCATGGTGTCGGCGGTGCCGGCGGGGGATGTGATGGCGCGGCTCGATGTCTTGGGACACAGTAAACCAAATGCGGCGACGATGGGCACTACCAGCATCGAGGTGCGATTGCCCGGAATGCCGCCGATGCAGTGCTTGTCCACCACGATATTTTCCTTCCAGTCCAGCTGCTGGCCGGACTGCACCATGGCGCGGGTCAGATAGAGAATTTCATCGCGATCCAGCCCCGCTTCCGACACCGCCACGATGAAGGCCGCAATCTCGGTTTTCGAGTAGCGGTTGCCGGCGATGTCGAGAATGATTTCGCTGAGCTTTTCCTGGCTCAGCCGGGTGCCGCCCAGTTTCTGCCGCACGTATTCCATGGAGTGGGGTGGCTCGGCGTGATTCACCCGCACTTGCGTACCCGCCGGCAGATCCAGATGGGTGAAGGCCTGCTCCGACAGCCCGAGTTCATGGGGTGCGACAATGCAGTCGTCGTCCACCACATTCAGCACGGCGAGGATCTTGCGGCCATCCTGCTGGATTTCGATTTTGCTGAGCGCCTGAAAGCCCTCGGCCTTGTACAGCGGGCAGTCCCGGTGCAGGTAGGCAACGTTCTCGTGATAGGTGTCGATGGCAACCCGTTTCAGGTGCAGTGTGGCGATGTCGTTCATGAGGTAAGTGTAGGCCGTGTTAGGGAAAAACTCGCGGGATTATAAGCATTTAAGTCGGATCGGGTGCGACGCATATCAAGATTGGTGGCGACGATGCTGCCGCTGTGGCCACTTGCCGGCACTCTGGCAAGCGCATAGACTGTATAAATATACAGTTTTCTGGAAGGGCATTCACGGTATGAAAGGGCGCGGTGCCATCAGCAATATTGCGGGGCGGTTCGAGCAGCGGATTTCCCTGCGGGAAGCGGAGTTTCTCCCCACGCAGGTGGAAACGCAGTATCTGGTGGAGCACGCCAAATCCCTGATCACCCGCAACCAGTCGCCGGACGTGCCGTTCCAGTATTCCATCAATCCCTATCGCGGTTGCGAGCATGGCTGCATTTACTGTTTTGCGCGGCCCAATCATGCCTATGTGGATCTTTCCCCCGGCCTGGATTTCGAAACCAGAATCTTTGTGAAGGAAAACGCTGCGGAAGCGTTGCGGCGGGATCTGGCCCGGCCGTCCTACCAGCCGTCGCCCATCTGCATTGGCACGGCCACCGATCCGTATCAGCCCATCGAGGCGCGCAGGCGCATTACCCGGCAAATAATCGAGGTGCTGCGGGAATGCCGTCATCCGTTCAGCCTGATTACCAAGAGCCATCTGGTGTGCGATGACATCGATCTGCTGGCAGAGATGGCGCAGCAGAATCTGGTGCGGGTGATGGTGAGCCTGACGACGCTGGATAACCAGACCAAACGCTGGCTGGAGCCGCGCACGGCGTCGGGCGAGGCGCGGGTGCGCACCATCGCGCGGCTGACGCAGGCGGGTATTCCGGTGGGCGTGCTGGTGGCGCCGCTGATTCCCTGGATCAACGATCACGAAACCGAAACGCTGCTGCAGCGCGCTGCAGAGGCCGGTGCCGAATCCGCTGCATTTATTCTGCTACGGTTGCCGCGCGAGGTGGAACCGCTGTTTGTGGAATGGTTGCGTACGCATTATCCCGAACGTGCGGACAAGGTGCTCAACACGCTGCGGTCGGCGCGGCAGGGGCAGCTCAACGATCCGCGCTTTGGTTCGCGCATGCGGGGCGAAGGGGAATTCGCTGACCTGTTCAGCCAGCGTTTTCGTCTGGCGTGTCGCAAGGCGGGTATTGTTGATGGCAGACGCAGCGGGTTGACCACCGAATTGTTCATTCGTCCCCTGATAAACAAGCACGTTGACCATCAATTGACGCTGTTCTAGACGACCTGCCTGATGTGACTGCATAGTACTAAAAATGATCAAAATATCCTTGTTTCATAACTATTGCTTCTGTATATTGCCGCCCGTTTGTTCAGATCCGGTTTGATCGGATGTAGTCGGCAGGATGTTTTCATGTCAGTAGAGCAGTTTGAAACGATTGCGTTGTACCTGTGTGTTTCCGGTTTGATCGCGTACATGTTGTTTGTCATGTACAAGTTGGCAGTGGAGTCCAAGGCAGGAAAGATTGGCGCATTTGCCATTTATCTGACCTTGGGACTGGGGATCTTCGGATTTGTTGCGAAGAAGGTGCTGACCCTGGTCATCAGCGCGTGATGTAGGCGAACAAACAGGGCAGTTTCGAAAAGGCTCCTTCGCGGGGCCTTTTTCATGTCTGTGGCTTTCAGGTCTGTGCTTCCACCTCGTCCACTGTTTGCAGACGCAGTGGCAGCTTCACGGTGAAACAGGTGCCCTTGCCGGGCGTGCTTTCGAACGAGATGTTGCCGTTGTGCATCTTCACCAGCTGCAGGGTCAGATACAGTCCCAGCCCGGTGCTGGCCTTGCCGTCCACATAGGTATCCAGGTTCGAGAATTTCTGGAACAGCTTGCGGCTGTCTTCCGGCGAGATGCCTTTGCCGGTATCGCTGACCTTCAGCGTGATGCTGTGATCCGCGTGCGGCGCCGACAGCTGGATGTCGATGGCGCCGTGTTCGGTGGCCTTGAAGGAGTTGGACAGCAGGTTGAAGATGATCTGGCGCAGCTTCATGCGGTCGGCCAGAATCAGCACCGGCTGCGAGGGCAGGTGGCAGCTGTAATCGATGGGGCGGCCTTCAGCCAGAGGACGGGTTTCCTCGTGAATTTCTTCCATCAGCTTCACCAGATCGAACTCGGTGATCTGCAGATCCATCTGGCCTGCCTCGATTTTCGAAATGTCCAGCAGATCGTTGATCAGGGCCATGAGGTGATTGGCGCTGCGCTCGATGGTGTCGAGGGCGTCCATGTGGCGGCTTTCGATCTGGTTCAGCAGTTTCTTCTGCAGGCGTCGGGTGAAACCCAGGATGGCGTTGAGCGGCGTGCGCAGTTCGTGGGACATATTGGCGAGAAAATGAGTTTTTGCCCGGCTCGACCGTTCCGCTAGCAGCATCGCGGTTTTCAGATCTTCTTCCGCCTGTTTGCGCTGGGTGATGTCGCTGGCCACTGCCAGCCAGCCTTCGCGCTCGTGAGAGGGATTCAGCACCGGTGTCACGCTCAGCAGTACATTGCAGTGACTGCCATCTTTTCGCGTCATCAGCCATTCGTTTTCTTCTTTGTCGCCGCGATCCTGCGCTGTGATGAACAGGTCGAAGCCGCCCACGCGCGTGCCGTAACGGGCCAGCAGCGTATCCTGGTAGTGCTGCAGTTGTGCGCGGTCGATGAGCTGGTGGGGAAAGGTTTTGCCGATCAGTTCTTCTTCGCGGAAGCCCAGCAGTTTTTCGGTGCCGGCATTGCAGGTCAGTATCATGCCGGCGGTGTCGGTGGAGATGATGATCAGGTTGGCGCTGTCCAGAATCGCCTGCTGCATGGCCAGGCTTTTTTCCAGCAGTGTGGCGGTGAGCTGGTGCTCGCGGTTTTCGCTGGACAGTTTGCGGCTGACTTGGCGGGCTTCTTCCAGTGCGTCGTTGAGCTGATGCGTGCGCAGGTTGTACCAGTAGGCGAACTGGCCCAGTTCGTCGTCATCCGGGTGATCCAGCACGATTTCACGGTTTTCCCGCGCGGCGCGCATCACGCGGTTGGTCATGCGGCGCAGCGGGCGGAAGAACACACGCCAGATAAAGTAAAACAGCAGCAGGCCCCACACAGCAGTGCCGGCCAGAGTGATCCAGGATAGGCTGCGGCTGATGGCGCTGGCAGTGCGGGTGGTTTCGCTCACCGGAAATACAGCGACGATCTTCCAGAAGGTGTGCGGCATCTGGTAGATGGCAACATCCACCGCGGTGCGCAGCAGCAGATCGTCGCCCGCCTGGAACTGTGCCAGCAGTTCCAGATCGGTTGGCGGGGTGCCGCTGAGGTTATGGGCGATGACGCGGGCTTCCTGCTTGTCGATCTGGTAGCTGGCGCCGGCGATGTGATCCGCCAGTTTTTTCACCTCGTCACTGTCACGATTGGCGAGGCTGGCATTGCGGTGCGATACCAGCGCGAGGCGGTCGGCAATCGGCGCGAACACCGGTTTTTGCAGTGCCAGTTCGGCGGCGAAGATGTAGTCCTGGTAGGCCTTGCCTTTTTCATCCTGGCGCCGGGTGATCACCAGCGACATGTCGGGGAAGGCGATGAACTTGTCATTGCGATCCACCACGAAGGCGTAGCCGGGCTGCTGTTTGAATGTCTGCTGGATCAGGGCGTGCACGCCTTCGAGCCTGAGATCCACGGTGACGACGCCGGCAAATTTTTCCGCGATGAAGTACGGCGTGGTGCAGGTGACCATCGGCTGTAGCGAATAGGGATCGGTATAGGAGCGCGACCAGTAGGAATCCGATCCTTGCTGGTGTTTCGCCGGGACGTACCATTCTTCCTGGTGATAGCCGGGTCCGGCAGGATCGTTGTAGCCGTTGTAGAACGCCAGTTCGCCGTGGGCATTGCGGCCCCAGAAGAAGCTGTGACGCTCGTGCTCCGGTTTGAAGGTGTGCGGTTCCGGCCAGAGTCCACCGCCGGCAATCAGGTTGCGCAGATCGGTGTTATCCAGCACGCGGGGAATGACACGCCGCATCAGGGGGTCGTCTGCCGGCAGGGTTTCGGCCAGATGGGCCAGGGAGCGGGAGACGGCCTGGGCCTGGGAAAAGTGCTGGCGCAGGGTGTTGACCAGATTGCGGCCGATGGTTTCGTTAAGTTGATGCCGCTGTTCCTGCAGCAGCGGCATGCCACGCAGCCAGATGATGGCCATGCTGCTGCCCACCAGTACGGCCAGCAGTCCCAGCAGACCCACGGCCAGGCGGAAACGAATCGACCGGTGCCAGCGGATCGCCGGGGGTGGGTTGTCCAGCGGTTCGGGCACCGGGGTTGGTGGCGGCTCTTGCAGTCCATTGGCTGAATTCATCCGGACAGTATAGTTGCGACGGATCAAAGAGCCTTACTCCGTGCTGCGATAGCCCCACCAGGTGGCCAGCAGCAGCCAGTTGATGACGCCCACCGATCCCAGGAATGTCACGATGCCCACTACATGCATGCCCCACAGCTTGGGGCCTTGCGGCAGCAGCATCAGCAGGCACGACGCCAGCAGAAAGCCCACGGCCACCATCAGCTGGATCTGCCGGTAACGCAGGCGTTCCTGCCGGCGTGCCAGCAGTTCGATCATCTGACGATCGACCTGGGGCGCGGCGGTGAGGGATTCCTGGGGTGAAAGCATTTCCCCTTCGTCGAACCAGCTGTCCACATAGTTGAACGCGCGCAGGCCGAGCTTGCGCACCAGCGTGGTGGGTTTGTAGCGCTCCTTGCCCCAGGTTTTCAGCAGTTCCTGGGCTTCGGTCATCAGATCGAACTGGGGGTAGAGCAGGCGGCCGAAGCCTTCCAGCGTCACGCAGGTCTTGCTCAGCATGGCGATGTCCGGTGGCAGGGAAATGTCGTGCACGCGCAACGCTTCTGCGGCCTGATCGATGATGCGCGGGATGTCGAGCTGATCCAGCGGCACACCGTAATAGTTCTGCATGAAATCTTCGCACTCACTGACGAGCTGCTCGAAGTTCACCGGCTTGTTGGCCCACTGCTGCAGGATGCGCACGGCGGCGGGAATCTCGCCGAACACCGCGTGGCGAACCAGCTTCATCAACTGTTCGCGCCGGGTGTTGGAGAGGCGCCCCACCATGCCGAAATCCAGAATCGCGATGCCATTGCGCGGCAGCACCAGGATGTTGCCGGGATGGGGATCGGCGTGGAAGAAGCCGTCCACCAGCATCATGTGCCAGGCCACTTTGGCGCCGCGTTTGGCAATCAGCTTGCGATCCAGGCCGGCGGCTTCGATCTCGGCGATGTTGCGGGCGGGAATGCCGTCGATGAATTCCTGCACGTTGAGGTCTTCGCAGGTCCACTCCCAGTAGATGCGGGGAATTTTTGCAAACTTGAACTGGGCAATGTTATGGGCGATGCGCTCGGCATTCTTGCACTCCACACTGAAATCCAGTTCCCGTAGCAGGGAGCGTTCGAACTCGCGCACGATCTGGAACGGGCTGTAGCGTTTCAGTTCCACCGACTGGCTTTCTGCCAGCCGCGCCACGTATTTCAGCAGGCGCAGATCGGCTTCGATTTTTTCGCGGATATTGGGCTTGCGGATTTTCAGCACCACCTTGTCGCCGGTGATGGTGACGGCGCGGTGCACCTGGGCCATGGATGCGGTGCCGAGGGGCTTTTCATCCACCGAACGGAACACGGCGTGAATGGGTTTGCCCAGGGAGCGTTCCACCTGTGGACGCAGTTCCTCAAACGGCGTGGCGGGAACATCGTCCTGCAGGCGACCGAATTCGGCGATCCACTCGGCGGAAAACAGATCCACCCGGGTTGCCAGGATCTGTCCCAGCTTGATGAACGACGGCCCCATTTCCTCCATGGCGCGACGGGCACGCTCCGGCGGTTCCAGATGCAGGAAGTCCTCGGACATCTGATAGCGGATCAGCTTGCCGGCGCGCTCCAGGCTGGCGGCCAGACCCACCCGGCGGATCAGGTCGCCGAAGCCGTATTTGATCAGGATGTTGCTGAGTTCGTTGAGCCTGCGCAGGTCTTTGCCTGCCTTCAGAATTTCCATCATGGACGGGATCCTTGCAACGTGGAGCGTTCAGGGTTGGATTCTAGCGGTATCGAGGCAGGGCAGCACAATGGCGGTAACGATCAATTGGAAAAAAAGGAGGGAGTCAGGGCGGGAGGTGCGGAAGGTGGGGGACGCCTTCCGCACAGTGGAAAACATCAGAACGTATAGGACGCACCAATGGAATAGAAATCGATGTCGACGCCATCCAGGTCATAGATTTCGTACTCAGCCCGCAAGGCAAAAGAGCCGAGTTGGAACTTGGCGCCCACACCGTAGGCGGGGTCGGTGCCATCCTCGGATGCACTGCCAAAGTCGGAATCTACATCGGCGTCCCAGGCAAAGTAGCCGGCCTTGGCAAAAATACCCACCGGGCCAAGGTCGAAGCCCAGTAATGCAGACAAGGTCCAGGCGTCGGCATCCAGGGACGTTGAATCTTCATCGCCGTCGAAGGAGCCAAAGTCGATGTAGTTGACCTCGGCTGCCAGGTTTACAACAGGTACCATGCCGAAGTTGTAGCCCGCAAAAATCTTGTAGCCGTTGGCGGTATCGTCGAGCCCTTCTTCCGAAATCTCGGTGGATCCCACGGAGCCCCCGATATAGAGACCGCTTTCCCCACCCGCCAGTGCTGCTGACGACAGGGTTGCGGCTGCTATTGCCAGCGCGAGTGTTGTTACGCGTTTCATAGATGTGCCTCCAAGCGTTATAGGTTTCGCATCCCGAACTTAGTTCTTTTTGCTTTTGCTGTCCAACGGCATGAAAAATAGTGAATGAAAATTTGACGAATGGCAGTATTGTACCGTCTCGTGAGAGGGGGACTTGGATGCTCTATCATTTGGCTACGCTGGTTTTGTCGCCAGTGTTTCTGTTGCAGGGGATGTGGGTGCGCCGGGTTACGCCGCTGCTGCCGGAACCGGAAGGTGCCCGGCAAGGGGTATGGGGAACGGGCCCGGATTTGCGCCTGTTGATTCTGGGCGATTCCGCTGCGGCGGGTGTTGGTGTTGAATCCCAGGCCGAAGCGTTGTCGGGAAAACTGGTGGCAGCCCTGGGCACGTTTTACCGGGTGCACTGGCAGTTGCTGGCCACTACCGGACACGATTCCGCCGAAGTGCTGGCACGTCTGCAGGCCGAACCTGCGGCGACATTCGACGTAGTGGTGATTTCGGTGGGGGTGAACGATGTCACCGGACGCACGTCGACGGCACGCTGGCAGCAGAATCTGCAGGCCATTGCGGATCTGCTGGTGGATCGCTTCCAGGCGCGCAAGATTCTGTTTTCCAGTCTGCCGCCCATGCATTTTTTTCCGGCGCTGCCGCAGCCACTGCGCTGGTGGTTGGGATTGCGCGCAAACACGCTGCGCCGACAGCTGCGAAGAATGGCGATTCAGCATCCCTATTGTCAGTTTGTCGATGTCGCGTTTCCGTTTGATCTTCAATACATGGCGGCCGATGGTTTTCATCCTGGCCCGGCGGCGTATGCCATGTGGAGTGAACATCTGGCAGCGGTGATTCGCAATGGTTGATTTTATCGAACGTTATGGGCCGTGGGCGCTGGTGACGGGTGCAGGCAATGGGCTGGGTGCGGAGTATGCCCGGCAGCTGGCCGCGCGCGCACTCAACGTTGTAATCGTCGATGTGGACACGGCGGGTTTGGATGCGGTTGCGGCAGAGTTGCGTGGCGCTTTTGGTGTTGAGATCCGAACAGTGACGGTGGATCTGACGCAGGCAGATTTCATGACGCCGATCCTGGCTGCCACGAGCGGTCTGGACGTGGGGCTGGTGATCAACAATGCGGGCATCAGCGGGCTGGGATTGTTCCAGCACAAGCCGCTGGCAGATCATTTGGCGGTGGTGGATGTGAATGTGCGTGCACCGTTGATGCTGACCCATCATTTCGTACCGCAGCTGGTGCAACGGGGGCGGGGTGGTTTGCTGTTCGTGTCGTCGCTGTCGGCACTGCAAGGCACGGCGCACGTCGCCAATTACGCGGCCACCAAAGCCTGGAATCTGATTTTTGCCGAAGGCCTGTGGGAAGAGCTGCGCGACACAGGCGTGGATGTGCTGGGCTATCTGGTGGGATCAACCCGCACGCCTGGATTTGTCGGTTCGCGGCCCAAATTGGACAAAGCCCGGATGGTGACGGTGATGGAAATGTCCGACACCGTGCGTGGTGCTCTGGATGGATTGGGCAACGGGCCTGTCCAGGTGGCGGGCCGCGGCAATGCCTGGTCGGCGGCGCTGCTGAGCCGATTGTTGCCGCGCAAGTGGGCCGTGAGGCTGGTATCTGCCACCACGCGGGCCATGTACGGCTGAATCCAGACAGGATTGACTCTGGTGTCGACTCCAGGGTTTATACTCCATTCACGCGCTTGATTGCAGGTGAGTGTTCATGAAGATCGGCCAGATTGCCAAAGCCAGCGGGGTGCGCATCGACACTCTGCGTTACTACGAAAAGGAAGGCCTGATCCGGCCTTCGTTCCGCACCGATGCCGGCTATCGCGAGTACGATCAGTCCGCCGTGCAGCAGATGCAGTTCATTCTGAAAGCGAAAGCCTTGGGTTTCAGTCTGCAGGAAATCCGTGAGCTGCTGTCACTGCGCATCGATCGCGACCATCATCCCTGTTCCGAGGTGAAGGAGCTGGCAGAAGCCAAGCTCGCCAGCATCGAGGAAAAGATCGCCGAGCTGCAGCGGATGCATCGCGCGCTGAAGCGGATTTCCGATCAGTGCTGCGGCGGCGCCGAGCCTGCCACCCATTGTTCGATTCTGGATTCGCTGGAACGTGCTGTCAGCGCGGATAGCCAGTGATGTGGCGGATAGCCCGGTACAGCGGGCTGAGGTTTTCATACATTTTCTGGTACACCTCGTGGTAGAGCTTGTTATACAGACGGCGGTTCGCTGCGTTGGGGTGAAAGGTGTCGCCACGATGGGTCATGTGGTGGATCGCGGTGGCGTGATCCGGATACAAGCCGGCGCCGACAGCCGCATTGATGGCAGCACCCAGACCCGAGGTTTCATAGGTGTGGGGCCGCTCGGCGGGCATGCCGAAAATGTCAGCGGTGATCTGCATGGCTTCGTCGCTTTGGGAGCCGCCGCCTGACACACGCAGGGTTTTTATTTTGATGCCACTGCGCTGTTCGACTTTTTCTTTGCCTTCCCGCAGTGCGTAGGCAAGTCCTTCGATGATGGCGCGATAAATGTGGGCGCGGGTGTGCACGTCGCCGAAACCGATGATGGCGCCTTTGGCTTCCGGCCCGGGCTGACGCACGCCGGGCGACCAGTACGGCTGCAGCATCAGGCCCATCGATCCGGCGGGCACTTCTTTCAGCAATTCATCGAACAATTGTTCCGGCTCAATGCCCCTTTCCTTCGCCTGCAGCTCTTCGCGCTGGCCGAATTCCTTGCGAAACCAGTTCACCATCCAGTAGCCGCGCTGCACGATGATTTCGGTGTTGTAGGCGCCGGGAATCGCGGCAGGATAGGGCGGTACCATCTTGATGGTTTCCAGATAACGCGGATTGGTGGTGTTGAAGGTGGCGGTAGTGCCGTAGCTGAGGCTGCCCATGTCCGGTGTCAGACAGCCGGAGCCGATCACTTCGCAGGCTTTGTCGGCGCCGGCGGAAATCAGTGGCAGTCCGGCGGGAATACCGGTTTCTTCGGCTGCCTTGTCGCTGATGCGGCCCAGGGTTTGTCCTGGCGGCACCAGATCCGGCAACTGCTGCCGCCGGATCGTGAGCGCCTGCCATTTCCAGTCCGCCAGGCCGGCCCAGCGGAAACGTTTGAAGTCGAACGGCAGATAGCCCACCTGCGCCGCCACGGAATCCACGAAACGCCCGGTGAGTTTGTAGGTGTGGTAGCCGGACAGCAGCAGATATTTATGGGTTTGCTGCCAGATGTCCGGCTGCTGCTGCGCGAGCCAGTTGCATTCTGCCTGGCTGCGAAAATAATTCAGCGTGTCGCCCTGGCCGCTGAGTTTGATGAGCTTGTCCCAGGCCCCGCCCATGGGCGCAAGGTCATCGACCCGGCGTTGATCCAGCCAGACAATCGCGGGCCGCAGCGGATGGCCGTGCTTGTCCAGATTGATCACTGTGGCGCGCTGGGTGGTGAGCGCCACTGCCGCAATGCGCGAACGGGGGAAATCGATCATCCGCCACAATTGCTGGCAGGCCTGACACAGACTGTTCCAGTAATACTCGGGATGCTGTTCTGCCCAGCCGGGATTCACCGAAAAATAGGCTTCCAGTGGCACTTTGCTTTTGGCGATCAGCTGGCCGTGCAGGTCGAATATCAGCGCCCGCACGCTCTGGGTGCCGTTGTCGATCGCCAGCACATAGGATTTGTCGTTGTTAGCGGTCATGTTTTGTGTCGGGAAGCGAGTAAAAGCGGTGCCACAGTTGCCGGTAGCGTTGCAGTTCCTGTTGCCAGTGCATGTCGCTCCAGTGCAGTTCCTGTTGGCAGATAGTTTTTACGGCGTCGAAAATGGCTTCGCCACCGTTCTGCAGCAGCAGGCCCACGCGGGTGCGACGCAGCAGCAGATCATCCAGATGCACGATCTGTTCGTTGCGACAGCTCCAGCGCATTTCTGCCAGACAGAATGCCGTGCCGGCGATGGGCTCGCGTTCCTGTTCTGATGCTGATGCCAGCAGCGTTTTGGCTGCGTTGCCGTAGCGGCCGATCAAACGCAGGGCGCGATCCTGATCCTGCAGATTCAGCTGTTGCGGTGTCAGCGCGCTGTGCTGGAAAACATCCTCGGCGTCGTTGTTGAAGGCAACACCCTGCAGAAACGGCTTGGCGGCCTGCAGCGTGTCCCGCGCAATCAGGCGGAACGTGGTGAGCTTGCCGCCGCTGACACTCACCAGGCCCTGATCCACCCACACCTGGTGATCGCGTTTTTCCTTCGATGGGTCTTTGCTGCGATCCTTGCTGATCACCGGGCGCACGCCCGCGTAGGTGGAAATGATGTCGGATGCTGAAACGTTGGCGTCGGGAAACTGATCCTGTGCCAGTTGCAGCAGGTAGTCCACTTCGTCGGCGGTGATGCCGGGTTCTTCCTGCAGTGAACGGGGGTGATCCAGATCGGTGGTGCCGATCACGGTGACGCCTTCCCACGGAAAAATGAACGTGGCGCGCTTGTCGCGGGGGTGGAACAGGGTCAGCGCTTCCTGCACGGGAATTTTTTCTGCCGGAATGATGATGTGACTGCCGCGCAGAGGGCGAATGGTGCGTTCGTGGGCGACGGATTCGCGCAAGGCATCCACCCAGGCGCCGGTGGCGTTTATTACGGCGCTGGCGTGCACGTCAAACGTTTCGCCACTGATTTCGTCATGCAGTGTCACGCCAGTGACAGGGCCATTGTTGTGACGCAGCAGCGCGATGGCTCTGGTGTAATTAAGCACCTGGCCGCCTTCGCTGCAGGCTTGCTGCAGCACCCGCAATACCAGGCGCGCATCATCTGTGACGGCATCGGTGTAATAGCTGGCGCCCTTCAAACCGTCGCGACGCAGGCCGGGCACCTTCTTCAGTACCGTGTCGGCTTCGTGCCAGCCATGGGTCTTGATGCCGGCCAGCTTGTCGTAGAGCGCCAGCAAGGTGTTGAACGCCATCTTGCCGGGAAACTGCCCCTTGCGGATCGGAAACAGATAACCCATGCGTTCCACCAGGCCGGGAGCTTCGCGGATCAGGCGTTCCCGCTCCAGCGCGGAATGACGGGTGAGACCGATGTCACCTTGCGCGATGTAGCGCAGGCCACCGTGCACCATCTTCGAAGAACGGCTCGACGTGCCCCAGGCGAAATCCTGTTGCTCCACCAGCAGTGCATTCAGGCCCTGGCGCGTGGCTTCCCGCAGAATGCCGGCACCGGTGATGCCGCCGCCGATCACGATGATGTCGAAGCGACGTTTGTCTTTAAGTGAATCCCAAATCTGCGTGCGATCGCCCAGCGTGCTCATCGTTACTCCTGCAGCAGTTTGCCGGGATTCATGATGCCTTGTGGATCGAAGCGGTCACACAGGGAACGAATGGCCGCGATGCCGAGCGCGCCTTTTTCTGCCGCCAGATAGGGCGCGTGATCGACGCCCACACCATGCTGATGGCTGATGGTGCCGCCGTGTTTGACGATCTGTTCCGATGCCGCCGCTTTCAGGGTCTTCCAGCGCTGGAAGGTTTCGCCGTAGGTTTCACCGCAACGGAACACATAGGTGGTGTAAATGCTGGAGCCCTGGGTGTAGAGGTGGGACAAATGGGTAAACACGTGCACCTTTTCGCCGCTGCTATTGAGCCCGTTCTGCAATGCGTATTCGATGGCGCCGAGGGCAGTGGTGACATTGCTCCAGTCCACGGCGGTTTCCAGCGTGTCCACAGCATAGCCGTTTTCCCACAGGCCGTGGCGCAGATAGGGTGAGCGGAAGCGGTTCTCCAGCCATTTTTTTCCCAGCAGGGTGCCGGTGTGAATGCCGCCGTATTCCTTGATGACCGGACGCGCCAGTTCCATCGCTGCCTTGCAGTACAGCTTGCTTCCGGTGAGGCCGAAGGTGAACATGCATTTTTCGGAACGGGCGCCGCGCAGGCCCAGGTATTTTTCCAGCAGACCGATGGCAGTGGGGTGGCCCGCAAGCTGCAGTTGTGTCCAGGTTTCGCGGGCGTTGGACACGCGCATCATCGAAAGCGGAATTTTGAGTTGCACCAGCGTGCGCACGGCGGCGGTGGCTTCTTCCCAGTTGGGAAAGAACACCACGTGAAAATCTTCCTGTTCCGGCAGCGGCGTGACGCGCACCTTCACGTCGGTGATGATGCCCAGGCGGCCTTCCGAGCCCAGAATCATCTCGCGGATGTCCGGCCCGGCAGACGACGCCGGAATGGTGGGAATATCCAGCGTGCCCACCGGTGTTTCGATGTGGCCGCCGGCAAACAGCTGCTCGATGCGACCATAGCGCAGGGACTGCTGGCCGCTGGAACGGCTCGCCACCCAGCCACCGATGGTGGACAGCTCCCAGGATTGCGGGAAATGTCCCAGGGTGTAGCCCATGGGTTTCAGTTGCGATTCCACCAGCGGCCCCGGTGTGCCGGCGCCAAAAGTGGCGATCTGGCTTTCGCGATCCAGGTGTTGCAGACGATTCATATTGGTGAGGCTGATGGTGAGCACTGGCCTGTCGCCTGCTGCCGGATTGATGTGTCCCACCACCGACGAACCGCCGCCATAGGGAATCACAGACACCTTCTGCTGCAGCGCATAATGCAACAGTTCCCGCACTTGCAGCGCATTCACCGGAAACGCCACGCCATCGGGAAACACGCCAAATTCACCGCTGCGCAGGGCGAGCCAGTCCGCCAGGCTTTGGCCGCGGGCATGACGTACGCGGGTTTCGGCGTCGGTGACAATCAGCGGATGGTGAGGCAGGCGCGACGGCGGAACCTTGGCCATCACATCCTGCAGGCTGGCGTCGGGCAGGCGATGGCCGGGCCCGATCATGTCCGCCAGAAAGCGTTGTGCCGAGGGTTTGAGGGGGAAATCGGTGCTCTCGTCACCCCAGCCGTTCCAGCGACGCATAGTGCAGCTCCATTGTCAGCATTCAGAAAGTGTTCACTATAACTGGAGTTTAGATTTCAGCCGAAAGAATGGATAGAAAATTTTCCTGGGTGCGCATTTAGCCGTAGCGACGACACTCTGCGGGGAATACAGTGGAATTTACTATCTCCACGAGCTCGCCAGTGTGTTGGCCGATAAAGAAATGCCCGCCTTCGAATAGCAGCAGCGGCCCCGGTTGCTCGAACAGGGGCATCCATTGACGCAGATCATCGACAGCCACCAGAACGTCTGACATCCCGCCCAGAAGGGTAAGGCTGGAGGGCAGCTTGCCGTCGGGTTTTGCACTGTAGGTTTCCACCAGTTTGAAGTCAGCCCGCAGCATGGGCAGCAGGAATTGCATGAGTTCTGCATTGTCCAGCACCGCCTGGGGCACACCGGACAGTTTGGTGATGCGTTCGATGAATGCGGCGTCCGGCAGGCGGTGGATGTGTGCCGCACGTCGCGGCACGCAGGGTGCCCCACTGCCGGATGCAAAGAAATGCTCCGGCGTGGGAAAGTGGTTCTGTTGCAGGCGCCGGGCAAGTTCATAGGCGATTTTGCTGCCCATGCTGTGGCCGAAGAAGGCAAACGGTTTGTCTAGCTGCGTCAGCATTGCGCCGAACAGTTCGTCTATCAGCAGATCCATTTGACTGAAGGGCTTTTCCTGGCTGCGCCTGCCCCGACCCGGCAGCTGAGCGATCACCAGTTCAATCCGCCTGTCCAGATATGGCAGCCAGGGCAGAAAAGTCGTCATGTCACCTCCAGCGAATGGAAAACAGAACAGGCGGAAGGCGGCCCCCAGCCTTCTTTCCGGTGTTACCAACAGGGAAGATGCGTTCATGTCATTGTGCTTCCAGCGCCAGAGCAGGTTCGGGTTTTTCGCCCAGTTTCAATACGAGAAGAATGGCGGGAATGAACAGCAGATCGAACAGCAAGGCCACGAATATGGTCAGTGCCGCCATCATTCCCATCCAGGCATTGATTTGGAAGCCTGAAAAGGCCAGGCAAGCAAAGCCGACAGCAAGGGCCAATGTCATGGCGATCAACCCTGGGCCAACAGTTTTGAACGCACCCTGTACGGCGGCTTCTGTGCTGCAGTTTTCTTCGCGCTGCAATCGCGAAAAACACGTCAGCATGTGGATGGTGGCGTCCACCACGATTCCGAACGTAACTGCGGCCACGGTGGCGACAGCCATGCCGACTTCTCCGTCGATGAGTGCCCATATGCCGAGTGTCGCCATGCAGGGGGCAAAATTGGCGACAGTGCCGACAAGGCTGAGTGAAAGCGAACGGAAAGCGAGAACGAAGATTACCCACACCACCAGAACGCTTACGGCCATGCCGCGCAGCATTTCCTGAATGTTGCGGTTGCCAATGTGAGCGAACAGCAGCGACGTTCCAGTGGCCTTTGCTGAGACAGCAATCAACCTGGTGTGATGGGACGCCCATTGTTCCGCGCGCGCCTGCAGATCTGTCATTTCGCCGGTGGAAATGTCGTTGAGGCTGACAGACAGCCGGCTCTGGCGTTTGTCTGCTGTGAGCTGATTGCGCAGATCGGTACCAAATGGCAACGACATTTCGTAAAGCGCCAGATACTGCGCCCCCAGATCGCGATTGGCAGGCAGGCGATATTCAGATGCAGCACCGCCTTGCATGGCGCGATTGATGGTTTTCATGATGTCAGGTAAACCATGCACATGGGTGACTCCCGGTTGTGCCCGCAACCATTGGGCGAATGCATCGACTTCCTGCAGATATTGCGGATTGGAAATACCATCGGTTTCCTGGGAATCCAGTGAAAATTCCAGGATATAGAAACCGCCCAGGTCTTCGTTCATGCGATCGGTTGCGACGCGGAAACTGTAGCTGTGATCGAAGTAGCGAACGTAACGATCATCCAGCACATTGGTGAACGCCAGAGCGCCAAGGGCCACGGTGGCAACGCTGATGGCCGTTACAAAAAAATAGGGCCTGTGAGTAACCAGCCGCGCGATACCGATGCTGAATTGCTCTGCCGGTAGTGAGACGGCATTCGCGCGCCAGGGCAACAGGCACAGCAGGGCTGGGAAGAAGGTAACGGAAAAAAGCCACGCCACCAGGGAGCCAATGGCGACGATGATGCCCAGGTGGGCAAAGGGCGGAACGGCACTGAAAACCAGGGTGAGAAATCCAATGGCTGTGGTGATCGTGGTCAGCGTGACCGGCCACCAGCATTCCAGTAACGACTCTTTCACTGCTTCTCGCCGGTCGAGTCCGCTGCGGCGCAACCGCATCATGCCGGCGCACATGTGGATACAATCGCAGGTTGCCAGCGTAAGGATGATATTGGGCGCGATTACGCTGGGGGATGAGAGCGGAACGCCGCACATTGCCGCCAGACCCAGCGCGCACACGGTGCTCAGCGCGATCACCAGAAAAGTAGCCGCAGCACCTGCGGCTGATCGCAGCGAGAATGCGATGATCAGCAGCAATGCCACCACCATGATCGGTAGCAATACCGAGCTGTCGAACGTGCTGGCTTCCACAAAGGCGTGATCAAGTGCCACTGAACCGGACAGGCCTATTTCAAGATCGGGATATGCGACGCGGTACTGCTGCAGCACGGCATGACCCGCCGCGATGGCGGCTTGTGACTGATCAGATGCGGTGGCTGCCCGAAAGCGGAATTGAACCACTACCAGCCCCAAGGTTCCGTCTTTTGACAGCAAACGATCGATTAGCAGCGGTTCCAGCACCGCATCTGCCTTGAGTTGTTTGGCCTGCGCAACCGATACCGGATCGCCAGAGCGTGCGAGGTGATCGATCTCGATATCATCATCCAGCGCCCGAACCCGCTGGAAGTTCGTCACAGAATCCACCCGTTTTACAGCAGGTAACGACCACGCAGCATCGGTGATTTCGTTGATGGCATGCAGGCGCTCGGGCGTGAATAAATCCCCTGCGTTGGCCTTGATCACGAAAATCAGATTATCGTCGCGACCGTAAAGCTGTTCGAACTGCTCAAGCTGGACCAGATCCGGGTTGTCGTCCGCAAAGAAGACGCGGTTGTCGCTGCGGAACGTGAGCTGGGACATCCCGGATATCAGTATTGCTGCGACGATCAGCGATCCCAGCAGCACCGATTTGGGATTGGCCACCAACCAGTTGACGTAGCGAAAGACTATCTGCTGCACGACCGAGTCAGGGTTACCATGCTGCCGTGCCGCCTGGGCGGTATTGTTCATCTGTGAAATCTCCCTATCGACAATGTTTTTATTACAGGTACCAGGCCCAGCTGAGCTTGAAGTACGGGTCATTTTCAAATCCCTTCAGTGCAGGGTCTTCAGACACTGATTGTGGTAACAGAATTTGAGCGGAAATGGTTTGTGCACCTCCCAGCCTTCTCGATGCCCGCACATCGATCAGGTCGGAGTGGAATTCCACGTCATGGGTGTAGCGAACATCCAGCAGCGTATCGTTCACGTCGTTGGTGTTGTAGCGAAAGCCAACAAACACATCCCGCTGAAACGGCGTCAAGGGTGCAAGCTCGTTGCGCGTGTCGTAGTAGGCTTCCAGGTAGACGGTGATGGAGGAAAACCCGTCAGTGATCTGGTTGAACGTGGTTTCAGATCCGATGCCGCTGCCGACGAAACTGTCCGATCCTCCGGTTTGGCTGATCAGCTCTGCCTTTAATACGGTGTCGCCCGCAACGTATCGAAGTTCCAGCCCGGATTGCGCAATTTCCTCATAAACCTCGTCAAAGCCCACCAGTGTCGACTGCTGCAGCACCGGCTGATAGATCGGCTCGCGGGCGTGTCCCCAGAATTGCGACGCGGCGATGTCGAAATCCCCCAACCGATACTGAAAGCGCAGCGCAAAACTGCTATCGGACTGTCCGTTTTCGAAGACGCTGTCTATTAGCGGGGCGGACAAAGTGCGCAGTCGATCTTTCTGTTCTGCGATGCGGCGTTCACGGGTATAGGGCAGCACCCAGGCGGAAATCACCAGATCCTGATAGAAGGTGCTCGCCGTCACGCCGGGCTGTCCCAGTTTGACGTCGCCCTGAAAATCCTCAACCATATCACGCTGGTTCAGCAGGTCGATGGGGTTCCATGCCTCCAGAATGCTCCAGTTTTCCTGCAGAATGCCCAGCTTGATGTCGGTACGATCGATGCGTGAACGGATGACGGCTTCCTTGATGTCGCCGGAAATCTTGTCCTGCGTATGACGCGCAACGCGCAGGTAGGCACCCAGATCGAAGCGGGTATCCCGTGTCAGATCGGTTGTCCAGTCCAGGCTGCCCAGCACGCTGGGGATGGTGGAGGCGGTGCTCTGTTCCGGGAACAGTGGATCATCCGGAAAATACAACGCATCCACACCGATATGACCACGCGGCATCTGCGCGATGGCGTCCAGGGAAAACAGCAGTGCTGCGGAGAGCAGCACTGTGGATTCGATCGTGGAACGGGCCTGCTTCATCGAGACCAATACTCCAGGCGGGCTTCAGTCAGGTCGGATTCCCGCAGGCCGGTTTTGAAGCGATAGTTTTCCCAGATGATTTCCGATTCTGAACCATCGTTGGCATTGGTCATCACGATGCGGCCGGGGCGCCAGTGTTTGCCTTCGAACTGCTGATAGTCAAAAAACTGCAGACGTTTCAGTTCGCGGCCCTGGCGATCGAAGTACACGATCTGGACGGGTTGCCAGATGCGGGGATCGATGGTTTCCACCAGCTTTTCATACCCGGAGTAGGCGTACTTGGGAATATTGGCGATGGTATGGCAGGTGATAGCGGGTTCGCCACAGGGTTCGTCGCGGATGAACTCGTAGTCGTAATTCGACAGTTCCCAGGTGGCGATATCCTCGTAGGAAAATTCCGAACCGGCAAAGGAACCGGTTTTATCCCGCGATGCCAGGCGCTTGGAGCGCTTGGTGGCGGGCAGGAAAATCCACTGGTCGTCGGGTGCACTGGGATGGGTGTGGGTGAGCGACACAAAGCCCGCCAGGTCTCGCGGCTTGGAGAACACCACCAGACGCTTGTCACCGTCATCGCGCACTTCGAGTGTATTCATCTCGAATTCACGGGTGGCGCTGACACCGCCAGGCCGCTTGACTGTCATTTTTCCCACTACCACAAAATCGACATAGCCGGCGTCCTTGCTGTCGACGGTGTAAGCGATTTCGCGGCCGCGCGCGTTTTTGTCGGTGATGCCGGTGCTGGCCAGAATGGTGGGCGCGATCAACAACGTGGTCAAAAGTGCGGAACAACAAGATATCTTCAGCATGTCATTGGCCCTTGGCAGTCTGATTGGGTTGGAGGGATTCGCGGGCGATGATATCCAGCATCCCGGACATCTGGGCTTCATTGTGATCGGCGCTGATAAAGCAGCGCAGCCGCGCCGCGTCGCGGGGCACCACCGGGTGCATGACAGCGTGGGCGATGAAACGGCTTTCCAGCAGCAGCGACATCAGGCGCAGGGCGTTTTCGTCGTCGATCATCATGGGCACGATCGGAACGCCAGGCACGCTGGTGCGGCAATCGAGTCCTTTCATTTCGGCAAGCTGTTTGAACCGGATGGAATTGTGCTGCAGACGGGTAACCCGCTCCGGCTCTGCTTTGGCCAGCCGAACGGCTGCGAGCGCGGCGGCGGCATTGGCGGGGCTGATACCGGTGCTGTACAGCAACAGCCCTGGGCAGAAGTGGTGCAGCAGTTCGATCAGTTTGCTGGAACCAGCCAGGAAGCCGCCGCAGCTGGCGAAACTTTTCGACAGGGTGCCCACGATCAATTCGACTTCGGATGTTGGCACATTGAAATGCTCGCAAACGCCGCGACCTGTGGCACCAACGGTGCCACAGGAATGCGCTTCGTCGATCATCAGCCAGGCGCCGAACTCATTTTTCAGTTCCACCACTGCAGGCAGATCCACCAGATCGCCATCCATGCTGTATGCGCCTTCCACCAGGATGACGGTTTTGCGATGCTGGCTGCGATTTTCTGCCAGCAGGCGCTTCAACGCTTCCATGTCGTTGTGGGGGAAAGCAATGCGCCGTGCGCCGGACATCACGGCACCTTTTACGCCGCTGTTGTGCATATACTCGTCGTGCAGGATCAGGTCCCGTTTGTCGAGCAGATAGCCGATGGCCGACACGTTGGTGCTGTAGCCACCGACGCCCACCGTGGCTGCTTCGAATCCGCTGAACTCCGCCAGTTCCTGTTCCAGTTCGCGGTGCAGTTCGATTTCACCGCCCACCATGCGGGCAGCACCTGCGTGAGTGCCGTATTGATGGATGGCGTCGCAGGCTGCAGCCTTCACCCGTGGGTCGTTGGAAAGTCCCAGGTAGTTGTAGTTGGAGAACGTGACGTAATCTTCGTTATCGATTTGCAGTACGCTGGACACTGTGCCATTGCGTGGTTGGAAATATGGGTTGCGCAACGACGAGTTCTGGTTGTACAGGGAATGAATGCGTTGCAGCAGTGCGTGCTCTGCATAGTCTTCCACCTTGAGGGTTTCGCTGGCCTGGGCCAGCGGCTGCGCCGATACCAGTTTCGAGCGAATCTGATTGAGCAGGTTGTCAATCGGTGTGTGTGCAATAGTCATGTCGGGATGCTCCCATTATTGGATAGTGATTTCGTTGAAGGCTTTTTCCACCAGGCTGTTGATGGTGGCGTGGCCTAGCAGTTCGACGACGGAGTAACTGATACCGATAGCCTGCAGCAGCTGGATCTGGATCTCGGTGGACATGAGCGAATCGACGCCGAAGGAATCGAATGCCAGTTCGGGCTTGAGCCGTTCGGCAGAGGTTTTAAGGGCCATGGCGATGACATCGGCAATCACCGTACGCAAAACTTGATGGGCTTCTTCCTCTGGCATGGCTTTGATGGCGTGATGCAGCTGTTCCACCAGCGAGGCGTCACCACTTTGGGCCTTGCGGCTTTCTGCCACCAGCTTACTGAATGCGGGTGAATTGCCACCGACCGCTTCATAAGCCGCCCAGCGTTCCCACGCGATTTTTTCTGCGATGGCGATCTGAGTCTGGTTTTGCATCATGGCGCGTCCAACGCCGCGCAGCGCGGCCGATACTTTCAACGGTGCAAGGCCGATCTGGGTCAGGTGCTGTTCGACACGGGCATCGCCTTCGAGCATGCCGACCTCCGCGATGGCACCAAAATTGATGCTCAGGGCATTCAATCCCAGGGCGCGACGCTGATGGGCCAGGCCATCGAGGAATCCATTGGCAGCGCAGTAGTTGGCCTGGCGACTGTTACCGACCAGATTCGCGATCGATGAAAACAGCACGAAGTGATCAACATGCGTTTTCAGCGCCTGCAGGCATTGGTGCAGCGCATGGGCACCGCCGGCTTTCACGGCCATCACCTTGGCGATGTCGGCTTGTTTCATGTCGGTGAGCAATTGATCTTCCAGCACGCCTGCTGCGTGAAAGATGCCTTTCAGCGATGGGTTGCCAATGCAAAGCGTTTGCATCAGATCCCGCACTGCAGCGCTGTCGGCCATATCCACGGCATGGCCGGTGACCTTCGCGCCTTCGTCCTGCAGGCGTTGAATCAACGTGTCGGCATTGGGTGATGCCGCGCCACGCCGGCTCACCAATGCGATATGACCTGCACCGTTCGATGCCAGCCAATGGGCCACTTCTGCACCGAGTCCGCCGAATCCGCCTGTCACCAGATACAACCCATCACGGGAAAACTGTGGTGCTTCCGGCAGGACGGCGGCGAATGGCGCTTGCTGTCCATTGAACGACACTTCCTGCCACGCATCCGGGCGCAGAGTGGCAGCCTGTTCCAGCAAATGCTTAACCGCGATTTTGGCAGACGGAGGAATCAAGCCGTTGGCCGCGTCGGTGATCACGGATTCCAGCATGGCCGGGAAATGGCGGTTCTTCTGCAGTCCGTGCAGATCTTGTGGGCAGCGTATGAACTGCCCGCACTGTTGCGGCAGCGCAAACGGTGCTTGCGTGTCACTCAGATCCACCAGGCAGCCGCCTCGCAGCAGATTGGCGAAACCGATCTCGCGGCTCCACCGCGCCAGGGGCCCAGCGATAAGATGAAATCGCGTGTCCGAAGCAGCGTCATAGCCATCGAACGAAACCACCTGGGCTCCATTGCGGGTCAGTCGACGGGCGAGCGCTGCACCCAGCGCGCTGTCTTCCACCAGCACGTGAGTGCTTTTCAGATCGCCGCAGGATTGTTCGATCAGCGCCGCCTGGGCTTCAATGATGGCGGCTGTTGCTTGCAGTTCAGGGTCAGAGGTGTTGTTCGCTTTCACCAGAATCGCGTCCTGCTCGGACACTACAATCCGTGATGCCAACTGACAAGGGACGATGCCGTACACTCGATCGCCTTGTTTGAACTGTGTGGTAGCTGCGCCTGCCAGAATGACGACGCCGTAGATTCCCATCAGATTTTCGTTGACGGGTTTGAATGCCAGCTGCGTGACGCGGATCTGGTACTGGGTAGATGCAACCTGACTTTCCTGTGGCAGTACGCGGGCGGTGAAGACAGAACCTTTCTTTTCGATCAGGACAGGCGTGCTATCCAGGTTTTCCACTATCGTGGTCTGTTCCTGTTCGAGTACCGCCGAACGCACCAGCTCCACACCGTAACGCTGGCCATTGCGCAGCGCGATCTCATCGATGGTGTCAGCGTTCAACATCTCGATGAACAGACACTGGGCCTGATGATAGAGATCTTCTTCGCTGGCAACATCGATCATGGCTGCATCCAGCGATTCCTGCTCATTGCGCACCACCCGCACGAATCCGGCAACCGCAGTTTGCGCCGGGATCACCTGATCGTTTGCCAGGATTGATGCTGCCTGGCGGGTTACTACGCGCAGTTTGCAGCGCTGTTGATTGTGAATCAGTCCGTGCACCACTCGCAGCAGATCTTCCACTGAATGTTGGCCGGTCGGATCGGGGTTGCCTTTCAGCCCCGCGTCGGCGAGCACCGCAACATGGGTAGCCGCGTTCAGCGTGGCGGTGTCGTGCAACTCGCCCACAGCAAAACGTTGGAACGGGGTGTCAACACTGCGGCAGACTTCTGCAAGTGCGTCGGCCAGACGATCGGCAGGATTCGCGATGATTGCCAGCAGGCCAATATTCCGATCCAGCTTTTCCAGCGGTGGCAGGGCATTCCACACTCGCTGATAATCGCCTTTGGGCAAGCTGCTACTATCGGTTTTCCCACGCATGGCAACGCAGTTGAGGCCTTGGATGGTGGCGAAAATAACACCCTCTTCATCGGCGAGATCGAAGTCGCACAGGATACGTGCAGCATCGCCGGCAACGATGCGGGCATGGCAGATGATTTTTTCCTTGGCGGCATCGAATACCAGCAGTGAATCCAGGGAAACCGGCAGATAGGCGCCGTCGTTGGTTTCCATCAGGCTCAGTGCAGACTGGAAACAGCCATCGAGCAGCGATGGGTGCAGTATGTAGGCCGAGGTGTCCTCGCCTGCACAGTCTGGCCGTTGTAAGGTTGCCAACACTTCAGCCCGTTGCCGGTTGCGCTTCAACCCGACGATGGAGCGGAACGCCGGGCCGTATTGCAGGGACAGATCTCGCAGTTCCTGGTACAGGGTATCCACATCAACGGATTCGCCGGAAAACTCCTGCAGTACGTTGGTGCCCAGATGGCGGGGCTGCTTGATGGACAGCGGATAAATCTGCGCATCGGCGTGCACAACGGGCGCCCTGTCGGCCTGGGTATCGATGGCCAGCAGTTTTGCCTTGTTGCTGAACTCGTCGAATACAACCTGAAGTCGCGTTGGGCGATCGTGATTCAGGATCAAGGCTTCATGGATGCTGATGTTGCGCAGGCTCCAGCCGCAATGTGCGTCGGTCTGCGGCCAGCGTTGACGGGCCTTTTCGCACAAGGCCTCAAGATAAGCAGCCGCCGGCATGATGGCCGCGCCATCGACTTTGTGATCGAACAGATAGTTGACGCGGTTCAGGTTGAGATCGGCGCCACCGTCGGCGCACAACGGATCCTGTTGCGATTCCAGGCGATCCTGGGCTTGCCACAGGGATTCGCGCCAGAGCGGTTTGCGCTGCCACGGATAGGCGGGCAGGGAAACGAGTTTGCCCCGTGGTTCGCGATGCTTCCAATCCACTTGTCCACCACAGGTGAAAATATCTGCCACTGCTTGCCGCACAGCAGCCTGCTCGGGCTTGTTCATCCACAGAGTGGCAACGGCATTAGCCGTGGCACCCTGTTCCTTGAATACTTCTTCGATGGAGCGGCGCAGCACCGGATGGGGGCCCACTTCCACAAATAACCTGTACCCATCTGCCAGCATGCTGCGAATGGCTTCGGCGAAATACACTGGGTCGCGCACGTTGTCACACCAGTACTCGGCATCGTAGAACCGGGTGTTGATGGCGTGTCCTGTTTGCGCACCCGTGACGGTGGAGTAGAGGGGCAGGGCAGGGGTTGCGGGATTCAGGCATGCCAGCTTGCCGCGCAGTTCGGGCTTGAGCTGTTCCATCACCGGGCTGTGATAGGGAACGGCCACATCCAGCATTCGTGCAAACAACTTGCGACTGTTCGCCAAAGTGCAGATTTTGTCGAGGCTGTCGGCATCGCCGGCGACGGTTACGCTGGACGGAGAATTGATGGCGGCCAGCGAAACTTTGCCGCCGTACGGCGCTATCAGCTCGGCAGCGTCGGCTTCGGACAGGCCCAGCGCCAGCATTTTTCCCATTCCAGCAGTGGTTGCCTGAATCCGGCTGCGCTGGCAGCTGACGCGCAACGCATCTTCAAGCGTCAACATGCCAGATGCCCACGCCGATGCTACCTCGCCAACGGAATGCCCCACCACCGCATCAGGTGCGATGCCTTCTGCCTTCAACATGGCGGTCAGGCCCATCTGGATCATCAGATTGGCAGGCTGAGCAAACTCGGTGCGTTTGATGCGGGATTCCGCTTCGTCCTTGAACATTTCCGCCAGAATGGAAAAGCCGGCGATTTTCTGGAAAATTCCATCGGCGTTCACCAGCGTGTCGCGGAAAATGGCATTCTCTTCGAACAGTTCGCGCCCCATGCCATGCCACTGGGGGCCCATGCCGGTGTAAATGAAGGCCACCCTGGAATCGCCGGCGCTATTGCGTTCGCCCTGGACACAACCTGCGGGCGATTCACCGGCCAGGTGTTGTTGCAACGCGGACTGGAGTGCTTCCTTCGTTTCACCCCACACCGCCAACCGGTGTGACAGATGGGTGCGGCGACGACTGGCGGTATAAAGAATGTCATCCAAAGCCGTGGCACTGGAACCGAGCACCTCGATGAATTGCTCCGCCCGTGCACGCAGTGCGTCCTGATCGCGAGCAGAAATGGGTAACAGCCGCACGCCTTGAGTCTGCGCGCTCGTGTCCTGCGTGTCGGTATCTACTACTACAGGCGATCCCAAAATCAGGTGAGCGTTGGTGCCGCCATAGCCGAACGAATTGATGGCGATTTTGGACGGCTTGTTTTCGGGTTCCAGCGGAATCGCGGTTCTGGGCAAGGATACTGAAGCCGGGATGGCCGGGTTGATTTCCTGCAGGCCCGCCACCGGCGGTATAGTGTTGTGGCGGAACATCATGAGGGATTTGATGACGCTGGCGATGCCCGCCGCTGCTTCCAGGTGGCCGATACTGGATTTGACTGAGCCGACATGGCAGCTGCCGCGCTGGCCGTACACTTCTGAAATCGCTTTAGTCTCCAGCGGATCACCCACAGCGGTTCCAGTGCCATGGGCTTCGACATACACCACGTCATCTGCTTTGCATCCACTGTTGGCCAACACTTTGTTCATCAGTTCACGCTGAGCCTCGGGATTGGGCACGGTGATGCCGCTGGTGCGCCCGTCCTGGTTGACGCCTACACCTTCCACAATGGCCAGTATCACGTCGCCGTCCCGCTGTGCGGCGGCGAGATCCTTCAGCACCACGATGCCGCCACCTTCGCCCCGACCGTAACCATCGGCGCGCGCATCGAAGCTTTTGGAACGTCCGTCCTTTGCCAGAAAACGTCCTTTCGACATCGCGATGGTGTATTCCGGTCGCAGCATAAAGTTGACGCCGCCCACCAGTGCCATTTCACATTGATTCGATTTGATCGCGGTGACCGCCTGTGCAAACGCAACCAGAGAAGACGAACAGGCGGTATCCACCGAAAAACTGGGGCCGTGGAAATCGAAAGCGTAGGAAATCCGGTTCGACAACATGGTGAGTGTCGCGCCCGCTGCGCTGTGGGAACCGATGGTATCCCTGGCCCCGGTACCAAATTGATTGAGCAGATGATCGACGGTGAAACCGCCTACAAAAACGCCGGTATCCGATCCTGCCAGGTGCTCCGGATCGAGCCCAGCGGACTCCATCGCTTCCCAGCTCAACTCCAACAGCATGCGTTGCTGAGGATCGATGAATTCCACTTCGCGTGGTGAAAAATTGAAAAATTCCGCGTCGAAACCGCGATAGTCATAGTCATGAAGAAAGTGTCCGGCCTGCACGTAGGCCTTGCCCGATGCCTCGGCAGGGTTGTGGAACTTGTCCAATGACCACCGATCCATCGGGGTTTTGCTCACATAGTTCCGACCTGAAAGCAGATTTTGAAAGAACTGCTCTGGCGTGTTGGAGCCACCGGGGAATTTGCAGGCCGCGCCGATGATTGCAACGCCGGATTTTGCGTGCTCTTGCACAGTGTTTTCGCTGTAATTCATGGTAAAACTCCATTTCAGGTTCGGTGTGAAAAAGCCAGCAGAAAAGTCAGCATGCATGCCTTTGGCAGACACAAACGATCGTGCTGCTTCTTTGCTGCCAGAGCGATCGCTGTGCGCCTGGGTTGCCGTAAAGCGCGAAATTACGCTTTTTCAGGCATGAAAATTCCCTCCCCAGATCAGTCATGGCCTGGATTTTTTGGTAATCAGGAAGTGCCCCCGGAGAGATCGAGCCTACAGCTTGGCTGTTGTGAACGATGATCCTATGACGCCACCATTACGCTTTCAGGATGCCTACTGTAGATTCCAAAATTTTTTTCCTCCATGAAAAAGTAAAATCGAGTGCCCTGCACTAATTACAAAATAAATATGATTTAACGTTGAGTGATGCAGTGCGACTGTTAGGTGAGTTTGCTCAGTGCGGATCATTATTCGGTGCTGAAACTGCAAAAAATCTGCAATGCAGTTTATCTAATGAAGATTCTCTGCAGAAAACCCGGCCTGGCGTTTGAGCTTCACGGGGCGTGATGGTGGCGATTGAAACACATTGCAGCGGATACTGAGTCAGACTTTGTAATGATTGACTTGGCGTTTGATTTGTTGTCGGCAGAGCGCGTGAATGCGCAGTCAAATGAATGATGTGGCGATAAATTGTACCGCGTGCCGATTTTTTTTCGG
The DNA here is from genome assembly GCA_020062665.1 of Pseudomonadales bacterium. Taxonomy (GTDB): domain Bacteria; phylum Pseudomonadota; class Gammaproteobacteria; order Pseudomonadales; family Ketobacteraceae; genus Ch67. The sequence goes on from JAGUVW010000061.1 coordinate 56,535, forward strand.
AGCGTGGCGCTTCTGCTGCTAATGAAGTGATGTTAACTGGTTTGGTTGATTTGTGTGCGTTTCTGCTTTGACGTTGTGCGTTTTCGGTCGGGAAATTCCAACGGTGTCACAACAGGTTTTCGCCGCGGCTGCAGGGATGCTTACTCCGCTATGTGATCCAGGCCGAATTTTCTGCGCAGAATGCTGTCCAGCAATCGGGTCGGTATACAGCGTGCCAGCAACGGAAACGCAGTGCTGCCGTTGCCGATGCGGGCCATGGCGGGTGGCTTGGGTTGCTCCAGCAGGCGGAGCAATTCCTCCACGAATGTCACCGTGGGTGTGGGGTTGTATTGGGATGCACGTGCCCGTTGCAGAATGCCGTCCTTTACTGGTTCATACAGGGAATGTTCACCCAGGGTGCGCGACAGCGATGCTTCGGCATTATTGCCAAACTCTGATTCGATGGCGCCGGGCTGGATCACCATCACATCGATATTGAACGGTGCCAGTTCCATGCGCAGGGCATCGGACGCCGCGTGCAGCGCTGCCTTGGTGGCGCAATAGGCGCCGGAAAACGGCGTCACCAGAATGCCGGACACAGAACCGATATTGACAATGCGGCCGCCACCGCGCTGTTTCATCCCCGGCACCAGCGCTCGGGTCAGCGCCAGCGGGCCATAGAGATTGGTGGCAAACTGACGCTCGATTTCTGCCTGCGGCATTTCTGCCAGCGGCCCCATGGCCCCATAACCCGCGTTGTTGATCAGCCAGTCGATGGCGTCGCCATTGCTTGCGATGGTGGCGAGCGCGTCATCGATGCTGCTGGTCGAGGTCACATCCAGCGCCAGCACCTTGATGCCTTTCTGGCGCAAGGCGTCCAGCTTTTCCAGCGAGCGGGCAGTGGCGTACGCGCAATAGCCTTTCTCGTGCAGACGGATGGAAAGCTGACGGCCAATGCCGCTGGAGCAGCCGGTGATGAGTACAGTTCTGGACATGGAAGCATCCTGTTGTGTGGTTGGTATCAGTCAGTCCGATGACGGTGAGCGCGCTTCAGTTTCCATTCTTCCCGCAGACAATACAAGGTGGGCACCACGAACAGAGACAGCAGTACCACGACCATGCCGCCCACGCTCGGTATTGCCATCGGCACCATGATGTCGGCGCCCCGGCCAGTGGCACTCAATACCGGAAGCAGTGCGATGATGGTGGTGGCGCTGGTCATCAGGCAGGCCCGGATACGCAGCTGGGCCGCTTGCAGTGTGGCTTCGTGTATTGCAGCGATGGAATCGGGTTTGTGCTCGCCGAACACCTGCTGCAGGCGCGTCGCCATGATCACGCCGTCGTCGGTGGCGATACCGAACAGCGCAAGGAATCCCACCCACACCGCGATGCTCAGGTTCACCGTGCCCATGTTGAACAGCTCGCGCAGGTTTTCGCCGAGCAGCGAGAAGTTCATGAACCAGGATTGCCCGTACAGCCACAGCAGAATGAAGCCACCGCTCCAGGCGATGAGCACACCGCTGAACACCTGCAGGCTCAGATAGACCGACTTGAACTGGATGTACAGCAGCAGAAAAATCACCGCCAGCGCGATGGGTACAACCAGCAGCAGCGTCTTGTTCGCCCGCACCTGGTTTTCGTAATTGCCGGCAAAGCGGAACTTCACGCCGGCCGGCACCACAAGTTGACCCTGTGCGATTTTTTCGCCAATAGCGCTCTGAGCGCGCTCCACCAGATTGGTCTCCGCCACCTCTGGCTGACGATCGAAGGTAACATAACCCACCAGAAACGTGTCTTCGCTCTTGATCATCTGCGGGCCTTTTACGTATTCGATGGCCGCCAGTTCGCCCAGGGGAATCTGCATGCCTTCGGGTGAGGGAATCAGAATGCCGCCAAGCTCATCGATCTGATCACGCAGTTCCCGCAGATAGCGCACACGCACGGGATAGCGCTCGCGGCCTTCCACCGTAGTGGTGACGGGCTTGCCGCCGATGGCGACCTCAATCACGTCCTGCACCTGCTGGATACTGATGCCATAACGGGCGATACGCTCGCGGTCGATGCGAATTTCCAGATAGGGCAGGCCTTCGATCCGTTCGGCAAACACCGTGTCCGCCTTCACGCCGGGTATCTGCTTCAGAATTTGCTCCAGTTGCAGTCCGAACGCTTCGATGGTAGCCAGATCCGGCCCGTAGACTTTAATTCCCAGCGGCGCGCGAAAACCGCTTTGCAGCATGATGATGCGCGTTTCGATGGGCTGCAGTTTGGGGGCTGAAGTGGTGCCAGGAATGCGCGCGGCATTGACGATTTCCTGCCAGATATCATCGGGCGAACGGATATGATCGCGCCACTGTCGCACCCAGTCACCATTGGCATCAAGAGTATATTCCGGCTTGTACTGGATGAGCGTTTCAAACATGGAAATGGGTGCCGAGTCCAGCGCTGATTCTGCTCGGCCCAGCTTGCCTACCACCAGTTCGACTTCCGGAATCGCGGCAATCGCCTGATCCTGCTTCTGCAGCACCTCGGTGGCTTCACCAATGGATGCATGGGGCATGGTGGTGGGCATGAACAGGAAAGAGCCTTCATCCAGCGCCGGCATGAACTCCTTGCCCAGTCCCGGAAAAATGCGGTTCACGGTGGTGCTGTCGCTGATGATTGAGGGCAGCCAGAAAAACGTCTGCGCGAAGCCAAGCCAGATCGTCACGCCTAGCACCACTAGCAGCGATGGAATGCTGAGGATGACCGCCTTGTGTTGCAGACTCCAGCGTAGCATCGGGACATAGAAATGTTGCAGCAACAGCAGCGGCACCAGTACCAGCGCCACCAGGATCAGCACCAGCAGCGTATTGAGGAACAGGCCGGTAGCGGGCCCCAGCGGCTGCCAGGCGCTGGCGAGGAAAATCACCACCAGAAATCCCGTGGCAATCGAGGCGATGCGCCCGTAGTGTGAGGGCTTTTCATCGACCTGTGCGCGCTCGCGCCGGAAAAACCAGTGAGCAAGCGCAGGCAATACAACCATCGTGATCGCGATAGAGGCCACCAGCGCGAAGGTCTTGGTGTAGGCCAGCGGGCCAAACAGCTTGCCTTCGGCGCCGGACATGGTGAATACCGGCAGAAAACTCACCACGGTGGTCATGACAGCGGTGATCACTGCACTGCCCACTTCGCCGGTGGCCCGGGCGATCACCCGGACCGGATCCTCATTCGGCGAGGCGCGCAAGTGGCGCACGATGTTCTCGCACAGCACGATGCCCATATCTACTACAGTTCCAACGGCGATGGCGATACCCGACAGCGCAACAATATTGGCGTCCACGCCGAACAGTTTCATCAACACAAAGGTGGCCAATACCGTCAGTGGCAACAGCGATCCGATCAACAGACTGCTGCGCAGATTCAACAGGATGACCACCACCACCAGCAGAGTAATCAGAATCTGCTGCAGCAGTGCGTCGTTCAGGGTGTTCAGCGTTTCATAGATCAGACCGGTACGATCATAGAACGGCACGATGGTGAGCTGGGAACGAGTGCCATCCGCCAACACTTTGTGCGGTAACCCCGGCGCGACCTCGGCGATTTTCTTCTTCACGTTCTGAATGGCCTGGAGCGGGTTGTCGCCGAAGCGCACCACCACCACACCACCCACCACCTCGGCCCCGGACTTGTCCAGCACACCCCGCCGCAAGGCAGGCCCCAGCGTCACATGGGCAACATCGCGGATGAATACCGGCACGTTGTTACGTGACGTGATGGCGATGTTTTCGATATCGGCGACGGATTCGATAAAGCCGACGCCGCGAATCACATATTCCACCCGGTTGACTTCGATCGTGCGCGCGCCGACATCCAGATTGCCCGACTTGATCGCGTCGAATATCTGCGGAATCGTCACTCCATAGGCGCGCATGGCGTCGGGATCAACGTCCACCTGATATTCCTTGACGAAACCACCGATGGATGCCACTTCCGCCACGCCGGATGCTGCCGTCAGCGCGTAGCGCACCAGCCAGTCCTGCACCGAGCGCAATTCATCGAGTTCCCAGCCGCCGGTGACGTTGCCTTCTGGATCGCGTCCCTCGAGGGTGTACCAGAACACCTGCCCCAGCGCGGTGGCGTCCGGCCCCAATCCGGGTGTCACATCGGCAGGCAGCGTGCCGGCGGGCAGGCTGTTCAGCTTTTCCAGAATGCGACTGCGTGACCAGTAGAATTCCACATCGTCGTTGAAGATCACATAGATCATCGAAAAGCCGAAGTTGGAATAGCTGCGCACGGATTTCACTCCCGGCAAACCCAGCAGCGCCACCGTGAGCGGATAGGTGATCTGGTCGTCCACATCCTGTGGAGAGCGGCCGGGCCACTCGGTGAAAATAATCTGCTGGTTTTCGCTGATGTCAGGGATCGCATCAACAGCCACCGGGTAGCGCTCGATGAAACCAGAACGCCAGTCGAACGGCGCAAACATAAAGCCGGCGCCGCAGATCACCAGCATGAACAACACCACAAACAGCTTGTTGCGGATGCAATATTCGCTAAAGGCTTGCATAGAGACTCCGCTGTCAGGGATGCTGGTGGCCGGCGTGGGGATCGGCGGGAGCCGTGCTTGCAGGCGTTGGACTCATCATGCTGGGCATGGCGTTGATCTGCATCGCACTATCGATTCTGAAGGCGCCTTTCACCACCACCTGTTCACCTTCGTGTAAACCTTCAAGCACGATATAGGCATCGTCGGCCCGCGGCCCCAGCACCACTTCGCGGCCTTCAAATGTCGGCTTGTCCTGATCGGGAACGCGCACGTATACCACCGCGCGCTTGCCGGTGATCAGCGGTGCCGTCACCGGAATCAGCAGCGGTGCCTGCTGTTTTTGCGAGGTGAAATATCCCAGGGATTCTGCCGGTACCAGATCCATGCCGCAGATATCGCAGCTGCCGGGCTTGTCCTTGATGATCTCCGGATGCATCGGGCAGATGTGTTTGCCTTTCAGGTCGTCCGCCAGCACCTTGCCTTCGCCGGCGATATCCGACTGTACCGTGGCACGCACAAACATGCCGGGCTTGAGCACGTCGTTCTCATTGCGCACATTCAGGCGTACCGAAGCAGTGCGGGTTTGCGGATTCACCACCGGATCAATGAATGCGACCCGGCCGTGCCAGGTTTTGCCGGGATTGGCGTCGATAGTGAACGCAACATCCTGGCCGTAGCGCAGCCAGGGCAGCTGGGATTCATACGCTTCCAGCGTCACCCACAGATGCTCAGTGGACGCCACCTGAAACAGGCGTTGTCCGGTTTCCAGATACTGGCCCTGTTTCACTGCTTTTTCGATCACGATGCCATGCTGCGGTGAATACAGTGTGAAACGCTCCGCCGTTTTTTGTCGCGTTTCCAGATCGCGTATCTGCGCTGCACTGAGTCCCCAAAGGCGCAACTTGTCGCGCACTGCTTCCAGTGTCGCCTGACTGGCCAACGCCACGCTGGACTGGCTGGATGGGCCGGGATTTCTGGATTGAAAGTTCCGCGCGCTGCGCAGCGCCTGCTGCAATTCCTGCTGGGCCGTGATCAGATCCGGGCTGTAGATCTCTGCCAGGTGGTCGCCTTTGCGTACCGCCAGGCCGGTGTAGTTGACGTAGAGCTTCTCTACTCGCCCGGAAAAATACGCGGTGATATCGCTGACCAGTGTTTCATCGAACGCCACTTCACCGAACAGACGCATATGACGGGAAGGAAATCCCCGGGTTACTGGCGCAGTCTCCACTTCCGCCAGTTTCAGCGCGGATGCCGACAGCGTTATTTGCGCGGGGCCAGAGGTGGAAGCGGCTTCGTCCTTCACTGGCACCAGCGACATGCCGCAGATGGGGCAGCGCGCTGCCGGATCTGTGGAACGGATCTGCGGATGCATGGAACAGGTGTAATACTGCACGCGCTGGGTGCTTTCGAGTTGATGGCCGGTATGATCCTGATGATCAATGTTCTGCGAAGATGACTGCGCGACTGTGGCGGAACTGAGTCCCAGCAACGACAGGCTCGCCAAACTGGCAACACATAATTTTTTCATGGCGCACCTCCTGCGAGATCCGTGCGATAGAAGCGTCCGCTGGCAAGCAGCAGGGCGTGATAGGCCTTCCACTGATCGGCCTGGCTTTTTACAGCCAGCAGTTGCAGCTCTAATAGCAGCTTTTCTGCATCCAGCAGCTCAAGGAACGTCGTCTGTCCGGTCTGATAAGCGCGCAGCTGTGCCTGCAGGGATTCCTCCGCCCGTGGAATCAGATCGTCTTGATAGAGCGTCAGCTTGCGCCGCGAATCCCGCAACTGGAATTCAGCTTGGTGGACTTGTGCAGTCAGCTGATCCTGCAGGAATGCCTGACTGTCCTGCGCAGACAGCACGCGACTGTGAGCCGCCTTCTTGAGGGCGTCATACTGGCTGAACCAGATCGGTGCGGACACCGCGATGCCCACGTATTCGGGAAAGTTGTCGCCGTCCTTCATCATCGGATCGGTGGATTCATTCACGAACATATGGCCGTATCGCAGAGTGACTTCAGGGCCGTAGCGTTTGTCGGCCAGCGCTACCGCTGTTTCGGCGTTACGCAGCAGCGATGTCTGTTGCTGCAACATGGGATGCTGCTGGATCTGCGTGTCGAGTGCGGCAGAATCCAGCGCAGGAATATCCGGCAGACGCTCCGGCCAGGGCACCGACTGCGCACCGCTGCGATCACTTAGCAGCGTGGCAATGCGTGCCTGCAAAGACGGCTTTTGTTGTTCCAGCGAAAGCAGCTCATCCGTGGCCTTGCCCACTTCCAGCTGAATGCGGATCAGGTCGGGATGGCTTGTGGTCGCCACGCGATAGCGGGCTCGGGCGATGGCTTCCAGCTCCTGCAGCAGCGCCAGGTTTTTCTGGCTGATGGCGAGCGCCTGCTGCCAATAGAACAGATCGGCGTACAGGTCGCCGGCCTGCATCTGCAGTTCCAGCCGCCGTGCCTGCCATTGCCAGTACCCGGCTTCGGCCTGCTGCTGGCGAGCCGACTTCTGCAGTCCGCGCACACCGAACCAGGGCAGCCGTTGTTCCAGCATCAATTCCTGGCTCTGCGGCCCGTCTTTGGGTTCGTCGGGCTTGAAATAATAGTCATAGGTAATCATCGGCTCCGGCAGAAACCCGCTGGCATCGGCGCTGTTCACCCGCGCCTGCCAGTTCTGGAATTCTGCCTGCAATCCGTGATTGCGCTGCAGCGCCTGCCGCAGAAAATCTTCAAAAGGATCGGCTCGCAGCGGCGATGACAGCACAACACCGATGCATAAGATCAACAGGGAATAACGATATGACGGCATAACTCCTCCATGCTTCGATTGGAATGGGACAAATCGGGGCAGGGCGGAATTACAGGCGCAGAATATCCTGACGCGCGACGGGCAGATCGGGCCGGAGCAAGGTGGTGTCAGGCCAGGGTGGAGCGGTTGCAGTGGCGGCGGGTTGCCAAAGGGCGTATTGCAACAGGGTGAAGGGGATCAGAGCATGCGTCGGTGCATCGAGGCTGGCGCTGCCCGAAGCACTCTTGGTAAGCTGCCAGTCCGACAGCGCGCAATCAGCACCGGGTTTCGCCCGATATTCAGGGCAGTTAGGGCAGTGATCCTGGGACATGACCCGATCCGGCGTCATCGGCACAAAGGCCATGGCACAGGGCTGCAGCGCCAGGGACAGCCAGATGGCTGCCAGCAACGTGATAATCCTGTGTGTGAGCCGAAGACGGCGCAGGCGCGAAAGGTTCATGTCGGAAATACTAGGGACAAAACCCCGTTAGCGCAACGCTGGAGCCGGCTCCAGCCCTGTTTCAGATCAACCATTCGCCGCATTCCGGGAGACAGACCATGTTCAAACGCTATATCGATTCCCGCAAACTGCAGATGCCCACACCCGAGCAGGCCTTGCCGGGGCGCTCTGCTCCCATGCGCATCCACAATCGTCATCATGTCAACGGCAATCCCTTGCAGCCGCCGTTTCCTGCCGGGATGGACCAGATCGTTTTAGGGTTGGGTTGCTTCTGGGGTGCCGAGCGAAAATTCTGGCAACTACCTGGCGTCTACACCACCGCAGTGGGTTACTCCGCCGGACACACACCCAATCCCACGTACGAAGAAGTCTGCAGCGGCCTGACCGGACACAACGAAGTAGTGCTGGTGGTGTTCGATCCCGCCGTGATTACGCTGGAAGAAATTCTGCGCGTGTTCTGGCAGGCCCACGATCCCACGCAAGGCATGCGGCAGGGCAATGATGTCGGCACGCAATACCGTTCCGGCGTTTATACCTTCAATGACGCACAACAGCGCATTGCAACCAATCTTTTGCAGCAGTACCAGGCAAAATTATTGCAATCCGGTTACGAATCCGTGACAACAGAAATCCAGCCCGCCGGCCCGTTCTACTACGCCGAGGATTATCACCAACAGTATCTGGCAAAAAATCCCGGCGGATATTGCGGGCTCGGCGGCACTGGCGTCTGTTTCGACTGACAGCGTCAATCGCGCAGAAAATTTCCTCTGCAAACACGCGCTCGCGGTGTGAACGTCAGCATCAGCCTGATAGAATGTCGCCGCATCAGGAATGCGTGAATCACGAGGAATCTACCCAAGCCATGATCCGTTCTGACCGAGTTCTGAAAGGATTGCCCGAGTTGTATCAGATGGATCGTTGGCTGGAACAGGATGACCTTCCCTACGCGGTGCAGACGCTCACCGCCATTGAAGTCGGTAGCGACTGTCTTCCGGTTTACTGTTTCCAACTCGGTAATCCCAATCCCAAGGCACCCACGCTCATTTTTACCGGTGGTGTGCACGGTGTTGAACGCATCGGAACCCAGGTGCTGCTGTCATTCATGCACACGCTGTTCGAGCGCCTGGACTGGGATGAAAGCATGGAAGATCTGCTGCGCCATGTGCGTCTGTTGTTCGTTCCGCTGGTCAATCCCGGTGGCATGCTCACCCGGCGCCGTTCAAATCCCAACGGTGTCGACCTGATGCGCAATGCACCCATCGACGCGCAAGGGAACGTGCCGTTCATGCTCGGCGGACATCGGGTGAGTCGCTATTTGCCGTGGTATCGCGGCCGTCGTCATTCACCGATGGAAAACGAAGCCAGCGCGCTGCTCAATCTGGTGGAAGAAGTTGTGCTGCAATCGGAATTTGTGATTTCACTGGATTGCCATTCCGGTTTCGGTCACCAGGATCAGGTGTGGTTTCCTTACGCCTACACACCCGACCCGTTCGACGATATCGGCGAAATGTTTGCGCTACGTCTGCTGTTCCGCCGCACTCATCCCAACTTCGGTTTCTACAAGATCGAGCCGCAATCCCGTCACTACACCACGCACGGCGATCTGTGGGATCACATCTATCGCAAGACGCTGAATCGTCGCGCCGGCGTCTATCTGCCGCTGACGCTGGAAATGGGAAGCTGGTTGTGGGTGAAGAAGAATCCGTTGCAGATCTTCAATTCAATGGGCATCTTCAATCCGGTGTTGCCTCACCGGCATGAGCGCGTGTTGCGGCGCCATCAGTGTCTGATGGAGTTCCTGATTCGCGCCGCCCGCAGTTTCAAAAACTGGCTGCCCCATCCGGCTGATCGCCGCGACTGGATGCATCAGGCGATTGAGCACTGGTACTGACACTGGCGCGGGCGTGCAGCCATTCCAGTTGCTGCGCCATCTCCTGCCGGATGCCGGCGACCTGACGCTCCAGCGATTCCGCCAGCAGTGGTCGCGCCTTCAGCACCACAACGGTAACCTTGATGCGCGGATAGGACAGCAGATTCCAGATGTGTCGCGTGAACTCATCATCGCCGATAAACGCTACCGGATTGTGGTCGAGCCCCTCTACTGAATAATGGATCACGACCGGGCAGACCTGGGTTTCAACATGATCGCAGGCATGAAACAACTTGCGATGAAACCGTAGCAGCGAACGGCCATCACTGGATGTACCTTCGGGAAAGAACAGCACGGAACGGCCAGCCTGCAGGTAGTCCGCGATCTGGCGTGTGACCCGGTTGGTATCACCAGATCCCCGTTGAATGAACAGCGTACCGGTACCGTTGGCCAGATGCCCTACCAGCGGCCATTTCTTCACTTCCGCCTTGGACAGAAAATTGACCTGTGTCAGCCCGCCGATGACCGGAATATCCGTCCACGAAACATGATTGCTGACGAACAGCATGCCGGTGGCAGATTTTTCCGGCAGCGTGCCGATGACCTCGATCTCCATCCCCAGCAAGCGCGTAATGCGAAAAAGCCACCAGCGTTTGGTGGCTTTCAGAGCCCGGTTGCCGTTGTCCCAGAGTCCGCCGGTCAGCACCAGCAACACCAGGCCCAGCAGAATGTGCCCGAACAGCCGGGCAGCCTTGAACGATCTCACCATCAGGCCGCTTCCTGGGTTTTCAGGAAATGCTTGGCGTAACGGTTTGCCACGTTGCTCACATCCAGCAACACGAACACATCGGCGACATTGAAATCCGGGTCCCAACAGGCTTCACCGCAAATGCGCGCGCCCATGCGGGTGTAGGCTTTCAGCAACGGCGGGAATGCCACTTTGGCGTTCGCATCCAGCGTCGTGACTTGCATCGGCAGCAAAGGCTCTACGCGGAATTCCTCGTCTGCCATGAACTGATCGCGGATTACCTGCATGATGTTGGTGTAGTTGGCGCCGCCATCATTCAGCGAAATACTGGCGCAGCCGAACAGGTACTGGAAATCATGATCCTGCATGTACTTCGCCAGGAATGACCACAGCACCGCGATGGTGGCACCGTTGCGATGCTCTGGATGAATGCAGGTGCGACCGATTTCCAGGAAACGACCGGGGCGATTGACGATACGATCGATCTTGAATTCGTGACTGGAATAGTAATGGCCAAAGCGCTCAGCCTGATCGCTGGTCAGCACGCGCGTATATCCTACGGGCAGACCTGTCGCTGTGTCGCGCACCACCAGATGCAGGCACACATCATCCATCTCGTCGGCGTCGATGGGCTGGCCATTCCAGCGCATATTCACCGGCAGTGTGACGTTGTATTCCTCGCAGAAAATCTCGTAGCGCATGCGCTGCACTTCGCGAATATCTTCCAGCTCAGTCAGAAATGAAGCTTCAATTCGGGGACGGCGGGTGGGAAGGGACGTGGTGGTTCCGTGCAACACATTGTCGTTCTGCAGCATCTTAGCCTCCGCATCAAGCTGTGCTGGGGCTAATGTAGAAGTGTCATGTTGCGCTCAGGTTAATGAGTGATGAACTAATTATGACAATGTCACAATCCAGATGACGGGGTTGTAACAAGATGTGGAAAGGGCCGGAAATACCGGCCCGTGAATTAACGATTCAGCCTTTCTGGCCCAGCATTTCGGCTTTCAGACTCTTTTGTGCAGGCTGGTCAGACAGCCAGATACCGAAAAGCGCCTGCTTGAACGCCTCGCCAGCCACGGTGTTTTTCAGCTGACTGTTTTTGTAGATCTTCACGCCCTCGCCAGGCACATACACCATCTCGAACACATCGCCTTTTTTGATCGGCTCCTTGAAGGTGGCAAGGAACGCATCGATCTGCGGCTGCAGCGGAGCAGTGTTGCCGTGGGTGGCATTTTCGAAGCCTTCCAGCGTGGAGTTGGTCATGCGCTCGCTGGTTACCATGTTGGACACCATCTCCAGGCGGATGGCCATTTCATCTTCCTGCATGATGATCTTGACGGCATCGTTGTCGCGCTCCTTTAGATAGAGGGCACCCACGTACAGATCCATCATCCATTTTTCCCGCACCCCGGCGCCATTGAGCTTTAGCTCACTGGCCCCATCGTTCTTCAATGTATCCGGCACATTCACGCCGGCGACCTCGGCCGCGTATATAGATGAAGACAGCAGCGTGGCCGCCAGAAATACTCCTACTTTTTTCATTGTTTTATCCTCGTATTCAAAATGCGAACATCCCCCGAAACGGGAGCGCCAATCCCTGTTGGCGGAAGTCATCATACCGGGTTTTATTTGCCCATAAATGGGACTTCTGTTGCATTTTGGTCTCCCTGCTCCAAGTGTGGATACGGCCCCGTGATTGTAGTGGCAGGCCGAGCCCTGGCGCCCGTCATAACCAGTTGTTTTTCCGCAATTCCCGCGGCTTGTAGTGGGCGTCCAGGTTGGCTGGAATGACACCGTTGAGTGCCGGAATTGCTATTGACCTAAATGACATAAAACGGCAAGATACCGTGCGTTTTCGGCCGGCGACCCGCTTTGCCCGCCCAAATCCAGCTGAAATCACTGGTGAAGGGATCCTGCCCACCGCCCTGATGGGTACCCACCACCGTCAATCCACACCTAGTTTATGTAAGCCGAGGATTCCATGAAGGTTCTTGTTGCTGTCAAACGAGTTGTTGACGCCAACGTTAAGGTACGCGTTGCGGCGGACAACCGCGGAGTCGACCTCACCAACGTCAAGATGGCCATGAACCCCTTCTGCGAAATCGCTGTTGAAGAAGCTGTTCGTTTGAAAGAGAAGGGGGTTGCTACCGAGATTCTCGTGGTAGCTGTTGGGCCCAAAGAAGCCCAGGAACAGATCCGTACCGCACTGGCGCTGGGCGCCGATCGCGGCATCCTGGTAGAAGCCGCTGATGCTCAGCCGCTGGCCATCGCCAAGATCCTGAAAGCCATTGTCGATCAGGAAAAACCTGGCCTGGTCATTACCGGCAAACAGTCCATTGACGGCGACAACAACCAGGTAGGCCAGATGCTGGCCGCACTGACCGGCATGGGCCAGGGCACTTTCGCTTCCGAAGTGAACGTGGCTGATGGCAAGGTCAAGGTGACCCGTGAAATCGACGGTGGCCTGCAGACTGTTGAACTGAAACTGCCCGCACTGGTTTCCACCGACCTGCGCCTGAACGAACCCCGCTACGCCTCCCTGCCCAACATCATGAAAGCCAAGAAGAAGCCGCTGGACATCAAAGCCCCGGCTGATTTCGGCGTGGATGTTGCTCCCCGCGTGAAGACTGTAAAAGTTGAAGCGCCTGCTGCCCGCAAGGCCGGCATCAAGGTGAAGACAGTCGAAGAACTGGTAGCGAAACTGAAAAACGAAGCGAAGGTGATCCAATGAGCGTTCTAGTATATGCCGAACACGACAACGCCAGCCTGAAGGCCGCTACCCTCAACGTGGTTGCTGCTGCCCAGAAGATTGGCGGTGAAATCACAATCCTGGTAGCCGGTTCCGGCTGTGGCGCCGTTGCCCAGCAAGCTGCAAAAGTCGCCGGTGTTGCCAAGGTTCTGGTCGCCGACAACGCAGCCTATGCACACCAGCTGGCTGAAAACGTTTCCGCTCTGGTTGCTGAAGTGGGCAAGGGTTACAAGCACATCCTGGCCGCTGCTACCACCACCGGCAAGAACTTCCTGCCCCGCGCAGCCGCTCTGCTGGATGTTCAGATGATTTCTGAAATTTCCGGTGTGGTGAACGCCACCACTTTCCAGCGTCCGATCTACGCCGGTAACGCCATCGCCACTGTTGAATCCGCTCAGGCGATCAACGTGCTGACCGTGCGTGGCACTGCATTCGATCCGGCAGCTGCTGAAGGCGGTTCTGCTGCGATTGAAAATCTGTCTACTGCAACTGACGCTGGTGTTTCCAGCTTCGTGGGCGAAGAAATCGCGAAGAGCGACCGTCCCGAACTGACTGCAGCCAAGATCGTCATCTCTGGCGGCCGCGGCATGCAGAACGGTGACAACTTCTCCATGCTGTACAAAGTGGCTGACAAGCTGGGTGCAGCTGTAGGCGCTTCCCGCGCTGCGGTTGACGCAGGCTTTGTTCCCAACGACATGCAGGTCGGCCAGACCGGCAAGATCGTGGCTCCTGAGCTGTATGTGGCGGTCGGTATTTCCGGCGCCATCCAGCACCTGGCGGGCATGAAAGACAGCAAAGTGATCGTGGCCATCAACAAGGACGAAGAAGCCCCCATCTTCCAGGTGGCGGACTACGGCCTGGTGGCAGACCTGTTCCAGGCAGTTCCCGAGCTGGAAAAACTGGTCTGATCCCTTGATCGATACAAAAAACCCGGTGAATGCCGGGTTTTTTTTTGGCAGTATCTGGAAACATTATTTCAATAACAAAAAGGTTGGGTGTATGAAAGTGACTAAGCCTATTCTGGTTTTGGCTTGTGCGGTGTCCTGCTCTGGTGTGGCCAATGCAAACTGGCTGGACGGAAGCCCTTATGTGGCTGGCGGATTGAGCTACACCATTTATGACGGACTGGACGACGTTGCTTCCGATGGCGATAGCGTTGACTATCAGCGTATAACCAAGAATACCTTCGGATTCATGGGGACAGCAGGCTGGGCTTTTCATGGCGGCTATTCACTGGAAATCTCCTACGCCGATTTTGGTGAGTTTGAAATCAACGAAGCCGTTGACGTTGGTGCTGGCCGCCTCGAAACAAAGGTTACCGGCAGCTTTACCGGAAAAAGCATAGGGATGCGCTACGACTGGTTGCAGTCGGACTCGATGAATGTCTATGGACGCTTCGGGGTTATGCGCTGGGAAGCAGCCTGGGAGTCCGATGTGGTTTATGCGGAACCTGGACTGAAGGAAACCAGCCGCCTGGAGTCCGACACAGACGGATCAGACCTGTATGCAGCGGTGGGTGGGCAATATGAAATCATGCGAAATTTGTTTGCATACGCAGAAGCCTACTATCTCGATGCCAATTTTGACAAAGATGGCTTCTCGACCAAGGAGCGGGTTTACGCCGTTTTCGGCGGGGTGATGTATCGTTTCGGTGACGTTGCCCGCCCCTCCGGTACAACAGACAGGCGTACTCGCGAAGTCACCGCCTGCGATCCCAAATACAAAGACATCAGCGGAATAATGTGCGAGTGAGCGTCAGCGCTATCCCTCGCATCAAGAGACAGAAGAAAGGAGCCAATCGGCTCCTTTCTTCTTGCTAACGATCCGGTTTATCCCGATCAGGCAGTCTCGTGCTGCCGAATCATCTTGTAGAGCTCATCCTTCAGTTTGAGGCGCGCCTTCTTTTTGCCTTCCAGATATTCGTCGCTGGTATTTTCCACGCCGGTTTCGATGCGCAGCACCTCGTGATCAACCTCATGGTATTCGTCAAACAGGCGAGAGAAGTGGTGGTTGTTCAATTTCAGCGTGTGGATCGTGTCTTTCTTGTCGGGAAATTCCTGTAGCAGGTTGTGCTTTTCCAGAGACATTCGGTGAGCCCTTCTGTTGTTGTCAATGAATCGCAGCATACCTCGCAGGGGCTATGACCCGGTTGACGCATATCAACCGCAATGGACATTCATGCATGCAACCAGGGAAGCGCGAACCGCTGATCGAAATGGTCAGAGGGCGCGGTAGTTTCGGTCATTCCGCCGCCGGCAGGCGCAGGGTAGACTCCATGGTCAACTATCCATCGATTGAGGGCGGGCGGTGGCCAATCCATTGAATAGTAAAGAACTATCCGCACAGATTCAGGCCGGCCTGGCGCCGCTGAATAGACGTGCCTTCCTCAAAGCCGGGTTGGGTGTTGCGGTTGCGGCCTCCTCGGCGCTGACGCTGGGGTGTTCCAGCGAGGTGGCGGTCGATCCGGCATTGAAGGCGCTGTCGGCGAGCCAGCAGGCGCTGTTCCAACGCATGATGCACGTTCTGCTGCCCACTCAGGGCACTACGTTGGCCTCGGTTGATTCGGTGCCCGTGCTGGCCAATATCAATCACCTGTTTGCCGGGCTCGACGCCAAGGTGCTGGGCGATCTCGAGGGCGCGACGATGCTGTTCGAAC
Source organism: Pseudomonadales bacterium (assembly GCA_020062665.1). Lineage (GTDB taxonomy): Bacteria > Pseudomonadota > Gammaproteobacteria > Pseudomonadales > Ketobacteraceae > Ch67. The sequence continues at coordinate 72,300 of JAGUVW010000061.1, forward strand.
ACGGTTCTCTGTTGCTGGGCGGACACTTCAGCCGCTTCACCCGGCTCGATGATCCGGATGCTCTGGCATACATCGAGTCCTGGCAGAATGGCAACAGCCTGCAGCGCGGCATTGTTACCACGCTCAAGAAGATGATCTATGCCTCTTACTGGCGCGACGAAAAAACCTGGGCGCCGGTGGATTACGACGGCCCGGTGTCCGACCGCTGGGGCCTTCCTTCCCTGGGCAATTCGCCCCTTCCTGCAGAATGAGCATCATGACTGAATCGGTTCAACTGAAAGTTACAACGGCTCGCGATATCCAGCAGGCGTCGCTGTCGCTGACGGCGGATGTGGTGGTGGTGGGCTCTGGCGCTGGTGGTGCCGTGATGGCCTATGAAATGGCGAAGGCCGGCAAGAAGGTGATTGTGCTGGAGGCCGGCCCTTATGTGCCGTCTTCCCAGTTCAACGAAAAGTTTCCCGACATGCTGGAGCTGCTCTACGCCGATCACGGCAACCAGGCCACCTCCGGCGGTGATCTGCTGGTGTTGCAGGGCACCTGTATTGGCGGCTCCACGGTGGTGAATGGTTGCGTGGCGTTTCGCGTGCCGGATTTTATTCTGGCGGACTGGCAGCGGGATTTTGGCCTTACCAATCTGACGGTGGAGGCGCTGGCACCGTATTTCGACAAGGTGGAAAAGAATCTCGCCATTCACGAAAACCAGGAGCACGAGATCAACCAGAACAGCCGCAAATTGCGCGATGGCGCGAAGGCGTTGGGTTGGTCGGTGAAGCCGCTGCGACGCAACATTCGGGATTGCGCGCTCACCGGGCACTGCCTGTCCGGCTGCAAGACCGATCGCAAGCAGTCGATGCTGGTGACGTATCTGCCGTGGGCGTCCCATCTTGGCGCCGAGATTTATGCGGACACCCGCGTGACGAAAATTCATGTGAAAGATGGCGCGGCTACCGGTGTGAGTGCGGAGGTGACCGACCCCAAATCCGGCCGCAAAGTTGCGGACGTGACGGTGAATGCAAAGGTGGTCGTCGCGGCGGCCGGCGCCATCCAGACGCCACTGCTGTTCCTGAACAGCAGCATCGCCAATTCCAGCGGACAGATCGGCAGGAATTTCGCCTGCCATCCATCCACCATGGTGGTGGCGGAGTTCGATCAGGATATTCACACCTGGCGCGGTGCGATGCTGGGTGTGTACGTGGATGAATTCGAGCATCCCAGCAAGGGCGGCTTTGTGCTCGAAGGCGGTGGCGCCGGGCCGGTGGAAATCGGCATGTCCACCGAGCCGGGCACGGGGTCGGTGTATCTGGATTTCATGTCGCGCGCAAAAAACTATGCGTCCTGCGTGACGCTGATTCACGACCACAACGTAGGTCAGGTGCGTCTGGAAGACGGTCGCAAGGTGATTGACTACTCGATTGCCGACAGCGATTTTCCCGCGATGAAAGCAGCGCTCAAAGCGGCCGCCAGAATCTATTTTGCGGCTGGCGCCAAGCGCGTGTTCCTGCCGACGGTGGATCGCCGCGTGGTGGAGTCGGCGGATCAGATCGACGCGGTGGTGGACGGTGTTGTCAACGAACCATTTGCATTCCGGATGGTGTCCTATCATCCGCAAGGTACCATGCGCATGGGGTCAGACAAGAGCAAGGCCGTGGTGAATCCCTGGGGCGAGACCCACGATGTGAACCGTCTGTTCGTGGCCGACGCCAGCCTGTTCCCCACGTCGCTGCTGGTGAATCCGCAGGAAAGCGTGTATGCCATGTCCCATTACATTGCCGATCATATCCTGAAGGACAAAGCCGCTTACTTCGCCTGAAGTTCGTGAAGCCGACCGTCGCCAGCGGGCAGGGCGCAGTTGACTTATACTGCGCTTATGCCATTGGCACGGGACAGGCTCATGCTGGAACTGATCGATACCCACGCTCATCTGGACATCCCCGAATTCGACTCGCAACGGGATGCATTGGTGCAGACCTGTGCGGAACGGGGAATGCGTGGGATCGTGGTGCCAGCGGTGGCGCGGACGACCTGGGATAATTTACGGGGCGTCTGCAATCAATCTCCGCTGCTGTGGCCGGCGTTTGGCCTGCATCCCTGCTACTGCGTTGAACACACGGATGAACACGTCCAGGCGCTGGAATCCTATCTGCAGCCGGGCGTGGTGGCGGTGGGTGAAATCGGCCTGGATGCGTGGGAGGGGGATCATGATCTTCCGCGCCAGCAGGAATTATTCGCCGCCCAGCTGGCCATCGCCCGCAATGCACGTCTGCCGGTGGTGCTGCACGCCCGCAAGACCCACGATCTGCTGCTCAAGGAAATTCGTCGGCAGCGTTTTGATTGCGGTGGAGTGGTGCATGCTTTTTCCGGCAGTCAGCAACAGGCAGAGAAGTTCATCGAGCTGGGTTTTCTGATCGGTTTTGGTGGCGGCGCCACCTATGATCGCGCGCAAAAACTGCGGGCGATTCTGCGGGCCTTGCCGCTTTCCAGCGTGGTGCTTGAAACCGATTCACCAGACATTCCGCCCAGCTTCGCCAGGGGTGAAATCAACACGCCGGTGAACCTGTTCCGCATTAACGACATTCTGGCGGAGGTGCTGGGAATTGCGCCGGAAGAGCTGGCGGCACAGAGTACCCGTAATGCGCTGCGACTGTTCCGACCGGATCTGCCGCACTGACGCAACTGGTGCCAACGCCCTGGCCGGTGGCCGTTGCGGCGCTGTTGGCTCCTCTCAATCATGATAAAATGTGGCCGTTCACTGGGTTCACCCCAGGGGCGAAACAGGTTTGGGTTGTTGAGGAGCCACCATGTCACGTTCGGTCACCGGAGATTTGCCCATCGAGGCTGAAGTTATTGTCGAGAAGCTGCGGGAATTGGCGGTTAAACACGATATTGAGTTTTCTGGCGATGTGGAAACCGGGTATGCCCGTGGCAAGGGGTTTCATGTGGAGTATGTCGTGGTGGGCATGCGATGCACGCTGACGGTCACCAAGAAACCCCTGCTGATACCCTGGTCGCTGGTGGAGTCTCAGCTGCATAAATTGTTCAAACAACGTTGATTTTGATTACTGAGGGAGTAAGGCCATGAAAATGGTTGCGAAAGAAGTTCTGCAGGACATGATCGGCAAGGAAATGGGGGCCTCGGAATGGTTCCAGATCGACCAGGCCCGCATCAATGCGTTCGCCGACGCCACGCTGGATCACCAGTTCATTCACGTCAATCCCGAGCAGGCCAAGCACACACCGTTTGGCGGCACCATCGCCCATGGCTTTCTGACCCTGTCCTTGCTGCCTTACCTGCAAACCACCATGCCTGATCTGGTGGTGCCTGCCGGCCTCAAGATGGGCATGAACTATGGCTTCGACAAAATCCGTTTTCTGGCACCGGTGAAGGTTGATGCGCGGGTGCGTGCAGTGGCCAAGCTGAAGGATGTGGTGGAGAAGAACCCCGGCCAGTTCCTGCTGACCTCGGAATACTCGGTGGAAATCGAAGGCCAGCCCAAGCCTGCACTGATTGCCGACTGGATGGTGATGTACTTCGTCTGAAGCGATTCCTGCGAACCCACAAATGAAAAAGGGAGCCTGGTGAAGGCTCCCTTTTTTGTTGCGAGCTTATGCGTTACAGAACCGTCTCGCTGCCATCCGCCAGGGTGAACAGCAGGCTGCCGTTCAGCGGTGACACGGTGCCGAAGCGCACACCGTTCAGCAAGAGGTAGCCTGCAGTCTGGCCATCTTCCACAGTCAGATCCAGATCCATGATCAGGCCATCCTGGTTGGTGATGCGGATACCGGTGTTGTCGCCGGTGAAATTCAGGATGTCGTATTGCTTGCCACCCCAGGTCATGCGGATGCTGTCTGCCAGGCCATCGGCCAGTTGCGCAGGTGTGGCTGTCAGCGTGATTACGGCGCGGTCGCTGTAGTCGGGCAGATCGGTTTCGAAGCGCACGACCACATTGCTGTCGATGCCACCGTTGATAGTCAGGGAGCCGGCGAAGGACTCGCCCAGGTCGGAAGAGAATTCGCCGTTGGCAGTCAGCGCCAGCTGGATCTGATCCAGTCCGGCATAGCTGCCCTGGGTTTCAGCGCTGCGCACATTGCGCAGATCCAGGTCCAAGGTCACGCTGCCGTCGAACTGCATGCCGGCGGGATTTTCATCGGTGCCCTGCTGAGCGTAGTGAACCTGGATGGAGCCGGAAGCGCTTTCCGGCAGTTTCAGGTTGCGAATGTCCAGGCCGCCATTGAAGACCAGACTGACAGAGCCGCTGTCGATCAGCAGGGAGCCGGTATCGGTGTCGACAGTACCGGTTACGGTGAAGCCATAACGGTTGCTGCTGCGGCTGCTGCGGGTGAAGGTCACATCCACATCGGCATTTTCGATGGAACCGTAGATCCGCACCACGCCGTCATAGAGAGCGAAGTGGCCGTAGACTCCCGCGCCCAGCGGCAGGGTCAGATCATTCAGGATGTCGCACAGCGAACGGCCGAAGAGCACCAGATTCAGGGTGCCTTCGCAGATTTCCTGCAGTGATTTGCCGGCAATCAGCAAGCGGCAGGACAGGCGGGCCAGATAATTGGCCAAGCTGTCGCATGCGGCAGTCAGGGCCAGATCCGGCAACGCCACGATAGGGCCGTACTGTCCGGCGATCGCCAGTGCCTGCAGCATGTGCGTCAGATCCGCGCCGGTGGAAGCGCCCATGGAGCTGACCACTTGCGCAAAGGAAGACTGGTTCGGATCCAGGCTCAGATAGCCTTGCCACAGTTGCAGATCCTGCACAAAGGCCGCGACTTTTTCTGCGGTCGCGCCACCGGCACCGGGCGAAGCTTCGGAATCCGTCAAGCTGTTCAGCTCCGCATCCTGCAGCGTGGCAACCAGCTGCTGGAATTCACTGGTGAAGGTCACCAGATTCAGTTGCTGGGCGGTGGCCAACGCCTGTTGTACCAGATCCAGGAAGGACGGCACCAGTGCATCATCACTACGCTGGGTCAGTTGACCGTTGTTGCCCACAAACGCGCTTGTCAGTGCCTGCAGCGTGCTGGAAAACGCCACGTCATTGGTCAGGCCCATGATAGAGCTGGACAGCAGGGCATAGCGCAGTTCGCTGCTGGTGGCGTTGCTCACCGCCGTCGGATTTGTAAGGTCGATGGCCTTCAACCCGATCAGGCTGCCTTCCAGTCCGAACAGGTTCTGCACCTGAGACATGGCAACCGCAATGCTGACATCATTGAACCCCTGGGGCATCTGGGCAGCAAACTGGGCTGCCAGGTGGGTCAGGGTGGATACCGATGTGGCAATGCCCAGGCTGGCGGCAGGCAGGGCAGTGGTCAGCAGAAAATCGTTGCTGACCTGGAAGCTTTCGCCGAAATCGATCACCTGGTTGTCGTTGGCGTCGTATTGGCTGTCCGCGGCAAATGAGCCGCAACCGGCGGCCGCATCACACAACATCAAGGTTGGAGTGGAACCGGTGGCAGCTGTGACTTCGATATACACGGGGCCTTCGTAGCCCGAGATGGTGGCAGTAAACTGGCCGTTCTGATTGGTAGCGGTGCTGGCCAGCAGGCGCCCGCTGGTTCCGGCCTCGATGGCATAGACAGACACCACGCCATTGCGAATCACACCCTTGCTTACAGTTCCTGTCACCGCGACAGAGCGGGAACCACTGTTACTTTGGCTGTTGGAATCCTGGCTGCCACCACCGCCGCCTCCGCCACCGCAGGCTGCCAGTGCAGAAACCATGGTCAAAACAGACAGTTGAGCGATTTTCTTGAGGGAGAATTTAGATACAGATTGCATGCCGGGACTCTCAAAAAGACACGTGTGTTCCGGCACCCCAGTGCTTCCGATGGACTGCTCAGGAACATCACCTGTCGGTATCCTTGACTCATCGTCCTTGGACGATCGTGACACTCTAAAAGTAGCCAAGAAATTTCACAGTGCAGGGCAATGTTGCGCGACAAATCACAAAATTCGCTGAATTAGTGACTTAGGGGAAAATGTGAGCATTATTCGGTAGAAACCGGGTATTTTGCGTGACAAAAAGATGGCGATGCGGAGTGGCGATGACGTTACATTCTGCAGAACGTCAAATCAGCGGGAGTCCTGATGTAGATGAACGGCTGTGAGTTTTGAGGGCATCGACGCTGGCTATATTTGCGCATTTACGCGGGGTGAAAAACTCCCCGTGTAAATGGCTGTCTGGCCCGCGAACGATGCCCTGCAGAATGGATCAGAACTTCTGATCCAGCGACAGCGCGAACAGGTAGGCCGTGGTTTCGTTCTTGAACGGGGTTGAGTAGTACGGGTTGTATACCACGTCGCCTTCAATGTTGCTGTTGGCGTTGTGTGACTTGCCGGCCGGTGTGCTGGATTCTGAATACAGGTATCCGAACGCACCCTCAATCCGGGTTGTCTTGTTGAACTGCCAACCAAAGCCGGTTGTATACAGATCTGCTTCGGCGATTGGGAACAACAGATCGGTCGCATCATCCGGGATAGATGTGGAGCGAGGTTCATATCCGAAGCGCAAGACGAAATTGTCGTTGAGTGTGTATTCAACACCCAGCGCCAAAGACCAGGAATCCTCGTAATTACGGCGGATACGCATTTCGTCCGGATCGGCGTAATCGCCTACACCGGAAACACGGTTGACGACACTGGCCAGAGTGAGGAAGTCGACGTTGCGGTCAAATTTGAAGTCCAGAGTGTCCCACACGCTGTACTCAATCCAGCGGGCGTCCACGTTCACTTTCAGGCTGGGTAGCACCTTGACAGAGGTGCCAAAGTTAACGGATTGCGGAGTGATGTACTCCAGTTCAACAGTGCCAGATTCAACCTTTTGTACGTTGAAAGGAGCCCCGTCTGCTAAAACGCCCAGAATCTGATCCAGTGGCAGGCCAAACGTGTCTTTGAGTCCTCCTGTTGTGCCCAGGAACGCGTCCGAGTTGGTCATCGAGAAATCACCGGACAGATCGGATGTGGATTCGCTGCGGTAAGAGAAGCCGAAAGACAGCCAGTCGTTGGCATGGTAGAGAATGCCGAAGTTGAAACCGATCGACATGAAATCTTCCATTTCCATTTCTAGGCGGCCCACGGTGTCGTAGCTGCCAAGAATATGGAGTTCTTCGCCCTCTGGCAGGATACTGTTCAGCGTTTCCAGAAACCTGGTCGTGGTCAGTGGTGCCCGAAAGAAAGTATCAATGCCGAGCCCTTGATAAGAAAAAGTGATGCCGGCGCCAATCGAGAGCCTTTCGCTGACCGGGATGGCAATCGTGGGTGAGAAGTAGGTCAGGCGGGTAACGCCGACATTGATGCCTTGATAGGATCCCGGATCGCCTGGATCCTCGCTGTTTACGTCGTTGGCGCTTCTGGAGTAACCAACACCTTCCGGCGTATAGACCGCAGTACCAAAGGTCCAACCGTTGGCTGAGTCCTCAAAAGCGATACCGCCGGTAGGCACTGCCAGCATCGGCAGTTCGACAATGCCGGCAAAGGGCAGCATCAAAACTGGATCTCCCGACGACGATGAAGTGTTTGCGACAGGGTCTTCACCCCAGCAATCCCGCCAGTTTTGGGCGGTGTTGCCCGGAAAGTTGGTCTGACATTCAGACGACAGGCTGTAATAGGCCTCCTTCACATCATCACCAGGAAGGATCGGCGCTCCAAACTGCGATTCCAGCTCCATATGCGCCACCAGCAACTTCACCTGCCGCTGGCGTCCCTTGATTTGGGCCAAACCGGCGGGATTGAAATGGATGGAGTCAATACCAGGGGGATCTGCGGTAACGGCGTTGCCGAGGGCGAGGGCCTTGGGGTTACCCATGGTGACGTTGTTGAGCAGCTGGGCTTGTGCCTGTGAGACAAAGAATATTGCAGAAGCGAGGGCAGTGTAGGCGGCTGTTTTGCCCAAATAACTGAGAGTCACCAATGGATATGCGTTTTTTTCCATGCGTAAAAGTCCGGCTCTTCAGCGAATCCATCCAAAAATCAGACGCGGATTCGGACTTCGAGCGGGAACCCCCTTTATTTTTTGTTTGGTATCGAAATCTGCTCCTTGCCTGCCTGCGATCCATTCACGGCAGGGGGAGTCTAAATCTTTAATTTTTATTTGCTTTGGCGCCGATCAGGCAACACTCGCCAAAAAAAGCATTGCCAGTGTATTCAAAATGCCGGCGGGTTCAATCAGTACTTCTGTAATTTTGTTACTGTTCTGTGTATCTGTGCGGCAAGTGCGGACTATCTGTGATAGATCCCTGCCAACTCAATACGGTTTCGCAACTTTTGGCTGCTCAGGCACATTAGCTGCGCTTCCTGTTCAACACAATAGCCGGAGTTGGTAGTGTCATTCCGCACCATCCCCTTTGCGCCAGGACTTGAAGGCGTCATACAGGCTCTTGTGACTCTGAGCAGGCTTGTTGTCATCTTCGAACGTCTTGATCTGCTGCTTGAATTTGATGTCGTCTATTTCTTCCAGATAAAGATTTTCGTCGCTGTCGAGACTGCTCACCGTGTCGGAGGAGGGTGCATCCAGCCAGCTATTGAGGGTGCGCAGATCTTCCGGTGTCAGTACGCCAGCGGCCTTTTTGAGTTTGAGGGTGTTGAGGATGTAGTCGTAGCGGGCGTTGGAGTATTCCTTGCGGGCCTGAAATACCTTGCGCTGTGACGACAGGACATCCGTCATGGTACGCAGACCGCTTTTCCAGCCTTCTTTCATGGTTCGCAGTGAGCTGTTGTTGGACTTCACCGCCCGCAGCCGCGCGTTGACACTGGCGACATCGGCCATTACCCGGGTGTGGTATTGGCGGGTCTCGCGAATGGCGTTGCGGCGGGCCAGTTCAACATCATCCCTGGCGCTCTGGCTTCGGTACTGCGCTTCCTTGGTCTGGGAACTGGTGATGCCCCCTGTATACAGAGGAATGGCAAAGCGGACGCCAAAGGTGGTCGTGTCGGACGAGGGTGTGAAGCCTCCTCCTACATCGCTGTGGCGGTAGTCGAAGAACAGGTCTGCAGTGGGCGCATGACCGGCTTTTTTCTCGGTGATTTCCTTTTCGGCAGCCTGGGAGATGAATTGCGCTGCCAGTAGTTGGTAGTTGTTGCGCTTGGCGAATTCTTCCCATTCTGCCAGCTCGAGCGGTTGAGGCGGTTCAACGGGGATATTTTTAGGCAGCGGGCTTACCAGTTCGATGGGCTGTCCGGTCAGCAGGGTCAGGTTTTCTTTGAGTCCATCCAGTTGCGCCTGAATGACGATGACGCCGGCGCTGGCAAGATCGTACTGGGCCTGGATTTCGAAGAGGTCGGTATCCCGCATCAGGCCAAGCCGGTAGCGGTTTTTGATTTCGGTCAGCTGGGTGCGCAGCATTTTTTCTTCGGCCTCTGCGAGGCGCAACTCTTCCTGGGCCTTGAGTACGCCGAAGTAAGCCTCGGAGGTTCGGATGATCAATTCCTGCTGCGCCAGCGCGAGATCCGCTTTTGCGCCGTTATCCATCATCTGGGCCCGCTTGTAGCGGTGCCAGCGATCCATGCGGATCAGGGGTTGGGTGATAGTGACGCCGTACTGCTCCACCTCGTAATCACTCTTAGAGGCGGTTGTCGCTGTTAGATCCGACGAGCAGGCATCAAAACCGGGGGGGTTGTTGGAGTTGTTGATCCAGCAGTTCACCCTGTCGAAAGTGAATATCTCCTGGACAATATCCGGGTCGAAAGTCTGACCATCATACTGCTGCTTGGCCCAGGTTGCATTCGCTTCCGCCGTTGGCAGCAACGTGCCATACGCCTGCTCGACCTTTTCCCGGTCGGCCATGTATTTCTGCTTTTTGGATGCCCACTGCGCATCGTTCTTGCGGGCCAGATTGAAGATGTCAACCAGATCCTGGGCGATCGCTGTTGTACAGATGCTGAAAAGAAGTACCGATACAAAGCCGAGAATGACAGGAGATTTCTTCATGATGTCGTGTACTTTGTTGTTATGTCTTGGTTTTTGGGGGCTCAATGTACGCTATCGGTGAGAGCAATAAAAGCCTTGCAACCGACTCTTTTGCCTCTGACTGTTCATTTTTGACAGCGTTGGCAGAATGTCCTGCCGTGTTTATAAGATCATATAAGCAAAGTGCCCGGAGCGATTCCGCCTTCTTGTTTATGCTTTGTAGGAGTGGTGTAAGGCATTGTTAACGCAAGGGATGGTGAAATGACCCGCTGTGGTAGTTCCGTATCTTGCCGAAGATATGTTGTTGAAAAACAATGTGTTATGGTGTATATCTTTTGCCTTGGCGCGTATACGGCCCATCTACTTTAATTAAGTAGCTATTTTGAATACAGTATCGCCTTTGTCGTGCATGGATTCATCAGGAACGGCTTGGCGTACCTGATTTCCATTGATGGAGTCTGTGTTTCGACCCAGGGAATCGGGTTCAACGCCGCGTCACCGGTTGCGGTGACAAGCAACAATAAGAAGAACTTGGCAGGAATAATGTCTTTATGTCAGTAGATGTAAGCTCTGATTCGTTCGACCCTTCCCGTTGCACCACCCTGATTGAATTATTAGAAACCCGGGCGGCGCTCAATCCCAACAAGGTGGTGTTTACATTCCTGCCTGACGGCGAAGACAAGGGTATCACTGTCACTTACGGTGAGCTGTCCAATCGCGCCAAGGCTGTCGCCAATCGCTTCCGCGAGTTCACGCAGGTAGGCGATCGCGCGTTGATGCTGTTCCCCTCCGGGCTTGAATTCATTTATGCGTTCTTCGGCTGTCTATACGCAGGCGTGATTGCGGTGCCGGCGTATCCACCGCGCCGTAACCAGAATCTGAACCGTCTCAAATCCATTATCGATGATTGCGATCCGTCGCTGGTGCTGACCACATCCAAGGTGATGACGGTGGCCGAGCCGCTGTTTGCAGAAACGCCGGGCTTGCAGGCACTGCTGTGGCAGACGGTGGATCTGGACGAGGCGTCGTCGCCGCTGGGATGGCATGAGCCGGCCATCAGCAAGGATTCGCTGGCGTTTCTGCAGTACACCTCCGGTTCCACCGGCAACCCGAAAGGGGTGATGGTGAGCCACGGCAATTTGATCTACAACGAGGCGATGATTTGCGCCGCGTTCCGCAGCACGGATCAGGACGTGTCGGTGAGCTGGCTGCCGATGTTCCATGACATGGGCCTGATCGGCACCACGCTGCAGCCGTTGTATTGCGGTGCTACTTCTATCTTCATGTCGCCGGCGTCGTTCCTGCAGAAGCCGATGCGCTGGCTCCAGGCCATCAGCGATTATCGCGGCACGGCGATCTGTGCGCCCAACTTTGCCTATGAACTCTGTGCCCGGCAGATTACGGATGAGCAGAAGGCTCAGCTGGATTTGTCATCGTTGCGGATTGCGCTGTCCGGTGCCGAGCCTGTGCGCTCAGAGACGCTGGAATGTTTTATCGAAGCGTTCGAATCCTGCGGTTTCCGCCGTGGCGCATTCACGCCGACGTTCGGTCTGGCCGAAGCAACCCTGATGGTGAGTTGCGCGCTGGAGCAGAACCGGCCCCTCTACACTGACGTGGACACTCAGGCGCTGGCGGACAATCGTATTGTGCCGGTGGTGGCGGGTTCCAGTGTGAAATCCACCCGGCTGGTGTCGAACGGGACAACGTTTCTGGATGCCGAGCTGGCCATCGTCGATCCGCAGACCAAGCAGGTTCTGCCGGAAGGACAGGTGGGCGAGATCTGGTCGAAGGGCGATCACATCGCCAAAGGCTACTGGCGCAAGGATGACGCCACCGTTGAAACCTTCAAGGCATTTACGGCTGACAGGCGTGGCCCGTTCATGCGTACCGGCGATCTGGGCTGTCAGATCAAGGGCGAGCTTTACATCACCGGCCGTCAGAAGGATGTGATCATCATCCGTGGCCGCAACCATTATCCCCAGGACATCGAGCTGACGGTGCAGCAGAGCCATGTGGCGCTGAAAGCCGATGCCGGCGCTGCGTTCGTCGCGAGTATCGACGGCGAAGAGCGTCTGGTAGTGGTGCAGGAAGTGGAGCGCAAATACCGCATGCGTCTGGTGGCAGACGTGGTGGCGGCTGCCATTCGCGAAGCCGTGGCGGAGAACCATGAGCTGCAGGTCTATGCGATTGTTTTCCTCAAACCCGGCGCGATTCTGAAAACCTCCAGCGGCAAGATCCAGCGCAGCGCCAACAAACAGGCGTTTCTGGATGGTACGCTGGATGCCATCGAAGTCAGTTCGATGAAGCAACAGGAACTGTCGGAAAGCGGTAAGCAGGCGATCGAAGCTGCCCTGAAGTTGACGCGCGAGGAGTGGCTGGCGCTGCCGGCAGATCAGCAGGAACCGCGCCTGGTGCAATATCTGAAAGCCGCCATTGCCAGCGAAATCGGCGAGCAGCTCGACCGCATCCGCGACGATATCAGCCTGATGGGGCTGGGGATTGACTCTTTGCAGATAACCCAGCTGTTCACCCGTCTGCGTGATCGCTTCAGGATCGATCTTGAATTACCGGCGCTGTTTGACGCGGCGGATTTCAATGCGCTGGCGGCGACGCTGGCGAATGCCATGCACGGCAATACGGTTTCGAAACTGCCGCCGCTGACTCCGGTTGCCCGCGAAGAACTGATGCCGATGTCATTTTCGCAGAAGCGCATGTGGTTCCTCGACAAATTGCGGGAAGGCAATGTTGCCTACAATTTGCCGTTCGCGCTGAAAATCCAGGGTGCACTGGATATTGCCGCAGCCCAGAAAGCATTTGAAAGCATGGTGCGTCGTCACGAGGTGTTGCGCACTGTGTACGTGGAAAGGGATGGTCGGGCCTACCAGCAGGTGATGCCGTCCAAACCCTGGGTGTTCGACATTGAAGACCTGACCTATCTGAAAGAACCCGCGTTGTCGAAAGCGATCGCCGACCGTATCGACCGGGAAGCGCGCAAACCCTTCAATCTGGCCACCGGCCCGGTGATCCGCACCCAGCTGCTGCAACTGCCGGCACTGGAATCCGATAGCGTGAAGGGCAGGGCGGCAGAACAATATCTGTTGCTGATCACCATGCATCACATCGCGGCGGATGGTTTCTCGCTGAAGGTGATTACCGACGAGATTTCCCGCGCCTATGAAGCGGAGATCCATGAAACTAAACCGGCGCTGCCGGAATTGCCGATACAGTACGCTGATTTCGCGCTCTGGCAGAAGAATCTGTTCGACAGCGGCCTGCTGAACCAGCAGCTGGATTATTGGGTGGATCATCTGCAGGGTGTGCCGGTGCTGGATATGCCGACCGATCACCCGCGCCCGCCCGAACAGAGTTTCCAGGGATCGAATTTCTATTTCTCCATCGAGAAGGACAAGGTTCAGGCGCTGAAGCAGCTGAGCCGCTCCCAGGGTGTGACGTTCTACATGACCCTGCTGGCGTCGTTCAAGGTGCTGCTGCATCACTACACCAGCAGCGAGGATATCTGTGTCGGTACGCCGATTGCGAACCGCACCACGCCGGAACTGGAAAAGTTGATCGGCTTCTTCGTCAATACGCTGGCACTGCGTTCCGACTTGAGTGGCAATCCGTCGTTCGTGGATTTCCTGCAGCGTGTGCGCAAGACCACCCAGGGCGCCTTCGCCAATCAGGAAATGCCGTTCGAACGCGTGGTGGAAGCCCTCGGCAATCCCCGCGACATGAGCTATTCACCGGTGTTCCAGGTGATGTTCGTGCTGCAGAACAGCACCATCGACGAAGAGTTCAATCTGGCGGGCGTGAATGTGGAAAGCCTGCACACGGCGCCCGGCACTGCCAAGTTCGACCTGACGCTGGAATTCAGCGAGGAATCCGGTGTTCTGCATGGTGATATCGAGTTCTCCACCGACCTGTTCGAGCGTTCCACCATCGAACGTTTTGTGGAGCACTATCGCCAGTTGATCGACAGCATTCTGGCGGCGCCGCAAATGCCCATCGGTTTGCTGAATCTGCTGACGCCGGCGGAAAAAGTGCAGCTGCTGCAGACTTTCAACGCTACCGACGAAAATTTCCCGCAGGGCGACACCATGCACGGGCTGTTCGAGGCCCAGGTGGCGCGAACGCCCAATGCAATCGCGCTGGTGTTCGAGCGTGAACGGCTGACCTACCGTGAACTGAACGAGCGGGCCAATCGTCTGGCGCGGCATCTGCAGGCGCTGGGTGTGGCGAATGAATCCCTCGTCGGCGTCTGTATGGAGCGTCAAACCGATCTGGTGATTGCTCTGCTGGCGATTCTGAAAGCCGGTGGCGCCTATGTTCCGATCGACCCGAACTATCCGCCGGATCGCGTGGCCTACATGCTGGAAGATGCCAGTGCACCGGTGGTGATTTCCCAGTCCAGTCTGAACCACATGCTGCCGCCCGCGAATCCGCAAGGTGGTTTCCATGTGGTGAACGTGGATCAGCTGGATCTGTCCCACAACGATGTGGTGAATCTGAATGCTGCGATCGATAACCAGCAGCTGGGTTATGTGATTTATACCTCCGGTTCCACCGGCAAGCCGAAAGGGGTGATGATCACCCACGCCAACGCGGCGGCGCTGGTGCATTGGGCGCATACGGTTTACAGCGCTGAGGATCTGTCGGCCACACTGGCGGCCACGTCGATCTGCTTCGACCTGTCGGTGTTCGAGATTTTTGTCACCCTGGCAGCGGGCGGAAAAGTGATTCTGGCGGAGAATGTGCTGGCGTTGCCCACTATTCCCGCGAAGAACGAAGTTGTGCTGGTGAATACGGTGCCGTCGGCCATTGCGTCACTGCAGCGGGCGGGCAGTATTCCTGCCAATGTCCGCGTGATCAATCTGGCGGGCGAGGCATTGCCGGCGAGCCTGGTGGATGCACTCTACGAAACCACTCAGGTTGAGCGGGTGTACGACCTGTACGGCCCGTCTGAGGACACCACCTATTCCACCTTCACGCTGCGTGAGGTGGGCAAGCCTGCCACCATCGGCCGTCCCATCAGTAACACGCACGCCTACATTTTGAATCAGCACGGCCAGCTGGTGCCGCCGGGTCTGGCAGGGGAGCTGTATCTGGCCGGCACGGGCGTGACCCGCGGCTATCGCAATCGCCCCGAATTGACTGCAGAAAAATATCTACCGAACCCGTTCGAGCCCGATGGCATCTACGCCCGCATGTACCGTACCGGCGACCTGGTGCGCTACATGGCGAACGGCAATCTGGAATATCTGGGCCGCATCGATCATCAGGTGAAAGTGCGGGGCTTCCGCATCGAGCTGGGCGAAATCCAGACCGTGATCAACCGCGCGCCCGGTGTGCAGGAATGTCTGGTGGTCACCAGCGAGGATGCTGCAGGTGGCAAGTCGCTGGTGACCTATCTGGTGAGCAAGCTGGATGCCGTCACCGTGATTCAGTCTGCCCGTGCCATCATCCGCGAAAATCTGCCGGATTACATGATGCCGGCGGCGTTCGTGGTGCTGGACAAATTCCCGCTCACACCCAATGGCAAGATCGATCGCTCCGCGCTACCGGCTGCGAAGCTGGATGATATTCTGGGTGCGGATTTTGTTGAGCCGAGAACTGAAGACGAGCACAAGATGGCGCAGATCTGGCGCGAAGTGCTCGGACTGGAGCGGGTCGGTGTTACCAGCAATTTCTTCGAGCTGGGCGGCCATTCCCTGCTGGCGACGCAAGCGATTTCCCGCATACGTGACACCTTCAGGGTGGAGCTGCCGGTGAAGGCCCTGTTCACCATGCCCACTATTGCGGAACTGTGCGAGGCTCTGTCCACTGCAGGCGCACTGTCGCCGCTGGCGCCACCACCGGTGCAGCGTATTTCCCGCGACGGTGATATGCCGCTGTCATTCGCCCAGATGCGCCTGTGGTTCCTCAACCAGCTGGAAACCGGCAAATCCGAATACAACATCTCCACTTCCTACAACATGCCAGCCGCGATCCGGTTGAAAGGCGACCTGAATGTCAGCGCGCTGCGCAAGGCGTTCCAGGCGCTGGTGGATCGTCACGAGTCCCTGCGCACGTCGTTCCTGATCGATGATGGCCGTGCGACGCAAGTGATCCGCGAGCCCACCGACTGGTTCATGGATGTGCGCGATCTGCGTCATCTGGATCACGAGGAACGCGAGGCGGAAATCATCAAGCTGGCGGAAGACGAGGCGACACGCTCGTTCGACCTGGTGCTGGGCAGCCTGGAAAAGGCCCGTCGCATCCGGCTGATGCGCACCCGTCTGCTGCAGACCGGCGAGCGCGAGCATGTGCTGCTGCTGACGATGCATCACATTATTTCCGACGGTTGGTCGCTGGGTGTTTTGATCGACGAAGTAGGCGAACTTTATCGTTCGCTGGTGCAGGGCGAAGCGCCGAATCTGCCGGAACTGCAGGTGCAGTACGCGGATTATGCATCCTGGCAACGCAAGTGGATGGATGGCCCGGTGTTCGAGCACCAGCTGAATTACTGGCGCGGCGTTCTGGCCGGCGTGCCGGTGCTGGAGTTGCCGACGGATCATCCGCGTCCGGCCATGATGACGTTCAACGGTTCCTACGAGCCGGTGAAGCTGGATCAAACACTCACGCAGAAACTGAACGCGCTGAGTCGCAGCCAGGGCACCACGTTGTTCATGACCTTGCTCGGCGCTTTCTACAGCCTGCTGTATCGCTACACCGGGCAGACCGACCTGTGCATCGGCACGCCGGTGGCCAACCGCGCGCGGCCGGAGTTCGAGCGTCTGATCGGCTGCTTCGTTAACAGTCTGGCGCTGCGGGTGAATCTGGACGGCGATCCACGCTTTGTGGATCTGCTGTCGCAAGTGCAGGACGTTACCCTGGCCGGTTACGAGCACCAGGATCTGCCCTTCGAGCGCCTGGTGGATGCATTGGGCGTGGCCCGCGATCGCAGCCACACACCGTTGTTCCAGGTGATGTTTACCTTGCAGAACGCCTCCAGCACCCTGGGCATGTCCATGCCGGGCCTGGATGTGGAGATGCTGCCGTCGGTGGCGCGCACTGCCAAGTTCGACATCACGCTGAACCTGGAAGAGGGCAGCGACGGCCTGCTGGGCATGTTCGAATACAACACCGACCTGTTCGACCGCGACACCATCCACCGCATGGCGAACCACTTCGAGCGGATGCTGGAAGCGTTGGTGGAACATCCGCACCAGCGCCTGTCGGAACTGCCGTTGCTGAGCGAGAGCGAACAGCGCCTGATTCTGCAGGACTGGAACCATCGCGGCGAAAGCTACGAGTACAACGACACCATTCACCAGCGGGTGGAAAAACAGGCCGCGCGCACGCCGTTCCGGGTGGCCGTGTCCATGGGTGCCGAGGCGCTCACCTACAAGGAACTGAACGAGCGCGCCAACCATCTGGCCCACTATCTGCGGGCGCAGGGCGTGGTGGCGGATCAACTGGTGGGCATCAGTCTGGAACGTTCCCTGGACATGGTGATCGCGATTCTGGGCATCCTGAAGGCCGGCGGCGCTTACGTGCCGGTGGATCCGAACAATCCGGAAGAGCGCAGTCGTTTCATTCTGGCGGATGCTGGCGTGTCCCTGCTGTTGACCCAGACCAGCATTGCCGCACAAATCCCGGCCGGCAACTACAAGGCGCTGCTTTTGGATCAGTTGCAGTCCGAACTGGCGGTGCAGCCGAATCACAATCCCGAACCCCTGGCGGATACTGACAGCCGTGCTTACGTGATCTACACCTCCGGCACCACTGGCAAGCCGAAGGGCGTGCTGATTCCGCATTCCAACGTGATCCGCCTGTTCACTGCCACTGAGCAGTGGTACAGCTTCGACGAACATGATGTCTGGACGGTCTTCCACTCCTTCGCGTTCGACTTCTCGGTGTGGGAATTGTGGGGAGCGCTGTTCTACGGCGGCCGGGCCATCGTGATTCCGTCGCGGGTTGCCAAGTCCACCGAGGACTTCTACGAGCTGGTGTGCAATGAAGGCGTCACGGTGCTGAACCAGACGCCGTCGGCCTTCACCCAGTTCATCCGGGTGGACGAGTACTCCCGTGAGGACAAGCCGAATCTGGCCGCGCGCCTGAAGCTGCGTTATGTGATCTTCGGTGGCGAGGCGCTGGATTTCGCCGCGCTGCAGAAGTGGGCGGATCATCACGGCCTGGATCAGCCGCAGCTGATCAACATGTACGGCATCACTGAAACCACCGTGCACGTGACCTATCACCGCATCCTGGCGCAGGATCTGGATCGTCGGCAGAGTCTGGTGGGCCGGCCGATTCCGGATCTGGATCTGTACATACTCGACAGCCACCTCAACCCGGTGCCCATCGGCGTGCCCGGCGAGCTGCATGTGGGCGGACAGGGCCTGGCCCATGGCTATCTCAACCGCCAGGACCTCACCGACCAGCGCTTCATCCCCAGCCCGTTCACCCAGGGCGTGCAGCGGGAGAAGGGGCTCTACCAGCGCCTGTACAAAACCGGCGACGTGGGCCGCTACCTGGCCAACGGCGTGGTGGAATACATGGGCCGTATCGACGATCAGGTGAAGATTCGCGGTTACCGGATCGAGCTGGGCGAAATCGAATCAGCCATCAGTCAGTATGAAGGCGTGCGCGAAAGCGTGGTGCTCGCCCGTGAGGACGTGCCGGGGGACAAGCGTCTGGTGGCCTATATCGCCGCCGACGAAGGTGCTCTGGAGCTGGCCGATCTGAAAACCCAGATCCGCAAGCAACTGCCTGATTACATGGTGCCCAGTGCCTATGTGGTCATGCCCACCTTCCCGCTGACCGTAAATGGCAAGATCGACAAGCGCGCGCTGCCAGTGCCGGACGACGCAGCGGTGCCAAAAAACGAATATGTGGCGCCGCGCAACGAAACCGAGGAAGCCCTGGTGCAGATTTGGCAGGAAGTCCTCAATCTGGAGCAGGTGGGCGTTCGCGATAACTTTTTCGATATTGGCGGTCACTCCCTGCTGGCGACGCAGGTGGTGTCACGGGTGCGGGAACACTTCAATGTGGAACTGGCCCTGAGCGCACTGTTCGAAGAGCCCACCATCGAAAACATCGCCCTGCATCTTTTGCAGGCCGAACTGGCGGGCACGGACGAACTGGAAATGGCCGAACTGCTGGCCGAAATCGAGGGATTGAGCGAAGAAGACCTGAAAAACCTCTAGAAAAGCAAGGAGTCACTTTACCAGCTGGGGCTGGGAGGGCGACTCCCTTACAATAATCATAATAATAGGCAGGCCGTTGTGGCCTGCCACGCATTGTTTATAGCGTACTAAACTATCAGAATAAGTATGGCGGCATGATTCGATAGTTAGGCTTGGGGCCCAATCCACCGGACGCTTGTTGAGGTGTCCTGTCCTGTCGGCATTTAACCGACCCATGCGCTCCCGCTTCGTACATAACAAGCACAAAAATCTCACGGGCACTTTGATTAAATGACAGACAAGAAGTTACTAAACCGTTTGGCCAGCCTGTCCCCCGAACAGCGGGAAGCGTTGCTGAAGCAGCTGCAGAAGAAGAAAACTCAGGGCTCAGAGCCGCGCAAGGATGGCATCCAGGTTTACCCGCGTGACCACCAGCATCTGCCCATGTCCTATGCGCAGCAACGGCTGTGGTTTATCGATCAGCTTCAGTCTGGCAGCGCCAGCTACAACATCTCCGCCGCTCTGCGCCTGAAAGGCAGTCTGGACGTCGAAGCCCTGCGCATGAGCTTCGACGAGATCGTGCGCCGTCATGAAGTACTCCGCACCACCTTCATCACCGAGGATGGCCAGGGCCGTCAGGTGATCAATCAGCACCAGCGCTGGGAGCTGGCCACCATCAGCCTGGAGCCTTTGAGCCGCGAGGAACAGGAGGAAGTCATTCGCGCCCGTTTCAAGGGTGATGCCCACACCTCTTTCGATCTGATCAACGGCCCGCTGCTGCGCACCCGCCTGATCCGGTTGAGCAGCACCGAGCATGTGATGATCGTCACCATGCACCACGTGATCGCCGATGGCTGGTCGATGGGTGTGTTCATCCGTGAAATGGCGCTGCTGTACGATGCATTTACCCAGGACAAACAATCACCGCTGACGGATCTGAAAATCCAGTACGCCGATTATTCCCTGTGGCAGCGGGAGTGGCTGTCGGGCGAGCGGCTGGAGCGGCAGCTCAGCTACTGGAAAACGCGCCTCGATGGCGTGCCGGTGCTGGAACTACCGACAGATTTTCCCCGTCCGCCGGTGCACAGCTATCAGGGTGCCAATCTGCATTTCCGTCTGGATGTGGAAACGTCCCGCGCGCTGAATGAATTGGCCAAGAAGCAGGGCGTGACCCTGTTCATGGTGCTCTTTGCCGCGTTGCAAACCCTGCTGCATCGTTACAGTGGCCAGGACGATGTGTGTGTGGGAACCCCCATCGCGGGACGGGTGCGCCCGGAGCTGGAGCATCTGATCGGCTGCTTCGTGAATACCCTGGCGATCCGCAGCGATCTGTCGGGCAATCCCACCTTTACCTCACTGCTGAAACAGATTCAGCAAAACCTGACCGGCGCCTACGATCACCAGGATATTCCGTTCGAGCGTCTGGTGGACGAACTGGGTGTGGCGCGGGAAATGAGCCACACGCCGCTGTTCCAGGTAATGTTCGTGCTGCAGAACGCCACCAGCACCAGCGCGCTGTCGCTGCCCGGCCTGAACATCGAGCTGCTGCCGGAAGAATCCGAGACGTCCAAGTTCGATCTCACCATCAACATGCGGGAAGAGAAGGGCTGCCTGCAGGGTGATTTCGAATATCGCACCGATCTGTACAGCGCCAATTCCATCCAGCATCAGATCAGTCATTTTCAGAATCTGCTGAAAGCGGTGGTGGCCAATCCCGCCGGTGGCATCGATGATTTTGATTATCTGAGCCCGCAGGAGCGTCAGCAGATTCTGGTGGAGTGGAACAATACTGCCACTGACTATGAACGTGATTCCGATGTGCTGGATGTATTCCAGCAGACAGTACGACTGTTCCCCGAACGCGTTGCGGTGGAGCTGGGCAACCAGTCGCTGAGTTACACCCAGCTGGATCAGCGCGCCAATCATGTGGCGCTGTGGCTGATCGAGAAGGGCGTAAGGCCCGGTGCCCGCGTGGGTTTGTGCGCCGAGCGCAGTATCGAAACCATCGCCGCGATTCTGGGTATCCTGAAAGCGGGTGCGTCCTATGTGCCGCTCGATCCTGCCTATCCGCAGGATCGCCTGCACTACATGCTGGACGATACCGGCGCTGGCATCGTCATCGCCCATCCTCATCTCACCGCCAATCTGCCGGTGACGCCGGACAATCTGATCGACCTGACCCGGCTGCAGACTGAATCCGCGCCGTGCCCTGATCCTGCCGTGCGGGTAGGGCCGCTGGCGCCGGCCTATGTGATGTACACCTCGGGTTCCACCGGTAAGCCCAAGGGGATCGAGGTGGTGCATCGCAACATCGTGCGGCTGGTGCGCAACACCAATTTCATGCAGCTGGATGAAAGCACATCCTTCCTGCAGTACGCGCCGATTTCATTCGACGCGGCGACGCTGGAAATCTGGGGGCCGCTGCTCAACGGCGGCAAGATCGTGGTGGCGCCGCCGGGGCAACTGACGCCGGAAGAACTGGGCGCGGTCATCGCGAAGGGCAACGTCAACGCAGCCTGGCTCACCGCTGCGTTGTTCCATGTCTTCGCGGAATATCATGCCGAGCAGCTCAAGCCGATTCGCCAGCTGCTGGCGGGTGGTGATGTGCTGTCGCCGAAGCTGGTGCGCAAAGTGTTGCAGCAGTTCCCCGGCATGACGCTGATCAACGGTTATGGCCCCACGGAAAATACGACGTTCACCTGCTGCTATCCGATGTATTCGCCGGAGGATGTACGGCACACGGTGCCGATCGGTCGCCCGATCGCCAACACCAAGGTGTACGTGCTGGATCGCAGTCTGAGACCGGTGCCCGTGGGTGTGCCCGGTGAGCTGTACACGTCGGGCGACGGTGTGGCCAATGGCTATCTCAATCGGGAGGAGCTCACCGCCGATGTTTTTATCCAGAATCCGTTCTGCGCCGGCGATGACACCCGCCTGTACAAGACCGGCGATCTGGTGCGCTACTACCCTGATGGCAATATCGAATATCTGGGCCGTATCGATCAGCAGGTAAAGATCCGTGGTTTCCGCATTGAACTCAGTGAAGTGGAAGAAGCCATCAGCCGTATCAACACTATTCGCGAAGTGGCGGTGATCGCGCGGGAAGATGTGCCGCGCGTGAAGCGACTGGTGGCGTATTTCGTTCCGGTGGAGGGCGCTCATCCCACCGCGATCGAACTGCGTGCCGAGTTGAAACAGTCGCTGCCGGATTACATGGTGCCGTCGGCGTTTGTGGCGATGGATTCGCTGCCGGTCACTGCCAATGGCAAACTTGACCGTCGCGCACTGCCGAAGCCGGAAACCGACAACGAAGCCGCGCTGCAACGCATCCCGCCGCGCACCGAGAAAGAAAAAATTCTCGCCACCATCTGGTGTCAGGTGCTGAACCTGCAGGAAGTGGGTATCCGCGACAATTTCTTCGAATTGGGTGGTGATTCCATTCTCAGCATCCAGATCATCAGTCGCGCCAAGCTGGCAGGCCTGCATCTGACCACCAAGCAGATTTTCGAGAACCAGACCATCGAGGAACTGGCGGAAGTGGCCAGCGAGGCGGAAACGCCGGTGCTGGCAGAGCAGGGCATGGTGGTGGGCGACGTGTTGCTGTCGCCGATCCAGCAGTGGTTCTTCGAACACGACTTTGCCCATGAGCATCACTGGAACCAGTCGGTGTTGCTGGACATCCGGCCCGAGGCAAAACTGACGGAGCAGCAGATCGGCAAGGCGCTGACAGCAGTGGTGCAGCAGCACGACGCGCTGCGCCTGCGCTTTGTGCGCGACGGCGAACAGGTGCGGCAATTCCACCAGAGTGGCGTCAGCGGCGATGATCATTTTGTGCTTCACCACATCGAGCTGGAGCAGGATGACCCTGCCCGCATCGGTCAGCTGATTACCGAGCACTGCGCCCGCATTCAGGCCAGTCTGGATCTGGCGCAGGGCCCTATTCTGGCGGCAGGCTTTTTCCGGCTGGCCGATGGTCAGCGTAAGCTGCTGCTGGTCATTCATCACCTGGTGGTGGACGGCGTTTCCTGGCGCATATTGCTCGACGATTTCACCCAGGCGTTGCAGAAAGTGCAGCAGCATGATGATCCGAAGCTGGGCATGAAAACCACGTCTTACCAGCAGTGGATCAATGCCCTGAAAGATCATGTCAGCAGCGGCGCGCTCAACGAGGAAATGGAGCACTGGCGCAAGCTGGTGTGGGCAGAAAAGCCGGTGCTGCCGCTGGATGACCCCGACGGCAGTTTCACTGTTGCCGATACCGTGGTGCTGTCTCACCGGTTGGGCGAAGAACAGACGCAAGCGCTGTTGCGCGATGTCAATCGTGCCTATCGCACGGACATTACCGATGTGTTGATGACCGCGCTGGCCCGCACGTTCAGCGACTGGAGCGGCAACGTGGAAACCCTGCTGGAGCTGGAAGGCCATGGCCGGGAAATGTTCTCGGACAAGATCGATCTGAGTCGCACTGTCGGTTGGTTCACGTCGGTTTATCCGGTGCGCCTGCGCTATGAAAACGGTCAGTCCCTGCAGGACAACCTCAAGTCCATCAAGGAACAGTTGCGGCAGATCCCCAATCGCGGCTTTGGTTATGGTGCGCTGCGCTATCTGGGCACCGACGAGCAGCGCGATGAACTGGCGCAGGCACCCCAGGCTGATCTGGTGTTCAACTATCTGGGTCAGTTCGATTCCATCATCGAGAACAATCCCTGGTTCACCGTGGCTGCCGAAGAGCGCGGGCTGGAACACAGTCTCAACAGCGAAGATCCTCATCGCCTGAGCATCAACAGTCACATTGTGGACGGCCGTCTGCAGGTGGACTGGATTTACAGCGAAAAGGTTTTCAAGCCGCAGACGATCGAGCGACTGGCAACCCAGTATCTGCGCGCGCTGGAGCAGGTGATTCACCACTGCACCCAGCCGGACGTGTTTGGCTACACGCCGTCGGATTTCCCGTTGACGCGGCTGGATCAGCAGCAGATCGATCGCCTGGTGGGCAAGCAGCGTGGCATTGTGTCCATCTATCCGCTGTCACCCATGCAGGAAGGCATGCTGTTCCACAGCCTGTTCGACAATGACGCGGGTGTCTATTTTGAACAGCTGAGCGTGGAAGTGATCGGCAATGTGGATCGCGATCTGCTGAAACAGGCGTGGATTCAGGTGGTGAACCGGCATCCGGCGCTGCGCAGTGCATTCGTTTGGCAGGATCTGGATCGTCCGCTGCAGATCGTCTACAACCGCATCGAAATGGAAGTGAACGAGTTCGACTGGCGCAACATCGATCCGGCCCAGGAACAGCATCGCCTGAACGTGTGGCTGGAAAAGGATCGCCAGCGTGGCTTCGATTTCGACAAGCCGGGCCTGATGCGACTGGCGTGGGTGGATCTGCCGGGACACCGTTCGCGATTGATCTGGAGTTTCCACCATATTGTGCTGGACGGCTGGTCGTTGCCGCTGGTGATGGGCGAAGTGTTCCAGACCTATGGCGCGCTGGTAAAAGGTGTGCAGCTGCAGTTGCCGGCTGCAGGTTCTTATGAGGATTTCATCGCGTACCTTGAGCGCTCCGACAAGGGCGATGCGCTGCAATTCTGGAAACTGTACCTGGCGGGCTTCGAAGCGGCAACACCACTGCCCAACAAGAAGCAGCGCAACCATCAGCAGGACAAGGTGTTTGCGGAACATCACCTGCGCCTGGATGACGCGCTCACCTCACGTCTGCAAACGTTTGCACGGGAACAGCATGTCACGCTGAATACCGTCATTCAGGCGGCCTGGGGTGTGCTGCTGGCTCGCTACAGCGGCGAGAAAGATGTGGTGTTTGGCACCACGGTGTCCGGGCGCCCGGCCGAGCTGGCGAATGTCGAGCAGATCGTCGGCCTGTTCATCAACACGCTGCCGCTGCGTCTGCAGATCGACGACGACACCACCATCGCACCGCTGCTGCAGCGCATGCAGGAAGACCAGCTGGATCTGCGTCGCTACGAATTCACGCCGCTGGTGGATATCCACCGTCATTCCGATGTGCCCGGCGATCAGGCGCTGTTCGACAGTATTCTGGTGTTTGAGAACTACCCGGTAGGCGAAGCGGTGCATAGCGCCGATGAACTGCTGGACATCGGCCACATCACCACCATCGAACACACCAACTTCCCGATCACGCTGATCGTGGAGCCATCGGATCGTCTGCTCATCAAACTGTCCTACGATGCCACTCTGTTTGAATCGTCTGCGATTCAGCGCACGTTGCTGCATCTGCAGCGTGTGATCCAGGGCGTGCTGTCGCAGCCGGACGTGCCGCTGTGGCGTCTGCCGATCCTGGGTGAGGAAGAGCGCAACCGCATCCTGCACGAGTGGAATCCGGAACCCGCCAACTATCCGCGCAATCTGTGTCTGCATCAGGTGTTCGAGCGTCAGGTGAAGGCGCATCCGGATCGTGTTGCACTGGTGTCCGGCCACACGGAAATCAGTTACGACGAACTGAACCGGCGTGCGAACCGTCTGGCCCGTTTGCTGCTGGAATCCGGTGTCAAGGATCAGGACTTCGTCACGGTAGCGCTCGATCGTTCCATCGACATGATCGTCAGCATCCTGGCGATTCTCAAGGCGGGCTGCGCCTACGTGCCGGTGGACCCGGAATATCCGGCGGAGCGCATCGGCTTCATGCTGGAGGACACCAAGGCGCCGGTGATGATTTCCGTGAGCCATCATATCGAGCGTTTGAGCCCGATCATGGCTGAATCATCGCCGCAATCACGGCTGATTGTGCTGGATCGCGATGCTGAGCTGATTGCAGCAAAATCTGGCGAGAACGTACGGCTTGCAGTGCGCGAAACGCCTCAGCGCCATGCCTATGTGGTGTATACCTCGGGCTCCACCGGCAAGCCGAAGGGTATCCTGGTCAATCAGCTGGGTGTGATCCGCCTGGTGCTGGATACCAATTATTTCCGCCTCGAAGATGACGACCGCGTGGCGCATTGTTCCAACGTGTCTTTCGATGCGTCGGTCTATGAGATGTGGGCACCTTTGCTGAACGGAACGACCATGGTGCTGTACAGCAAGGATATGCTGATCACGCCGGACGCCTTCTATGAGGAGTTGCTGCGCACCCGTACCAATGTGATCTTTATCACCACGGCATTGTTCAACGCCTTTGCTGCGGCGCGCCCTGAGATCTTCAGCGCGATGAAGTACGTGATGTTCGGTGGCGAAGCCTGTGATCCGAATCAGGTTCGTTATGTGCTGCGTGAATTCAAGCCGCGTCACCTGTTGCATGTGTATGGGCCGTCGGAAAACACGACTTTCTCCACGTGGTACGAAGTGGAGCACGTCAGCGACTGGGCGACCACCGTGCCCATCGGTCGCAGCATTTCCGGCTCCACAGCATTCATTCTGGATCGTCATCTGCAGCCGGTGTCGGTGGGCGTGACGGGCGAAATCTATGTCGGCGGCGATGGCCTGGCCATTGGCTATCTCAACGACCCGGAAAAAACGGCGGCCGCTTTCATTGCCAATCCGCTGGTATCCAAAGCGGAGGATCGTCTGTATCGCACCGGCGATCTGGCGCGCTACACCGAGGATGGTCAGATCGAGATTCTGGGCCGCGCCGATGATCAGGTGAAGATCCGCGGTTTCCGCATTGAGCTGGGTGAAGTCGAAGCCAGCCTGACGCGGCTCGAAGCCGTTAACGAAGCGGTGGTGGTAGTGAAGCAGGATCAGCATCGCCAGAAGCGGCTGGTGGCTTATGTGCGCGTCAATGCCCGTGTGGACAGCAGTTTTATCCGGCGCGAAGCGGCCAAGGTGTTGCCGAAACACATGTTGCCATCGGCATTTGTGGTGATGGAACAGTTCCCGCTGACACCGAACGGCAAGATCAACAAGCGAGCCTTGCCCGAACCCGAACTGGATAGCTCCAGCACCCAGCATTACGTTGCCCCGCGCAACGAGAAGGAAACCACGCTGGTGCACATCTGGGAGCAGGTGCTGAAGGCCGACACCGTGGGTGTGCACGACAATTTCTTCGAACTGGGTGGCGATTCCATTCTCAGCATCCAGATCATCAGCCGCGCGAAAAAAGCCGGCCTGCATCTGACGGCGAAGCAGATTTTCGAATTCCAGACCATCGCCGAACTGGCGGAAGCTGCGCAGGAACTGCAGGATATCATTCTGGCGGAGCAGGGCCAGGAAGAGGGCGTTGCACCGCTGACGCCCGTGCAACACTGGTTCTTCGATCAGAATATTGCAGACATCCATCATTTCAACCAGTCGTTGCTGCTGACCCTGGACAAGCGCGTGAGCGTCGAGCAGGTGAAGACAGCGTGGGAAGCCATCCTGCTGCAGCACGATGCGTTGCGTTTGCGTTACAACCGGCTGGAAAGCGGTGCCTGGCAGCAGAGCTTCCGCCCGTCGGAACATGCTGAAACCCTGCTGGGCGAAGTGTTTGATGTAGTGAACCTGAGCGGTTTGCCGGTAGCATTGCGTGGCGAGCAGATCACCCAGCTGGCTGGGCAGGTGCAAACCGAGCTCAACATGAGCAAAGGCCCGCTGGTGCGGGTGATCTATTTCGACATGGGGCGTGATCATCCGGCGCGTTTGCTGATGGTGATTCATCACCTGGTGGTGGACGTGTTCTCGTGGCGCATTCTGCTGGAAGATCTGCAGATCGGTCTGCAGCAGGCGGCGAAAGACGAGCGCATTGAACTCGGCAATAAGACCACCTCCTATCGCCAGTGGGGCGAAGCGCTGATCCAGCTGGCGAACAGCGAGCAGCTGGATGCAGATTTCGATTATTGGCGTCAGCGCGCAGTGATTCGTCCGCCGCGGTTGCCGCAGGATAATCACGGCAAGAATCAGGTGGCCAGTGTCAAGGTGATCGAACGCAAGCTCGACAGCGCACAGACCCGGCGTCTGCTCACCGAAACCAGCCGCTGCTACCGCACCGAAATCAACGACCTGTTGCTGACGGCACTGGCCCGTTCCATCAGCGGCTGGACCGGTTCCGATTCCGTGCTGTTCGATCTGGAAGGTCATGGACGTGAACATGTGGCGGACATGATCGATGTATCGCGCACGGTGGGATGGTTCACCTCGATCTACCCGGTGGTGCTGGGCATCGACACGCAGGTGGATCTGGGTGCGCAAATCCGCAGCGTGAAGGAACAGCTGCGTGCGATTCCCCGCAAGGGCATGAGTTATGGCGTGTTGCGTTATCTGTCCGAACAGCCGGAACGTCGCAATACACTGTCTGCCCTGGCGCACAGCCAGATCAGCTTCAACTATCTTGGCCAGCTGGATCAGGTGGTGGCGGGTGATGGCCTGCTGAGCCAGGCGACGGAATCGCCGGGCGAAGAAATTGCGCCAGCGGGCATGCGCGCCTATTTGCTGGAAATCAGCGGCCGCGTGCAGAACGGCGAGCTGGTGCTGGCCGTCCGCTACAGTCACGCGATTCACGATCAGGCCACGATAGAACGTCTGATCAACCAGCTGGTGCAGGAAATCGGTACCATCATCGAGCATTGCAGCGATCTGTCTCACGCAGCTTATACGCCCTCGGATTTCCCGTTGGCGCGGCTGACGCAGGAACAGTTGGACACGCTGCTGCCGAAGAAAGGTGTCGAAGCGGTTTATCCCTGCTCACCCGTGCAGGAAGGCATGCTGTTCCACAGCCTGTACGAACCGGGGTCCTGGGTTTACTTCGATCAGGTGATCGTGCCGATCACCGGCGCGGTCAATGAAGCTGCGCTGTTCGATGCCTGGCGCGCTGTGATTGCGCGGCACCAGATTCTGCGCACCGGTTTCCTGTGGGATGGCGTGCAGCAGCCGCTCCAGGTGGTGATGGAGCAGATCGATCTGGATGTTCAGCGCTATGACTGGTCGCGGTTGCCGGCAGATCAGGCGCAGGAAAAATTCCAGCGTTATCTGGTGGACGATCGCAATCTGGGCTTTGGTTTCAAACGCCCTGGTGTGTTGCGTCTGTCCTGGGTGGCGATGCCGGGGAACGAGCATCGGCTGGTGTGGAGTTTCCATCATATTCTGCTGGATGGCTGGTCGTTGCCGATTGTATTTGGTGAACTGTTCTCGGCCTATGATGCCTTTAACGCCGGCAGGGAGTGGACGCCGCCGCCCGCGCCCCGTTACCAGGATTTCATCGGCTGGCACGTGCGGCAGGATCGCAACAAGGCGCAGACATTCTGGAAAAAATATCTGGAAGGTTTCTCTGCCGCCACACCGATTCCGGTGAAGAATTCCGCTGCTCTGGTAGCGCAGAAAGGGCGCGCAGGTGATTCCGCCAGCCGCTACCGGGAAGCACAGACGGCAGTGGCCGGTCAGTTGCTGGAAGGGCTGCAGTCGCTCGCCAAGCAGCACCGCATGACACTGAATCACATCATGCAGGGTGTGTGGGCGGCGTTGCTGGAACGTTATTCCGGCGAATCCGATGTGCTGTTCGGCACTACCGTATCCGGACGCCCGGCGGATCTGGCCGGCATCGAAAACATGGTGGGCCTGTTCATCAACACCCTGCCCATGCGGCTGCGGGTGGACAAACACGCGCCTTTCATCGACTGGCTGCAAGGACAGCAGGATGCTCAGGGCGATCTGAAATTCTACGAATACAGTTCCCTGGTGGATGTGCAGAAGGCCAGCGCCTTGCCGGCCAAGCAGGCGATGTTCGAATCCATTCTGGTTTTCGAGAACTATCCCATCGACGAAACCCTGGAGCAGACCCAGGCAACGCTGCGCATCGGTGAAGTGGACGCTTTCCAGCAAACCAATTTCCCGCTCACGCTGATCATCATTCCGGGCCGCGAACTGTTGCTGCGTTTTTCCTACGACAGTCATCTGTTCGAACCCGTCGTCATCGAGCGCATGCTGGGTCACATCCAGCAGATGCTGGTTGCCATCCACGGTAATCCAGGCATTCTGATTCATCAGCTGCCGTTGCTGACGGAACGCGAACAAGATCAGCTGGTGGATAACTGGAATCGCACCGAGCGCCTGTTCGCGTCCGATTCAACGCTGATGGAATTGTTCGAGCAGAAAGTGCAGCAGTATCCACAGCAGATTGCCTGCGAGTTCGGCGATCAGCGGGTTTCCTACGAACGCTTGAACTGCAAGGCCAATCAGCTTGCACGTCTGCTGATTGCCAACGGCGTGAAGCCCACCAATCCGGTGGCGATCTGTTTCGACCGCTCGCTGGCGATGGTGGAAGGCATGCTGGCCATCCTCAAGGCTGGTGGTGTGTATGTGCCCATCGATCCCTCCTATCCCCAGGAGCGGGTGCAGCACATGATGGACGACACCCGCGCGCCGGTGTTGCTGACATCGCGGGAATACAGCGAACGTTTTGCCTATCTGGCAGAAACCGGTGTCACCCGCGTGCTGGAGTGGGAAACCCTCAGCAGTGGATTGCAGTCGCAGCCTGATAGCAATCCTGGTATTCGCCTGCCCAAGGGCAGTCGCTCGCTGGCGTATATCATTTATACCTCTGGTTCCACCGGTAAACCCAAGGGTGTGTGTGTGCCGCAGGTGGCGGTGAGCCGTTTGGTACTGAACACGGATTACGTGCAGCTGCAGCCGGGTCACCGCATGGGCCATGCTTCCAACGTGTCGTTCGACGCGGCGACGTTCGAATTCTGGGGCGCGTTCCTCAACGGTGGCACACTGGTCGGCATCGACAAGGAGACCACGCTCAATCCCGACGCTTTCGCGCACATCATCAAGCAGCGCAAGATTGACGTGCTATTCGTTACCACCGCGCTGTTCAATGTGCTGTCGAAGCAGACGCCGGATGTGTTCTCGCAATTGCAGTATCTGCTGTTCGGTGGCGAAGCCTGTGATCCCAACCAGGTGCGCGCGGTGCTGAATCAGGCGGGCGGCCCGGCGCATCTTCTGCACGTGTACGGCCCCACCGAAAACACCACGTTCTCGACCTGGTATGAAGTGAAGGACGTGCTGCCCGGTTCCACCACGGTGCCCATCGGCTATCCGATCGCCAACAGCACACTGTACGTGCTGGATGAACAGTTGCGTCCGGTGCCCATTGGCGTGCCCGGTGAAATTTATGTCGGCGGCATCGGCGTGGCGGATGGTTATCTGAACCGGCCGGAACTGACCCGCGAAGTGTTTCTGACCGATCCATTCAACGCCAGCCGCCGCATGTACAAGACCGGCGATCTTGGGCGTCTTCTGGAATCAGGCGCGCTGGAAATTCTGGGCCGGATGGATGACCAGGTGAAAATCCGCGGCTTCCGGATCGAACTGGGAGAAGTGGAAACTGCCGTCAACCAGTTGCCGGGCATTCGCGAAACGTCGGTGGTGGTGCGCAGCGATGCCAGCGGCAACAAGCAGCTGGTGGCGTACTGCGAAAAAGTGCCCGAGCAGGAGATGCTGCCAGTGGCTGAACTGAAAGCCAAACTCAAGCAGTTCCTGCCGGATTACATGGTGCCCAGCGCCATCGTATTGCTGGATCACCTGCCCATCACGCCCAACGGCAAGGTGGACAAGCGGGCATTGCCAGCACCCGAAGCCGAAGACTATGCGTCGAATGCGTACGTTGCGCCGCGCAACCCCACCGAGGATGCACTGGCCGCCATCTGGTGCGAGGTGCTCGGTGTAGCGCAGGTGGGCGCCTACGATGATTTCTTCGAGCTGGGCGGCCATTCCCTGCTGATCACCAAGGTGTCCACCCGCATCAAGCAACAGCTGGGCGTGGAATTGCCGCTGCGTACATTATTTGAAGTCCCCACGGTTGCCGCGCTGGCGGAAATCATCTGCGCCGTCAGTTTCGTGCCGGCTGCCGATGCGGTTGCTGATGAAGGGGAAGAGGAATTCGAGGAAGGTTCTCTATGACCGTGTTTGAGTTGATGTCCCGGCTCGGTGCT
The DNA here is from genome assembly GCA_020062665.1 of Pseudomonadales bacterium. Taxonomy (GTDB): domain Bacteria; phylum Pseudomonadota; class Gammaproteobacteria; order Pseudomonadales; family Ketobacteraceae; genus Ch67. The sequence goes on from JAGUVW010000061.1 coordinate 104,250, forward strand.
GCCGGAGTCAAACTGTGGGTGGAAGAAGGACAGCTGAAGTTCAAGGCACCCAAAGGCGCGCTGACGGCGGAATTGAAAGACGCGCTGGTGGCGAAAAAGTCCGAGGTGATCGAATTTCTCAGCGGCACCCGGGTGGGCACCAGTGGCGACGCGGATCGCATACCGCTGGCAGATCGCAGCCAGCCGCTGCATCTTTCCCACGCGCAAAACCGGCTGTGGTTCATCGAACAGCTGACACCCGGTAACAGCACCTTTCACATTCCCGCGCCCATGTTGCTGAATGGCATTCTGGATCAGGGTGCCATGGAGCGCGCGTTTCTGCAGTTGCTGCAGCGTCATGAGGCGTTGCGCACCGTGATTCGCGAAGTGGAGGGTGAGCCGCGCCAGATCGTCCAGTCGATCGAACGTTTCGTGATTCCGGTGGAGGATCTGACGTCGCTGCCGACAGGCGAGCGTCAGCAAAGCCTGCAGGAAAAGGTTGAGCGGGAAACGCGGGCGCCGTTCGATCTGGCCAATGGGCCGATGGTGCGCGCGAAGCTGTTCAAGCTTGACGACAACCAGCATGCGCTGGTGGTGGTGATTCACCACATCGTCACCGATGGCTGGTCCATGGGTATCTTCGTGCGCGAAATGGCGGCACTGTACGCTGCCGAGCGCATGGGCGTGAATGCAACGCTGCCGCCACTGCCGGTGCAGTATGGTGATTTTTCCGAGTGGCAGCGTAATTGGTTGCAGGGTGATGTGCTGGATCGCCAGATCGCCTACTGGCAGCAGCAGCTGGCCAATGCGCCTGTATCTCTGGATCTGCCGTTCGATCGCCCGCGTCCGGCCGTGGTCACCCGGAATGGCACCACGCTGCCTGTCAGTTTCGACAGCACACTCACCGACGACATCAAAAAGCTGGCGCGCAAACTGGATACCACGGCCTACGTCATTCTGCTGGCGGCCTACAAGATTCTGCTGGGTCGCTGGTCGCGGCAGCGCGATATCTGTGTCGGCATGCCGGTGGCGGGGCGCACCCGTCCGGAAGTGGAAGGGCTGATCGGCTTTTTCGTCAATACACTCGCTATCAGAACGCAGCAGACCGGCAAGCCGACCTTCGAACAATTCGTGCGGCAGGTGCGGGAAAAAGTGCTGGGCGCGCAAATGCACCAGGACATTCCGTTCGAAGTGCTGGTGGAAGAACTCAACGTGCCGCGCAACCTGAGTTTTGCGCCGGTCTACCAGGTGTCACTGTCATTTACTGGAGCAGAAGGTAGTGCCGACAAGGTTCGTCTGGGCGGACTGGAAATCGCACCGCTGGAACTGGAACTGAGCGGCGCTCGCGCCGAAATGTCGTTGATGCTGGCGGATCACGGCCAGACCATTCACGGCATGATCGAATACAACACGGATCTGTTCGATCGCGCCACCATCGAAATCTTTGTCCAGCATCTGCAACGTTTGCTGCAGGCGTTCACCCGGCATCCGGAATCCTGCATCGACACTGTTGCACTGCTGAATGACAGCGAACTGAAAGAAGCGCTCAATCTGTCCGAGCATTGCGAAGCCGTACTGCCGCTGGCGCCGATGCAGCGCGACTTTTTCATCGACAGCCTGAAATCCGCCAACACGTTGCGCAATACCATCGGCGAAGCATTCGAGCTGCCATTTGTGGTGGACGTGGAACGTTGGCATCACGCCATCCAGAAGGTGGCGGACGCCAATCCGTTGCAGCGGGTGCGACTGGTCGAATCCACCAAACCCTGGCTCGATCCGTTCTATCAGGTGGTGGAACACCAGCAGTCGGTGTGGTTCGAATGCCTGGACTGGAGCGCCGAAACGTTGACGCCGGATGCGTTGCAGACCCGGCTAGATCAGCTGATCCTGCGGCCGTGGAATGTGCTGCATTCACCGCTGATCCGACACTATCTGGTGAAGCAGGCATCGGGCCGCAGTCTGTATTTGATGACCGCTCATCACGCGATCATGGATGGTGGCAGCCGGCGCTTCCATCGCGAAGCGGTGTTGCAGGCGTACCTGACTGGCGCGGTGCCTGTTGTGACACCGGCACGCATTCAGGACTGGATTCTGCAGCGCACCCGCAAGACCGACAATCAGGCGGTGCTCGATTTCTGGCGTCAGGCGCTGGCCGAGGCCGAACCGCTGGCGACCCGCGTGGCCGATCCCGGCGACGCGCAGGTGCAGACCTGGACGCTGTCTGCCGCCGACTATCAGGCGCTGGAACAGTTCTGCGGTCGCCATGGTGTGAGCGCTGCTGGTTATTTGCGTGCACTGTATGCGCTGGCGCTGGATCATTGCAGTCATCACAACGGCCCTGTTGTGTTGATCGACGCCGTGGCTGCGCGCCAGGATGTTACGTTTGAGTCCAACGGCTGTTTCTTCCAGTTCGTGCCCGATGTGCTGCAAAAAGTCGAGCCACAGCAGACCATCTGGGATCTGGTGCAAGCCAATCGCGCCTGGCGCAAAAGTATCGGTGATGCCATTTATCTGTCCATGATGGCGCGTCAGCAATTCCTCAATCCTAACGGCATTGAGTTCCAGTTCAATGCGCGGGTCGGTGCAATCCAGGAATCGGTTCATATCGATGGGCGCGATATCGACGTGTATCACGCCCAGCCGGATAACGCCGGCACCGTAAAGCTGATGGTGAATCCGCACCAGGGCGGCGCCATTCTGCGTTACAGTTTCCGCAAGCAGGAGTTTGGTGGATTCGATCTGCTGCAACGGATTGCCCATGTCCACAACCAGATCCTGGCGGGCGTCGATACGCTGCAACAGCTCGACTGGTTGCTGCCGGAAGAAAAAGCACAACAGCTGGCATGGCAAGGTAAGCAGGACACAGGTTACGGCAAGGAAACCTTGCTGGATCTGATGGCCGCGCAAGTGGATCGCCGTCCCGATCAGGTGGCAGTGATCTGCGGCACCCGCCAGCAGACCTATCGTGAGCTGGACAGCCTGAGCAATCGCATTGCGCACTGGCTGCAATCACGGGGCGTGCAGCGGGGACAGCGGGTGGCGCTGTGCGTCGGGCGCAGCCTGGAATTGCCCGCGCTTTATCTGGGTGTGATCAAGTCCGGTGCCGCTTACGTGCCGATGGATGCCGGCTATCCCGCCGATCGCATCGCCTTCATCGCCGAAGACAGTCAGGCGCCGGTGCTGATCACCGAGCAATGTGTGCTGCAGCGTCTGCGTGATGCCAATGTGCAGTTGCCGGATTCCGTCGAGTGTCTGCTGCTGGATGATCTGGACAGCATGCTCGCCGGACACTCCGATCAGCCGCTGACAGCCCAGCCAACGCCAGACGATCTGTTGTATTACGTCTATACCTCTGGTTCCACCGGGCGGCCCAAAGGTGCCGGTGTCTATCATCGTGGCGAGCGCAATCTGCTGCAGTGGTATGCCGACTTGCTGCAGCTTGCCGGGCAGGACAGGGTATTGCTGATCAGCGCACTGGGTTTCGACCTGACGCAGAAAAACCTGTTCATTCCGTTCTGCACCGGTGCGACGTTGGTGATTCCGGATTTCGAGGATTACGATCCTGAGCGCCTGGCCGATCTGATCGCGCGCCAACAGGTGTCCGTGATCAACTGCGCGCCGTCGGCGTTCTATCCCATCGCGGAACTGGATCAACACGGCGGTTATCCGTTTGCGTCCCTGCGTCATGTGGTGCTGGGCGGTGAACCGATTCGCCTGAATACCCTCAAGCCCTGGTTCGATCATCCAGCCGTGCACTGTGTGCTGACCAACAGCTACGGCCCCACGGAATGCAGCGATGTCGTTGCGAGTTACTCTCTGCAGAGTATCGACGATCCCGCGCTATCCATGCCCGTCGGCCGGCCGCTGGCCAACACCCAGCTGTATATAGTGGATCAGTCAGGCCATCTGTTGCCGACCGGCGCCGTGGGCGAATTGTGCATCGCAGGCATCGGCGTCGGCGCGGGTTATTGGAATCGCGACGATCTGAATGCGCAGGCGTTTGCCAGCAATCCCTATGGCGAAGGCCGCTGGTATCGCACCGGGGATCTGGTGCGATACAACCCGCAGGGCGAGATCGTCTACGTGGGCCGCAAGGATTTCCAGGTGAAATTGCGCGGCTTGCGGATCGAGCCGGGTGAAGTGGATTCACTGCTCAAACAGATGGATCACGTGCGCGATGCACTGACGCTGGTGCGCGACGAACGCCTGATTTCCTACGTGCTGTCCCATCACACCTTCGATGTGGCGGCTGCCCGCGAAGCGTTGCGAGGCAAGTTGCCAGACTTCATGGTGCCTGCTGCGCTGGTGGTGCTGGACGCCTGGCCGCTGACACCCAACGGCAAGATCGATCGCAAGGCGCTGCCGCAACCGGATCAGGGCGTGTTGGGCCCCTACGTTGCACCGCGCAACGACAGCGAGCAGCGCATCGCCGACATCTGGTGTCAGGTGCTGAAGCTGCCCAAGGTCAGCGTGCACGCGAATTTCTTCGAAGTGGGTGGCCATTCCCTGCTGGCGACGCAGGTGGTATCGCGCATTCGCCAGGCGTTCGGCGTTGAATTGTCGGTGCGCACACTGTTCGAATCGCCCACCATCGAAAAACTCACCCGCGCCATCGGCGGGGCAGCGGCAGCCGGCCTGATTGATACGGCACCGCCGCTGGTGGCGCTGCATCCGCCCAATCGCGATACCTTGTCGTTCGCGCAATACCGCCTGTGGTTTGTCGATCAGCTCAATCAGGGCAGCAGCGAATACAACCTGCCGTCGGCCTTGCGCATTCGTGGCGCGCTGGACGTGACGGTGTTGGATCGAGTGTTGGGCGAAATCGTGCGTCGTCATGAATCGCTGCGCACCAATTTCGCGGAAAAGGATGGCGTGCCACAGCTGATCGTGCGCCCGCCGCAGGAATGGCATTCGCCGCTGGTGGATCTGTCTGCAGCCCAGGGTAGTGAACAGCAACGGTTGATTACCCAGTGGGTGGATCAGGATGCCAACGTCACCTTCGATCTGGCCAGCGATTCGCTGTTTACCACGCGCATCCTCAAGCTGGCGACCGACGATCACATCATTCTGCTGAACATGCACCATATCATTTCCGATGGCTGGTCCATCGGCGTGCTGGTGCAGGAAATCCAGGCGCTCTACTTCGCTTTCGCCGCGGGTCAGTCTTCGCCGTTGCCGCCGCTGCCGATCCAGTATTCGGATTTTGCCGTGTGGCAGCGCCAGTGGCTGCAGGGTGAAACGCTGGACAAGCTGCGCGAATACTGGAAATCCGCGCTGCGAGGTGCACCGGATGTGCTGCGTCTGCCCACCGACAAACCGCGCCCGAAAATCCAGACCTTCAACGGCGCCCATTCACCGGTTCAGCTGGGCCGCGCGCTCACCGAAAAAGTGAAGCATTATTGTGACCAGCACGACCTGACCCCGTTCATGGTGCTGATGGGCGCGTACCAGCTGTTGCTGAGCCGCTACACCCAACAGCAGGACATCTGCGTGGGCATCCCCATCGCGGGCCGCAACCGGACCGAAATCGAAAACCTCATCGGCTTTTTCATCAATGGTCTGGTGATTCGCACCCGGCTTGATGGCAATCCGTCGGTGCAGGATTATTTCACCCAGGTGAAACAAGTCGCCCTCGGTGCCTATGCCCATCAGGACATGCCCGCGGATGTTTTGCTCGACACCCTGAAACTGGAACGCAGCGCCGATACCTCGCCGGGCGCGCAGGTGGGCTTTGCGCTGCAGAACGTGGCGCAAACGGATTTGTCTGCCGTGCTGGGCAATCTCAGCATCGAACCCGTACCACGGGAACATAAAACCGCGAAATACGAACTGTCGCTGATCCTGCAGGAAAACAACGGCGAGATCGGTGGTGTGGCGGAGTACAACACCGACCTGTTCTTCGCCAGCACTATCGAGCGCATGATGCGACAGTACTGCCACGTGCTGGAGCAGATGCTGGATCAGCCAGAGCAACTGCTGGATGCGGTGCAGGTGGTGTCGCTGGACGAGCTTTACGGGTTGCTGCATCTGGATGTGGCGTCCTGCGAGTTGCAGCGCCTGTCACCCATGCAGCGCGACATGTATCTGGATACCTTGCTGGAACCGGCCACGCTCAAGAACAGTCTGGGCTACCACTTCATCACCAGCGGTGATTTCGATCTGAACCTCTGGCAGCAGGCCTCGCAACTCCTGGTGGACACACAGCCGTTGTTGCGCGCATCGCTGCTGGCGGTGGATCTGCCCTATGTGGATGTGGCGTATCTGAATATCGATCGGCAGCGCACCGTGCGCGTGCATTTCGAGGATCGCTCTGCCACGCCGATGAGCGATCAGCAAGCAGCGGATTTCGCCCAGAGCCTGATCTGGCAGCCGTACGACATTCATGGTGAGCTGCATCAATCCTTTGTGTTCAAACTGGATCGTGGCCGTCATCTGGTGGTGTTCCGCGCCAATCACATCCTGCTGGATGGTGCCGGCATGGCCGTGCATCTGCACAATGTCATCGCCGCCGCGGAAAGCCTGCGCGCGCAACAGCACTATTTGTCGGCACCGGTGATCTACCCGGATTATGTGCAGGAAAACCTGCGTCGCACCGATACCCATGAAGTCATCGCCCACTGGCGTAACACCGGTCGCTCCGTCGAGGCGCTGGACTTCTCGCTGCCGCCGCAACACAAGCCGGCTACACCGGGCCAGCGGGTTGAACGCCACCTGCGTCTGGACGATCAGCATTGGCAACAGCTGCAGCGTTACTGCGAGCAGCAGCGCATCACGCCATCGCTGTATTTCAAAGCGCTCTATGGTTTGCTGATCAACGCCTATTGTCGCGGCGAAGCGGATTTCGTGGTCTCTGAAGTCGTAGGTGGCCGCAATGGCGTGCATCGTCGCGCCTTTGGTAATTACTTCCAGGTGCTGCCGGTGGTGTTCCCGCAGGATCTGTTCAAGGCCGGCCATCGGGTGGACGATCTGTTCGCCTACATCCGCAACTATCGCAAGTCTTTGCGGGGCAATGCCAACGTGTCGCTGCTCACCCAGCGCCACACGCTGCCGCAGGGCCGCCTGCATTTCATGTTCAACTACTACAACTTCATTCCGACGGTAACGCTGTTCGGCACCCCGGTGCAGTTGAAAGCCTATCCCCAGGTGCAGAACGGTCCGGTGCAGTTTGTGGTGCACGAACAGGATGGCTGGCTCGAACTCAATCTGATCTATCTGGCGGATCTGTTTGCGGATATCGATTTTCTGCCGCGCATCGCATCGCTGAGCCAGCAGATTCTGGCCGGGCAGAACAGCGTGGATCAGCTGGAGTTGGTATTGCCGCTGGAACAGGCGCGGCAGCGTAGCGAGTGGAATGCCACAGCACAGGCGTTGCCGGCATTCGCCTCTGTCGTGCAGTGGTTCGACGCCCAGGCTGATCGCTCACCGGATCAGGTGGCGGTGAAGCAGGGCGCGCAGCAACTCAGTTATCGCGCGCTGCTGGCGCAAGCCAACCAGTTGGCGAACTGGCTGATCGGGCAGGGCGTGCAGTCGCGGCAAATGGTGGGCATCTGTCTGGATCGTTCGCCGCAGATGCTGGTTGCGGTGCTGGGTGTGCTCAAGGCGGGCGCAGCTTATGTTCCCATGGATTCCCAATATCCGGCGGAACGGCTGGCGTACATGCTGGCAGACAGTCAGGCGCCGCTGTTGCTCACCCAGCGTTGCATCGTGGAAAAGCTGCAGGAAAGCGCAACGGATCTTGGCCAGACCCGCGTGGTGGAACTGGATCAGTCGCCCGCGTATCTGCAGGCATCCACCGCCATGCCGGCGCGCGCCGTGCAGGGCGAAGATCCCATCTATGTGATCTACACCTCCGGTTCCACTGGCAAACCCAAAGGCGCGGTGGTGCGTCACAGCGGCGAAGTGAACCTGCAACAGTGGTACATCAACAGCCTGGGCATTTCGGCGCAGGATCGCTTCCTGCTGGTGAGCGCGTTTGGTTTCGATCTGTCGCAGAAAAACCTGTTCGCGCCGATCTTGACCGGCGGTACGCTGGTGCTGCCAGAGATGGAAAACTACGACGTGGAAGCCATCGCCCACGCGCTGGCGCAGGAACGCATCAGTGTGATCAACTGCGCGCCCAGTGCGTTCTATCCGCTGGTGGAGCACAACAGTCTGCCCGGTTATCCGTTCCCGCATCTGCGCTATGCCGTGCTCGGTGGCGAACCCATTCGTATGTCGGCATTCCGTGACTGGCTGGCGTTGCCGCAAACCGCTTGTCGTATCGTCAACAGCTACGGCCCCACCGAGTGCACCGACGTGGTGTCCTATCACATCAATACGGATAACGCGGCGGAAACCCTGCCCATCGGCAAACCGGTGTGCAACACCCAGCTGTACATCCTCGACGATCAACATCACCTGCTGCCGGAAGGGGTGATCGGTGAATTGTGCGTGGCGGGCACCGGTGTCGGTCTGGGTTATCTGGGGCGGCCGGAGCTGAATGCCAAGGTGTTTCAGCCCAATCCGTTCGGTGACGGCCAGCTCTACCGCACCGGTGATCTGGCGCGCTACTGGCCCGATGGCAACATCGAATACATCGGCCGCAAGGATTTCCAGATCAAGCTGCGCGGCCTGCGCATCGAGCTGGGTGAAATCGAGCACGCGCTGCGGGAACTGCCCGGTGTGCAGGACAGCCTGACCCTGGTGCGGGACGATCAACTGGTCAGCTACCTGATTGCAGCACCGAATCTGGATGTGGCGGCCTGCCGGACGAAGTTGCGCACCCGCCTGCCGGACTACATGGTGCCGGCGTTGATGGTGGTGCTGTCGCACTGGCCCCTCACGCCCAACGGCAAGATCGATCGCGCCGCGCTGCCGGCACCAGGCGAGGAAAGCCGTCGGCCCTATGTCGCGCCCCGCAATGAAACCGAGGAAAAACTCGCGGCAATCTGGAGTGAAGTGCTGGGTGTGGAGCGGGTCGGCATTCACGACAGCTTCTTCGATCTGGGTGGCCATTCGCTGGTGGCAGCACGGGCGGTTTCCAAGTTCCGTCAGGCCTTCGATGTGGATATTCCGCTACGGGCGTTGTTCGAACTGCACACCATTGCTGACATCGCCCAGTATCTGGAAACCCTGCAGTGGGCGGCGCGCAACGCCGATACCTCGCAGCAGGACGCCCAGCCCAGCGAAGGACGCGACGAAGGTTTCCTGTAAGGCTCATTCCCATGTGCTAACCTTGTCGGATTCCTCATTCGGCCAGGGTTAGCACTGGAATGCACCTGATTGTCCGTTCCCTTTACTTTGTTGCGTTATTGCTGTGCAGTGTGGGCGCTGCAGCCCAGGTTGATTTGCGCATCGGCCTGAACCAGCACGCCTGGGTTTACATCGATGACTCAGGGTCACAGCAGCTGCAGAAAGTGTCCGATCCCGCCCAATTGCTGGATCAGTTCTCGTTCCAGAAAACCACGCTGGGTGAAGACAACTGGGGCTTCAGCCAACCGGTGTTCTGGGTGCTGGTACCGCTGGCGTTTCCCGACCGGCAGCAGAAATGGTTTCTCGAGCTGGCCTATCCGCTGCTGGATCGCGTTGACCTGTTCGTGAAATTCCCCCACAGCGAATGGGTGGCGAAAACGCCCACTGGCGACATGCGCCCCTGGGGTAGCCGGGAAGTGGAAAGTGCTGCATTTCATTTCCACCTGCCGAACCAGGCAACCCACGTGTTGTTGCGTCTGGATACCCAGGGTTCCATGCGGTTCCCCCTGTATCTGACCAGCGAATCAGCCCTGCAATCCCGCGAGCGCCAGCAGCAGTTTGCGTTCGGCCTGTTCTTTGGCGCGATGCTGATCATGGTGTTTTACAACGCGGTTATCTTTCTGCTGGCGCGGGAGCCGGCCTATCTGTATTACATGGCCATCCTCGCCATGGCGACCCTGTATCAGGCGGCGATGAGCGGGTACGGTTTCATGTACGTCTGGCGTAGCAGTGGCTACTGGATCAACCAGCATATTCAGCCGGTGTCGGTGGGAATGGTGTTGTGGTTTATTTGCCTGTTCAGCCGTGACGTGCTGGATCTGAAACAGGTCAAACCCGGCGCCGATCGCGCGCTGCAGTGGCTGGGGCTTTCCGGCCTGTTGCTGGCGGTGGCAGGCTCGGTGCTGAGCTTCAGCTGGCTGATTCACTTCACCGCCCTGTGGCCCCTCGTGGTGGTGTTTGCGGTGGTGGCATCCGGTGTCTATGCCGTGCGGGCCAAGGTGCGCGGCGCGGGGATTTTCATTCTGGCGTGGGTGATGGGATTCGTGGGCGTGCTGGTCTACAGCGCCCAGCAGATGGGTGTCATTCCGGTGTCATGGCCCACGGAAAACGGTGTGCGGCTGGGGATTCTCTGCAATGTCACGCTGCTGTCCTTCGTCCTGATGTCGCATCTGCAACAACTGAAGCGGGAGAAGGAGCATCTGGCGAAAACCGCCGAGGCCAACTATCAGCTGGCCCTGATCGATGGCCTCACCGGGGTGCCTAACCGGCGCGCCTTCGACGACCGGCTGAGTTCCGAGTTCGAGCGTACCCAGCGCGACGGCACTTCGATGGCGCTGCTGATGGTGGATGTGGATTTCTTCAAGAAATTCAATGACGCCTATGGTCATCAGGCGGGGGATGATGCCCTGGTGCGGGTGGCGCTGATCATGCGCAACTGTCTGCGCCGGCCCACCGACAGCCTGTACCGGTATGGTGGGGAGGAATTCGCCATCATTCTGGCGGATACCGACGCCACCGGTGCGGATCATATCGCCACCCGCATCATGCGTTCGGTGCGCAACCTATGCGTGCCTCACAAGGAAAGCCCTCACAAACAGCTCACCGTCAGCATTGGCATCGGCCTTTCCCGCACCAAGGAGAAGGGGGATTCCATCGATCAACTGCTGCACCGGGCCGACGTGGCGCTCTATCAGGCCAAGCGTCAGGGCCGCAACACCACCTGCCTGGCGGATCGCCAATCCGGCACCGTGGTGAATATCGGCGACTATTTCAAAAATACACCAAAAGACACGCCGTAACCCCTTTAAAAAACAAGCGGTTTCGCCCAAAATTCCCCGTTTCAGTTGGATTTGTTTACTCTCTCAGTTGACCCTGTATACACTCGGTTTACTTAAAACAAGAAAAACGGGAAGAATATGAACGTAGTAGATTTGCTTGCAAGCCTGGCCAAACTGGATATCCGTCTTTGGCTCGAAGGCGAGAACCTCCGCTTCAACGCGCCCGAGGGTGTGTTCACCGGGGAAATTCGCGAGCAGGTCATCTCCCGCAAGTCCGACATCATTGCGTTCCTCAAGCAGGCGCGCAAACTCAACGAACAACCCATTCCCGTGATCGAACGCAGCGGTTCGCTGCCGGTGTCCTACAGCCAGCAACGTCTGTGGGTGCTCGATCGACTCAATCCCCGCGACGTCACCTACAACATGACGAGCGCGCTGCGCATTCGCGGCGCCCTGAACTTTGTCGTGCTGGAAAAGGTGTTTGCGACGCTGGTGCAGCGTCACGAATCCCTGCGCACCCGTTTTGTCGAGGTGGATGGCGAACCGTTCCAGGTGATCGATCCGTTCAGTGGCTGGCACCTGGCGTTGGTGGATTGCACTACATCACCGAATGAATCCCACGATCAGCGCGTGCAGGCCGCGGTAAATGAATTCGCGCTGTCGCCCTACAACCTGTCCACCGGGCCGCTGTTCCGCGCCCAGGTGCTGAAACTGTCGGAGGATCATCACGTGTTGATCGCCGGCATGCATCACATCATTTCCGACGCCTGGTCGATGGAAGTGATGGTGAAGGAAATCGGCGCCCTGTATTTTGCGTTTTCTGCCGGCATGGCGTCGCCGTTGCCACCGCTGACAGTGCAATACGCCGATTTCGCCGCCTGGCAACGCGACCAGATCAACGCGGCTGAAATGGAAAAACACCAGCAGTTCTGGGTGAAGACGCTGACCGGCGCGCCACCAGTGCTGGATATTCCCACGGACCGCCCGCGTCAGGACATTCCTTCCAACAATGGCGCGCTCTACAAGCTGCCGTTGCCGGATGCGTTGGCGCAGCAGATCAATCAGGCAGTGACGCAGCACGATCTCACGCCGTTCATGTTCTTCCTCGGCGCCTGGCAGATGCTGCTGGGACGCTTCGCCAACAGCCAGGATGTGGTGATCGGTGCGCCAGTGGCCGGCCGCAGCCGTGCTGAAGTGCAGGAGATCATGGGTTTCTTCGTCAACCTGTTGCTGATGCGGCTGGATCTGTCGGGTAATCCCACCGTGAAAACCGTGCTGCAGCGGGTGAAGGAAATGGTGCTGAGCGCCTTCACGCACCAGGACATGCCCATCGACCGCGTGATGGAAGTGATGGCATTCGAGCGTCAGCCCGGTTATCCGCCGCTGGCGCAATCCATGTTCCAGTTGCTGAACATGAACGACGAAACCTCTGGCCTGCTCGGTAATGGTGAAATGTCGCTGGAGCCGATTCCCGCGCCCCACGTGACAGCGCGCATGGATCTGGTGCTGGGCGTGGCGAAGCTGGACGATCGTTACCAGCTCAGCATGGAATACAACACCGACCTGTTCAACGAATCCACCATCGTGGACATGCTGCAGGCCTACCTGAAAGTGCTGGCGTTGTTTGCCACCCAGCCGGAGCAGGCGGTAGATTCATTTCGTTTGCGTGACGATCGTGAATTACTGGAAAAACTCGGATTTGATGCCGAGGGTCACCAGATTCTACCGCTGTCCCGTGATCAGCGTGCAGTGGTGTCTGGTGCGGCGATTGCGGGTGCTGTTGCGCTTGACGGCAACGGTGATGACGCGGCGCTGAAGACAGCAGTCCAGCGGCTGGTGGATCAGCTGCCCTGGCTGCGCGCGCGCCTGGTGCCATGTACGCTGCGGGCTGCCGATGCGCAGTACTGGATCGTGCCTGCATCCCGCGACGTGAAAATTATGCCGCTGTCCTGTGAAGACGGTGATCCGCTTGCGCTGGAAAATGCGCTGCTGCGATTGCCGGCCATGGACGGGCAGGGTGTCGAATTCTATCTTGCCCGGCTGTCGGGTGGAAAATCGCATCTGGCTGTTCGCTGCCTGAAGGGTTTGCTGGATGACGCCAGTCTGCAGAATCTGCTGCAGGCGATTCTGGCCGGTTTGAGGCAGGGGCCCGCGATCACACTGGCACAGCGTCCGGCACAGGATTCCAGTCAGGATTCCCGTGAAGTCAGTAGTCATTGGCAGAACCTGTTGCAGGGCGTCGAGCCGCTGCATTTTTCGCGGCCTGACAGCGCGGCCCGCGAATCCGGTCGAGCCTGCCAGCCAGCGGTCGAGCGTGTGCAACTGGATCACCGCCAGCGCGACGCGATTGCGGAGTTCTGCGCGGCGCGAGAACTGGATCTGGCTGCCTATTTCCGCCTGTTGTTTGCCTTGATGTTACAACACTACTGCCGGCCAGAAGCCGCGTTTGCCGTGCGCGAAACCCAGTCCACCACCCAGAGTGGCGCGCTGGGTTATGGCGAGCGCGCTTGGGCAGCGGTGACGCCAAAGCGTTTGCTGACAGCAGATTCTGCGCTGGGTCAGTGGATCGAGGCATTCGCAACACCGGTCGACCAGGCAGCGATCACGCCGGCGTTGCTCGATGGCCTGCTGACGCGGGGTGCCACGCAATTCCATTTCGGATTTGTCGCGAACGAAACCGTGCTGGTGAATGCGGTGGAAGCGGGCGACGTTCATCTGCAAGTGAAGAACACCCCAGCCGGTCTGACGCTGACGCTGTATTTCGATAAGGATCGCTTTGATTCGCTGCAATTCCTGCAGCGTGTGCTTCACATCAATGAACAGATCGTCTTCGGCGATATCAGTCAGATTCGCCAGCTTACCTTCCTGTCCTCTGGCGAGCTGCATCAGCTGCATGGATTTGCGCATGGCGATGCCGACACCACTGCAGTCACCGTGGTTGAACAGTTTATGGCGCAAGCTGCCCGCATGCCGGAAAAAGTGGCGCTGGAATCCGCCCAGGGACAGCTCACCTACCGCGAACTGGATCAGCGCAGCAATCAGCTGGCGCGTATTCTGGTGAGCAAGGGTGTCGGCGCCAACGTGCGAGTGGGTGTTTGCCTGAACCGTTCTGCCGATCTGGTGATGGCGATTCTGGCGGTGCTGAAGGCTGGCGGTGCCTATGTACCGATGGACCCCGCCTATCCGCGCGAACGTCTGGCATTCATGGTGGCGGACAGCAGTGCGCCGGTTATCATCACGCGCAGTGAATTCGTTGAGGTGCTGGGCAGTTGCCAGTCGGAACCGCTGCTGCTGGATCAGTTGCAGGCGGAACTGGCGCAGCAATCCGTCGCTGCGCTGGAAACCTTGCCTCAGCCGGATCACCAGATTTACGTGATTTACACTTCCGGTTCCACCGGGCAGCCCAAGGGCGCCGTGGTGTGTCATCGGGGTGAATCCAACTTGCAGCACTGGTACCTGTCAGCGCTCAATCTGGGCGAGCAGGATCGCACGTTGCTGATCAGTGCGGTGGGCTTCGACCTGACGCAGAAAAACATTTTTGCACCGCTACTGGCTGGTGGCACGCTGGTGCTGCCCGCGATGGAGTTGTTCGACGAAGGTGAGCTGCTGGCGTTGATCCAGCAACACCGGATCAGCTGGATCAACTGCGCGCCGAGTGCACTGTATCCGCTGGTGGAATCGGCGGCTGCCCATGATTATCACGCGCTGCAGAGTGTGCGTTATGTGGTGCTCGGTGGTGAACCCATTCGCATGAATGCACTGTTCCCCTGGCTGTCCCACGCGCGCTGCAAGGCGCAGGTGATCAACAGTTACGGCCCCACGGAATGTACCGACGTTGTGTCGTGGCACTGTGCTGAGCGCATCGAATCGCCCCAGCAGGTGTTGCCGATCGGGCGCCCTGTCAACAGCACTCAGGTTTACGTGCTCAACGATTTTCTGAATCCGGTGGTGCCGGGTCTGGTGGGTGAAATCTGTGTGACGGGTACCGGCGTTGGCCTGGGTTATATCAACCGTCCCGACATCACGGCGGCAGCGTTCGTCGACAATCCGTTCGGCTCCGGCAAGCTGTATCGCACGGGTGATCTGGGTCGCTATCTGCCGAACGGTGATATCGAATATCTTGGTCGCAAGGATTTCCAGATCAAGTTGCGTGGCCTGCGCATCGAACTGGGTGAAATCGAATTTGCGTTGAAGCAACTGCCGGGCGTGCAGGATTCCCTGGTGCTGGTGCGTGATGAAACGCTGCTGGGCTACGTGGTGGCGGACAACGGTTTTGCCAGCTGCGACTGGCGCACACGGCTGCGGGATTATCTGCCGGAATACATGATTCCTTCCGGGGTGATGGCACTGGCTGTCTGGCCGCTGACACCCAACGGCAAGATCGATCGCAAGGCGCTGCCGGCGCCGTCCGCCAATGAGCGGCAGATGGAATTCATCGCGTCGCGCAATGACACCGAAACGAAACTGGCTGACATCTGGCAGGATCTGCTCAAACGTGAACGGATCGGTGTGCTCGATGACCTGTTCGCACTGGGCGGTAATTCTCTGACCGCCACCCGCATTTTGTCCCGCATCAACAAGCAGTTCGGCGTGCAGGTGTCGGTGCGTCAGCTGTTCATGGGGCCGACGATTGCGAATCTGGCGGTCGCGGTGGAGCGCGCTCAGCAGATGCAGTCGATTCCGCCCATCGTGCCAGTGGATCACAGCATTCCGCAGCCGCTGTCGTTTGCCCAGCAGCGTTTGTGGTTCCTGGATCAGTTCGATCCAGGGAATCTGGCCTACAGCATGCCGGGTGCGTTTCGCATCGAAGGCAAGCTGAACGTGAAGGCCTTTGAGCAAGCGTTGCAGACGGTCGTGCAGCGTCATGCCGTATTGCGCTCGCAGGTGGTGCTGGTCGATGACCAGCCCTGTCAGGTGCTGACGACGGGCGAAGGCTGGTCGCTTGCGCAGCGGGAAATGCTGAACCTTTCTGAAGCGGCACGACATGAAAAGGTGCGCGAGCGGGTGGCGCAGTGGCGCCAGCAAGGTTTTGATCTGGCAACCGGACCGCTGTTCCGCGTTGAGCTGGTGCGCTTCGACGACGATGATTTTCTGCTGCTGGTGAACATGCATCACATCGTGTCCGATGGTTGGTCGAATGGCATTCTGATGCGGGAAATCGGCATTCTGTATGATGCCTTTCTGCACGGCCGGCCGTC
The DNA here is from genome assembly GCA_020062665.1 of Pseudomonadales bacterium. GTDB lineage: Bacteria > Pseudomonadota > Gammaproteobacteria > Pseudomonadales > Ketobacteraceae > Ch67. Next base: position 120,436 of record JAGUVW010000061.1, read on the forward strand.
TCCGTTGCCAGTGCTGCCGATCCAGTATGTGGACTTTGCCCAGTGGCAGCGGCAGTGGCTGAGCGGGGGCGAGCTGGAGCGTCAGGTTGCCTATTGGCGTCAGCAACTGGCCGGCGTGCAGGCGCTGAATCTGGCGACGGATTTTCCCCGTCGGGCGGATACCGGATTTGATGGCGCTGTTTTCGATATCACACTGGATCGCGAGCTGGTCGCGGGTCTGAACCGCCTGAGCCGCCACAAGGGCGCGACCCTTTACATGACGCTCGCTGCCGGTTTCATGCTGCTGCTGTCCCGTTACAGTGCGCAACGCGATGTGACGATTGGCAGCCCGATTGCCAACCGTCACTACGAGGAGATCGAGCCGCTGATCGGGTGTTTCATCAACTCGCTGGTGATTCGTGCCGATGTCGATCTGACGCAGTCATTCGAACAGCTGCTGTCGCAAGTCTGCAAGAATACCCTGGATGCCTATGCTCACCAGGACGTGCCGTTCGAACGGCTGGTGGAGGAACTGGTCACTGAGCGGGATTTGCAGAACTCCCCATTGTTCCAGGTTATGTTCGCGTTGCAGAACGTGCCGATGGAAACCCACTCTGTCATTCCTGGCTTGAAGCTGCACACCATTGCCGAAAAAAATGTGGTGGCGAAGTTCGATCTCAGCGTCAGTCTGCTGGAAGTAGGTGACATCATTCGCGGCGAAGTCGTCTATCGCACCGGTCTTTTCAAAGAAGACAGCATGCGCCGCATGATGGATCAGTACATCATGCTGCTGCGTTCTATTCTGACGAATCCTGCCGTCGAAATGGGGCAGCTGAATCTGTTGCCAGGCGATGAGCGCCGTCGCATTCTTGCGGACTGGAATCAGACTCGCTTCAGTTACGATGGTGGCCAAGCCATTTCGCGGGCTTTTGAGCGGCAAGTGGCGAACCATGCCGCCGAGATTGCCCTGGTTGTGCACGGCAGCCGCTATTCCTACGCCGATCTGAATCAGCGCGCCAATCAGCTCAGTCATTATCTGTCGCAGAAAGGATTGCGTTCTGGCCAGTATGTGGGTGTTTTCTGCGAACGCTCACTGGATATGGTGGTGGCGCTGCTCGCTATTCTGAAGTCCGGTGCGGCCTACCTGCCGCTGGATCCCGAGTATCCCCAGGCGCGCATTCGATATGTCGTCGAGGATGCCAAGCCGCCGTTCATTGTCACGCAGTCTGGCCTGGTGGAGCGCATTGCGGATGTACCCGCTGAGCGCATCGTGCTGGATCAATTGCAGGATGTCTTGCGCGAACAGGCGGTTGCCAATCCTGCGGTGGAACCGGATGCCCGTCAGCCTGCTTATGCGATTTACACGTCTGGTTCCACCGGCAATCCCAAGGGCGTGGTGATTCCCCAGTATGCGTTCATCAACTTTCTCCATGGCATGCAGGACAGCATCGGCCTGCACCCGCAGGATCGTCTGCTGGCGGTGACGTCGCTGTCGTTCGATATCGCAGGCTTGGAATTATTCATGCCTTTGCTGGCCGGTGCGCGTGTTGTGCTGGCGACGCAAGAGGAGGCGCGTGACGCCGAGCATCTGTTGCGTTTGTTGCAGCAGGAAAAAATCAGCTTCATGCAGGCGACGCCCGCAACCTGGCACATGCTGGTGAGCGAGCCCTGGCAGCCGCCCCAGGGATTCAAGGTGCTGTGTGGCGGCGAGCCGATGCCGGCAGCGTTGGCGAACAAGCTGCTGCGGCGTAATGTGGATCTGTACAACGTATATGGCCCCACCGAAACTACCGTGTGGTCTACCGTTTATCACGTGCAGGACGAAGTCGTTGGCAATATTCCCATCGGCCGACCCATCGCGAATACAACGGTCTATGTGCTGGATGAGCATCGCCAGCCCGTGCCGGTGGGTGTTCCGGGTGAACTGTATATTGGTGGCCATGGCGTTGCCATTGGTTACATGAACAGGCCGGATCTGACCGCCGAGCGCTTCGTTGAAAACCCCTTCAATGATGGCTTGAGCGATCGGCTGTACCGCACCGGTGATCTGGCGCGTTTTCGTCAGGATGGCCTGCTGGAATGTCTCGGTCGACTCGACCATCAAGTGAAAATTCGTGGTTTCCGCATCGAGCTGGGTGAGATCGAGGCGCTGCTCAATCGTCATGAGCGCGTGAAAGAAGGTATCGTCCATTACCATGACGACGCGCAGGGCGTGAAGTTCCTGGTGGGTTATGTGGTGGCGTCTGCCGATGTGTCGGTTGCAGAGCTGCGTCAGTTCCTGGCGGCGAAGCTGCCGGATTACATGGTGCCGACTGCATTCGTATATCTGGATGCGATGCCGCTGACGCCCAACGGCAAGGTTGATCGCAAAGCGCTGCCAGCGCCACAACAGCAGGAGCACGGCGAACGGGTGATCGTCGCACCGGCCACCGAAACGGAATCGATCATTCTGCAAATCTGGCGCGACGTGATCGGTGTCGAGAGCATCTCGGTTGAAGATGATTTCTTCTCGATTGGCGGACATTCGTTGATGGCGACGCAAGTCGTGTCGAGATTGCGCAGCTGGTTCAATGTGAAGCTTCCGTTGAGAGCGCTGTTTGAATCGCCGACGATTCGCAATGCGGCCCGTCTGGTCGACAGTTTGCTACAGGACGAAAGTCGGGCGAGGCTCCCTGCCATTACCCGAATCGATCGGGCCGGTCGATTGCCACTCTCGTTCGTGCAGCAGCAGCTTTGGCTGCTGGATCAGCTGGATCCTGGCAATCCTGCCTATAACATGCCGATCGCACTGCGCATTCGCGGTAACCTGAATGCAGAGGCGTTCGAGCTGGCGTTTCGCCGGATCATCGAGCGGCACGAGACACTGCGCAGCAATTTCCGGGTGATCGACGGTGAGCCAACGGTGGTGATTCGCCCTCAGGCAGAATGGCAGTTTGATTCCATCAACCTGTCAGATCTTGCAGCCGATCAGAAAGAGCTGCGAGTGCAGGAATGGGCAGCGCGTCATGCCAGTCGTGGATTTGATCTCGCGAACGACAGTTTGGTTCGCGGCTCGCTGCTGGTTCTTGGCAATGACGAGCATGCCAGGCCGGCCTATGTGTTCGTCGGCGCGATGCATCATATTATTTCTGATGGCTGGTCACTGAATCTGATGGTTGATGAACTGATGCAGTTCTATCACGCACAGATTCGCGGCGTAGATGCCGCGTTGGCAGAATTGTCCGTTCAGTACGTGGATTTCGCTGCCTGGCAGCGCAGCTGGTTGCAGGGTGATGCGCTGGCGTCCCATCTGGCGTACTGGCGCCAGCGTCTCGACAATGATGATCAGATACTGGATCTGCCGACGGACTTTCCGCGTCCGGCGATCATGACGAACAACGGCGCTATTGTGCGTCGCACACTCGCCGAGCCTTTGGTGACTGCCGCCAGGGCTCTCGCTGCGGAAGAAGGCGCTACCCTGTTCATGGTCTTGCTGGCGACGTTCCAGCTGCTGATGTCGCGCTACTCCGGGCAGAAGCGCATTAATGTGGGAACACCCATTGCGGGGCGGGAATCCGTTGAAACCGAAAATCTCGTCGGCTTTTTCATCAACACCGTGGTCATGTCAACGGAGATCACTGAAGAAGCAGGCTTCAGAGAGCTGTTGCGGAAAGTTCGTGAAGTGGCATTGAGTGCTTACGAGCACCAATCGCTGCCGTTCGAAAAAATCATCGAAGAACTGAAGCCGCGGCGCGATACCTCGCGGTCGCCGTTCTTCCAGGTGTTCCTCAATCTGATGAACCTGCCACCGCAGACCGAGGACAATGCGGATTTGGTCATCGAACCTGTTCAGAAAGATGACGCAAGTACGTATGCAAAGTATGACCTGAACCTGTATGCCAGTGAAACCACGGCGGATCTGGAACTGATGATGGTCTACAACCGTGATCTGTTCCGCGATGAATCCATCGATCGCATGATGGATGATTTCTGTAGTCTCTTCAGTGTGCTGGTGGCTGATGCCGAGACTGTGCTGTGGAAAATCCGCAGCTTGCCCGGCGACACAGGTTGCAACTTGCCAAGTTTGAAGTCCGCTATCGAGCCGGGCGTTTTTGTTTCTCCGGTCGAGCGTTTTTGCCAGCATGCAGCGCTCAAGCCAGATGCAATCGCTCTGCGTTGGGCCCAGGGGAGCGTGTCTTACAGCCAGTTGGAAAGAAACAGCGCGCAGGTTCGCAACTGGTTGTCTGCAAGCAACATCGGCGCTCACGATGCTGTCGCGATTGTTGCGCACCGCGCGCCAGCACTGGTTTCCGCTTTGATCGGTGTGCTGCGAGCAGGCGCTGTATTCACCCTCATCGATGCCGCCTATCCGACGCAACGTATCGCTGCGATTCTGGAAACCTTAAAGCCACGCGCAGTGTTGTTGATGGATGAAAAGGACAAGGCTCTGGTCGATGCTGTGGAGCCGCAACTCAAGCATGTCGGGTGTGAGCATGTTGCGTGTCTGGATGATGTGCTCGCGGTTGCTTCGGCAGAGTCAGAAGACAGGCACACCCTGGATGCCAGAGCCTACGTTGCGTTTACGTCCGGTACCACCGGCGTGCCGAAAGGCATTGCAGGTTCCTTTGGACCGGTAGCGCATTTTGTTGAGTGGTATGTTGGTCAGTACAGCATTAGTGCAGCAGATACCTTCAGCATGTTGTCTGGCCTGTCTCATGACCCGTTGTTGCGGGACATTTTTGTGCCGCTTGCTGTGGGTGCATCTATTGCCATTCCCGACGACAACACGCTCATGCAGCCTGCAGAATTGGCTGACTGGTTTGTGCGGGAGAGGGTCTCTTGCGCGCATCTGACGCCTGCGATGGCCCGCTTGTTGCTGATGTCTGCAGATTCAGTTCAGTTTCCCGGATTGCGCCTGGCTGGCCTTGGCGGCGACAGGTTGACGTCAGACGTGGTTAAAGGCCTGCAAGGTCGTGCCCCCAATGTTCAGGTAGTGAATTTCTATGGTGCGACAGAGACGCCGCAGGTCATGGCCACCTTCGATGTCCCCAGGGATGCGCAGCTTCCTCCGATCTTGCCGGTCGGCCGAGGGATCGATGGTGTGCAGTTGTTGGTGCTGTCTGATCATCTGCAGGTGTGTTCTCCCGGCCAGTGCGGTCAGATTGCCATTCGCACGCCTTATCTGACTGAAGGCTACGTCAATCAAACCGATTCCGCCGCGTTCCGACCGAATCCTGCAACCGGTGATGTGAAAGATCGGATCTACCTGACCGGGGATAAAGGGCGCTTCCGCTTGGATGGAACCGTGGAGCATCTGGGGCGACTGGATCAGCAAATCAAGATTCGCGGCTTCCGCATTGAACCCGCAGAGATCCAGTCGGCGATCTGCGAGCTTGACCCGGTGAGTGACGCGGTAGTGGTACCTGCGCCGGATCCCCAAGGCAATGTGTGCTTGGTGGCTTACGTTGTGTTGCTGGAAGAATCACCCGGCTGGCAGGATTTCATTCGCGGTGCGTTGCGGACGAAGTTGCCGGATTACATGGTGCCTGCGCTGGTGGTTTCCATTTCATCCATACCGCTGACACTAAACGGCAAAGTTAACAAGTCGGCGTTACCTGATCCGGCGGTATTCTGGGTCAGCAAGGAATATGTCGCGCCCAGAACCGAAATTGAGCATGAGATTGCCATCATCTGGCAGAACGTGATGAAGCGGGAGCAAATCGGTGTCGAGGATCATTTCTTCGATATCGGGGGCCACTCGCTGCTGGCTGTTCAGATCGTTGCTCGGGTGAAGGAAAAATACAATGTCGAATTCAGCATGCGGCGATTGTTTGAGGTGGCGACGATTGCAGGCATGGCGAGTTACGTTGAAAACGCCGTGTGGCTGAAGCAGTCGGATTCCGCGTCGGCTGATGCCGGTGATGACTACGAAGAAATAGAAATCTGAAAATCAGTTTGTGCCATATTCGGGCATAAGGGAAACCAATAAGAATGAACGTGCTTGATCTGCTTAACGAACTTCGCCGTGCTGGTATTCTGTTGTCCCTGGATGGCGACAAGCTCAAGATCAAGGCGCCCCCGGGTGCCTTGACTGATCAGATCAAGGATCGACTCAAGAGTAGCAAGGAAGCGCTGATAGAGTTTTTGCGGGACGCCAATCGCGAGGTGGCGACGGATATCAAAGTCCGTGCCGACCGCAGCAAACCCTTGCCGCTTTCGTTCACCCAGCAGGGTCTTTGGGTCATCGACCAGCTCAATCCGGGGAATCTGCTGTTCGCAATTCCGGTAGCCTTCAAGCTTCGCGGTGATCTCAAGGTCGAGTTACTTGAACAGGCTGTCAATGCTGTTGTTCAGCGCCACGAGTCGCTGCGCACGCGCTTTCTGTCCAGTGACCTGGGTGAAGCGTATGTTGTCGTTGATGCGTTCACGCCGGTTGCGCTACCGGTTTCCGATGTCGAGCTCGGCTCGCAGACGTTCGACAAGCTGATTCTCGATCTGCTGTTCGCGTCTCGCAACGTTCCGTTCAATCTGTCGCAGGGGCCTCTGTATCGCCTTGCGTTGCATCGTGTGTTAAAGGACGGTGTAGCAACAGGCGACTGGCTGCTGGAAGGGGCTATCCATCACATCATAAGTGATGGCTGGTCGATGAATATCTTCGTCAAGGAAATCGTTATTCATTACGCCGCGCTGGTGGGTGGAGTGCCAGCGCCGATGCCGCCGCTCGACATCCAGTATGTGGATTATGCCGCCTGGCAGCAGGGCAGGCTCGATGGGGACGTGCTGCGCAAAGAGCTGGATTTCTGGCTGCAGGAGTTGTCGGGCGCGCCGGATCTGTTGCGTTTGCCAACGGATTTTCCCCGCAATGTGACTGGTAAGCGACAAGGTGGCAAAGTCACCACCAAACTCGATGCTGCGCTTGGTAATCGGTTTGAGGCGTTGTGCAAAAAATTCGAGCTGACGCCCTTCATGGGCTATTTCGCCGTGTGGGCGTTGCTGATGGCGCGTCACGCGAAACAGGATGATTTTTGTATTGGCGTTCCCTCGGCCAACCGGCCATTTCCTTCGCTTGAAAATCTGATTGGATTCTTTGCCAATCCCATTGCGATTCGCAACCAGATTGATCTTGCGTATACAGTTCAGGATTATCTGCTTGCAGTTAGGCGGCGTATTCTTTCGGTATTTGAGCATCAGGACGTGCCGCTTCAACTGGTGTTGGAACATCTTAAGATCTCTCGAAATCCTCATTATCAACCGCTTGTCCAGGTTGGCTTTCAATATCAGGATTTTTCCGTTGTGGTGGGTGGTGGCGAAGCCGAGAAGCAGTTGGCTCAGCAAGTCCATCAACGCACCAATGTCATCTTCGAGCCTGTCAGATCTGAAAGCAACGATGTCCTTTACGACATGCTTGCCAGTTTCTCGCCAGGGCCAGACGGCCTTGTTGTCTCTATTGAGTTTAATCGATCTCTGTATTCGGAAGAGTCAATCAGGCGTCTTGTTCGTCATTGCGAGCGAATTGTTGGGCAGATGGTGGATTCTCCTGGCGGCCGCCTTGATGCTATCAACTTGGTTTCAGATGAGGAGTTGCGTAGCTGTTTTGGAATATCGATAGCAGCTGACGTCGAAATTCTCCCTCTGTTGCCATACCAGTCGGCGTTTGTACACCAATCCCTGATTAGGCCTGAAACCGGTCAGTATTTTGTAGGGTCGGCGTTTGAATTCGGACGCGCCCTTGATCCTTTTTTGCTTGAAAAGGCGGTGAGTGTGTTTGTGAGCCGTCATGCAGCAACCCGGACGCGCCTTGTTCTGTGCGATCTGTCGTGGGCAGAATTTTGCTATCAGGTGGTGGATAACGGAAAGCCTGCCAATATCGAGCACGCCGACCTTCGGGGTCAGGATCTGACCGATGAGCAGGTTAGCGAGCGTCTGCGTCACTGGTGCTATGCGCCCTATGATTTATTTGGCGATTCGTTGGTGTGGTTCCAGATTATCCGTCATAAAGACAATCATGTTTGGCTGGGGTTCAAGTCTCATCACGTTGTCATGGATGGCGCTGCTGGTGTCGTTGGTGTGCGCCATATACTCGAAATCTACCACGCGCTCGAAAATGGTGAGAGCCTGCCAGCGCAGCATGATGTTTTTCTCGACTATATAAAGCAGTCTAATGGCGTTGGGGATGATCTGGATGCGTTGGCATTCTGGCGGGCAACAGCGGCAGATTGCCAACCGTTGGACTTTTCCTTCCCGCGATCGGTTGCGCAATTGTCGGAATTTCAAATTCTTCAGCATACATTGCCTGACGAACTGACAAGTCAATTGCGTTCGTTCAGTAGAAAGTCTCGTGTGCATCCCAGCTTTTTGCTGCGTTTTGTGACTGCATGGCTTACCAGGCAGTATTGTCGAGCCGAGTCAGACTTTGTTTCATATGAAATTCGCGGCGGCCGAGACAAGGGGCATCATCAGGGGGTAGGGCTATATTACAAACAGATACCCTATCTGATGCCGGGTCGCTTGCTCTCAGGTGACGCATCTCTTAAGGATTTTTTTGAATTCCAGAGAGAGTACCGTGATGTGATTGAACGGTACGGAGATCTATCGCTTTATGAGCAGTCCAGGCTCTTTGGCTCGGGGCGGTTGAAATTGATGTTTAACTACATCAATTTCTTCAATGAGTTCACTGTTGGTGATATTGGTGTTACACCCTGGCCGTACTCTTCCAGAGCTGAAGGCACGCTTCAACTGCTCGTCAATGAAGTTGGCCGCACGATGCGTTTGGAGCTCTGGTTCGAAGGTCACCTGTTCGCGCCGATGCGGTTTCTTGAACGCATGGAATATGTCATTCGACAGATATGTAGTGGCGTTGAGCGTGTTGATCAATTGCAGGTTCTGCTACCTGACGAACAGGAGCAGTTGCAACGCTGGAATAGCAATCCTCGCCCGTTGTCACATGCCAGCGTTGTGCGCTGGTTTGAATCTGCAGTAGAAAAATATGCTGACTCTACCGCGGTGGTTTGTGGCGATCTCAGCTACACCTACTCGCAGCTGAATCAGCTGGCAAATCGTCTGGCGCGCAGGTTGAATGCCGAGGGCGTTGGCAGGGGCAGCAAGGTTGCCATCGTAATGGGGCGCACCATTGATCTATGGGTTGCAATCTGGGGGATACTCAAATCGGGCGCGGCCTATGTGCCGGTGGAAATCAGTTATCCACGGGATCGCATTGATTACATCATCGAGGATTGCGGCGCCACGCATGTGATCGCAGAGCGTTGTACGTCACATCTGGTGGATTCATTCGCCGGTGTTGTGCTGCTGGCGGATGACTTTGCGGAAGCCTTGCAGTCCTTTGGTGAGCAGAATCTGGAGCGCACGCCGGGTGATGATGATCTTTTCTATGTGATCTATACCTCCGGCTCGACGGGCAAGCCGAAAGGGGCGGGCGTTTATCATCGGGGTGAGGTCAACCTTCAGCACTGGTATCTTCAGGACTATGGTATGTCGGCCGACGACAGTGCCTATGTGATCAGTGCGCTGGGATTCGACCTGACGCAGAAGAACCTGTTTGCCATGTTGCTGACAGGTGGAACCGTGGTGTTGCCGTCCCACGAAGGCTACGATGCCGAGCTGTTCCTGCGTGAGATTGAGTCCAACCAGATTACCGTCATCAATTGTGCGCCCAGTGCGTTCTATCCGCTGGTGCAGCAAGCGCAGTCGCAGCAGTATTCTTCGCTCGCAAGTTTGCGTTATGTGTTTCTGGGCGGCGAGCCCATTCGTGGTTCTGCGCTGGAATCCTGGATTCGGTCGCCGTCCTGTTCGGCGCGCGTCATCAACAGCTACGGCCCAACGGAGTGCACCGATGTGGTGTCGGCATTCCAGTTGGATGATTTCAGCCAGAATGCGTTGATCCCCATCGGCAAACCCATCTGCAATACCGAACTGTGGGTGTTGAATCAGGATCTGAAGCCGCTGCCCGCCGGACTTGTGGGCGAGATCTGTGTGACTGGTATCGGCGTTGGTGCCGGTTATCTGAATCGTGATGATTTGACAGAAGAAGTGTTCGTCAAAAATCCGTTCGGTGAAGGCCGTTTGTATAAAACCGGTGATCTGGGGCGATTCCTGCCGGATGGCAACATTGAGTATATCGGGCGCAAAGATTTTCAGGTCAAGATTCGCGGTCTGCGAATCGAGCTGGGCGAAATCGAAAGTGCGCTGAAAGCGTTGCCGGCGGTGGATGATGCGCTGGTGATGGTGGTGGATGACAATCTGGTGGCCTATGCGGTGACGCAGGGTTCGCATACACCGCAGGGATGGCGGGAATCATTGCGGGGTGCTTTGCCAGATTACATGGTGCCTGCGTATCTGGTGGCGCTGTCGCACTGGCCGCTGACACCCAATGGCAAGATCGACCGCAAGGCGCTGCCGAAACCGGATCTATCCGAACGCCGTGTTGCATTTGTCGCGCCGAGCAGCGAGATCGAAATTGCCCTGTCCCAAATCTGGAGCGAAGTGCTGCGCGTCGACGAAGTGGGCATCCACGACAACTTCTTCGAGCTGGGCGGCCATTCGCTTTTGGCGACGCAAGTCACCGCACGGGTGCGTAAAAACCTGGGCGTACAACTGCCGATCCGCGACCTGATGAGCCAGCCCACCATTGCGGAACTGGCGCAAAAAATTGCC
>JAGUVW010000027.1 GCA_020062665.1 Pseudomonadales bacterium
AGCGCGGCTTGTTCGTGCCCGCCCGCAACGCCCACGAAGCCAGCGTGCCCAGCAGCAGCCGGATTTTCCCGGCAGGACACCTGATGCAGGTGTGCGCACAACTGAAGAATCCCCAGTTGCTGGCACCGTTCCGCGGCGACGGTCAGGACGACACCGCACCGCACACCTATCCCGACCTGAGCGATGTGCGCGGCCAGCATCTGGCCAAGCGTGCGCTGGAAGTGGCCGCCGCCGGCAAGCACAACCTGTTGATGCTGGGGCCGCCCGGTGCGGGCAAATCCATGCTGGCAGCGCGCCTGCCTGGCATTCTGCCGCCGATGACCGACACTGAAATGATGGAAGTGGCGGCGATCCATTCCGTGGCGCAGGTGAATGCCCGTCCGCTGCAGCAGCGGCCAATCCGCGCGCCCCATCACACCGCGTCGAGCGTGGCCCTGGCGGGCGGCGGCAGCAACCCCAAGCCCGGTGAAATTTCCCTGGCCCACAACGGCGTGCTGTTTCTGGATGAACTGCCGGAATTTCCGCGCAAGGTACTTGAAGTACTGCGGGAGCCGCTGGAAACCGGCGAGATCGCCATTTCCCGCGCCGCCCAGCAGGTCACCTATCCGGCGAATTTCCAGCTGATCACTGCACTCAACCCCTGCCCCTGCGGCCACCCGGACAAGCCGCCGGAAGCCTGCAGCAATCCGCAAATCTGCTGCAACAAATATCAGGCGAAATTATCCGGCCCGCTGCTGGATCGCATCGACATGCACATTCGCGTCGATGCCCTGCCGATTGCCGATCTGCAAAAACACAGCGACGGTGAAAGCAGTGCCGCCGTGCGGGAACGGGTGATCGCAGCACGCAGTCTGCAACTGGCGCGGCAAGGTGTGCCTAATCACGACCTGAACAACAAACAGCTGGAACAGTTCTGCGCACTGGCGCAGGGCGATGCGCAGTTTCTGCAACTGGCAGTGGAGCGACTGGGGCTGTCGGCGCGCGGTTATCACCGTGTGTTGAAAGTGGCACGCACGATCGCGGATCTGGAGGGAGCGGAGGAACTAGGAAAGCGCCATCTGACCGAGGCGCTTTCCTATCGGGCGTTGTTTGGTTGATTACTGCGGCGTGAAATCCACGAAGAACATCACAAAGCGCCCTTCGTTGTTGTAGCCGATGAGTTCTTCGTTATCGTTGTCGAGCAGATTGTCCACGCGCAGGCGCAATTTGATTTCCTCGCTGAACGTGTAGGCGGCGCGCAGATCGAGCTGGCCATAGCCGCTGGCAACGGCGCGATCGCCGTTGTCGTCAAGCCCATCATACTGCTCGCTCTGCGCGTACAGCGTCGCGCCTACTGCAAACGCGCCCAACTGCTTGTCCATGTCCAGCGCCACCTGCTGCCGGGGATGACGATCCAGAATCTGGCCCAGCGCCTCATCCGTCACCTTTTCATACGTGAACGATGCCTTCCAGTCCACATCCATCCAGCGCGTGCCGTACTGCAGCTCGGCGCCGCGGATTTTCACGTCATCCACGTTAGATGGCGTCCAGAAATACTGGCTCGCTTCTGCCCAGTCGATCAGATTCTCGACATAGGATTTGTAGACGTGAAAGGATGCCATGCCCCAGTCCCGATAGGCGTCGATGCCCACTTCGTAGGTTTCGGTTTCTTCCGGCACCAGATCGGGATTGCCCGACGACCAGGGCGAGGACGGCCAATACAGATCGTTGAAGGACGGCGCCTTGTAGGCAGTGCCGTAACTGATGCTGGCCTGCACGCCGTCTGCCAGCTCATAGCCCAGAGCGGTGTCACCGGTCCACTTGCTGCCAAACTGTTCGTTGTTGTCGTGACGGAAACCCAGCGCCCAGGAAGCCTGCCCCACATCCGTGCGCGAGTTGATATAGCCGCCAAAATTATCGCGGCGTGTCTGGGTGTAATCGTTGGTGCTGTGCAGTTCTTCGTGGGTGTAATCCATGCCGAAATTCAGCGTCAGCCAGTCCAGCGCCGTCAGCGAATTTTCCCACTGTCCCACATTGCGTCGGGTTTCAATCAGCGAATACTCGATGCCGGGTTGCACATCATCTTCCTGCTCGCTGCGATCCTTGAACATGGAATACTGCAGCTTGGACATCAGCGTGCCGTTATCGAAGGTAAGGCCCGTTGCCGTCAGCAGACTGTCGAAACTGCCATAGGGCAGCGACTGGCCGAATCCGGGGGAAAGATCGTATTCGGATTCACCTTCGTTGCGATTCAGGATCAGGTTGGCACTGAACAACTCGCCCAGCTGCTGATCCACACCCAGCGACAACGAGGAACGACGGTAGGCATCATCATCCAGGTCGTAAGCATCGATGCCGGATGCGTCATCGTCCTCATAGCGGACGTCGAAACCGTCGGAGGTGACATGGGATGCTGTCAGGTTGTAGCGCGTGGTGTCGGTAGCGCCACTGAAACTGGCCGCACCATCGCGGGTATTGTTGGAACCTGCGCCCATCGACAATTGCATGCCCGGCTGTTCGCCGCCCTTGCGGGTAAATATCTGCACCACACCATTCATCGCAGACGAACCATACAGGCTGGACTTGGGCCCGCGAATGATTTCGATGCGCTCGATCTGATCCACCGACAGCTGTTCCAGCGCGACTTCACCCAGCGAGGCACTCTCGATATTCACGCCATCCACCAGCACCAGCGTGCCGCTTGAATTGCCGCCACGCAGGGAAATCCCGGTGGAACTGCCGCGCCCGCCGTTGCGGCGCATGTATACACCCGGCACCGAGCGCAACAGCTGATACAAGTCACGGGCCTGGGATTTTTCAATCTGCTCGCGAGTGATCACCGTGGTGGATGCCAGCGTATCTTTCAACGCCTGGGGCGAACGGGTGGCCGTCACAACGACCTCTTCCCCCATGCCAGGAATATAGGCTTCTGCCAGCTGCAAATTGTCCTGCGCCAACGCAGTCGACGCGCCAGCAAGCCCCAGGCAGGCAATCATGGAATGCAATTTCATAGATTCTTCCCGAACAAAATACCGAACGATAACGATTGTCGCGGGAGAAAAATCCGGGCACAGAAAAACGTCAGACTGCGATTCGAAGATCCGCCAACACGACAACACCTGAGTATCGTCACCATGACGGTAGCCGCACCAATACAAACCCGATACTGGTAGGTGACGAGCGCGAACGCCGTAGCATTCGCGTGATGGCAGGTCTCCTGGCTTGCGTGTCGTCGCGATTTTCGGCCTTCCCAGTTGCCCAGTGGCCGCAGATGAAAATCGCTCTTCGCTTACAGTTGCGGGAACAGCCACGGACTCGGCAAGTGGAGGCTTGCGTCACCGTGTTCCCTTTTAATCCTGCGAAGGAACCATCGAGGCGCCGAGTTTAAAGAGCGCGGCTAATTAGTCAAGGGCGGGATTGTGACGCTTTGTGCAGGCGGGTACCGATCCACCGCCATGCAAAGCCGGGACGGATTGCTAGACTGTAATGAATTCAACTGTTTCGAGGTGCAGCATGGGCAAGCCCAGCAAAGAAGAACTGGCCGAAGCACTGGCAGAAGCCGGCCGCATGCGGGAACAGGGCGAAGATGAGCATTTCGTGGCTAAGTCCTTGTTAAACCACAACTACCGCCTAAAAATGTACGAGGAACTTTATCACGCCATCGAGCACTATATTCGCTCCGGCCAAAGTGACGTGGAGCACGGCAAACTGATGCGTGCCCTGGACAAGATTCGCAAGGACGAAGAACACCCTGGCCTGGAACGCCGCTGAGCGGGTACGCCTTGGTGCCACCTGACAACCCATGTGAGCCTCTACATCCTGGGGCTCACTGGCGTTTGCGCCATCTCCACATCAAAAACCTCCGCACCACAGAAACCTGATTTCAATCAAGATTCAGGTCGCCTTCCTCATTACCATTAATCCAGCCACTGCTGTTGTGCAGCATGCCTGTTTGGGGAATTCAGATTGCACAAGGCATACCAACGCTAACCCACTCTCACTTCGCGACAGGATGCGCATTGCATGCCCTCCACGATCCACCATTTGATGAAGGAACCGCTTCTGCATTTCATCCTGGCAGGTGGCCTTCTGTTCCTGGGTTCACTCTGGCTTGGCAATGACGAAGCCGTTCCAAACACTGTGCAGGTGAGCAACGCTGATATCCGGCGTCTGTCCACCCTGTGGACGCGACAGTGGAACCGCTCGCCCTCTGCTGAGGAACAGCAGACGCTGATCACGGATCACATCAAGGAAATACTGCTGGCGCGCGAGGCCATCGCACTGGGACTGGATCAGAATGACACGGTGATTCAGCGGAGACTGGCGCAAAAAATGCGGTTTCTGCTGGAAGACACGGTACGCACCACCGTGCCAGACGAACAGGTGCTGCGCGAGTATTACCGTCAACATTCAGCGCAATTTCAGGCACCCGCGCAACGCGCCTTCACCCAGTTCCGTTTTGCCACTGCAGCCGCCGCCGAGCAGGCTTTGACGCAACTGCAAACCAATCCCACAGCCGAGGTTGGCGAACCCTCCACACTGGAAAGCGACTTCCCGCTTCTGGACCAGGCTCAAACAAGCCAACTGTTCGGGCCGGACTTCGCCGCGCAGCTTTTCACGCTCCAGCCGCAACAATGGCAAGGTCCGCTTGCCTCCAGCTACGGCTACCACCTGGTGCGTATCAATCACGAACAAGCCGCGCGCAGCCTGCCCTTTGAGGACGTGCAAGCGCGCGTGCGGGAACAATGGACCCAGGCTGAGCAGACCAGAGCCGAGCAACAGTATTTCGCCGCCCTGCTGAAAAAATATGACATTGATCTGGATGACTCGCTGCGTGCCCTGCCGCAACAGGACTGGCTGACGCAGGTGTCACCATGAAGCCTGTTCTGACACTCCTGCTCTTATTGCTGACACCGCTGGCCTGGAGCCACGAAGTACGCCCCGCCTATCTGGAGTTGCGGGAGAGCAGCGCTGGCGTGTTCGACGTGCTATGGAAGGTGCCGAGCCGCGGTGAGTGGCAATTGAATCTCTCACCCACACTTCCAGCTTCCGCCCAAGCCATCACGCCCGCTATATCGCAACAGCGCGGCAATGCTGCCGTACAAACCTGGCTGCTGCGCGCACCGGAATTGCGAGGGCAGACCATTGGCATCGCAGGGCTGGAGCACACCCTGACCGATGCGCTGGTACGCATCGAATTTAATGACGGCAGCCACTGGTTAAAGCGCCTCACCCCTAACGAAACGCAAGCTGCAATTCCCGTCCGGCCCGCTGCAACCGGTGTCATGCAGGAATACTTTGTCCTGGGTGTCGAACATATTCTGTTGGGCATCGATCACCTGCTGTTCGTGCTGGGCCTGCTGCTGATCACACCGGGCCGCTGGCAGCTGATCAAGGCTATCACCGCATTCACGGTTGCGCACAGCATCACGTTGGCGGCCGCCACTTTGCAGATTGTTCGAGTGCCCGTGGCGCCGGTGGAAGCAGTCATCGCACTCAGCATTGTGTTTGTGGCAATGGAAAAAATACACGCAGATCGTGGCCGCACCAGCTTGGCGCTGCGCTCACCCTGGATTGTGGCGTTTCTATTCGGGCTGCTGCACGGACTCGGATTTGCCGCAGCCTTGAGCGAAGTGGGATTGCCGGAGCAGCATATTCCGCTGGCGCTGCTGTTTTTCAATGTCGGCGTGGAAGCGGGACAACTGCTGTTTGTGGCGGTCGTCCTGTCGTCGACGGCAGCCCTGACAAAGCTGTGGCTGCATCGGCCAGGCTGGCTGGGGCAGATTCCAACCTATGCCATCGGCTCACTGGCCATGTTCTGGGTTTTTGAACGTACGGCTGCCATTTAAAACACAAGGGAGACAACACATGAGCAGGAAACATTGGGGGAAAACTGCGCTGGCCACACTGGTGGCTGCTGGCTTATCGACGCCGGCACTGGCGCACGATGCCGGGCAGACATCCAAGGAAGCGCTGAAAGATGTCTACGCGGCAAAACCACATTATTCACCTTATGCGGGCCGCAACTACCCAACCCGCCCCTTTTTCGGTGACACGCACCTGCATACCTCCTATTCAATGGATGCCGGGGCCTTTGGTGCACGTCTGGGGCCGCGCGACGCCTACCGCTTTGCCCGTGGCGAGGAGGTCAATGCATCCAGCGGACAACCCGTAAAACTGTCACGCCCGCTGGATTTTCTGGTGGTGGCGGATCACTCCGACGGCATGGGATTTTTTCCCCTGCTGCTCAGTGGCGCGCCTTCGATCATGGCCGATCCCCAGGGCCGCAAATGGAATGAAATGATTCTCTCCGGGCAAGGCGCAGAGGCCGCCATCGACATCATCCAGAGCTTTGGAAAAGGCACCATTTCGCCTGCCATCGTACCGCTGCCTGGCAGCGAAGCCTACAGCGGCGCCTGGCAGGAAACCGTGGCCGCAGCAGAAGCCTTCAACGATCCTGGCCGTTTCACCGCATTCATCGGCTATGAGTGGACATCGAACACCGGTGGCAACAACCTGCACCGCAATGTCATCTTCCGCGACAACGGCGACAAGGCATTGCAGGTGGAACCCTACACCACCGTGAAACCCCTGGGCAGCGACAATCCGCGCGACCTGTGGAAATGGATGGCCGCCTATGAAGATAAAACCGGCGGCAACGTGCTGGCCATTGCGCACAACGGCAACCTCAGTAACGGACTGATGTTCCCCATCATCGAATCCTTCACAGGAAAGCCGGTGGACAAGACCTACGCCGAACAGCGCGCGCAGTGGGAACGATTGTACGAAGTCACCCAGACCAAAGGCGACGGCGAGGCCCATCCCTTCCTGTCACCGAACGACGAATTCGCCACCTTCGAGCGCTGGGATAAAGGCAATCTGGACGGCAGTGTGGCGAAGTCCAAGGACATGCTGGAATACGAATATGCCCGCGCCGCGCTGAAAAATGGCCTCAAGCTGGAGCAGAAACTGGGCACCAACCCGTACGCCTTCGGTCTGGTGGGCAGCAGCGACGCCCACACGGGTTTGGCCGCGATGGAAGAAGAAAACTTTTTCGGCAAGACCGCACCCCAGGAACCCTCACCACACCGCATGACCGCCAAATTTTTCGACAACCCCACAACCGGCGTGAAAATCATGGACTGGGAAGTGTCTGCATCGGGCTATGCAGCCGTCTGGGCCAACGACAACACCCGCACAGCGCTCTGGGATGCCATGCACCGTAAGGAAACCTATGCCACCACCGGATCGCGCATGATCGTGCGCTTCTTCGGCGGATTCGAGTATACCCAGGCCGATGCAACCAGCCGCATCCCGGCCCAGGCCGGTTATGCGAAAGGAGTTCCCATGGGAGGACACTTGACCGCAGCACCCAAAGGCAAGGCCCCTACCTTCCTGGTGGCCGCATTGCGCGATCCCATCGGTGCCAATCTGGATCGTTATCAGATCATCAAAGGCTGGCTCGACAAGAAGGGCGAGCTGCATGAAAAAATCTACGACGTGGCCTGGTCTGGCGACCGCAAACCCGATGCTCAAACCGGCAAGTTGCCCGCCGTAGGCAGCACCGTGGACATTGCCAATGCCACCTGGACCAACACCATCGGCGCGCCTGAGTTGATCGCTGTCTGGGAAGATCCGGATTTTGATCCGGACCAACCTGCGTTCTACTACGGCCGCGTGCTGGAGATTCCGACACCGCGCTGGACCGCCTACGACGCCAAACGGTTTGGAGCGAAACCGCTGGAAGGCACCGCCATGACCTTGCAGGAACGCGCTTACACATCGCCTATCTGGTATCACCCCGAGAAATAACAATTACAGCGCAAGGAACAGGACATGGGCACAAACAGCGGCAAGTTATTCGCTTTTACGCTACTCGCATTGCAGTTGCCGGCAGCAAATGCCGAACCCTGGCAATTTGACGTCACACCCTATTTTTTCGCGGCGGCCATGGATGCAACCGCTGATGTGGGTCCGGTAAAAACGGATGTCGACATGTCGGCCAGTGACGTGCTGGAGGATACCCAGAATGGATTCATGGCGATGATGTCCGCACGCAAGGATCGCTGGGTGGTGGGGTTGGATGCTTCCTATTTCAAATTGGGGGACGGCCAGTCCGAATCAGTCACCGGGCCCTTCGGACGCACCACCGTGGAAGGCGAGGTCGAGCTGACTGACCGGCAATGGGTTTATCAACCCATGCTGGGCTATCAGGTGCTCGACCAGGGGATGCAGGCACACGTATACGGAGGAGCGCGCTATACCCGCCTGCGCGCCAATCTGAATGTGGCCATCGCAACATCCATCGCGGCCTTTCCCGGCGGAGAACGAAGCGCCAAAGCCGAAAAAGACTGGACGGATTTTGTGGTCGGTGGCCACCTCAGCCTGCCGTTAGCCGAACGGTGGAGCATTGAAAGCATGGCCGATGTTGGCAAAGGCGACGATTCCGACATCAGCTATCACTTCCTGGTGGCGGCCAAATGGCAATTCAATCCAGCAGTCTCGGCCAGCGCCGGTTACCGGCTGCTGCATCAGGAATACGAAGACGATACCTTCGCCTGGGATGTGACCTGTAGCGGCCTGATCATGGGAGTCGGATTCAGCTTCTGACGTGTGAGCAAAAGTATCTCGCGCTACAACTGCGATTCGAGCGGCAGCAAGCCAGTCAAGGCGACTCCGCCACCACGATCGCCCGCACCGGCGCCGGATAGCCCTCGATGGTTTTGCCTGGGTCGTGAGGATCAAGAAAATCCGGCAGCGACTGGAACCGCATCCAGTCAGTCGGGCGCTGTTCCTGCACGGTGGTCGGTGTCACATCCACGCAACGCACATTGCGGAACCGCAGCTTCTTCATCCAGGCCAGCAGCGTGGGCACGCTCGGCAGGAACCACACGTTGCCCATGCGGCCATAACGACCTTCCGGCACCAGGCTGAATCCCTCCGGGCCTTCCACAATCAGCGTTTCCAGCACCAGCTCACCACCGGGGCGCAGCAGATCCCGCAACTCCAGCAGATGATCCAGCGGCGAACGCCGGTGATAGAGCACGCCCATGGAAAACACTGTGTCGAACGCGCGCATCTCGCGCGGCAGATCCTCGATGCCGATGGGCAAGTGGAAAACCGGCTGCGGGCCGGCGAAATGTTCCACCGCCAGAAACTGCAGGGTGAACAGCAGCGACGGATCGATGCCCACGGTGAGCTTTGCACCCGACCCCAACATGCGCCACAGGTGATAGCCGCTGCCGCAACCAATGTCCAGCACCGTGCGCCCCTGCAGCGAAGCGATGTGCGGCGCGACCCGCTGCCATTTCCAGTCGGAACGCCATTCCGTGTCGATGGGAATGCCACACAGATTGAACGGCCCCTTGCGCCAGGGATGCAGGCCGCGTAGCGCGGTTTCGATCTGCGCGCGAGTGGCATCGTCACAATCATCTTTGCTGCCCAGCGCCACGAAGTCTGCGTTGAAAATTTTTTGCGTCACCGGCACCGGCGGCAGCGCTTTCACGCAATTCAGCCAGCGCTCGTAATCGCCGTGGGCATCCGGCTGTACCTGTTGCAGCACCGTGGCGAAGCCATCACGCCAGGGCGCCAGCGGCGTAAAGTCGAGTGCCTTCAGAAAACGGGAGAAATCGATCATCGGACAGCAACCAGCGACACGAAGTTGAAGCACTGGAACCAGACGTGCACGCGGGAAAAACCACCGCGACGCAGACGCTGCTCATGTTGCGCGATGGTTTCGGGTATCAGCACATTTTCAATCGCCTGGCGCTTCTGGCTGATTTCCAGATCGCTGTAACCGTTCAGGCGTTTGAAGTCGTGATGCAGATCGGTGAAGAGGCTCTGCTGATCGCCGTCATCGAAACAGATTTTTTCCGACAGCACCAGCACGCCACCGGGATTCAGCCCCGCCAGGATGCGCGCGATCATGGTGTCTCGCTGTTCCGGCGGCAGAAACTGCAGGGTGAAATTCAGCGCCACCAGGGAAGCGTTTTCAATCGGCGTGAGCAGGATGTCTTCGCAGCGCAGCTCCACTTCCGACGGCGACAGATCTGCCGCGATATTTTGCTGGCAGCGCTCGATCATGGCGGGCGCATTGTCCACGGCGATGATTTTCACGTCCGGCGCCTGGATATGGCGGCGCAGGGCCAGGGTGGCGGCACCCTGGGAACAGCCCAGATCGTACACGCGGGTGTGGGATTTCACGAAATGGTGGGCGAACACCCCCAGCATGGCGATCACCGTGTCATACCCCGGCACCGAGCGACGGATCATGTCGGGAAACACCCGCGCTACCTGCTCGTCAAAAGCAAAATCCACCAGATGGGGCTTGGGCTGGGAAAACAGTGTGTCTTTGGTCGGGGAGTCAGGCATAGGCAGCACCGAATTGAATCGGAGGCATTCTAGGCGCCTGTCGCACGCCTGCCAAGCCACCTCAACCTGCTCACAGCTGCCCGCACAGAAATGCGTTCTGTTACAGGCAGTTGTGACGCGCGCTCCGATCAGGCCCGCTCAGCCGACAGCACCAGCGTATCGAAATAATTGGCCAGATGAATCAGCTGGTCGTCATCCAGCTTCTTGAAAACCTTGTTCACGACGCCGTGGCCGGCAGCCTTGCAGGTGGCGGTGGCACCGTCTGCCACCTTGCGCACGATGAAATTCAGCGGCAGCAGATCGATGGGGCGCTTCATCAGCTTTTCCAGCATGGTATCCACCACCAGGGTCATCAGATCATGCAGGTCGCCCAGCACTTTCTGGCCGTTGCCGGCGCGCACTTCCGCGATCACGTACTGGATGCGGTCGTATTGCGCCTTGTCGATCTCGCAACCGGTGGACGCCTTGCCGGTGCTGGTGGTTTGCGGCCGCAGGTAGATGTCATCCACAAAGCCGATCAGCGGCTTCAGCTCATCGTTGCTGCGCTTTTTCAGCAGCTGACCCACCAGCATCTTCGCTGTCTTGTCGATAATGTCGGCAGTGGAATGCACGATCTTGGTGGCCATGGAACTCAAACCAATGGCATCCACCGTACCCACCAGAAACGCCTGCATCAGCTCAGGCACAAACAGGTCCATGGATTTTTCCATGTGCGGCACGAGACTTTCCTTGGTGCCGCTGGCGGATTTTTCCAGCAGTGAAATGGTGGACTGCTCCAGTGCAGAAGAGGAGGCAAAGCCCAGGTAATATTTGGTTGGCATATTCAATCCTTGTTGGGTCTTGTGATTGTGCGATGTGCACCGCCGCCCCCGCGACGGTTTTCCGATTCAGCCAGCAAGCACGACGGTGAGGTGTCACGCGCCCCACTGGAAAAAATCGTGCTTCTCGCTCAGGTAGAATTTGGACAGCACCATCTTGTGAATTTCGGACGCGCCATCCACCAAACGGGCCTGACGGGCATAGCGGTAGATCCATTCGATCAGGGTGTCCTTAGAATAGCCACGGGCGCCGCACAACTGAATGGCCGTATCGGCGGCCTTGTGCAGCGTGTCGGCCACATGGATCTTGGCCATGGAGATTTCCTTGCGAGCGAAATCCCCCTGATCCAGTTTCCATGCCGCATGCATGGTGAGCAGACGGCCCACATGAATTTCCTTCGCCACTTCGCCCATCATCCACTGCACGCCTTCATGGCCGGCCAGCGTGGTGCCGAAGCTCATGCGGTTTTCCACGTAGCCACCGGCGATTTCCATGCAGCGCTTGGACAGACCCAGCCAGCGCATGCAGTGGGTCAGACGCGCGGTGCCCAGACGAACCTGAGTGACCTTGAGGCCATCGCCCACTTCCAGCAGGCGGTTTTCATCGGGGATTTCCAGTCCGTCGAATTTCAGTTCGCAATGGCCGCCGTGTTCTTCGGGGCCCATGATGCCGATGCGACGGACGACTTCCCAACCTGGCTGATCCTTGTCGAACAGGAATGCGGTGAGGCCTTTGCGCTCATCGTCTGAAGTGCGCGCAATCAGGATAAAGGTTTGCGCACCTTCGGCACCGGTGATGAACCATTTGCGGCCAGTGATGATCCACTTGTCGCCTTTCTTTTCGGCTTTGGTGTAGGTGAGATTGGGGTCGGAACCGCAGCCACCATCGGGTTCGGTCATGGCGAAGGCAGAACGCACTTTGCCTTCACAGATGGGCACCAACCAGCGTTTGCGCTGTTCGTCATTTTTCAGAATCTTGTTGAGCAGAATCATATTGCCGTCATCCGGCGGTGCGCAGTTGAACATGACAGGGCCGAAGGGTGAACGGGCAGCTTCTTCGTACAGTGCCGCCATGCCCACCACGCCCATGTCGCGGCCGCCGAGTGATTTGGGCAGCTGGAAGCCCCACAGGCCTTTCGCCTTGGCTTTTGCGCGCACTTCAGCGACGACGGATTCCTTCAGGTTTTCGTGCTCGTCGTAGTTTTCCGGATTGGTTTCCAGCGGCATGATTTCGGATTGGACGAAGTCACGCACTTGCAGGCGGGTTTGTTCGATTTCGTCGGACAGGAAGAAGTCCATGGTGTTTCCCTCTTAAAAAATTTAATCGAAAAAAATAGGTGCCAGGGCGGTCGGCGCGGTATTCGCTTTCGCAGCCCGGACGTGGATCTGCTCAATCGAACACCCCGCCGCCCGCCATTCCACATTCAGTGCGAATTTCAAAAAACAGAAAAAGAATCTGGCAGACGTTTCTGAGGCGGACGGTGCCATTTTCGACTGAGGTGATCCACGTCCGGGCGCCGAAGGCGGAAATGGCGCCGTCCGCCCCAACGAATGAATCACGCACCGAAATCCATCAGCAGCCGGTGCACTGTCCGCTTGAGCAGATCCACGTCCGGGCTGCGAAAGCGGATAGGGCAACGGCTGCCTCCAGCGAATTCAACGTCTCACAACGTACTGACCGCGTGCCCGCCATCCACCGAAATGATCGAACCCGTCATAAAGGTAGACGCATCCGACGCCAGCAAAAACAGCGGCCCCAGCAGCTCATTCAAATCACCCAAACGCCGCTGCGGCACCCGCTGAATCATCTTGCGGCCCGCATCCGACTCCATGAAATCCTTATTGATATCCGTCAGAAAATAGCCCGGACAAATCGCATTGACGCGAATTTTGTAGCGCGCCAGTTCCAGTGCCATCGCCTTGGTCAGCTGCACCAGGCCAGCCTTCGACGCACAATACGCCGTCAGATGCGACGCCACCCGCAAGCCCAGCACCGACGCGATATTGATGATGCTGCCACCGCCACCTTGAATATTCATGCGGCGGGCACCTTCCTGGGACACATTGAACGCGCCCTTCAGGTTGGTATCCATCACCTTGTCCCACTCTTCTTCGGACACATCGAACAACTGATTGCTATCGCCCACGCCGGCGTTGTTGATGATCACATCCACCCGGCCAAACGCCGCCTCTGCCTGATCGAACGCCGCCTTCACTGAATCACGATTGGTTACGTCCATCGCCACTGCCAGACATTTGCTGCCGTTGGACTCGATCTGCTCCTCCAGGGCCAGCAGCGGATCGCGACGCCGCGCCGCCACTACAACCTTCGCCCCCTGCCGGGCCAGCGCCGGCGCAAAATGGTGGCCGAAACCACTCGAGGCACCGGTAATCAGGACGACCTTGCCGTCCAGACGGAAATTGACATCACTCATGGAGAACCCCTTTCTGTGGAATACCGGGCCGAGCCCGCCAGTGAATCATTGGTCACATTCTTGTCAGGCCCGCCAGCATACGCCAAAGACCTGGCTAATCCAATTCAGCGGGCCGGACAGTTTAGTATCCGAATTTAACAGCCCGGTCACCCGCCGGAACAGGGCCAATCACGGTAGCCGTTGACACCAGCCGACGTGTAAAATCCCCTCCCCGAGCCCAACCCGCCCCGTGCATCGAGATGTCCCGTGAGCCAGCTCAACCCCCGCCAATCCGAAGCCGTGAAATACATCGACGGCCCCCTGCTGGTGCTGGCGGGCGCCGGTTCGGGCAAGACCAGCGTGATCACCCGCAAGATCGCCTACCTGGTGGAGCAGTGTGAAATCCCCGCCCACCGCATCGTCGCCGTGACCTTCACCAACAAAGCCGCGCGGGAAATGAAGGAACGGGTGGGCCAGCTGATCAAGGGCAAGCAAGCACGGGGCCTTACCGTTTCCACTTTCCACAACCTCGGCCTCAACATCATCCGCAAGGAACACCAGCTGCTGGGGCTGAAGAACGGCTTTTCCATTTTCGACGACCAGGATTCCCGCACCCTGCTCACCGAGCTGCTGCACAAGGAAACCGATGTGGGCGGCGACGACGTGGACTTCATCCGCAACGCCATTTCCAGCTGGAAGAACGATCTGGTGTCGCCGCAGATTGCGCTGTCACGGGCGGCAGACGAAGACGAGCAGCGCGCAGCCCACACCTACGAAATGTACAACCGCATGCTCCGTGCCTACAATGCGGTGGATTTCGACGATCTGATTCTGCTGCCCACACTGCTGTTCCGCGATAACGACGAAGCCCGCGAACGCTGGCAGCACAAGATCCACTACATGCTGGTGGACGAATACCAGGACACCAATACCTCGCAGTATCTGCTGGTGCGACTGCTGGTGGGCAAGCGCGCCCGCTTCACCGTGGTGGGCGATGACGATCAATCCATTTACGCCTGGCGCGGCGCCCGGCCGGAAAATCTGGCGCAACTCGCCGAGGATTATCCGTCACTGAAAGTGATCAAGCTGGAGCAGAATTACCGCTCGACCAGCCGCATTCTGAAAGCGGCCAATACCGTGATCGCCAACAATCCTCACGTTTTTAAAAAGCAGTTGTGGAGCGAGCACGGCATTGGCGAACACCTGCGGGTGATTCGCTGTCGCACCGAAGATCACGAAGCAGAACGGATTGCGTCGGAAATTCTCAATCAGCATTTGCAGAAGAAGCGCCCGTTCAAGGATTTCGCCGTGCTCTATCGCGGCAATCACCAGTCGCGCTCGCTGGAAATCAAGCTGCAGGCGTTTCAGGTGCCGTACAAGGTCAGCGGTGGCACGTCATTTTTCTCCCGCGCCGAAATCAAGGATGTGATGGGCTACCTGCGTCTGCTGATCAATAGTGATGACGACAACGCCTTCCTGCGCATCATCAATACACCACGCCGCGAGATCGGCCCCACCACACTGGAAAAGCTCGGCCAGTATGCCCAGGAGCGGGGCCGCAGCCTGTTTTCCGTGTGCAGCGAAATGGGACTGGCAGAGCATGTGAAAGCCAAACAGCTGGCCGTGCTCAACCGCTTTCACAACTGGATCGACGAAACCCGCGAGAATATCCAGCGCGGCCACGCAGTGGGCGCCATCAAGCAGATGCTGCGCGACATCGATTACGAGCAGTGGCTGACAGAACAGTCCTCCAGCCCGAAGATGGCGGAAAAGCGCATGGAAAACGTCTGGCAGCTGGTGCAATCCATCGAGCGCATGCTGCAGAAAGGCGAGGATGAAAACGACATCGAAACCGTGATCGGCAAACTGGTGCTGCTGGATCTGCTGGAGCAACAGCAGGAAGAAGACGACTCCGACAAAGTGCAGCTGATGACCCTGCACGCATCAAAAGGGCTGGAGTTTCCCTACGTGTTCCTGATGGGCCTGGAGGAGGATCTGCTGCCCCACCGCAACAGCATCGAATCCGGCACCATCGAGGAAGAACGTCGCCTGATGTACGTGGGCATTACCCGCGCGCAAAAGGAACTCACCATGACCTTCACCGCCAGGCGCAAACAGTTTGGTGAGGAATTCGAGCCGACACCAAGCCGTTTTCTGGACGAGTTGCCTCAGGAAGATCTGCGCTGGGAAGGGCGTGGCGAGCAGAAATCAAAAGAGGAAAAGCAGGCCATCGGCAGCGCGCATCTGGCGAATCTGAAGAACCTGTTTGATTGAAACGGACTGCTAAAAAAGAGGCCGACACAAGGTCGGCCTTTCAAGGAGAGAAACGCGCAATTTAAGCTTAGTCACCCAGCGGCAGGCTGTAGGAGACGACGAATTTCAGGTCGTCGTCAATTTCCTGGTCAACCTGCTGGCTGAAAGTGAAGGAAAGATTGTCGTTGTAGGCGTAGCTCAGGTTCACGTGCACCATCTGGTCTGTATCGTCGCCCGTGACGTTATCATGCTTACCTACCAGCACGCTGAACGCATCATAGCTGTAAGACAGGGTGTAATACTCATAACCAGAGCCACCGGCGATGTTGTCGTACACGGATGCAGTGAAGCCCATGAAGCCGATAGACAGAACCGCATCGCTCAGGCCGCCGAAATCGTCCAGGATGTTGGGATCTTCAACACCATCATCATCCGCATCGAAAGATGATGACGGATACATGTAGTTCCAAGCACTGATGTCAACAGTCACACCACCGAATTCAGCACCATATCCAACATACAGGTCGTACTCAGTACCCCAACCTGCGTCACCACTGCTGCCCCACACACCGCCATAGAATCCACCAGCACTGGCGCGCAAATCACCGGATACGGCTGCATCGCCCTGACCCAAATCGATACCGCGCCACAAGTACATATTCGCTACACCAACTGATGCGGAGACGTCTACCGCATTGGCTGTGTGGGAAACAGACATTGCACCCGCAACGGCCAGTGACAGAGCGCTCAGACGCAGCATTTTGGTTTTTTTGCTCAACATAAGATAACCCCCAGAGGTTAGACGATAAGGTTTGCACCTTGGTTAACGAACTCGTCGAAGAATTAGCACAGAGCGTGCCATTGCGGCCAAGGCCACGGAATTCCTGCCTTTCCACCGCTGCAAGAGTTAACAGAATTTAACCGGATTGTCACGAACGCACATCAATGGTGCGCCTTGTTTTGGTGCGCGCCCGCCGTTGGTGCAAACAAAAAGCCTGCGCCGCAAACGGCTCGCAGGCTTTTCTGTGAGATCAAAATTCGATCAAGGTGCAGCAGGCGCCGACGGGGTGGCGGCTGATTTCCGCGTCAGGTTATCCAGCTGTTTTTCCACCGCTTCGAGGCGCTTCAGAATGGTCTCCAGCGTCTGCTCCAGTTTGCTGGTGCGTGCGGCCAGATCGCTGCCCTGTTGTTGCACCATGGTCTGGGTGGCAGCGCCTGCCAGGGTCAGTTTCAGTGCATCCACTTCCTGGTTCAGCGCCTGTACGCTCTGTTGCACGCTGGCCTGGGACGCCGCCTGCCCCTCTGCCAGTTGCGCCGCCACCTGACTGCTGATGGCCTGGGCCTGCGCAGTCTGTTGCTGCGCCAGCTCATCCATGCGACTGCGCAGATCCTGCTGAACCAGCACCTGGCCCTTGCCACCGTCGCGGCCAATCTTGCCATTGGCACCGTTTGCGCCCGGCTTGCCACCGGCCACCCATTTTTTGTTGCCACTGAGGGTCTTCATGGTGACAAACTTGCCCGGGCCGCCTTCGCCGCCCTTGCCACCTTCGCCACCGTTACCGCCTTCTCCGCCCGTAGCGTCGACCTTGATGCGATCGCCCAGGGAACCGGTGATGCCGCTTTCCGGCAGCAGGGTGTAGAACACGCGCACGTGGCCGCCGTTGCCGCCATCACCGCCGTCACCTCCGCGCCCGCCTTCGCCGCCTCTGGGAGCATCACAGGTATCAAACTCGCCTGCATCCTGGCCTTTGCCCCCGGCTCCACCGTCGCCGCCGACACCGCCCTGGGCATCGATCTGCAGG
Source organism: Pseudomonadales bacterium (assembly GCA_020062665.1). Lineage (GTDB taxonomy): Bacteria > Pseudomonadota > Gammaproteobacteria > Pseudomonadales > Ketobacteraceae > Ch67. The sequence goes on from JAGUVW010000027.1 coordinate 17,638, forward strand.
CTGCCGAGTTTGGCGATGCGCAGGGTCAGGTTCACCGCGACACCATCACCGCCGGCTGCCCCATGTTCACCATGCTTGCCGGCGGTGCCATCGACGCATTTTTCCGCCACGCCTTCACTGGTGGCTCCGGCCTTGCCGGCGGCACCCGCCTCGCCCGCCGCCAGAATGCGTGCGCCACTACCAATCACCGCGCGCACCGCATCGATCTGCACCTGCCCCAGGGCAGCCGGAATCACCAGCGTGGCGTTGTCTTCCAGCACCAGCTCATCCAGCACCCATTCCGTTTGCTTGCCATCCAGCGTGTGTGTTTCGCCCGATTTGATATGCAGATTGGTTGCCGCCTGCAACGACGTGCTGGCGACCAGCGCCAGCCAGCTCACTGCCCATTTGTTCATGTGGAATCCCGTGTGTGAGGTGTTAACAGAGTCTAATGGTAGCCGCTCGCACTCTTTTGGAACAGGCATGAAAAAAGCCCGCGCCGCGGGAGTCCTGGTCAACTCGTCGCGACGCGGGCTTTCCCGCCTCCCAAGACGTGCTAGACCGCGATGTACTTGCGGACCTTTTCTTCTTCCATGTCTTTGCCCAGGCCGGACAGCACCACTTCCCCCCGATCCATAACGGCGTAGTTATCCGCCAGTTCCCGCGCAAAATCGAAATACTGTTCCACCAGCAGAATCGCCATCTCGCCGCGATCCCGCAACAGCGCAATCACCCGCTGGATGTCCTTGATGATGGAAGGCTGAATGCCTTCGGTGGGTTCATCCAGAATCAGCAGACGCGGCTTCATGATCAGCGCGCGGGCGATGGCGAGCTGTTGCTGCTGGCCGCCGGACAGATCGCCGCCGCGCCGTTTCAGCATCTGGTACAGCACCGGAAACAGCTCGTAGATTTCGTCCGGAATCTTGCGCTGGGATACCGGCAGCACGGAAAAGCCGGTCTTGAGATTTTCCAGCACTGTAAGCTGGGAAAAAATCATGCGGCCCTGCGGCACGAAGGCAATGCCGCGTTTGGCCCGTTCGTGGGGCGGCAGGCTGGCGATATTTTTGCCTTCCCACTCGATGGCGCCATTGCGGATGGATTGATGACCCGCGACGGCGCGCAGCAGCGACGTTTTGCCCACACCATTACGCCCCATCACGCAGGCCACCTGGCCTTTCTGCGCGGTGAAACTGACTTTCTTCAACGCCTGGCTGGCGCCGTAAAACAAATCGATATTCTGCACGTTCAGCATGTGTCAGCGCCCCAGATAGACTTCGATGACTTGCTCGTTGTTCTGCACCTGATCCAGCGTGCCTTCCGCCAGCACGCGGCCTTCGTGCAGCACCGTCACCGGGCAATCCAGCGCCTTGATGAATTCCATGTCGTGCTCCACCACCACCACGGAACGCTCGCCGGCGATTTCCCGCAGCAGCTTGGCGGTCATCGCGGTTTCGTGATCGGTCATGCCGGCCGCCGGTTCATCCACCAGCAGCAAGTCCGGATCCTGAATCAGCAGCATACCGATTTCCAGCCACTGCTTTTGGCCGTGGGACAGCGCACCGGCCAACTCATTGCGCCGCTCGCTCAAGCCGACCAGCGCGATGATTTCGTTGATGCGGGCCAGTTGCGTTGCGCTCAGTGTGTGGAACAGGGATTTGAACACGCCACGATTCCCCACCAGCGCCAGCTCCAGGTTTTCGAAAATGCTCAGGCTTTCGATCACCGTGGGTTTCTGGAATTTGCGGCCGATGCCCAGATTGGCGATGTCGGCTTCGTCGTGCTGGGTGAGGTCGATGGTGTCGCGGAAGAACACGTCGCCCTGATTGGGTTTCACCTTGCCGGTGATCACATCCATCATCGTGGTTTTGCCGGCACCGTTGGGGCCGATGATGGCGCGCAATTCACCGGGCGCCACCACAAAGGACAGATTGTTCAGCGCCTTGAAGCCATCAAAGGACACAGTAACGCCGTTCACATACAGCATGTGCTGCGGAATATGCTTGGTGCGGACATTCATGATGCGGTCTCCACGGCGGCAGTGGAAGAATCAGGTTTTGCCTGCGGCGATGCCGACGGCGTCACCTGCTTGAAGGCCTTGCGCTCGGCCCGCTTCTGTTTCCACTGCTGCACCACGCCCACCACGCCTTGCGGCAGGAACAGGGTGGACACCACAAACAAGCCACCCAGCATGAACAGCCATACTTCCGGAAAGGCGCCGGTGAAATAGGTCTTGCCGTAATTCACCAGAATCGCGCCGATCACCGCGCCATACAGCAAACCACGACCACCCACGGCAACCCAGATAATGATTTCGATGGAGTTGATCGGCGAGAATTCACCGGGATTGATGATGCCCACCTGCGGCACATAGAGTGCGCCTGCCACCCCGGCCAGCATGGCGCTCAGCACGAACACGAACAGCTTGTAATGTTCGACGCGATAACCCACGAAACGGGTACGACTTTCCGCATCGCGAATCGACACCAGCACGCGGCCGAGTTTCGACGACACCACAAAGCGGCACAGCAGGTAACCGATCATCAGCGCCACACCCGACAACACATACAGCGCTACCTTGGTGTTATCCGCATGCAGATTGAAGCCGAGAATATCCTTGAAATCCGTCAGTCCGTTGTTGCCGCCAAAGCCCATGTCGTTCTGGAAGAATGCCAGCATCAGCGCATAGGTCATGGCCTGAGTAATGATGGACAGATACACCCCGGTCACACGGGAACGGAATGTCAGCCAGCCGAACACGAACGCCAGGATGCCCGGCACCAGCAATACCATCAACATGGCGAAAGCAAAGTTATCAAACCCGTACCAGTACCAGGGCAGCTCCTGCCAGTTCAGAAACACCATGAAGTCCGGCAACAGCGGATTACCATACACACCGCGATCGCCGATCTGCCGCATCAGGTACATGCCCATGGCGTAGCCGCCCAGCGCGAAGAAGGCGCCATGCCCCAGGCTCAGAATGCCGCAGTAGCCCCAGATCAGATCCACCGCCAGTGCCAGCAGGGCGAAGCACAGATACTTGCCCAGCAACGACACCCAGTAAGTGGGCACATGAAAGAAGGAATCCGCCGGCACCGCCAGATTCAGGATCGGTACCAGCACGGTGATGGCCAGCACCACCGCCAGTAAACGTTTGCCCGCCACATCATTGAGCAGCCAGGCCAATCGGGAATTTGCAGGCATGGCTCAGCCCTCCACAAAGCGGCCCTTGAGCGCGAACAATCCGCGCGGGCGCCGTTGAATGAACATGATGATAAAGACCAGGATCAGAATCTTGGCGAGCACCGCGCCACTCAGCGGCTCGATGAATTTGTTCGCCACACCCAGGCCCATCGCCGCAACAAAAGTCCCCCACAGATTGCCGACACCGCCAAACACCACCACCATAAAGGAATCGATGATGTAGGACTGCCCCAGGTTCGGCCCCACGTTGGTGAGCTGGCTCAGCGCCACGCCGGCAATGCCCGCAATGCCGGAACCGAGGCCAAAGGTCATCGCGTCCACCCAGCCGGTGCGAATGCCCATGGAACTGGCCATGGCGCGATTCTGCGTCACCGCCCGCATCTGCAGGCCGAAATAACTTTTCTTCAGTAGCAACATCAAGCCAAACAGTACGGCAAGCGCAAACAGCACGATGTACATGCGGTTGTACGTGAGCGAGAGAAAGCCGTTGATCTCCCACGAACCACTCATCCACTGCGGCGTGATCACCGAACGGTTGAGCGGCGAAAAGACCGAGCGCACCAGCTGTTGCAGGATCAGACTGATGCCAAAGGTGGCGAGCAGGGTTTCCAGCGGCCGGCCGTACAAAAACCGGATCACACCGCGCTCGATGATCACGCCCATCAAACCTGCCACCAGAAACGCCGCCGGCACCGCCACGATCAGCGATGCCTCGATATGATTGGGCATCAGCAGCTGCACCACATAAGTGGTGTAGGCACCCAGCATGATCATTTCGCCGTGGGCCATATTGATAACGCCCATCACGCCGAAGGTGATCGCCAGGCCCACCGCTGCCAGCAGCAGCACCGAGCCCAGGCTTAAACCAAAAAACAGATCCTCGACAAACTTGTAGCCGGTTTCAGCACGCTTCAAACCACCCAGCACATCGTTGATTTCCTTGCGCACCAGTTCGCTGCTTTCCACGTCCAGCTGCGCTTGCAGCAGCGTCAGCACCTGTTTGCTGTTGTAGCCGTCCATTGCTTTCACAGCCTTGAGGCGCTCCACTTCACTTTCGTTGCCAAGCAGAATCGCGCCCCGGGCCACCTGCAGCGCCTTCAATACCGACGGATTTTTTTCTTCGGCGATCGCCGCATCCAGTGGCGCCAGAAAACTCGCATCCGGCGACTTGAGCAATTCGCTCACCGCTGCCAGTTTTACTTCATTCTTTTTGCTGTGCAGGCGGGTCACCGCCACCAGGGTACGGGTCTGGCTGCGCAGGCTGTTGTTGGTGATGACCTTGCGCACGTCACGGCTGCTGGCCAACCCCAGATCTTCACCGCTGACGACAGAGGTCAGCCGCAGCTGCTTGTCCTCATCCGCGGCAAATACAAATTGGTTATCGGATTTGCGCTGATACAGCGCATTGTTCATCAGTGCTTCCAGCACCGGCAGTGCGCGCTCATCCTCCAGCGCAGCGATCTGCTCGATCACCTGCACCTTGTTGCGCAGGTTACTGCCCCCCAGCTGTTCCACCAGTTGCCCGAATGCGTCGTCGTCCGCCTGGGCAAACTGCACCCCGCTTAGGGCGAACGCCAGCATGAACACAATGTTCAGAAAATATCGAATCATGAGTTTATTCTTCTTGCGAGATGCCTTGCCCCGACGCAGCAGGGCAAGGCAGGGCTGTTTCAGGAATTAATAGTTCTGGCCTGAACAGGTTTTGGTTTCGGTGTTGTAGTTACCGCACATGATTTTCGGATCCTGCCAGTCGGCCACGATCTTTTTGCTTTCCGGCAGGAAGTCGGTCCAGGCATCACCCGGCACTTCGCCATCGGTCTGCCATACGGTCTGGAACTGGCCGTCTTCCTGGATTTCGCCGATCAATACCGGCTTGGTCAGGTGATGGTTGGGCAGCATTTTCGCAGTGCCACCGGTCAGGTTGGGCACTTCGATGCCATAGATGGCTTTACGCACGTCGTCCACCTTGGTGGTCTTGGCTTTTTCCACTGCCTTGGCCCACATGGTGAAACCAATGTACGTGGCTTCCATCGGATCGTTGGTGACACGCTTGGTGTCCTTGATGAACGCGTGCCACTGCTTGATGAAGGCGTCGTTTTCGGCAGATTCAGCGCTCATGAAGTAGTTCCATGCAGCCAGGTGACCCACCAGCGGCTTGGTGTCGAAGCCAGACAGCTCTTCTTCACCGACAGAGAAAGCAACGACCGGGATGTCTTCGGCCGATACGCCCTGGTTGGCCAGTTCTTTATAGAACGGTACGTTGGCGTCACCGTTGATGGTGGACACCACTGCAGTTTTCTTGCCGGCAGCGCCGAACTTCTTGATGTCGGACACAATGGTCTGCCAGTCGGAATGGCCGAACGGCGTGTAGTTGATCATGATGTCCGCTGCGGCGACACCCTTGCTCTTCAGGTAGGCTTCAAGGATCTTGTTGGTGGTGCGGGGATAGACATAGTCGGTACCGGCCAACACCCAGCGCTTCACGCCCACATCATTCATCAGGTAATCCACGGCGGGAATAGCCTGCTGGTTCGGAGCGGCTCCGGTGTAGAACACGTTCTTGGAAGATTCTTCGCCTTCATACTGGACGGGATAGAACAGCAGGCCGTTCAGGCTTTCCACTACCGGCAGCACGGATTTGCGCGAAACGGATGTCCAGCAGCCAAACATCACATCCACTTTTTCTTTCTCGAGAAGTTCCTTGGCTTTTTCTGCGAACAATGGCCAGTTAGACGCAGGATCCACCACGACGGCTTCGAGCTTCTTGCCCAGCAGACCGCCTTTCTTGTTCTGCTCTTCCACCAGCATCAGCACGGTGTCTTTCAACGTGGTTTCGCTGATCGCCATGGTACCGGACAATGAGTGCAGCACGCCCACCTTGATGGTGTCAGCGGCCTGCACGATGCCGGAAACCAGTGAAAGTGACGCTGCAACCGCAGCCCCCTGCACGGCCTTGAGCCATGCACGTTTGGTTATTTTCATAGAACTCCCCCCAACGGGTTATTGGTGTGTGAAATGCCCGAGGGGTTTAGCATTTTCTATGCCAGTGAATTTTTGTGCAGTGATTGCAGGCCTTTTCCTCATTGTCAGCATCCGGCCAGCCACAATTTCGACCCATCATGGTGCGCAGCAGAATTGGCTTTGTCACTTTCCAGTCCATTTCTGTCCGCACAAACCATTCGGGCGGTGATAACGCGCAACTTTAATCAGCCTACGTCGATGAATCCGTCCAATTTCCGCGCAAATTGATGATGAGCGTTCCCATGAACCCGCAAACGACGCACCAATACAATGCAAACAGGCGTAAAACGTCGTCGCCGCACATCAGCAACGGCACCAGGATGTAACTACTGAATGTCATGCAGGTCGATCAGTGACTGGCGCGCGTCTTACAGTCATCCGTTGATTGCACCAAAGGCCCACAGATTGTGGGACTGTCTTGGAACTGCCAATTCGATGTGGTAGAAAAACCGGGGGCTCTTCGTCATGGACACTGCCGGGCGAAGCTGGATTCGTCATTGGGAACACATCTTATGGATGACAATCAGGCTGTACTGCTGGGATTTGTCGAACGACTTTTTTCTGCCAACGATATCGACGCGATGTTCGATGCGCTGGAGCAGGCGGTGAGCGGGCTGGGATTCGAACACGTCTCCTTCACCTATATTCCCGACTTTCTTAACCGTCAGCTGTGCGACTTGGCGCCGGTATTCAAGCTGTCACGGCAGTATCCGGTGGAGTTCATCGACCAGTACGCCGCCTGCAATTTTGGCCAGCACGACTTTACCATCAAGAAGATCACCCAAGGTGAAATGGAAACGGTGCGCTGGTGGGAAATGGCCCGACAACTCGCGCCACAGGAAAAATATGTCATCGAGGTGGCTCGGCAGGACTATGGTCTGCGTCACGGCATCACCATTCCTGTGTTCAGTGAAGCGGGTGCCATTGCCGGCGTCAGTGTGACCTGCAACGAAACCGATCAGCTGTTCGACCGGCTGTGCCAGGAGCGCATCAATACACTCACACAGATCGCCCGCATGTTCAGCGATCGCGCCCTACAGTTGCCCCGTCATCGTGCAGAGTTCTACCGTCCGTTCCTGGACAGGCTTTCATCCACCGAAAAAGCAGTACTGTCGCGCCTGGCGCAAGGCTGCAACCTCAAGACCATCTCGCGGGATCTGCAGCTGGATTACAAGTACCTGGCCAACACGGTGATCGCCAGTCTGCGTAAAAAATTCGGCAACGTAACCCGGGATCAACTGCTGTACGAAGCAGGCCGGATCGAGTTTGACAAACTCATCAACCAGACTCAGAAGTACTGATCGCGCGGCGACGAATTGTGCGTCTGCACCTTACGCCCCATTGAATTTTCCACGTTGTTCAACATGACGCCGCTCTCTACCATCAGTCCGTTTGGCCGCTGTGGCTAAACCACAAAACAGGGAGAAGTCATGAAAATCATTGGGGTTACTTTGATTGCAGTACTGCTGGCAAGCTGTGGCGGCTCATCAGGCGGTTCAGGCGGCGACAACCCGCGCGATGTGACGGATGGAGGTGGCAGCGGTGTGCTGGGCACTATCACCATGTCAGGCAACGACACCGCAGTGCTTGGAACCCAGCTTGTGGTTGGCGCCGCCCGGTCGGCGGCCGCTACTGCGACAAATGCCGCGCACGTTGTGATGGTCGATCAGGGCAGCAGGGTCACCGAGCTTATGGGCGTTCTGGTTCCGGAACCACGCGATCCCAGCAACACGTTCGTATTCATTGCGCTGGAAGACAACGGGCCGCAGATTGCAAACGGCATATCGATGATCGTGGTTAAAAACGGTGCTGAATACCGCTATGCCTGCACCCAGCCAGTTACACCGAGCAGTGACCCGCAATGCGGAGCTGGGGCCGTCGACCTCGATCTCACAACGCGCACCTTGGCGCTGGATGACGCGCTGGTGTGGGATGACGATACCGGCTCGGAACTGGTGCTGAATGGCACCGTACGCTGGTAACTGCAGACAGCAGTGACAGCAATTCAACACTGCACGCTGATCATTTCCGCAAGAACACCCAGGTGCCGACCACTTTGGCGGTCTTGGGTCTTTGGCGGCGGATTCGCAACCTCTTATTTTTTCTGATTTTGTTGAACACCAGCGCGCTACAGCATGCAGCCGCCACCGGCTTGCAAAGAACCACCTGATAGAATCAACAGATCAAAGCGATCTTGATCACCCTTTCAACATGCCTTAGGCTGACGCAGAGGCAACGGTCAGCAACCGATTACAGGGTGGAATTTTCCACGTTGTTGTCCCCTGTACTGACTGCTTACCATCCACACTCTTGTTATTTTTTGAGCGCGTTTCATGCGCTTGCAGCAGAGGAATGAGCAGTTGTCTGTCATTGCATCCTGCTCGAATGATTGGGGATCCATTCAGGCATCGGGCCTGTTGCCGCCCATTCCCGCACAACCGGACACTTGTGAAAAGGACATGCCATGAAAAAACGTTTGCTGACTGTATTTGGACTGTTTCTGCTGGCCGCCGCGCAGGCCTCACACGCTGCTATTGATGAATGTGTCAATGCCAATCCGGCCAGTGTCGACGACGTGCAGCGCTGTATTAGCCGCCTGCCAGAAGTCGCGTCGGCGCAGGGTGCCCCCAACGCCTATGCCAACGGCTGCCAGAGTGCGAAATACTCCATCGCCAACGCCAAAGGCAACCGCGGCCAAACCGCTCACAATGAAATTCCTTCGTGCACCGTCATTGGTGATGCCTTGCATCGCCTCAACGGTAAATATCCGGTCTGGTACCCCTGCGTCGATTACGATGGTACCCAGCAGAAACTCAACAAATGTCTGCCGGCATTCTTCCCCAGCGTCTACTACTACCACCAGAAGAAAGAGGTGCAGTGCCAGCAGCTGCGCGGCACCATGGTGCAGGCGTTGCCGTCCATCACCGATGTGCCACAAGGCGCCAGGGCTGCGCTTTCCTGTGAAATGATCAATCAGGCACTGATTGCCAATGGCTGGATGATGACTGCGTCGGATTGCCTCAATTATCGGCCCGATGACCCGGCTCATATCGAGCGGTGCCTGCATCATTCCGTGTCCCACATGCGCAACAGCGGCCAGGCCAAACCGGATTGTGAAGGCGGGCGCCGGCTGTATCAGCAGCAGCTGCAGACCGCCAATTCAACCCAGCCTGGCAGCTATGTAGTGCCGTCGTGTGCGATGATGGATCCCGTGATCGCGCGCATCTATGCCGGAGAGAGCCAGCCGACGGCCGCCGCTACACCGGCGCCGCAATCCGTGCCGGCTCCGCAGCCCACACCCAGCCAGCCTGCCGCGCAGCCACCGGCTGTCGCAACGTCAATGCCAGCGCCCATTCCCAACAACCTGCCCGCACCGGCTGCCGTTCCTGCTACTGATCCCTACGCGCAGCAGCAACCGGCCGCACAACCGGCTGCAGCACAGCCACAAGCCAAGCAATCCGAAAAAATACAGAAGGTAAATGAAGGGCTCGACACTGCCCGTCAGGTGATGGATATCTTCAAGGGATTTGGCAAGCAGTAAACGAAGAAACCGTGCCATAAAGAAGCCGCCTGCGGGCGGCTTCTTTATTTGGCCTCAGCGCAGCATGCCACGCTCGCAGATAAAGTCGATGATATCCTGCAGGCCTTTCTTCTCTTTCATGTTGGTGAACAGGAACGGCTTTTCACCGCGCATTTTTTTCGCGTCACGATCCATCACCTCCAGCGATGCACCTACCATGGGCGCCAGATCGATCTTGTTGATCACCAGCAGGTCGGACTTGGTAATGCCGGGGCCGCCCTTGCGGGGAATCTTGTCGCCGGCTGAAACGTCGATCACGTACAGCGTAAGATCGGACAGTTCCGGGCTGAAGGTGGCCGCCAGGTTGTCGCCGCCGCTTTCGATGAAGATCACGTCGAGATTGTCGAAACGATTATTGAGTTCCGCCACCGCCGCCAGATTCATCGAGGCATCCTCGCGAATCGCGGTGTGGGGGCAGCCGCCGGTTTCCACGCCGATAATGCGTTCAGGGGTGAGTGCCTGATTGCGGGTGAGAAACTCGGCATCTTCCCGTGTGTAGATGTCGTTGGTGACGACAGCGATATTGAAATCATCGCGCATGGCTTCGCACAGACGCAGGGTGAGGGCTGTTTTACCGGAGCCAACCGGGCCGCCGATGCCGACGCGCAGGGTTTGTTTGGACATAGTGGTGTACCTTATTTCAATGAATTTTTGCTTACTTCGGTCCGGTATCGCGACGCGGAGAGTGGTGCTGCACTTCAGGACACGCTTCAATTCAAACTTCAGAGCATTACCTGCCACTCACGACCGGAACAACCGGCTGTACTGTTCTTCGTGCTGCATGCTGGCCAATACCAAGCCCGGCAGACTAATGCCGATCTCATCATCCTGCACGCGCAAACTGCGTTCGATCACAGGCTCGATCAATGGCGCGATCTGCTGGAACACCCGCTGCCCCGCCGTCTGTCCCAGTGGAAACAGTTTCAGCGCTGCGGCGATCTGGTTTTCCAGCCAGCTCCAGACAAAGCCAGTGCACGTTTGCAGCAAAGCAATGCGATGATGAGCGCTGGCGAGTGCAAAGGCTGTCACGTAGCTGGTTGGTTGAGCCTGCCACTGCAGCGCCAAAGGCACCTGCAAATCCCGTAACAATTTCAGCAGGGCGCCGCCCATCTGCAGGTCTTCCTGCCGCAGTTCGCTGGTTTCGCGCAATGCGAGCGCGATGTCATTCCAATGCGCCAGCAGATCGAAATCGTCCACCGATGCAGCCTGATGCAGCCGTTGCAGCAACGGCAGCTCCTGCCAGGCAAAGCTGTGCTCCATCACGCCTTGCACCCAGGCGGCAAAATCGGTTTCATTCTTCAGCCAGCCTTGCTCGATTGCGCCTTCCAGCCCCTGCGACCAGGCGAAACCACCGATCGGCAACGATGGACTGGTCAGCTGCAACAATTGCAGCCACTGCAGTACCGACATATCAGTGGTGGTGATGGCCATGCGAATGTCCGTGCGCGTGATGATCATCATGGCTGTGACTGTGATCATGGCCATGAGAATGACCGTGCCCGGCGTACGCGCCGTCTTCCGGCTCGAAAGGATGTTCGCCTGTCAGCACCTGCAGGCCCAGCCCCACCACCATGGCATCCAGCACATGATCATGCTGGTAACGCAACCAACCCTTGCCGATCTGCAGCGGCACATGGCGATTACCCAGGTGATAGGCGGCACGGGTGAGCAGCAGCGGATCGTGGCTGATCACCGTGCTCACGGTTTCCTTCGCGGCCTGTACTTCAATCACGCGGCCACTTTCATCCTGCAACAATGTGCCGTGACGCAGAATCTGGCCACGCGGCAACATCAAGCCGATTTCCTCACCGTTGGTGGTCTGTGTGCGCAGGCGGCTTTTTTTGCGCTCATCGAAGGGCAGACACAGGGTCAGCACCGGCGTGGAACCGGTGGGCGCAAATTCAAAGATTTTTTTCATTTCGCATCCGCACAAAAATCAAAACAGAAAATAGCGCTGGGCCAGCGGTAACACCTTGGCGGGTTCGCAGGTCAGCAGCATGCCATCGGCACGCACTTCATAGGTTTGCGCATCCACCGACATCACCGGCTGGTAGTCGTTGTGGATCAGATCCTTTTTTTGCACGGTGCGCGTGCCTGCGACTGCCGACAGTGGCCGCTGCAAACCCAGACGCTTGCCGATGTCGTTATCCAGCGCCACCTGCGACACAAACGTCAGCGAGGTGTCCAGCGCCGCTTTGCCCAGCGCGCCAAACATCATGCGGTAATGTACCGGCTGCGGCGTGGGAATGGATGCGTTGGGATCGCCCATGGGTGCTGCCGCAATCGCTCCGCCCTTGATGATCAGCGATGGCTTCACGGCAAAAAACGCCGGCTTCCACAACACCAGATCCGCCCATTTGCCCACTTCGATCGACCCCACCTCGTGCGCGATGCCATGGGTGAGCGCCGGATTGATGGTGTACTTGGCGATATAACGCTTGGCGCGAAAATTATCGTGACGCGCGGAATCCTGCGGCAGCGCTCCGCGTTGTACTTTCATCTTATGCGCGGTCTGCCAGGTGCGAATCACCACTTCACCCACGCGCCCCATGGCTTGCGAATCCGACGAAATCATCGAGAACGCACCCAGGTCGTGCAGGATATCTTCGGCCGCAATGGTTTCGCGGCGAATGCGGGAATCGGCGAACGCCACATCTTCGGGAATCGATGGATCAAGATGGTGACACACCATCAGCATGTCCAGATGTTCGTCCACCGTGTTGATGGTATAGGGACGCGTGGGATTGGTGGACGACGGCAGCACATTGCTTTCACCGCACACCTTGATGATATCCGGCGCATGGCCGCCGCCGGCACCTTCCGTGTGATAGGTGTGAATGACCCGGCCCTTGAAGGCTGCAACGGTGTCTTCCACAAAACCGGATTCGTTCAGCGTGTCGGTGTGAATGGCTACCTGCACATCGAATTTTTCTGCCGCACTCAGACAGTTATCGATGGCGGCGGGCGTGGTGCCCCAGTCCTCATGCAGCTTCAGGCCCATGGCGCCGGCGACGATCTGCTCCTCGATAGCGTCCGGCAGACTGCCGTTGCCCTTGCCCAGAAAGCCCAGGTTCATCGGCAAGCCTTCTGCCGCTTTCAGCATCTGCGCCAGGTGCCAGGCACCGGGCGTGCAGGTGGTGGCGTTGGTACCGGTGGCAGGTCCAGTGCCACCGCCAATCATGGTGGTGACGCCGGACATCAGCGCTTCTTCGATCTGCTGCGGGCAAATGAAATGAATATGCGCGTCAATGCCGCCGGCGGTAAGAATCTGGCCTTCGCCCGCGATCACTTCCGTGCCGGGGCCGATCACGATGGTGACACCGTCCTGGATGTCGGGATTGCCCGCCTTGCCGATACCGGCGATACGGCCATTCTTGATGCCCACATCCGCTTTCACGATACCCCAGTAATCCAGGATCAGCGCATTGGTGATCACTGTGTCCACGCATTCGCTACGCGGACGCTGGCTCTGCCCCATGCCATCGCGAATGACTTTGCCGCCGCCGAATTTCACTTCCTCGCCGTACAGCGCAAAATCTCTTTCCACTTCGATGATCAGATCTGTGTCGCCCAGCCGCACCCGATCGCCAACGGTGGGGCCAAACATGTCGCCATAGGCGCGCCGATCGATTTTCGCCATGATCCCTATTCCTTGTAAAAAGCCCTTGTCATCTGCTTTCAGAGTTTGCCCATCACCAGGCCACGGAAGCCGTACACTTCGCGCTTGCCCCCAAATGCCACCAGCGTGACGTCGCGGCTTTGTCCCGGTTCGAACCGCACCGCAGTGCCGGCAGCGATGTCGAGGCGAAAGCCACGGGTTTTCTCGCGATCGAACTGCAGCGCCCCGTTGGTTTCGTAGAAATGATAATGACTGCCCACCTGGATCGGACGATCGCCGGTGTTGGCCACGGTTACCGTGACTTTCGCTTTGCCGACGTTGAGTTCCAGCTCGCCGGGTTCGGTAATCAATTCACCGGGAATCATGCTTGCGTCCTCACACAATAGGATTGTGAACGGTCACCAGTTTGGTGCCGTCGGGAAAAGTGGCTTCTACCTGAACCTCGGGAATCAGTTCGGCGATGCCGTCCATCACGTCGTCGCGGCTCAGCAGGGTACGACCAAATGCCATCAGCTCGGCCACGGTTTTGCCGTCGCGGGCGCCTTCCATGATCTCGAACGAAATCAGCGCCACTGCTTCGGGATAATTCAGTTTCAGGCCGCGGGCCTTGCGCCGTTCCGCCAGTTGCGCGGCGGCAAACAGCAGCAGTTTGTCTTTTTCGCGCGGAGTCAGTTCCATGTCGTGCCTCGATCAATCAGATGAATTCAGGTAAACCAGATGCGCGGAGCCACCGCTGTCTGTTGCTTCAGGTGCAGGCGCATGCGTTGCCAGCAGGCGATGAACGCATTGCGCAGGGGTGCGGCATTGGCGGCGAGGCCACGCACCACGATCAGGCCCGGCAGCGCGGTGGCCGCCAGTTTGAGCGCAGCCGGATCTGTTTGTGCGAGCCGGTCACAGTCTGCTTTCAGTTCCGCCAGCAGCGCCGGATCATTTGCCGTACACAGCAGCGTGCCAACACTGGTCATGCCTTGCAGTCCCCACGGCGCCTGCAGCAGCGCACTGCCACCGACAAACACGCTGCGTTCCCGCAATAGCGGTTTGCCATCGTGGTACAGAACAAACTGCTGTTGCAGCTCCCCCTGCTCAAACCACGCCTGCGACGCCGGCCTGCCCAGACAGGCAATTTCCCAGCCAATAAAGCGGCCGTCACCTTCGATATTCACGCGGGTGACGTTGCGCGCCAGCGCGCCGGTGAAAACGATATTTTCCTGGGGCAACCACTCGCCCCATCCGCCCGCTGCGATGCGCAGCTGTGTGTGCTGGGTCTGCGGCAGACGCGCCTGATTGGTGCGATACACCCGCCCCGCCGACGGCGTGGTGATCAGGCCGTGGGAACCCGCTGCAAATTCCGCCTCGATGGCCAGCACATCCCCCGCCACGATGCCGCCCGGCGGATGCAGGATATAAACGTGCGCCTGGCCAGCGGATTCAGGATAGAAGGGCCTTTGCACCCGAAGAGGGCCTTGATGCTGATTGCGCACCAAAACAGTTCGCCCATCACGCCAGCCAAATCCCAGCTGCAAACTGGCCGCCCAGCCCACGGCCGGTGGCGAGATAACGGGGTGGGCGCTGGCATTCATGGCGGTGGATTCACTCTGCTCTTGCGGTGGCTGGGCAACAGAATTGTGCAGCCCAGGCGTTTGCAAGTTCCATTCCTGGGCATGCACGGCGATTTCATCGGCGCAGCCGCTGACGGATGTTGGTAGGGGAAAAGTAGCCATCCACCGGAGGCTCGGAATAGAACGTGGTGTCCAGTCCGGCGCTGCACTGCAGGAAATAGGCGCCCGCTTTCAGATCGTGATAGGCATCCAGGGATGAAAACACACCGGGCATCGCTTCGTAGTAGGCGGCGAAGCGCAACGTGGTACGCCACAGCTCGCCACTGCGATCATAGATATCGACGGCGGCAATACTCCAGGTGTCTTCATCGATATAGAACGTGCGCCGCGGATACAGATGCTTGGCACCCTGCTTGAGCCTGGCATCCACCACCCACACCCGATGCTTTTCGAATCGCATGGTGTAGTGCTTCAGATGGCCCGCATCCATGGCCGACGGATCGTCGCAGCGGTTGTAACGCATCTTCTGGTTGTTGTAGGGAATGTACATTTCCCGCTTGCCCACCAGCGTCCAGTCGTAACGATCCAGCGCGCCGTTGAACACATCGATCTCGTCCGCCACGCGCAGGCCTTCGGAATTGAAAATCGGCGAATCGTAACCCAGCACCGGCGAGCGCCGCATGCGCCGCTCCCCCGGCAAATACACCCAGGACTGGCGCGGCTGCCGCAACGGTTGCAGGGATTCGTGAATCAGCAGGCCACCACCCGCCAGCTTTGCCGGGCCCAGGATGTGCGAGAAATAATAGGCCGAATGCCAGCTGTCGAACTCGACACCGCGCCGCCGGTTGTAATAGGGCGAGTAGGTTTCGATCATGGTTTCCAGTGTCGCGCGCGCCATACTCTGGTACACCGTGCTTTCGAACAGATGCAGCTTGATGAACACACCTTTCCAGCGCAGCTGATGATTCCACATGATTTCCTGCGGCGTGCGCGGAATGGGAAAGGGAATGCCGGGCCAGGCCTGCTCCATCTCGTTGCCCGACGGCGCCATGCGTGCATCGCGCAGATTCTTCACCGTGTTGTCATAGGTCCACTGGGGCTGACGTGCGGTGCGATGGGATTTGTAGACCGGAATGGCAAAGCTGTCGGGATAGCGGGCAAACAGCGCCTGCATGCCGGGCGACAGCAACGCGCGATGCTGCTCCAGATTATGGTGCTCGATGCGGAACAGCTGTTCTTCGCCGGCGATGGCCGCCATCCATTGCAGATGCTCGGCATCGCTCAGTTTATCCGCCTGCCAGCGTGGAATGGAACCATCGCGATTGCCCGCTCTTTCGGCACCCACCGGCGTCAGATCCCGCTGAAGTCGCGCGGCATCCGCTGGCGCGGCCCACACAGGAAAGACCAGCCAAGCCATCAAGGCCGGCAGCACTGCTGCATACCATTTCATTGTTGTTATTCCGTGGTTTTGCTCAGGGTCAGGAACAGACTCTGGAACAGGGCATTCTGGTCGATGGGCTTTTTCAGGAAACCCTGCATGCCTGCAGCATAAGCCTGCTGCTCGTAATCAGACAACACGTGGGCGGTCAATGCAACTATGGGTGTTCTTGGCCTGCCATTTTTGTTTTCCCAGGCCCGGATCTGCTTGCATGCGGTCAGGCCGTCCATCTCGGGCATTTCCCAATCCATCAGCACCCAGTCGTAGCGCTCTTCCTGCTGACAAATGCGCTCCACCGCCTGCAGGCCGTTTTCCACCACATCCACCACCAGGCCTGCCTTTTTCAGCATGCCCTGCACCACCATCTGGTTGACCTTGTTGTCTTCTGCCACCAGCACACGGCGATCACGGAACTGCTGGGTGTAGAAATGCAGACGCTGTTCCTGGGAAATATTTTCGGCGCCGGACAGTTGCGCCTGCGCCAGATCCTGCAACGCCACCGTGAACCAGAACGTGGTGCCGCTGCCCTGCTTGCTGCTGACGCCGATCTCGCCGCCCATCAGCTGGCACAGGCGCTGACAGATCGCCAGACCCAGCCCGGTGCCGCCATAGCGCCGTGCGATGGATTTGTCCGCCTGGGAAAACTGCTTGAACAGCTCCGCCTGCTGGGTCTCATCCATGCCGATGCCAGTGTCACGTACCACACCGTACAGATATTCTTTTTGATCCGTGGTCTTCACCGACAGCTGCACCGCCACCGAACCCTGCTCGGTGAACTTCATCGCATTGCTCACCAGGTTCAGCAGAATCTGGCGCAGACGCGACGGATCGGAACACACCAGCGGCGGCACACTGTCATCGACGCTGTAGTGGAACGCCAGCTGCTTCTGCTTCATCTGCGGCATGAAGATGGTCATGGCTTCGCCCAGTGTCTGGCGCACATCGAACACCACGTTGTCGATTTGCAGCTTGCCCGCCTCGATCTTGGAAAAATCCAGCACGTCATTGATGACTGACAGCAAGGTCTGCCCCGAACTGCGCAATGCCGCCAGATAATCCTGCTGCTCGCCGTTGAGCGGCGTGCCCGACATCAGCTCCACCATGCCCAGCACGCCATTGATGGGTGTGCGCAGCTCGTGACTCATGGTGGCCAGGAACTGGCTTTTCGCCTTGTCCGCCGCTTCGGCAGCTTCTTTTTCCTTGCGCTCGGCCTCGCGATTGCGAATCTCACGCATGTCCATCAGATACAGCACCACGAACACCAGCACCAGCAACACGATGGAAATGCCATAGGTACGCTGCTGCCGCACCAGCGTCGCCCGCTCGTTCATGTAATTGGATGTGAGTTGATTGAGGATCTGGTTACGCGCCAACGACAACGCCACGATCTGGCGGCTCACATCATCGAAGAAAGTACGCCAGGGCAATTCCAGCTCCGCCGACTGGATCACGTGCTCGTCCAGGTGATCGGCGATTTCATCCAGCCGCAGCCAGGCATCGGAATCGAACGGCGCCACGGTGCGCAGCGCGTCATGCTTCTTCAGCAGCTGGTTGACCCGTTCCTGCAGCACGTCATGCTGGTGATGCATGCGATCGTACAGCTGCTCCAAGGTAATGGCGCCGTCAGACGGCACGTGCCCCATGCGCAGATACAGGCTGCCGTAGGCGCGGGCGCGCCCGAGCAGATTGAACTGCTCGATGGATTCATCCAGGGCGATGTACACCAGAATCAGCGACAGGGCATTCTGGTCGTTGAACAGTCCGCCCTGATCCGCCAGACGAAACTGCAGCTGCTGCGCGGTTTCCACCAGCGGCTGATGCTCCTGGTAAGCCAGATCGGGCGTGTTGACCTCGGTGCCCACCACCGGCCGCACCCGGTCGAGCCGGTTCAGCAGGCGGGGAATGGTAAGGTCGATCAGGGGATTGCGGGGGCCTGGCGTGGTGTCCTGACGCAGCTGCTCGATGGAATGCAGCAATTCCTTGCGCAACTGCTCGTATTCCACCTGCATCTCGCCACCGCGGGCATAGACAGTGATGATGCTCAGATCGCGCAGGCGCTCGGCGCCGTCCACCACCGGATACAGCGAGCGGATTTCCTGAATCGCCTGCAGTTTGCGCTGCACCACCGCCAGCTGATCCTCGCGCGACAACAGCAGCTGGATCAGCAGCACCGCCAGCGGCACCACCAGCAACAGCGACACCAGGCCAATACGGCTGGGCAGCAGCACCCGACCGCGCTGGTCATGGATTCCCCCTCGCTGCCGCACCTGGCGGACTGTCTTTGACTGCGTCACCACACCCTTCACGATTCAGCCCGGAATCTGTTCAGTATAGCCAAGGGAAAGTACATGAATTAAAAAGAAAAAGCCCCGCGTTTCCGGGGAAGCGCAGGGCTTTGCGATCAGCGGCGGGCGATCCGGCCTTACTTGGACTTCTCGACCATGTAGTCCACCACGGCCTTGATGTCGTCATCGGAGCAGGCACCACAGGTGCCCCTGGGCGGCATCATATTGAGGCCGTTGATGGCGTGGGCGTAGAGGGTATCGTTGCCTTGGGCGATACGGGCTGTCCAGTCCGCAGCAACGCCTGTCTTGGGCGCGCCGGCTGCACCGGTAGCATGGCAGGCCATGCAGGAGCCGTTATAGATCTCTTCCGGCGACTTCTTGGTTTCCGCAGCGGCAACAGTAGCGCCAGCGCCGCCGCAGTCTTCACCCTGGATGCACACCTTCGCGTCCGGCTGGGTGCGGGCATCGATCTTGGCGGGGCTCATGATGGAACGGGTGCCCATCGGCTCGCCGTTGCCGGTCTGATCCGCCAGCTTGGAGGCCAGTGTCGGGCCAGAAATGACAACACCAGCAAAAAATGCAGCTGAAACAAACAGTTGCTTCATATTGACCATGTTGAACTAACCTCTCTCCTGAAAGCTTCGCACCCGGAATCAGGCCCCAAACGAAGCGGTGACAAAATGATGAGCGCGCAAGTATACCGTCAAGTTGCGGAAAAACGGAATCACGGGGAGGGAAACTGCGCCAGAATGCTGGCGACCTGTTCCCTGAGGCTGGCATCGCGCTCCGCCGGTGCCTTTTCGTCGTAGTAGCGCAGCACGGTCTGACCGGCCCAGATCACCGCACGCGTGGCAGGATCGATCAGCAACAGGGTGAGCCGGCTTTCGTCCCGCTCCTGCACGTAGTAGCTGGGCTGCATACCCCACCAGTACGGATACCAGCCGTAATAGCCGTAGAAGTTGGAGCGGGTTTCGTAGCGGCGATCAATGGCGTAGTCGATATCCACCCAGACCTGGGCCTGATCCACCGGCACTTCGGTCATCCCCCGGGCGGCCAGGCCTTCGCTAAAGGCGCGCTGGATACGGGTCTGATCCAGGCTTTTGTAGACCTGATGGGCGCCTTCGTCCGGCACCCAGGCATACCGGGTGAGCCCCTTGAACGTGGCGTTGCGATCGTAATCGATGCGGGGGGTGTAGGGTGCACAGGACACCAGGATCAGCAACGTCGACAACAGCAGGCTACGCATTTAAGGAAGGCCTCACTTGTCGCTTTTGGGCGGGAAATTGGCCAGCATCTCTGCCACCAGTTCATTGACCAGCGCATCCCGCTGCTCAGGGCGCATGGAATCCCTCAGATATTCGTTGGCTTTGGCCGTCCACACCACCTGCTGACGCTTGGGATCGACCACATCCACCACCAGGCGCCCCTCCATAATCTGCTTGGCCTGTGGCCCGGTGCTTACTCCCATGCCCATGTTACCGGTGCCAAAACCGACTCCGAAACTGACGCCGGAGTTATCCAGCTTCGCCTCCTGCTCCACCCGGTAGGCCACCCAGAGATCCGCCTGCTCACGGGGGGCTTCTTTCAGGCCACGGGCCGCCAGCTGCTTGCGCAGGGCAGCGGCGATGCGGTTGTTGTCCAGCGACTGAAACTCGGGGCCGCTAGCGGGATCGGACAGGGCGTAGGATGCTGCGCCAGCCGCAGGCATGGCAGTAGCCGGATCGTAATCAATGGATACCAGCGAGCGGGAACAGGCAGCCAGAACGGATAGCAGAATGAAGAGCAGGGAACGCAGGATCATTGGGTGCTCCAGGGGGACAAACGCGGGCTGAGAAGCATTTAAGATACGCCAAAGCAAGCCACTCAGGGAACAGGAACGGGCGTAGACTTTATCGAATCATGCGCTTATCATGGCTGCCCTTGACGGCGGGGAGCATATGTCGATAGCCCCTGCCAACTTCCCCTACGCGCCCGTAGCTCAGCTGGATAGAGCGTTGCCCTCCGGAGGCAAAGGTCAGAGGTTCGAATCCTCTCGGGCGCGCCAGCTTCACCCGCTGCCTCTCATTCACCGGTTTCCTGTACGCCCTGTCCTCCAGCCTGCCACGTTTGCTGAACCACCCCCGCTCTGCTTGGTCATACCTACTTACTGTTTCTACACTGAAGGCTTTCAGGCACGAACAGGGACTCGTTCTATGGCTCAACACTGGCGCAATACGGCGGAAGGTTATGGCTGGATCAGCATCGCGCTGCACTGGGTGTCGTTTGTGCTGGTGCTGTTTCTGCTGGTGGAAGGCGCCTGGATGGTGACGCTGACCTATTACGATCCGCTCTATCACACGCTGCCGCACTGGCACAAAGTAGCGGGGGTGGCAATTGTGCTGCTCACCGTTGTCCGGCTGGCCTGGCGTCTGACCAATCCACGGCCTGCCCTGTTGCCGGCACCGTCCTGGCAGCACTGGAGCGCGCGGCTGGTACATCTGGCGTTTTACGTTGCGCTGGTGGCGCTGGCTGTCACCGGTTACATCATCACCACCGCCAAGGGCAAACCGATCGAGCTGTTCTGGGGCTGGCAGATTCCCGCCTGGCGTAGCTGGCCGAGCGATCTGCAGGAATTGCACGGTTTTCTGCATCGCTGGATTGCCTATGGGGTGGGCGCGCTGATGGTGCTGCACGCCGGCGCTGCGCTGTTTCATCATTTCATCCAGCATGATTCAACCTTGCGGCGGATGTTGCGGCCACCCCGCCACTAGGATTCAATCATGTTGATCCACCCTCACCCACAACAACACAAAGGACGACCCCATGAAAACACTGACTTCCCTGCAACGTTCAACCCGCGCCATTGCACTGGCCAGCGCACTGCTGTTGCCTGCCACGCTGCTCACCAGCTCGCCTCTGCTGGCGGCGCCCGAACGCTATGTACTGGATACCCAGGGCGCCCACGCGTTCATCCAGTTCAAGATCAGTCATCTGGGTTACAGCTGGCTGCTGGGCCGCTTCGACACCTTTGCCGGTGAATTCACGGTGGACAAGGACAAGATCGAAACCTCCAGCGTGAATGTGTCCATCGACGTAGCGAGTGTGAATTCCAATCACGCGGAGCGGGACAAGCATTTGCGCGGTTCTGATTTCTTCCATGTAGAAAAATTTCCCAAGGCCAGTTTTGTCAGCACCAAGGTGGAAAAAACCGGTGACACTACCGCGGACATTCACGGCAATCTGACGCTGAAAGGCGTGACCAAACCCGTGGTGCTGAAAGCGGTGTATATTGGCAGCGGTGCCGATCCCTGGGGTGGCCAGCGGGCAGGCTTCGAGGCCACCACTGAAATCGTGCTGAAGGATTTCGGTATCGATTACGACCTGGGGCCGGCGTCCACCTCGGCGCAGATTTACATTTCTGTCGAAGGCATTCGCCAGTAACCGCTGTCTACCGGCAGGGATTACGTTGGGTGAAGCGTGATCCCTGCCCGGCTTGTTGCTGATTTCGTCATCGTCGCCATTGCGGGAATGCAGCGCCGGCGCTATGTTTCCGGGAACAGCCCTCACCACGGACAGGTTTATGGCGGAACCCCCCGGCACAGCATCCCGTCCCACCGGCATTCGGCGCGGTCAGATCATGACATTTGCCATCGCGCTGGTGATCGCCGCCAGCCTGCTGGCATTGCAACAATCGCCCCGCCCCAATCCGCTGGCTCCGCCTTCGCTGCTGGATATTCTGTTTTATCCTCTGGAAATTCACGGCGAGCTGCGGCTGGCCACCATGAATCAGGATATTCACGCACTGCACGCCAGTCGCGACGGACGCCGACTGTGGGTGGTGGGCAACAATGGATTGATTGCATTCAGCGATGATGGCGGTTCGAGTTGGACGCTGCAGAATTGGACGCTGCCAGGGGAATCGAATCAGCCCGCCAGACCATCGCAGGATTCACTGCCGCTTCAGCCGGAAGAATTACCCGCTTCGCGCCCACCCGCCGCGGCGTGGATCAATCGGCTGTCGCCGCTGCAGGCTGCCTACGCCGGTGAAATGCCTGCCGCCAACGACGCGCCGACGCCGCCCCCGAAACAACCTTACCTGCAGAATGTGGAACCCAACGCAGCACCGGTAATGGAAAAGGTGACGCCGGTACAGGCGCAACCTTACTCGCAGGAATCACCGGCGAATGCGCTGCCTCTGGCATCCTCGTCGCGCGCACTGCCACGCAAGCCGCACTGGCGCTCGATTTACTTTCTGGATGAAAAACAGGGCTGGATCGGCGGCGATCTGGGCGTGGTGTTGCGCACCAGCGACGGTGGCGAAACCTGGCAGGCCAGCCGGCTGCCCGTGGATGTGATGATTCAGGGCGTGGTGTTTGTGCGCGCGGATCTGGGCTGGGCCATTGCGGACAGCGGCGACTATTTCCATAGCACCGATGGTGGCGTCAGCTGGTCGTACGGCCGCACCCTCAGCCGCAATCCGCTGCTGCAGATTCAGGCCCGCGCCAATCGCGTGTGGATCAGTGATGGGCGCGGCCTTTATGTGGCGTCGCCGGGCAGGGATCCGTGGCTGAATGCTCAGCGCAGCCCGTTTGAAGACAACCGCTTTTTCTTCATTGATGATCAGCGGGGCTGGAGTGTCGGCAATGGCGGCGCGATTCACATCAGCTACAGTGGCGGCCGCCAGTGGGAACCCCTGCGCGGCAACAGCAGCGAGGATCTGCGGGATGTGATTTTTGTGGATCAACTACACGGCTGGGCGACTGGCAAACGCGGCAGTGTACTGACTACAAGTGACGGCGGTGACACCTGGGCGCCGCAGAATTCCGGCACTCCATCGACGCTGAACAGTGTGGTATTCATCGACCGGGAACGGGGCTGGATCGCTGGCGATGGCGGCGTGCTGCTGGCAACGCAGGACGGTGGCGGGCACTGGTTTCCACTCACCCGCCCGGCCAGTGACACCGCTGCCGATGCGCGCTATCAGCGCTACCCCGCCCTGTGGTACTGGCTGGTGTGCATGGTGGCGCTGGCGCTGATTCTGCTGGCGCCACGCTTTCAACGCAAACTGCGCGCCCAGAGCACCAGCGTCGCCGACATTCTGGCATCCGATCGCCCGCTGCGCCCGGGTGATCCCGATCCGCTGCAGTTCGGTCGCATTGCCCGCGGCCTGTCGCGCTTCATTCGCAATCCCGCCACCGAACCGCCGCTTACCATCGCCGTCACCGGTGAATGGGGCACTGGCAAAAGTTCGCTGATGAGTCTGCTGTTTCATGATCTGAAGCGGCAGGGTTTTACGCCAGTGTGGTTCAACGCCTGGCATCACCAGAAAGGCGAGCAGCTGCTGGCATCGCTGTACGCAACCATTCGCGAGCAGGCGGTGCCGGGGCTGGCGAAATTTCACGGCGGCGTGCCGGTAGGCATGCTGTTTCGCCTGCGTCTGTTGTATCGCCGCAGTCGCCGGCGCTGGCTGCTGGCGTTGTTGCTGCTGGCACTGCTGGCCAGTACCGGCAGCTATATGATGAGTCACGACACGGCGCTGACAGCGCTGAATCTGGCGCACCTGTTCAGCACCGGCGAGCAGGAGTGGATGGACAAACTCGTGCTGGCGCTGATCGGTATCTTTCCGCCGCTGGCTGCGCTCTACAACGGGTTGCGCGCGTTCGGCATTCGTCCATCCAGCCTCATCACCACCACACCGGAGCACAGTGGCTCCCATACGCTGGATCCCGGCGCACGCCAGCGTTTCGCCCGCCAGTTCAGCGATGTGAGCGAATCGCTGGAACTGGGCCGCATGGTGATTTTCATCGACGATCTGGATCGCTGCAGCAAAGAGAACGTGCTGGAGATTCTGGAGACGATCAACTTTCTGTCGGTGTCCGGCAACTGCTACATCATTCTGGGCATGGCCGAGGAATGGGTGAAAACCTGCGTGGGACTGGGCTTCAAGGATCTGGCGGAAGCCAAGCTGATGCCGGGGGATGCGCATTCGCCGGGGCATCTGCAGGAATTCGCCGAGCAGTATCTGGAAAAGCTCATCAACATCCGCGTGCCAGTGCCCACGCTGACGGCGACGGATGCCGGCAACCTGCTGGTGCCACCGCCCAGCGCAAGCGCCCGCAAGCTGTCGCCGTTGCGCGAGCGGCTGCAACAGTGGCGCAAGGCGCTGCTGCGCCGCAATCAGTGGCTGGCGCTGATCGGCGTGATCGTAGCAGGTCTGGTGGCAGGCTATTTCTGGCAATCGGACTGGATCTGGATGGCCCAAACACCGGCCAAACCAGCGGCGCAGGATCTGGCGGTGTGGCAGGATGTGCGGCTGGAACAGGTGGCTCTGGCAGAGGGCGAACCACGCCTGATGCTGAGTATCGGCGCGAACAATGAAACACCGCGCCGCCGCAGCGGGCCGGACTGGGAGCTCGTGCTTCAGGGTCAGCCCGAAGCAGCACGGGATGGCATTGTGCTGAAGAATTTCAGCAGCAGCGGCGAGCCCGTGCGCTTGTTGTTGCGTCAGCAAACCACAACAATCACCGAAGCACCGGCGCTGCAATCATCCAGCCGCCAGGATCTGACATCTGCCATTGCCGTCAACGATGCGGTGATCGATCAATCCCGCGCGCGGGAAACGCTGCTGTCGCGGGTACTCAACTGGCTGACGCTGTCCGCCGTGCTGCTGGCACTCGGCGTGCTGGTGTTGCTCCAGAGTCTGCGTCACACCCACCGTGTCGAACGGGATTCACCCCGTTTCCAGAATGCGCTGAAAGTGTGGCAGCCGTGGATCGCCGCACGCCGGCTGACACCGCGCAACATCAAGCGCTACATGAACCGGGTGCGTTACATCGCCATGCGGTTCCGCGAGGAACCAGTGCCGCCTGCCACGCTGTGGCAGCGATTGCGGCAGAAGCTGCCCGGTGCCGATCAGCCCCTGCAGGCCTGCGCCATCGACGAAGCGATTCTGGTGGCGCTCAGTGCCATTCAGATGATCGACCCGGACTGGGTGACAGACGGGGAAAAATTTGCCCGCCTCACCAAGGGTGATGTGCGCAGTCTCTACGCCGAGGCTTTTTCTGCTGATGCCGCCAGCGCGGAACAGCAGACGCCATTGCTGCAAGCCTTCGAGCAGTCCATCCGCGATCATGTGAGTCAGTTCGGCGATGCGGTGTTCAGTGATCCGCTGCAGCGGCAAAATTTCCTCGATGTGATGGCCCAGGCCCGTCAGCAAGCCTGAATATAACCGTTGGCAATTTGGCGCGTGTTTTATATAGCCTTCGTTCTGACGTGAGCCCCTCAGCATTTCCGTGAGAGGCTTTGTGCTACACTTCGATCAAATCACTGCTGAATACACCCCGCTCACCCTGAATTTGCCACTACCGGGAACTGCCGCAATGGATGCGTCTGTCAACCGTATGCCGCCACACCACCGAATCGTCGATGGCACGCTGCAGTTGCGCCATGACGGCTCCATCCAGTCCGTCGATACCGCCTTCTGCCAGCTGATCGGCATGAGCGCGCAGGATCTGCTGGAGCGACACTGGATGTCGCTGTTTCATCCTTTCGATCTGCCGGACATCCAGCAGGCGCTACGCACTTACGCGCAACAGGGCGAAGCCCACCTGACGGTGCGCAGCGTGTGTTCCGATGGCACCGTCACGCCGGTGTATCTGCATCTGTGCCGCGATGGCGACGCCGGTGGCGATAATGGCGACTACTACTGCCTGGTGCTGAACCTGGGTCGCCGCATCGACTACACCACCGAGAAAATGCAGTTCCAGCGCCTGTTCGAAATTTCCCGCGATCTGCTGTGCGTGGCGAACACCATGGGGTACTTCATCCAGGTGAATCCTGCCTTCAGCCGCCTGCTGGGCTATTCCCGCGAGGAATTGCTGCAGACATCCTTTCTGGAATTCATTCATCCCGACGATGTGGATTCCACCCTGGGGGAATTGCGGCGCCTGCGCTCCGGTATCGATACCCTCAATTTCGAGAACCGCTATCGCTGCAAGGATGGCAGCTGGCGCTGGCTGGCGTGGAGCACACCCGGTTCCAACGGCGACGGGCTGCTGTATGCAGTGGCCAAGGACGTCACTGAGCACAAGGATCTGGAATCCCAGCTGGCACGGCTGGCGAAATTCGATTTTCTGTCCGGACTGCCCAATCGCAATTATCTCGACGAGGAGCTGCAGCGAGCGCTGGCGCGCGTGCGGCGCAACAATCAGGTGCTGGCGGGCTATCGCATTCATCTGGAAGGCCTGCAGCGGATCATCGAGCAGTATGGCCAGGCGGTGGGTGACGATCTGCTGAAGGATTTCGCGCTGCGCCTGCGTCATTCCCTGCGTGCCAACGATTTTGCTTCCCGCTTCGACAGCGACACCTTCTTTGTGCTGGCGGAGCAGGACGATGCTCCCGAAGCCGCCACGCTGCCGGGCCGCATCCTGCGCACCATTGCTACGCCGTTTACGCTGGCGGGCCACAATCTGCGGGTGGATGCGCGCATCGGTATTGTTGCGCACGCAGGCAACCGTGCATTCGACGCCGAGAATTTTCTGCAGGCGTCGCTGGATGATCTGCTGCAGCGCGAACCACCGCGCAAGGCGCAGCGCGTCAGTGAAGATCCGCTGCAAGCCAGCTAGCAGCTTTCTGCCAACATTTTGCGTTTACACCAGGCCTTCCAGATTGCGAATCGCCACTGCCGCGGCGGTGGTGCGGTTTTCCACGCCCAGCTTGCGAAAGATCTGTTCCAGATGTTTGTTCACGGTGCGCGGGCTCATGTTGAGGATCTGGCCAATCTCGCGATTGGTTTTGCCGTGGGCGATCCACAGCAGCACTTCCGCCTCCCGCTCGGTGAGCGGGAATTGCCGGCGCAATGCATCGGTCTGGGATGGCCGCTGCGGATCGGTGAGTCGCAGCAGACGCTCCCCCGGCGCGGCATCGCCCAGATAGGTCACCTGCAGCGGGATCTCCAGTCCCTGCAGGGTGAGCGCGCTGCCACTGCCGGGCGCAAATCCATACCAGTGGCGCAGTTGCGGCACCAGTTGCTGATCGAGCCAGAAACGGTCGGCACCGGATTTTTCGAACAGATGATGGGTTTGCGGCGTGGCCCACAGGATCTCACCATTGCCGGCGGTGGTCAGCAGATACTGGCCGGTGGTGTCGAGCGCGCTGCGCGCACTTTGCGTCATGCGCGCGTTGGCCAGATGCACCCGCATGCGCGCAATCAGCTCCTGCGCTTTCACCGGTTTGGTGACGTAATCCACACCACCAGCCTCAAAACCTTTCACCACATGTTCGGTGTCGCTGAGGCCGGTCATGAAAATCACCGGCACATCCGCCAATTCCTGCTCGCGCTTGAGAATCCGGCAGGTGGCAAAGCCATCCAGGTTGGGCATCATGGCATCGAGCAGAATGATGTCCGGCTGCATCTTGCGGGCAATGGATATTGCCTGCAAACCTTCCAGTGCCACCAGCACCGTCATCCCGGCATCATCCAGTGCCTGATTGAGCATTCCCAGGGTTTCCGGCGAATCGTCCACCACCAGGACAACATCGCGCGCATCACCACTGCCTGTCATGTTTCATTCCCCACCAATTCGATGATCAGATCAAAACGGAATTGGCCCACCAGCTGCTGCAGATGTTGAATGAAATCGGTGCTCGCCCTGCCACTGGCCTGCAGTTCTGCCAGCTTCTTCTTCAATCCGTTGACAAAGCCGATTTCGGCCAATGCCCTGAGTACATGCAGATCAGCCACCGGCGGTAACTGATCCCGCGAAAAATTCGGCCGCGTCAGCGCCACGGGTTCCTGGCGGCGCGGCTCGTGCAGCCACTCCAGTTTCAGATGCGCACCCAGTTTTTCCACCAGCAGCTGCAGACGCAGCGGTTTGGCCAGGTAATCGTCGTGGTAGCGAACCTCATCCACTGCAAACTGCACCTCGCGCGCATTGGCCGAAACCATGACGATCGGCGCCCCGATGCCGCGTTCGCGCAGTTGCTGTGCCACCTGCCAGCCCGAGAGATCCGGCATGTTGATGTCGAGCAGAAAGGCATCCACCGCATACTGCGCCGACAGGGCCAGGCAGGCGCTGCCGGATTCCGCTTCCAGCACCTGGAAACCCAGCGGCAACAGCATGTCGGACAGCAAACCGCGCTGCGACGGTTCGTCATCCACCACCATCAGGGTTTTGCGCGGCCCCAGATAACCGCGCACCCGCTGCTGCGCGACCGCAATCACTGCCGACGCCGGCACGCTGGACAACATCAGCGTCACCGTGAATGTGCTGCCCACACACGGTTCACTCTGCACGCTGATGTCGCCGCCCATGATGTCGGTGAGCAGCTTGGTGATGGTGAGCCCCAGCCCCGTGCCGTGCACATAGGGCACCCCCGGTTTGCGCACCCGCTCGAACGGACGAAAGATGCGCTCGATGTCGGCTGCGTCGATGCCGACGCCGCTGTCGCGCACGGTGAATTCTGCCACCTGACTGCGATAGCGCACGGTGAAGGACACCCCGCCCCATTCGGTAAACTTGATGGCGTTCGACAGCAGGTTGATCAGAATCTGGCGCAGGCGTTTTTCATCGGTGGTCACCAGTTCCGGCAGCCAGGACTCCAGATGATATTCAAACTGGATACCCTTGGCGCTGGCCTGGATCTGGAACATATGCACGATCTGTTCAAGCAGCTGGTGAATGCGTACCTGATCCCGATGCAGATCGAGCCGACCCGCCTCGATCTTGGAAATATCCAGCAGACCTTCGATCAGGTCCGCCAGATGCTCGCTGCTGCGCCGCATCACGGAAATGGATTCGCGTTTGGACGCAGGGATCTCGCTGTCCATTTCCAGCAGTTGTGCGTAACCGAGCACCGCATTCAGCGGCGTGCGCAATTCATGACTGATGCCGGTGAGGTAACGGCTCTTGGCCTGATTCGCGGCCTCGGCCACTTCCTTCGCCTGCTGCAGCAGAAAATCCGTGCGTTCATGGGCGATGATTTCTTCCTGCAGCAGACGGGTCTGGCGCTGGGTTTCTTCCTGCGCCACCACGCGACTTTCATGCGCCAGCACAAACAGCCAGGCTACCACGCCGGCAACGATCAGCAGGATGAAATATTCCTTCCACAGGATCGAGGCAATCAGTTCCTTCTGCGCATGTTCTGCCACCGGAATCTGGTAGTACACCAGCGTCAGCAGCAAACCCAGGCAGCTGGCGATGATCAGCAGCAGTCCCAGAAAATGCCCCAGCCGCGATTTCAGCGCGACGATGGCCGCAGGCGGCAGCACACCCTGCAGACTGCCGATGATCTGCTGTGACAAACGCGCATCCGGCTTGCACAGATCGTGGCAGCGCGCATCCAGGGAACAGCACAGCGAGCAGATGTGGCCGCCGTAGGCCGGGCAGGTGGTCATGTCCTCCGGCTCGAAACTGTGTTCGCATACGACACAGGTCACGGCATCATTCAGACTGGCAATGCGCTGGGATGGCCGCGCAATGTAATAACGTCCCTTGGTGATCCACGCAATCAGCGGTGCCATAAAGAACGCCGTGCCCAGCGCCACGTAGGGCGACAGCGCCTGCAGTACGTTACCAAACATGCCGACGTGCGTTGCAATGCCCAGCAGTGACGCCACCAGCATCGAACCGAAGCCCACCGGATTGATGTCGTACAGATGGGCGCGTTTGAACTCGATGCCCGGTGGACTCAGTCCCAGCGGCTTGTTGATCACCAGATCCGCCACCAGCGATCCCATCCACGCTACCGCCACCATGGCGTACACACCCAGAGTCTGTTCCAGCGCACGATAGATTCCCAACTCCATCAGCAGCAGCGCAATCGCCACGTTGAACACCAGCCACACCACCCGGCCCGGATGACTGTGGGTAAGCCGCGAGAAAAAATTCGACCAGGCGATGGAACCGGCATAGGAGTTGGTGACATTGATCTTGAGCTGACACAGGATCACGAAGATGCCGGCCAGGGCCAGAGCAACGTGCGGATTCGTGGTGAGATAACCGAACGCGATGCTGTACATGCGGGTAGGATCCATGGCGTCAGCAGTGGACACACCGTGCTGCAGCGCCAGCACCGCCAGAAACGATCCCGCCAGAATTTTCAGCGTGCCCACGATGATCCAACCCGGCCCTGCCGACACCATGGCCAGCCACCAGCGCAAGCGCCGGCCCTTTTGCGGCACCGGCAGAAAGCGCAGAAAGTCCACCTGCTCACCAATCTGCGCAATCAGCGAAAACAGCACGCTGGACGCCGCACCAAACAGCACCAGGCTCACGCCGCCACCCGTGCCGTGCAGGCCCTCATAGCGCGTCCAGTCTTCCACCGACGCGATGTCATGCCAGGCGATATAGACGAAAGGCAGTAACTGCAGCGCAATCCACAACGGCTGCGTCCACAACTGAAAACGGCTGATGAACGTAATGCCGTGGGTCACCAGCGGAATCACCAGCACCGAACACACCAGATAGCCGATGGTGAGGGGAATGCCAAAGAGGATTTCCAGCGCCATGGCCATGATGGCCGCCTCGATGGCAAAGAAGATAAAGGTGAACGATGCGTAGATCAGCGACGTGATGGTTGACCCAATATAGCCAAACCCTGCACCACGAGTGAGCAAATCGATATCGACGCCATATTTTGCGGCGTAATAGGCGATGGGCAATCCCGTAAAGAAAATGATGGCACCCACCACGCAGATGGCAGCCACCGCGTTGTCGAAGCCATAACCAATAGTGATCGCCGCGCCGATGGCTTCCAGCGCCAGAAACGAAATCGCCCCCAGCGCCGTGTTGGCAACCCGGGCCGCCGACCAGCGCCGCGCCCGCTTGGCGGTAAAACGCAGGGCATAATCTTCCAGCGTCTGGTTGGCCACCCACTGGTTGTAACTGCGGCGAACGCGAAAAATCTGTTGCTGAGCTGTCATACGGATATCAGCGCAAAACCCCAATGCAGCAAGTTGCATACCAGCCGAAGCAGATTAATCAATCCACCTGATCACATCGGCACTGCTACGCAATTTAACCCACCCCCGAACCCAGCCCTATGCGTCATATGACGTAGGCGTCTGCGTCATTCCCCGAATATCGCCGCCCGCGTCCAGCAGGAATACTCGCCCCAGGACACACCGTGTCTGACTCCGTATCGATTGCCTGTGAGGATGTACCATGCTGACTCCATCTCGTTCCCGCTCCACCCATTCGCCGCTGCGGCGGCGTCTGTTGCAAGGAATGCTCGCCCTGCCGCTGTCCATCATGATGCTGGGCCAAAGCGCCTTTGCCGCACCCGCCACTGCTGCTGTCAACACCACGGGACTTGCCGTGACCGACACCACGGTGAAGGTGGGCATCCTGCATTCCGTTACCGGCACCATGGCGATCAGTGAAACCGGTTCTGTGCAGGCGGAAAAACTCGCCATCGACCAGATCAACGCCATGGGTGGCGTGCTCGGTCGCAAGATTGAATTCATTCAGGAAGACGGCGCCAGCGACTGGCCTACCTTCGCGGAAAAATCCAAGAAGCTGCTGGTGAATGACAAAGTCGCCGCCGTGTTCGGCTGTTGGACCTCCGCTTCACGCAAAGCGGTGCTGCCGGTGTTCGAGCAGTACAACGGCATGCTGTACTACCCGACGTTTTACGAAGGCCTGGAACAATCACCCAACGTGATCTACACCGGCCAGGAAGCCACGCAACAGATCCTCGCCGGCATCGACTGGGTGGTAAAGGAAAAGGGCGCCAAGTCCTTCTACCTGCTGGGTTCGGACTACATCTGGCCCCGCACTTCCAACAAGATCGCCCGCAAGCACATCGAAAAGCTCGGCCTGAAAGTGGTGGGCGAAGAGTACTACCCACTGGGTCACACCCAGTTCAACTCAGTGATCAACAAAATCAAACTGAAAAAGCCTGACGTGATTTACGCGATCGTGGTGGGCGGCTCCAACGTAGCCTTCTATAAACAGCTGAAAGCGGCCGGCATCGACATGACCAAGGAAAAGCCCGTGGTACTGACCATCTCGGTCACAGAGGACGAAATCCTGGGTATCGGTGGCGAAAACATGGTGGGCGCCTATGCGTCGATGAAATATTTCCAGAGCCTGGACAATCCCAACAACAAGGCTTTTGTGGAAGCGTTCAAGGCCAAGTGGGGCAAGGACATCGTCATCGGCGACGTGACACAGGCGGCGTATCTCGGCCCCTGGCTGTGGAAAGCAGCGGTGGAAAAAGCCGGCTCCTTTGACATCGACAAGGTACGCGCCGCTTCACCCGGCATCGAGCTGACCACCGCACCGGAAGGTTACGTGCGCATCCATGAAAACCATCACCTGTGGTCGAAGACCCGCATCGGTCACGCGCAGATGGATGGTCAGTACAAGGTGGTGTATGAAACCGCCGACCTGATGGAACCCGATCCATTCCCGAAAGGCTACCAGTGATGATCTGTCAGCCATGACAACGGCGGCAGGTGTGCCCAACCACACCTGCCGCTCACCGCAACCGACCGACTTTTTGCAGTAATACCGGTGCGTGTCACCAGGAGGATTCCATGTTTGCCGACTACAGCATGGCGGAACTGATGTCGATATTCGCGATGCAGGGTTTCGCCGGGCTCACTCTGTTTTCCGTGTTTGTGTTGATGGCACTGGGGCTGGCCATCATCTTCGGCCAGATGGGCGTCATCAATATGGCCCACGGTGAATTCATGATTCTGGGTGCCTATGTCACCTATCTCACGTCCAACATTTTTGCGGAATATGCGCAGAATCTTTTCAGCATCTATTTTTTCGTGGCGATGATACTGGCCTTTGTCGCAACGTTCCTGCTTGGCGCGCTGGTGGAGTGGGGCATGATCCGCTTCCTTTACAAGCGTCCACTCGACACACTGCTGGCGACCTGGGGCCTGAGCCTGATCCTGCAACAGATCTATCGCTCCGTGTTCGGCGCGCGGGAAGTGGGTGTCACACTGCCGGACTGGCTGATGGGTTCCGTCGCGCTCACCGACAGTATCGAGATTCCCATCAACGGCCTGTTCGTCATGGGGCTCACCGTGCTGATTTCCATCGCGGTGTTCATCATGATGTTTCGCTCCCGCTGGGGTGGCCAAGTGCGCGCAGTGGTGCAGAACCGCACCATGGCCGGCGCCGTCGGCATCAACACCGAGAAAGTGGATCGCATCACCTTCGCCCTGGGTTGTGGCATCGCCGGAGTGGCCGGCAGCGCTTTCACCATGATCGGCTCCACCGGCCCCACGTCCGGCCAGCTTTATATCGTCGACACCTTCCTGGTGGTGGTGTTCGGCGGCGCATCCAGTCTGCTCGGCACCATCGCATCCGCGTTCACCATTTCGCAGGCGCAGTCCTCCATGGAATTTTTCCTGAGCGGCTCCATGGCGAAAGTGCTCACGCTGCTGGTGGTGGTCGGCATTCTGATGCTGCGGCCGCAAGGTCTGTTCGCCCTGAAGATTCGTCGCTGAGGAGTCATCAACATGTCGCATTCCGGTTTCCGTTCACTGCTGCCACAACAGGACATGGTGTACTTCGCCATCCTGGCAGCGCTGATCTTTGTGGTGTTCCCACTGTCGATGGATATCTTTCGGTTGAATCTGGTGGGTAAATATCTGACCTATGCATTCGTCGCCCTCGGCTTGGTATTGTGCTGGGGCTACGGCGGCATCCTGAGCCTGGGCCAGGGCGTGTTCTTTGGCCTGGGCGGCTACTGCATGGCAATGTTTCTGAAACTCGAAGCATCCGATCCCGAAGCCACCAAAATCCAGTCCACACCGGGCATTCCGGACTTCATGGACTGGAACCAGCTCACTGAACTGCCCTGGTTCTGGGAACCATTCCACTCGCTGGGCTTTTCCCTGCTGGCGGTGATCATTGTGCCCAGCATTTTCGCCTACATCATCGGTGTGGCGATGTTCAAGCGGCGCGTCGGCGGCGTGTACTTCGCCATCATTACCCAGGCGTTTGCAGCGATTCTCACCATCTTGATCATCGGTCAGCAGGGTTACACCGGCGGCGTCAACGGCATCACCGATCTGCGCACACTGAAAGGCTGGGACATTCGCTCAGACGAAGCCAAATATATTCTGTATTTCGTCAACGGCCTGCTGCTGTTCGCCTGCCTGTTCATCGCCCAGTACGTGCGCAAGAGCAAGCTGGGCCGCCTGCTGGTAGCGATGCGCGAGCGTGAAGATCGCGTACGCTTTTCCGGTTACGACGTGGCGAACTTCAAGATCTTCGTGTTCTGTCTGGGCGCCGCGTTTGCCGCCATCGGCGGTGCCATGTTCACCCTGCAGGTCGGTTTCATGTCGCCATCGTTCGTGGGCATCGTACCGAGTATCGAGATGGTGATCTTCTGCGCCGTCGGTGGCCGCATGTCACTGATGGGCGCGGTGTACGGCACGCTGCTGGTGAACTGGGCGAAAACCACCTTCTCGGAAAGCTTTCCCGAACTCTGGCTGTTCGCCATGGGCGGTTTGTTCATCGCGGTGGTTCTTGCATTCCCCAACGGCCTGGCTGGCCTGTATCAAACCTGGGTGGCTCCACGCCTTTCGCAATGGCTCAGGAATATTCGCGCGCTACGTCCGCCACTCACCACTGCTCAATCCCGGAGTTGAACCATGAATGCGATGCAGAAAGATTTTGTGCTGGCAGTGGAAGGGCTCACCGTGTCGTTCGATGGCTTCAAGGCGGTGAATGATCTGTCCTTCTACGTCGATGAAAACGAAATCCGCGTGATCATCGGGCCCAATGGCGCAGGCAAAACCACCGTGCTCGACCTGATCTGCGGCCGCACCAAGGCCACCACCGGCTCCATCCGTTTTCGCGGCAAGGAACTGACGAAAATGAAGGAGCACGAAATCGTGCACGCCGGCGTGGGTCGCAAATTCCAGAATCCATCGATCTACGAAGATCTCACGGTGTTTGAAAACCTCGAGCTCTCCTACCCTAAAGGACGCAATGTGTGGGGCGCGCTCACCTTCAAGCGGGACAAGGATGTCATCTCGAAGGTGGAGGAAATCGCCGAGATGATTTTCCTGCAGGATCTGCTGAACAAGGAAGCGGGCCTGCTCAGCCACGGACAAAAGCAGTGGCTGGAAATCGGCATGCTGCTGATCCAGAACCCGGATCTGCTGATGCTGGACGAACCGGTGGCCGGCATGTCAGTGGCCGAGCGCAAGCAGACTGCCGAGCTGCTCAACCGCATCACCAAGAACCGCTCGGTGATCGTGATCGAGCATGACATGCAGTTCGTGCAAGACATCGCCCACCGCGTCACCGTGCTGCATCAGGGCAAGGTGCTGTCGGAAGGCTCGATGGATCGGGTGAAGCACGATCCCAAAGTCGTCGAAGTGTATCTGGGCCACTGAGGAGTACGCACCATGTTTGCAGTTTCCAACTATCAGGTGGCCTACGGCCAGAGCGAAGTGATCCACAACCTGAACTTCAGCATCAGGCCCAACGAAATCGTCGCCATCATGGGGCGTAACGGCATGGGGAAAACCACGCTGATGAAATCCCTGATGGGCATTCAGCCGTCGCGCAAGGGCAGCGTGAAATTGGGCGACACCGATCTCACATCCATGAAAAGTTACCAGCGTGTCGCCAGCGGCATGGGCTTTGTACCCCAGGGCCGGATGATTTTCTCCACCATGACAGTGAAGGAAAACATCGAAACCGGACTCACCACGGTGAAAGACAAAAAAGTCCCACCGGATTTGTACGAACTGTTTCCGGTGCTGCTGGAAATGAAATCCCGACGCGGCGGCAATTTGTCCGGTGGCCAGCAACAGCAGCTCGCCATCGCCCGTGCGCTCGCCAGTCGCCCCAAGGTTTTACTGCTCGACGAACCCACCGAGGGTATCCAGCCTTCGATCATCCGCGAAATGGCGCGCACGCTGAAACGCATCCGCGATGAAAAAGGTTTGTCGATCATCGTGTCGGAACAGGTGCTGTCATTCGCGCTGGATATCGCGGACCGCATTCTGGTGCTCGAAAAAGGCGACATCGTCGCCGAGGAAGATCGTGCTTCGGTGAACGAAGCGAAGATTGCGGCTTATTTGTCGGTGTAACAGTGCGCGTGCAATTCGAGTCTTGTCGGCCTTCCCTGCAGGACACGCCGTAAACCCATCCCTGGGGGCTGCTCCGCGGCATCCATGCCGCAGAGCGTCCTGCAGGGAAGGCCGACAAGACTCGAACAGCACGACAGATTCCCAAACCGCTTGGAGGAAAACCCCATGGCAGAAACCATCATCAAAATCGACCTGAACAAATCACCCTACGAACAGGACACCGTGCACAACCGCTGGCATCCGGACATTCCCATGGCGGTGACAGTGAAACCCGGTGACGACTTCATCCTGGAGTGCTACGACTGGACCGGCGGGCAGATCAAAAACAACGACGACGCCGCCGACGTGCGCGACGTGGATTTGTCACAGGTGCACTTCCTCACCGGCCCCGTAGGCATCGAAGGCGCCGAGCCTGGCGACCTGCTGGTGGTGGACATCCTCGACATCGGCACCTTCAAGGAAAGCCTGTGGGGTTTCAACGGCTTCTTCTCGAAGAAGAACGGCGGCGGCTTCCTCACCGAACATTTTCCTGAAGCGCAGAAGTCCATCTGGGATTTCAACGGCATGTTCACCAAATCCCGTCACGTGCCGGGCGTGGAATTCGCCGGCCTGATTCATCCGGGCCTGATCGGCTGTCTGCCGTCGAAGGAAATGCTCGCCGAGTGGAACAAGCGCGAGAAGGAATTGTTTGATTCCGATCCCACCCGCGTGCCTGGCCTCGCCAACCTGCCCTACGCGCCCACCGCACACATGGGCAAGATGAAAAAAGATGAAGCCGCAATCGCAGCAGCGGAAGGTGCCCGCACTGTACCGCCCCGCGAACACGGTGGCAACTGTGATATCAAAGATCTGTCGCGGGGTTCCAAGGTGTATTTCCCCGTCTATGTGAAAGGCGGCGGCCTGTCCGTGGGCGATTTGCACTTCAGCCAGGGCGATGGCGAAATCACGTTCTGCGGCGCCATCGAAATGGCCGGCTGGATTCACCTGAAAGTGGATCTGATCAAGGACGGCATGAAGAAATACGGCATCAAGAATCCGATCTTCAAGCCCAGTCCGATCACGCCGAAGTACGACGACTACCTGATCTTCGAAGGCATCTCGGTGGATGAGCAGGGCAAGCAGCATTACCTGGACGTACACATCGCTTATCGCCAGGCCTGTCTGAACGCTATCGAGTACCTGACCAAGTTCGGCTACAGCCGCGCGCAAGCCTACGCGATTCTGGGCACGGCGCCGGTGCAGGGTCATATCAGCGGCGTGGTGGACGTGCCCAACGCCTGCGCCACCCTGTGGCTGCCCACCGATATCTTCGAATTCGATGTCAAACCCAACAAGGCGGGCCCGACAAAATATCTCGATGGCAGTGTCGACGTGCCGCTGGCGCCGGACATCAAGTAACAGGAGGAATCATCCATGCCGCTGTACGACTACAAATGCGCCGAGCACGGTGTGTTTCACGAACTGGTGGAGCTGGTGCATTTCGACAAGCCCTGCGCGTGCCCCCACTGCGGGGCACTGTCGCCGCGCATCATTCTGCTACCACCGGAATTTCTGGCGCTGGCGAAGGAACGGCGACAGGCGTTCGAAACCAACGAGCGCGCCCAGCATGAACCCGTTTTTTCAAATCGTGAAATCCGCGAGGAAGCGAAAAAACACAAGCATGCGCCGGGTTGTGGTTGTCACCAGGAGAACAAACGGCCGTCGAAGCTGTTTTACACAGCGAACGGCGACAAGATGTTCCCGTCCATGCGGCCCTGGATGATCAGCCACTGACGGGTTGACTGGACGCGCCACGGTTGTTTTTCCACGAACTCAGGACAACCGTGGCGGGTTCGGTCAGGGCAGCGCCTTCAACGCTTTCAGCAGCGCCTGCGTCTCGGCATCCGTGCCTACCGTGATGCGCAGATGCTGGTCGATGCGCGGCAATTTGAAATGCCGCACGATGATGGAACGCTCCCGCAGGAATTGCGCGATCGCCACCGCGTCACGCTGCGGGTGACGGGCAAACACGAAATTCGCCGCCGACGGAATCACCTCAAAACCCAGATCCTGCAAGCCACGACTCATCACATCACGGGTCGCGATAATCCGCGCGCAGGTGGACTGAAAATACGCCTCGTCCTCGATCGCCGCCACCGCGCCCGCCAAAGCAAAACGATCCAGCGGATAGGAATTGAAGCTGTCCTTCACCCGCTCCAGCCCTTCGATCAGATCAGGATGACCCACCGCAAAGCCCACCCGCAATCCCGCCAGCGAGCGCGACTTCGACAACGTCTGGATCACCAGCAGGTTGTTGTATTTTTTCACCAGTGGAATCGCCGACGCGCCACCGAAATCGATGTACGCCTCGTCCACCACCACCACGGATTTGTGGTGATGCTGCAGCAGTTTTTCCACCGCCTCCAGCGCCAGCAGCTTGCCGGTGGGCGCATTCGGATTGGGGAAGATGATGCCGCCGTTGGGACGCGCGTAATCCTCCACCGCGATGGAAAAATCCTCCCGCAACGGAATGGTCTGCGCCGTGACGCCATAGAGGCCGCAGTACACCGGATAAAAACTGTAGGTGATGTCCGGGAACAGCAGCGGCTGCTCGTGCTTGAGCAGCGCCTGGAAGGTGTGCGCCAGCACTTCGTCGGAGCCGTTGCCGACAAACACATGGGCCGGAGTCAGGCCGTGGTAGTGCGCCACTGCCTGCTTCAGCGCCATGCCGGTGGGATCGGGATACAGACGCAGTGTGTCGGCCACCTGCTGCTGCAGCGCCGCCAGCACCCTGGGCGACGGGCCATAGGGATTCTCGTTGGTGTTGAGCTTGATCAGGTTGGTCAGCTTGGGCTGTTCACCGGGCACATAAGGCTTCAGGGCGTGAACCACCGGGCTCCAGAATTCACTCACGACAGGGCTCTCGAACGGCAAGAAAGGGACAAATCGGGCGGGCAGGATAACGCCCGGACAGCGCCGGGCGCAATGACTGACAATGCAGTGTCAACGATGAAATTTGCCGGCCCGCTCCGGCTGGTAAATCACTTCCAGCACCCGCACCGTCATCACCTGACCGCCGGGACGGGGCCAGTCCAGTTCGTCGCCCACCGACAGCCCCAGCAACGCGCTGCCCACCGGCGCCAGCACTGAAATCCGCTCGGCCGAACCGTCGGCATCCTTGGGATACACCAGCGTCATGCAGAACTCCTCGCCGGTGTCGACAATGACAAAGCGTACAGTGGAATTCATGGTCACCAGATCCGGCGGCACTTCGCGCGGTTCCACCACCTCGGCCCGATCCAGCTCTGCCAGCAGCGCGGCCTTGCCGGGAAAGGCCGTGGGGGACAGGGATTCCAGCAGATCCTCGATCCGATCCAGATCCCGGGATGACAGTGTAATGGCGGTTTGTTTGCGGACAGCGTTCATCATGTTCTCCTCGCCGGCTACCCCTGTAACCGGGCAAAACGGCCAGTATACCCAGACTGGCAGGGAATGCATCAGGGCCGGTTCAGGCTGCAGTCCTCACATTCGCACACCGGAATGCGCAGCACCACGATGCAGCCGGTGGCAATCAGCAGGATGCCAATCACTTTCATTGGAATACCGGGCACAAAGAACAGCACCGACGTAGTGCCCACCCCCAACATCATCGCCAGGGCCACCCGGCGGGCATTGCGGGGCATGCAGCGGTTTTCCTCCCAGTTGCGCAGCACCGGGCCGAACAGCTGGCTCTGCAACAGCCAGGCGTGCATGCGGGGCGACGATCGGGCAAAACACCAGGCCGCCAGCAGCACGAACGGCGTCGTGGGTAACAGCGGCAGCACGGCGCCAACGGCCCCCAACAGCAGAAACAGCACACCCAGCAACGTCCAGGGATTCATCACACTACAACCTGTTGAAATCGGGGAGTTAATCGATCGGTTCCAATTCGACCACAGAGTCACCCAGCATGCCACCCCAGCGCACCGGGACGCTGACCCAGCTCAACAAGCGGGGCATCGACCTGCATTAGGTTCAGTATAAACAGAAAGGGAGAACGTCATGACCGCATCCACCACCCGCAGCCTGCTCGACCACATTCGCCAGTTCCACCAGCAGGTGGCGGATTACTGCAACCGCACCGCCCGCCTGAGCCAGGATGAACGCATCCGTCTGCTGCTGGAATACATTGGCCGTCACGAACAGCATCTGGCCGAAGCCACCGCCCAGTACAGCGCGCAGGGCGTCGACAAGGTGCTGAACACCTGGTTCCGCAATCCACCCGCGCCGCTGGCCAGCGCCGACATCGACACACTGGGCGCCAATCCAGGCGTGGACGACGTGATCAACTGGGTGATCCGCATCGACAACAGCATCATCGACTACTACCAGTCGCTGGTGGCCGAAGCGGAAATCCCCGAAGTGAAAACCGTGCTGAACAACCTGCTGACCATGGAAAACCGGGAAAAGCTCAAAACCGTGCGCTCGGCTATGCGGATCAACGATCTGTAGCGCCGTTCAGCGGTAATCGTTGTAAATCGACTCCACCCAGGCCAGCTTGCCCGCCAGGCGTGCGACATCGGAATGCAGCGGTTCGGGCATGGCCTTGGGCCACACCAGGCCATACTTGGGCGACATCAACAGCGGTGCAAACAGGGCTGCAGCCGTCAGATCTGCCCGGCTGAACGCGCCATCCACCAGAAAATGTCTGCCTGCCACAGCCTCGTTGACGCGATCCAGCGCGGCCTCCAGCCGTTGCCTGGATTCCGCCGCGCCGGCTGCATCGATCTTCATGTATTGACGCATCAGCTTGCGCACCTTAGGGAACGTCACCTTGAACAAAGGTTTGGCCCACCAGGGACCGCCCTGGGTCAGCAGCGGAATCGCGACTTTCGGATGCTCCAGCAAGGTGTGGTAGACATAGCGGCGCAGGTGCACGCCCACTTCCGCATCCAGGTAGCGTTCCCATTCCAGCGCCTGCTGGGCCTCCTGGGGATTCACCGGTGTGAGCTTGCGTTCGGGAAAGGTGTCGTCGAGGTAGCTGATGATCTGGCTGGAGCCCTGCACGATCACACCATCGTGATCCAGCACCGGCACCGACGTCTTGTGCGCCAGCTGACGCACAATCTTGATGTGCATCCCCGGCATCAGATTCTGCGCCTGAAAGTCCAGGCCCTTGAAATCAAGGGCCCAGCGCGCTTTTTCGCAGTAATGAGAAATGGGGAACTGGTACAGGATGATCGCCATACGATACCAGGCCCGTTTTTAGTGGAAGGGGAACAGGTAGTTCATCCAGGATGCCATCCGCAGCAGGATCTTGCGCATGATGGCGACATGGTGGAAGTGCTTGCTGTATACCGCTGCCTGACCGAAAGCACCGCCCGGCACCTTTTCCACATAGGGCTCGAAGGCTGGATCCGTAATGTCGATCACTACCGGAATCCTGCCCGGAATTACTGGCCCGGACAGGGTGATCAGATT
Organism: Pseudomonadales bacterium; assembly: GCA_020062665.1. Lineage (GTDB taxonomy): Bacteria > Pseudomonadota > Gammaproteobacteria > Pseudomonadales > Ketobacteraceae > Ch67. The sequence continues at coordinate 59,808 of JAGUVW010000027.1, forward strand.
GCCACTGGCCTGCACCTGCCCTTCGCCCATCACCGGCATCACCTGCTTCACCACTCCCTTGAATACCTGCCCTGGCAGGCCATCGTAGGTGACCTCGGCCTCATCGCCAGGCACCAGTCGCAGCAGGCTGTTCTGACGGAACCAGCCCACGATGTAATGGGATTCCTGGGGCACGAACACCACCAGTGGACGCAGTGGCATCTTCACCGCCATCAGGCCAGGGCGCGCAACCAGCTGCACCACATACCCCCGCGAAGGCGCAGTCACCGTGGTACGGCTCAGATCGTATTCGGCATTTGCCAGATCCGGTGTCAAGCGGTCGACCAGTGCGCGCGCCTGATCGTAGTCCCGCTGGGCGATGGCGCCGCGTCCCAACAGTTGTTTGGCACGATCCAGATCCAGTTTCGCTGAACGCAGTTGCGCCTGTAGTGACTTCACCCTGTTCTCGTAGGGCACCGGATCGATCTTGAACAGCACATCGCCTTTTTCCAGCATCTGGTTGGGCTGGACAGGCACCTCGACCACGACACCAGATACCGGCGGCACAATTGGCGTGGTAACAAAGTAGGTCCGACTCACCTCCGAGAACGGGTGGTTATAGTTCATGGCAAAGATCAGCGCACCGATCAGCACAATGCCACCCAGAACAGCGGTAGGTACGCTCCACTTATTGAGCGGAATTTTGAAGACCTTGAAGATGACAACGCAGATGGCGGTGTAGGTCAGTATCAATAACAGATCCATTACGCGGACTCCCCTTGCTGCCCGGCAGATGTTGTTGCAACTGCGCCACCGGATTTTTCCAGGGCATCGATCCGTGCCTTCAGCGTCGCCAATTCTGCCTGCAGTGCGCTATTTTCCTCGGGTGCAGATGCCCGCGCGGCCGGCGTTTCAGCGCCAAATCCCCAACCCCGATCTGCCCGGTACAGCGTCGCCCAGATCCACAGAAACGGCCAGATCACATGCAGGGTGAACAGACTAACCCAGCCGGCCACATGAATGGCGTCCTGGTGCGGGTGATTGCGGTGTTTTGCAATATCATAGGGAATGTCGTGAATCACGATCACTCCGTAGAACAACACGATGGCAACAAATACAAGGATGCCGAGAGCAACATATTCCAGCATGCAAACAAGTCTCCGCCCTGAGGCCTGGCGATGGTTGGGGTCAAACGCGAACATCATATACGGTGCCAAGGGGCGACCACAATCAAGCCAGCCAAACTCGCCACTCGATGATGGACTATTGTCATGAAACAACTGTTGCTGATCGCTCACACGCCCTCGCCCAACACCCAACGCATGATGGAAGCCGTGCTGCGCGGCGCTCGTCACCCGGATATCAGTGGCGTGACCGTGCAGCATATTCCCCCGCTGCAGGCGGGCTCTGATGACGTGCTGCGGGCGGATGCCCTGATCCTCGGCACTACCGAAAACCTGGGCTACATGGCAGGCGCCTTGAAGGACTGGTTCGACCGCATCTACTACCCCTGCCTGGAGAAGACCCAGGCCAAACCCTTCGCTTTCTACATCCGCGCCGGCCACGACGGCACCGGCACCCGCCGCGCCATCGAAACCATTACCACCGGCCTGCGCTGGCGCTGCGTGCAGGAACCGCTGCTGTGCCGGGGCGAATGGCAGGAGGAATTCCTGCAACAGTGCGAACAACTGGGCATGACCATGGCCGCCAGTCTGGACGCCGGTATCATCTGATCCTTTGCTTTCAAGCACTTGCCTGCAGGATGGTTGGCTGGCCTTGACATATACCCTACCGGGTATAGTATTTAACACAACAACCATGTGGAGCCACCCCATGCAGGGCTACGACAGCAGTACCCGCACCGACATCAGCAACCGCCTGGCCCGCATCGAAGGCCAGGTGCGCGGCATCCGCCGTCTGATCGACGAGGAAGCTGACTGCGAGAAGATTGCCCAGCAGATGGCGGCGGCCCGCAAGGCACTGGACAAGGCGTTCCACGAAATGCTGGCCTGCATGATCGAGCACGACGTGCTGCAGCAGCGCGACAACACGACAGCCAACGCGCAGATGGCGCAGATCCGCGCCCTGCTCAGCAAATACGCCTGAACCGATTCACCATGGGTAAACGGGAGACCGCACCATGAATATGACCATCAACCAGGGATTGCGCGCCATGGCCGGCTTTTTCGTTCTGCTCAGCGTGGCACTGGGTTATTACGTGCATCCGGGCTTCTTCCTGTTCACCGCGTTTGTCGGCCTGAACCTGTTGCAGAGCGCCTTCACCAACTGGTGTCCTGCCATGTGGATGCTGGGCAAGGCCGGTTTCCGCAAGGAAGCACCGGTGGATGGCGATGGTGGCAAAGCCTGCTGCTCCTGAACACCGCCCAACGCCGCTGCGCACGCTGCTGCGCGCGCCCCCCAAAAAAAGCGGCACCGTCTGCCGAGGGTGCCGCTTTTTTACGATTGGAATTTTCCGCTCAGTCCAGATTCTGAATCGCCGGCGGCGCAATAGAGGCCAGCAGGTTTTTCAACCCCTCACTCCATTGCTGGCGCAGGCTCATCAGGTAGGCGTCGTCTTCATAAAAGCGCTGATGCAGATGCAGGTTGAACTGATCCGTCTTGTAGATCGACATATCCAGCGGCAATCCCACCGACAGATTACTTTTCATGGTGGAATCAAAGGAAATCAGGCCGCACTTGAGCGCTTCCGGCAGACAGGTGGTGGAACGCAGCGCGCGATCGAGAATCGGTTTGCCGTACTTGGATTCGCCGATCTGGAAATAAGGCGTGTCGTTGGTGGCCTCGATGAAATTGCCTTGCGGATAAATATTGAAAAGGCGCATGCCTTCGCCGCGAATCTGGCCGCCGATCAACAGTGAACAAGTGAAATCGATACCCTGACTCTGCTGGCCCTGGGCATCACGGGCGACGATCTCGCGCATGGTTTCGCCCACCATCTCGGCGGCTTCATACAGCGAACGCACGGTGAGAATGTTGTGCTCGCGATCGCGCACGCGGGAATTGAGCAGGCTGACGATGCTTTGGGTAGTGGCCAGATTGCCCGCGCTCATCATGACAATGACGCGCTCGCCGGGCTGGTTGAAGAAATACATCTTCTGGAAAGTGGCGATATGATCCACACCCGCGTTGGTGCGGGAATCGGATAGAAAAATCATACCCTTGTCCAACTTCATGGCCACGCAATAGGTCATAACTGCCTGCTCCTGCTCGATAGGCGATGCATCATAACACCATCCATTTTGCGTCGCCGATGGTTTTCAGTGTAGCGGATATACCCTTACAGAAATTGCACCAAAACACGGCGCAATGGAGAAAAATCCCGTCTTTCGCTAGAATTGCCGGACTTTTTGCCGCGCAGTCAGAACATCCTCTTTATGCAAGCAGCCAAATCCCTGTTCAGCTACCCCCGTTATTGGGCGGAATGCTTCGGCACCGCGCCTTTCCTGCCCCTGTCGCGGGCGGAAATGGACACCCTGGGCTGGGACAGCTGCGACATCATCATCATTTCCGGCGACGCCTATGTGGACCACCCCAGCTTCGGCATGGCGGTGATCGGCAGGTTGTTGGAATCACAGGGATTTCGCGTCGGCATCATCGCCCAGCCGGACTGGAACAGCGCCGAGCCATTCAAGATCCTGGGCAAGCCTAACCTGTTTTTTGCGGTGTCCGCCGGCAACATGGACTCCATGATCAACCGCTACACCGCCGACCGCAAACTGCGCCACGACGACGCCTATACGCCGAATAACGAAGGCGGCAAGCGGCCCGACCGGGCGGTGATCGTGTACAGCCAGCGCTGCCGCGAAGCCTACAACGACGTACCCATCCTGGCGGGCGGCATCGAAGCCAGCCTGCGCCGCATCGCCCATTACGATTACTGGTCGGACAAGGTGCGCCGCTCGGTGATCCTCGACGCCAAGGCCGACCTGCTGGTGTACGGCAACGCGGAACGGGCCGTGGTGGAAATCGCCCAGCGCGTCGCGGCCGGCCAGCCGATGAAGGATATCCGCGATGTGCGCGGCACTGCCTGTGTGGTGAATGAGCTGCCCACCGACTGGGACGTGAAGGATTCCACCCGCATCGACACGCCGGGAAAGGTCGATCCCCTCAAGAATCCCTACCACTGGGAAGGCGAGGCAGCCGCCAATAACGCTGCCTGCGCCACCGGGGACAACCCGGCGGTGGATATACCGGCCAACGTGATTCACATCCGCCCGTCACCGGGCGCCAAAAAGCAATTCATCCTGCTGCCGAAATTCGAAAAGGTGAGCAAGGATCCGGTGCTGTACGCCCACACGTCCCGCGTGCTGCATCTGGAAACCAATCCCGCCAATGCGCGCACCCTGGTGCAGCAGCACGGAGACCGCTATGTGTGGGTGAATCCGCCGGCAGTGCCGCTGTCCACCGAAGAACTCGACAGCGTATTCGAACTGCCCTATCAGCGGGTGCCCCATCCCGCCTATGGCGACGCCAAAATTCCCGCCTACGAGATGATCCGTTTTTCGGTGAACATCATGCGTGGCTGTTTCGGCGGTTGCTCGTTCTGTTCCATCACCGAACACGAAGGCCGCGTGATCCAGAGCCGCTCGGAAGATTCCATCATTCGCGAAATCGAAAGCATCCGCGACAAGACACCGGGCTTCACTGGCACCATTTCCGATCTGGGCGGCCCCACCGCGAACATGTACCAGCTCAATTGCGTGAGCGAAGAGATTCACGCCAGTTGCCGGCGTCTGTCCTGCGTGTTCCCCACCATCTGCAAGAATCTGGTCACCGATCATTCGCCCACCACGAAACTGTATCGCCGTGCGCGGCAACTGCCGGGCATCAAGCGGGTGATGGTGGCGTCGGGCCTGCGGTACGATCTGGCGGTGCTCGATCCGGAATACGTGCGTGAACTGGTGACCCATCACGTGGGGGGCTATCTGAAAATCGCGCCGGAGCATACCGAGATGGGCCCGCTGTCGAAAATGATGAAGCCGGGCATGGGCGCCTACGACGCCTTCAAGAAAATGTTCGACAAGTTCTCGAAGGAAGCCGGCAAGGAACAGTTCCTGATTCCGTATTTCATCGCCGCGCATCCTGGCACCACCGATGAAGACATGATGAACCTGGCGCTGTGGCTGAAGGCGAATGGATTCCGCGCCGATCAGGTGCAGACGTTCTATCCGTCGCCCATGGCGATGGCCACTACCATGTACCACACGGAAAAAGATCCCATTCACCGGGTGAATTACAAAACCGACAAAGTGGTGATTCCGCGCGGCGAAAAACAGCGCCGCCTGCACAAGGCATTTCTGCGCTATCACGATCCTGACAACTGGCCGATGATCCGTGAAGCGCTGCAGAAAATGGGCAAGGCCCATCTGATCGGTTACGGCAAGAAGCATCTGGTGCCACCGACCCAGCCGGCGAATCATCACTCGGCGCAGAAATCCGCTGACGGAGCCGCGCGCAGACCGGCGGGGTTGAACCCGCAGCCGCGCAAGGGTCAGATTCTGACGCAGCATACGGGCCTGCCACCGCGCGCCGGCAATACTGCCAAGAAAACCGGCGCACCGGTTTCTGCCCGTGGCGAGCCGAACCGTGCTGGCAGCAAGCGCGATGGCGCGG
>JAGUVW010000064.1 GCA_020062665.1 Pseudomonadales bacterium
CGACAGCGGACGTTGCAGCGGGTGCCGGTTTTATGGCGGTCTTCGGTGGAGCGGGCGCAGGCGAGGGTTCTTTTTTTGGCGCCACCACCGGAGCAGCAGCATTCCCGGCCAGCTTGCCCATGGAGCGACCATGCCGCGCGATGGCGATGACTTTTTCCTGCAGTATGCGCGCGCTCTCACCCGGATCGCCGGACATGGATTCGAAACTTTTCGGCAGGTAATCCAGCGCACCAGCTTCCAGCGCGTCGAGTGTGACACGGGCACCTTCGAAACTGAGGGATGAAAACATCATGATGGGCGTTGGCCGGGCAGCCATGATAGCCTTCACGGCGGAAATGCCGTCGAGCAACGGCATTTCATAATCCATGGTGATGACATCCGGCTTCAGTTCGTTGGCTTTTTCGATCGCCATACGGCCATTGTCGGCAAAGCCTGCAACCCTGATGTCCGGGTTACGCTCCAGAATCTCCTTGATGCGCCTGCGAAAAAAAGCAGAGTCGTCGACGACCAGGACTTGGATCGGCATTCAATGGCTCCCGTCCGTTCGCACCCACATCATGCCGCGCACCCTCACGAACGGTGCGCATAGGCTTTCAGCATGCTGGGAATATCCAGAATCAGCGCTATGCGTCCATCACCGGTAATGGTTGCGCCGGCCATGCCGGGCGTTCCGTGCAGCATTTTGCCCAGCGGCTTGATCACCACTTCTTCCTGTCCGATCAGCTGATCCACGACAAAACCCACTTTCTGTGTACCAACGCTGACGATCACCACATGGGCTTCACGCTCGGATGCAGGCGCACCTCGCACCAGCCAGCGCTTGAGATGAAACAGCGGCAGCGCCTTTTCCCGCACCACCACTACTTCCTGGCCGTCCACCACGTTGGTGCGCGAAAGATCCAGATGGAATATCTCGTTCACGTTCACCAACGGCAGCGCGAATGCCTGCTTGCCCAGCATCACCATCAGGGTCGGCATGATCGCCAGCGTCAGCGGCACTTTGATGGCGATGCGGGTGCCAATGTTTTTTTCCGATTTGACGTCGATGGTGCCATTGAGCTGGCTGATCTTGGTTTTCACCACATCCATGCCCACACCACGACCGGACACGTCGGAAATCTGATCTTTGGTGGAAAAACCTGGATGGAAAATCAGGTTGAAGGCTTCCTGATCGCTGAGGCGCTCGGCGGATTCTGCATCCATCAATCCCTTCTCTGCTGCCTTGCGCCGCAGTACGGCGGGATCCATACCACCACCATCGTCGGTGATGGACAATACGATGTGATCCCCTTCCTGCTCGGCCGCCAGCACCACGCGCCCGACGCGGGATTTTCCCATTTTCTCGCGCACATCCGGCGCTTCGATACCGTGATCCACGCTGTTACGCACCAGGTGCACCAGCGGATCGGCCAGCGCTTCCACCAGATTCTTGTCCAGATCGGTTTCTTCGCCTTCGAGTTCCAGGTTGATTTCTTTCTTCAGGTTACGCGCCAGATCGCGCACCACGCGGGGAAAGCGGCCGAATACTTTCTTGATCGGCTGCATCCGGGTTTTCATCACGGCCGTCTGCAGATCACCGGTGACAACATCCAGGTTGGCTACCGCTTTTGCCAGATCCTCATCCGCGCTGCGCAGGCCCAACCGCACCAGGCGATTGCGCACCAATACCAGCTCACCCACCATGTTCATGATGTCGTCGAGGCGCTTGGTATCCACCCGCACGGTATTCTCGGCGGCCGCTTCCTTTGGCGCTGCAGCACCACCTCGGGCACCGGCACGACGCTCATCGCCATCGTCATCCATGTCGTGGGCAACGGCTTTGGCAGGTGCAGCCGGTTTGGGTTCCGGCTTCGGCGCGGGTTTGGCTTCTGCAGCAGACGCGGCACTGGCAGGTGCCTTCGCAGCGGGTTTGGCGGCGGGCTTTTCGGTTTTGGCGGGCGGTTCCGGCTTGGCCGCAGGTTTTTCCGCAGCAGCTTTCCCAGCCGTGGGCGACTTGCCCTTGCCATGCAACTGATCCAGCAGGGCTTCGAACTCATCGTCGGTAATCAGATCGCCGCTACCGGCAGGTGCAGCGGGTTTGGCATCGCTGGCAGTTTCGGCTTTGGGTGTGCCGCCATGCTTGCCCTTGCCATGCAGTTCATCCAGCAGGGCTTCGAATTCATCGTCAGTGATTTCTTCACCCGATGCTGATTTGGCGGCCGGCGCTGCCTTGGCTTGTGCAGGCGTAGCACCCACGGGCTTACCCTTGCCATGCAGTTGATCCAGCAGCGCTTCGAATTCTGCTTCGGTGATTTCCTCGCTGGAGCCGGATTTGGCGACTGCTTTGACTTCTTCATCTTCGCCGAACAGTTCGATGTCACCGCCACCGGCAGCGGATTTGGTGGCCGGTGCTTTTTCTTCGTCGAGCGCACCCAGCAGTTGTTCGAATTCTTCGTCAGTAATGTCGCCTGACGTGGCGGCGGCCTCGGGCTCTGCTTCGGCGGGCTCGTCATGCCCCGGAGCCGTTTGGGATGACGCGGGCACTTCGCCATGAATGATGGCATGCAATGCGTGCATCAATGCAGGATCGGCGGGCTCGGGAAAGGCACGCGCGTTCACTTGCGCGAACATGCCGTTGACGGCGTCCAGGGACTGCAGCACCACATCCATCAACTCGGATGTCACTTTCAGCTTGTTGTTGCGCAGCAAATCAAATGCGTTCTCGGCGGCATGACAGAGTTCCACCAGCGGATCAAGCTGCAAGAAACCCGCACCACCCTTGACGGTGTGAAATCCGCGGAAGATGGCATTCAGCAGATTGGCGTCATCCGGACGGTTTTCCAGCTCCACCAGCTGTTCCGACAGAACTTCGAGGATCTCCCCCGCTTCCACCAGAAAGTCCTGTAAGATTTCTTCATCCGCATCAAAACTCATACCCTGACTCCATCAGAAACCGAGGCTGGACAACAGTGCGTCCACATCATCCTGGCCGGCTACTACATCGTTCCGTTTCTCCGGATTGATGATGGGACCTTCAGGGCCAATGTTGGGGCCGGTGTCGACCACGACTTTTTCGGGCAACTCATGTGTGATGCCGGTGATCTGATCGATGGTGCCCGCCATCTTCACCAGATTCACCAGATTGTCTTCCACTTCGTGCACCAGCTGGATCACGCGGCGAATCACCTGGCCGGTCAGATCCTGAAAATCCTGCGCCAACAGAATGTCCGACAGATTGCTGCCGATGCGCGAGGTTTCGTCGCTGGCCAGATCCAGAAATTTTTCCACGTCGCGGGTCAGGCGGCGGAATTCCTCCGGCTTAATTTCCTTGCGCATCAGGCGCTGCCATTCCGGCTTCAGTGCCCGCGCCCGCTCACCGAGCTGTGACGTCAGTGGAATGATGTTTTCCACCATGTCCATGGTCTTGTTGGCAGCCTGCTCGGTTTTGGAGATGACGTAATTCAGCCGCTCGGAAGCGTCCTGCATGCGGGACATTTCGTCGTGCACCTTGTTGCCCGCGCGCGAGGTGTCAATGGCAAAATTCTTGATGGATTCATGCAGACTGCGGGTGAGCTTTCCGACTTCGTTAAACAGAAACTGGTCGCGCGCCTGATGCAGGTTGGCGATGGTGTTCATTGCTTCCAGCGCATCACCACTTTCAAGCTGCGTCAAAAGTGTCTTGGCGTATTCGACCAGTGGATCCTGCTGCGCTCGTTCCGTCATGCTCATCTCACGTCCGCTGACTGGGATTTTCCTCAGGCATCAACCCGCTCAAAGATCTTTTCGATTTTTTCCTTGAGCGCCTGAGCGGTGAAGGGCTTGACCACATAGCCGTTCACGCCTGCCTGGGCAGCTTCGATGATCTGTTCACGCTTGGCTTCCGCCGTCACCATCAGCACCGGGAGACTTTTCAGCTTGTCATCGGCCCGCACGGCTTTGAGCAGGTCGATCCCCGTCATACCGGGCATATTCCAATCGGTAATAAGAAAATCAAAATCGGTGGCTTTCAGCATCGGGAGTGCCGAGTTGCCGTCGTCCGCTTCCTGGGTATTGGTGAACCCGAGATCGCGCAGCAGGTTCTTGATGATCCGTCGCATCGTGGAAAAGTCGTCAACGATGAGGATTTTCATGTTCTTGTTCAAGGCTGCCTCCATTGAACCTAATTGACTACTACAGGGTGGCCCGTTCTTGCCTTACGTAAGTCTAGTAGCAGAATTGGACGTATCCAGTTTTTGTAACGGAATCAAAGCCACTCGCGCAGGCGCCCGCGCAAACGGTGAGCAGCTTGACTGTGGATCTGGCTGACCCGGGATTCACTGACCCCCAGCACCTCACCAATTTCCTTGAGGTTGAGTTCTTCTTCGTAATAAAGGGAAAGCACCAGTTGTTCCCGTTCGGACAGGGTTTCGATGGCGGCGGCCAGGTGTTGGCGGAAGTCACCGTCGGTGAGGGCAGCCAGCGGATCATCGGAGGAGCGATCCTGCAGACTGGTGTCGATATGGTCGTCCGGAGACTCCAGATCGCTCATGCTGAACAGTTTGGTGGCCATGCTGTCCTGCAGCATGCCGAAGTAATCGTCGAGGCTGATTCCCAGTTCCTGCGCGATCTCGCGATCGGTGGCGTCCCGACAGGTGCGGAATTCCACCGCACGGATGGCTTCCTGAACGCGGCGGGCGTTGCGGTGCACCGAGCGTGGCGCCCACTCACCCTTGCGCACTTCGTCGACCATGGCACCGCGAATGCGAATGCCCGCATAGGTTTCGAAGCTGGCGCCCTTGGTGGCGTCGAAGCGTTTGATGGCATCGAGCAAGCCGATCATGCCGGCCTGATACAGATCTTCCACCGACACCGAAGCAGGCAACCGCGCCAGCAGGTGATGCGCGATGCGTTTCACCAGTGGCGTATGGTGTTCCACCAGGGCTTCCAGTGGCGGTGCCGATTCATCGTTGTACATGGCGTATCGATTGACACCCTGCATGTGGCATCCCGCTACCTGACAGCAGCGCCCTGCACCAGCCGATCAACGAAGAATTCCAGATGGCCGCGAGGTGTGGTGGGCAACGGCCAGCTGTCCACCTTGTTGGCCAGCGTGCGAAATGCCAGTGCCGCCTTGCTGCGGGGATAGGCTTCCACCACCGGTTTCTGCCGCATGATGGCCTTGCGCACGTAATCGTCGTAGGGAATGCATCCTGTAAATTGTAGCGCGACATCCAGAAAACGGTCGGTGACCTTGGACAGCTTGGCGTAAATCTCGCGGCCCTCCTGCTGGGTGCGCACCATGTTCGCCAGAATATTGAAGCGGTACATGCCATGTTGTTGATTCAACAGTTTAATCATGGCATACGCATCGGTGATGGATGTCGGTTCGTTGGTGACGACGAACAGACTTTCCTGCGCCGCGTTGACGAAACTCACCACCATGTCGGAAATGCCGGCGGCGGTGTCGATCAGCAGCACGTCCACCAGATCACTCAGTTCGCTGAACGCATGAATCAGGCCCGCGTGTTCCCGCGCGCCCATATTCACCAGCTCCACCACGCCGGAAGACGCCGGCACGATCTTCATGCCGCCGGGGCCATCCACCAGAATATCGCGCAAGGTGCACTCGCCTTTGAGGACGTGGGAAAGATTTTCCCGGGCGGTGAGCCCCAGCAGAATATCCAGATTGGCCAGGCCAAGGTCGGCATCCAGCAGCACGACGCGCCGGCCCATCTCTGCCAGACACATGCCCAGATTGATGGTGACGTTGCTCTTGCCAACGCCACCCTTGCCACCGGTTACCGCGATCACCTGTACGGGATGATTACTCATAAATGAATTCACAAATACCTTTCTTCTGTCTTAGGCGTAGGCCAGATTGGTTTCCGTCGATGCCAGGGCGTCGTTATACAGATCCGCCACCAGGCTATCGTCAGCTCGGTATTCCTTGGCCAGGGCGATAGCGTGGTTGATCAGGCGGGATGGCTGGGGAACTTCGATGTCATCCGGAATATTCTGCCCGTCCGTGATGTAGGCAATGGGTAACTGCGCTTCGATTGCTACACTTAAAGCCTCGCCCAAACTGGCGGATTCGTCCAGTTTTGTGAAGATACATCCCTCAAGATTCAAATGCTTGTAATCGTCGACCGCCCTGTCAAGAATCCGGCGCTGGGCCGTGCTGGACAGCACCAGCCAGCGCTGGACATTCGCGCCCATGGTTTCCAGCAGGCGCATCTGCTCCTTGTGCACCTGATCCTTGTGACTGAGGCCGGCTGTATCGATCAAAATCAGCTTCTTGCGTGAAAGCGAGCGCAGGATCTGATCGAGCGGATGCTGATCGGTCACCACGCGCACCGGCACTTTCAGAATGCGGCCCAGCGTGCTCAGCTGCTCGTGACCGGCGATGCGATAGCTGTCGGTGGTCACCAGGGCGATATCGTCGGCGCCATGTTCGAGTACATATTTTGTCGCCAGCTTGGCGATGGTGGTGGTTTTGCCCACACCGGCCGGGCCGACGAAAGCGAATATGCCACCGTGCGCCAGAATGTCTTCCTGCATCAGCGGCAGATCGTCACCCAGTTCTTTCAAGCTATGTTGCCACGCGGCCTTCACATCCATGTCCGGCTTCAGGTTGCGCAGCAGTTTGCGACACAGGGCCGGCGACAAACCCAGGCGGGTCAGGCGCTTGAATACATTGGCTTCCAGGGGATGGCGATAGCTGAAATCGCCCCACGCCACATTGGCCAGTTGCACGCTCAACATGCTGCGCAGCTGACTGATTTCATTGCGCATGGCCGCCAGTTCTGCATTGGGAATGGGGGCGGCAGGCCTCGCGACCGGTTGAGCTGCAGCGGCTTGCGCTGCCGGCTCCCGCTGCAACTGGCTGCGACCCTGCTTGCTGATCGCAACACTGGGTTCGCTTTCATCGCCGCTCTCCAGCTGGCTGATCTGCTTCAGCCATTCTTCACCGAAAGCGCGCTTGGCCGGTGCCGCTGCCTGCTGTTCTGCGAAACGTTTTACCTGTTGTGCCAGCGCAGCGTCAGCACTCTTGTCCCGTGCGATGACACGACCGGGATCACCCTGAGCCGGCGCTTTCACCGGCGCAGCGTTATCCATGAATGGCGGCACGTGGTTGGTTTTGCGCTCACGCTCCTGATGTTCCGCCATGAATACGTCATAGTCGGCGGCGGCAATGATTTCCACGCCCGCAGCCACCTTGCGATTCGACAGAATCACGGCTTCGGCGCCCAGTTGATCGCGAACCATTTTCAGTGCCTGACGCATGTCCGGTGCAGTGAATTTATGTGTACTCATTGCTGCTTACCTTTCTGTCACTGGCCGACAGAGGCCGTAATCGTGATCTGTTTGGTGTCAGGAATTTCGTTGTAGGACAACACACTCAACCCCTGGACACTGAAACGCAGGAACCGTGACAACATCGGCCGTACGCCCTGCGATACCAGCAGCACTGCCGGATGTCCGGCCACTTCCTGTTTCTGTGCCGCTTTCGCCACCGAGCGCTGCAATTTTTCTGCAAGGCCCGGTTCGATGATCGCGTCACTGGCAGTACCGCCAGAATTCAGTGCTTGCTGTACTGCCTGATGCAACAGCTGTTCCAGTTCCGGCTGCAGCGTGATTACCGGCAGTTCGCGGCTGACACCAAAGATGGTTTGCACGATCAGGCGGGCAAGTGCCACGCGGGCCGCAGCAGTGAGCGCGTCAGGATCCTGACTCTTGGGCGCTACTTCTGCCAACGCTTCGGCGATGGTACGAATGTCGCGAATCGGCACGCCTTCCTGCAGCAGGTTCTGCAGCACTTTGTGCAGCTTGCTCAGCGGCAGCGGATTGGGTACCAGGTTTTCCACCAGTTTGGGTGAACTCTTCTGCAGGTTTTCCAGCAGCTTTTGTACTTCTTCGAAGCCCAGCAGTTCGTGGGCATGCTTGAGCATGATCTGGTTCAGGTGAGTGGCCACCACCGTGCTGGCATCCACCACGGTGTAGCCCATAGTTTGCGCCTGATCGCGCTGGCCAGGTTCGATCCACACCGCATCCAAACCAAACGCCGGATCCTTGCAGGCAATACCATTGATGGTACCGAACACCTGGCCGGGATTGATGGCGAGTTCGCGATCGGCGTGCACTTCCGCTTCGTCGATGGAAACGCCCATCAGGGTAACGCGATAGGCATTCGGCAGCAGATCCAGGTTGTCGCGGATATGCACCGACGGCACCAGAAAACCCAGCTCCTGCGACAGTTTTTTCCGCACACCCTTGATGCGACCCAGCAGCTGGCCACCCTGCCCTTTGTCCACCAGCGGAATCAGGCGATAACCCACTTCCAGGCCGATGGAATCCACCGGTTGCACGTCGTCCCAGTTCAATTCCTTCCATTCGCTTTCGCGGGCGGCAGCGCCTTCTTCCATTTGTTTTTCGCGCAGTTCAGCCGGCGTGCCCGCTTTCTGCTTGACCTGCTGGCGATAGTGAATCCAGTACGCACCGCCCCCACAGGCCAGGGCCAGCCCCAGAAACGCAATGTGCGGCATACCGGGAATCATGCCCATGATCGCCATGATGGCAGCGGCCACACCCAGCGCCTGGGGCGTGCCAAACATTTGGCGCATGACCTGGTTGCCCAATGCCTCGGAGCTATTGACCCGCGTAACGATAATGGCAGCGGCAGTCGACAGCAGCAGCGAGGGAATCTGCGCCACCAGGCCGTCACCGATGGTCAGCAGGGCATACACCCGCATTGCGCTGGAAAAATCCAGTCCGTGCTGGGCCATGCCGATGGCCAGGCCGCCGATGATATTGATGAACAACACCAGGATGCCGGCGATGGCATCACCGCGCACGAACTTGCTCGCGCCGTCCATGGCGCCGTAGAAATCGGCTTCCGAGGACACATCCTGGCGGCGCTTCTTGGCTTCTTCCTGATTGATCAGGCCGGCGTTCAGGTCGGCATCGATGGCCATCTGCTTGCCGGGCATGGCGTCCAGGGTGAAACGGGCGCTGACTTCGGAAACCCGGCCGGCACCTTTGGTCACCACCACAAAGTTGATGATCACCAGGATGGCGAACACCACGATACCCACGGCGTAATTGCCGCCGATCACCACCTCACCAAAGGCCTGGATGACCTTGCCCGCCGCGTCGCCGCCATTGTGACCTTCGAGCAGCACCACCCGCGTCGATGCCACGTTCAGCGCCAGCCGCAGCAGCGTCGCCACCAGCAGGATGGTGGGAAAGGTGGCAAAATCCAGCGGCCGCAGCGCGTACACCGCCACCAGCAGCACCACCAGCGACAGCGCGATATTGAAGGTGAAGAACACATCGAGCAGAAACGCCGGCATGGGCAATGTCATCATCGCCATGATGATCAGCAGAAACGCTGGAATCCCCAGGTTGCCGTGTTTCAGAAGAACATTGCGAATTGGACTGCCTGCACCCGCCGCCATAACACCTTCACTGCCAATCAAAAAATTGACGCCCCCAAGGGCTTTGGCGGTTTATCGCAAGGATCGTGCCCGAATGCAGTAATGACGCTAAGTGGTTGATTGACCGCTGTCGTCGACGCCGAACAACCCGTCCAGCGGCAACGACCACAGTGCCTGATACTCGGAACCCTGCCGGGTCGGCGTACTTTGAAAAAGCGTGAGGCGGGAAAATGTCAGCGTCGACGTGAAAGAGTGTGGCGGCAACGGCTCATGCCCACCCCGCTCGAACCGACCCAGCGTGACATGGGGCCGGAAGGAACGTGTCTCCGGCTCGCAACCGTGACGCAGCAGCAGGCTGTCCAGCCGGGACTTGATGGCCAGCAGCGACGGATCAGGCTGCAGCTCCAGCGCCACAATGCGCCCCTTGGCATCGGGAAAACAGCCCACCTGCAGTCCACTGGCTGTCATGACCGATTCAGTCGCTGCCGGATGAGGTGACAACGCCGCCAGATCCGCACGCACCGCCGCCAGCCAGGGCGATGAACGATTACCCAGGAACGTCAGCGTCAGATGCCAGTTGTGCGCTGCCACCCAACGGACATGGTCCGCCCAGGGCTGCCCACGCAAGGGCGATAGACAGGATTGAATACGAACGCGATCCGCATCTGCCAATCCCATCCCCAGAAAGCAACGTACTGTTTGTTCCACCGGTTCGATCATCCCGCCACTATGCCGGCTTCCGGCGCCGGGATCAAAACGAAAAAAGCCCCTGCGAGAGGGGCTTGACCTGGCGGGATAGAATCCCAGGAGAAAAACAAAACAACAGAGTGCGCGCTATCCAATCAGAACTTGTAACCGGCGGCCACCATGTACACCAGCGGATCGATGCCAACGTCAGCTTCTATCTTGTTGCCACCGGCGTAGCTGAAAGTAGCCGTGGTATCGATATCAATTTTCCAAACTGCGGCGTTGACGATGATGCGATCGGTAACGGCAAAATCGCAACCCACTTCAAATGCAAAGCCGAAGGAGTCATCCAGATCCACACCCGTGGCTTCACCCAATCCCAGCGTGCTGGTAACCGCATCCAGTTCAGCGGCAACTTCCTCATCAAAGAAGGTGGTGTAGTTGACGCCTATTCCTGCATAGGGCTGGAACCGGGAATCCTTGCCCAGGAAATAATATTGCGCGCTCAGGGTCGGCGGCAGATGCGACACCTCGGCAGCCTTCACCACACCGACGGCACCCAGGTTGGCGGTTACCGTGTGCTGGAACGGCGTGGCACCCAGCAGTGCAAAGCCGACGTTGTCGCTGACCATATAGGTGAAGGTCAGACCCAGCTGCACGTTACTGTCCACACCCGCAGTAGCCGGCGCAGCCGCTGGCACCACCGCTGTCAGGGGATCGCCATTCACCTGCAGTTCGGAACTGTCTTCCTGGGGATCAACACCCGCCGCACCCACCCGGACAATGAAATCACCCTGCTGGTAGGCGAATGCCGAACCGGACGCCAACGCCACACCCAGAGCCAATGCCGTTACTGTAGACTTGATCATCATTGCAACTTCCTCTCTATGAACAGACATAAAATCAAACTGTTATAAATCGTAATGAGGGGTAGTCTAGGGAGGCGGGAATTCGCAATAATGACGTGGGTCAATGGGCCCAAGACCAATACTACAGAAGGGATATACACGATGACTTGCATCAACGTTTCACGCGCGGCCGCCACTTTGGCGTTGACTGCCAGCGCACTTTTGGCTGGATGTTCTTCCAGCCCTGTGACCAAAGGCGTTATTCAGCAACAACTGGGCATCTGCCCCAGCAGCCCGAACTGCGTCAGCTCACACAACGCCGATGACACTCACAAGATTGCACCGCTGAAATTCACCGGCAGCAAAGATGCCGCCAAGCGCAAGCTGGTCAGCGTACTGGGCGTGCGCAAGGACACCGAAATCAAAGAAGACAACGGCAGCTATCTGTGGGTGACCTTCCGCAGCCCTACCATGGGTTTCATCGACGACGGTGAATTTCTGGTGAAGGATAATCTGGTGGAAGTGCGTTCGGCTTCGCGCACCGGTTACAGCGATTTTGGCAAGAACCGTTCACGCATGGAGGAAATCCGCAAGGCATTTGAACCCTGCTGCGACTGAAGCAAGGTCAGCTGCCTTTGGGATACTGAGCCCGATAGGCCCGGATGCGTTCCTGCACCACCTGGGCCAGCTTGTCGGGCTCGAATTTCGACAGAAAATCATCACACCCCACTTTCTGCGTCATGGCCTTGTTGAAGGTGCCACTCAGGGAGGTGTGCAGAATGACAAACAGATCCTTCAGGCGGGGATCTTCGCGAATCTCCCGCGTCAGGCGATAGCCATCCATTTCCGGCATTTCCGCATCGGTGATCACCATGGCCAGTTTGCGCGGCACGTCCACGCCTTCATCGGCCCACTTCTTCAGCAGGCGCAGCGCAGTGGCACCATCCCGCGCACTCAGGATACGCAATCCCAGTTGGCCCACGGTTTCACGCACCTGGCTCAGGCCCACGGTGGAATCATCCACGGCCAGAATTTCCAGCCCTTCTGCATCCGCCACCACGCCCGCATCCACCGAAGCCGGATTCACCCGGGTATTGTAGGGCGAGATTTCCTGCAGCACCTTTTCCACGTCGATGATCTCGACGATTTCCTTGTCGAGTTTGGTGATGGCCGTCAGGTAATGGGTGCGGCCAGCGCCCTTGGGCGGCGGCATGATCTCTTCCCAGTTCATGTTGACGATGCGATCCACGGATTTGACCATGAACGCCTGGATCGTCATGTTGTACTCGGAAATGATGATGTTGCAGTGGGTGCGATCCTGCAGCGGGCCCAGGCCGATGGCGGCACTAAGATCGATCACCGCGATGGTACGGCCCCGCGCATGAGTTACGCCCACCACATGGGGATGGCTTTGCGGCATCACCGTGAGCTTGGGCATGGTCTGCACTTCCTGGATCTTGAACACGTTGATTGCAAACAGGTTTCCCCGCTGCAACCGAAAGGTCAGCAACTCCAGGCGATTCTCGCCCACCAGCTGGGTACGCTGATCCACCGAATCCAGAATGCTTGCCATGTCATTTCCAAAATAAGTGCATGAACAGTTCGTTGAGTGTAGACCAAGAAAATCCATCCGCCCCTGATTCCGCGGTGGACTACACTGAATTTCAACCCCTTTCCTGCTTGATCGATTCAGGATGCCTGTACGATGGAGTCATCCAACGTTCTGCTGGCCCGCCAGCCCATCTATGATGCCCAACTGAATGTCGCGGCCTATGAATTATTGTTCCGGCCACCGCAACAACAGGCTGGCTGGCAGTGGGACGGAGATGTGGCCACCTCGCAGCTGGTGGTGAATGCCTTTGCCGAGATCGGCATCGACAAAGCGGCGGACAACAAAAGTGCTTTCATCAATTTCACCCGCCGCTGGCTGCTGGCACCGCCACCGTTCAACCCCGCCCATGTCACCATCGAGATTCTGGAAACCGTGGAACCGGACGCCGAAATGGTGGCCGCCGTACGCGCGCTGGCACAACGGGGATTTGTGATCGCGCTGGACGATTTCACCTTCGAACCGAAATGGCATCCCCTGCTGCAGCTGGCCACCATTGTGAAGATCGACGTGCTGCAACATCAGGGTGCCGCACTGGAACAGCAGGTGAAGCAGCTGGCACGCTACAAGGTGCAACTGCTGGCAGAAAAAGTGGAAACCTACGCGGTGTTCGAACACTGCAAGGCGCTGGGATTTCAGCTGTTCCAGGGCTATTTCCTGTGCCGGCCGCAAAACATAAAGGGCGATGCGCTGCCCTCCAACAAGATGGTGGTGATGCGTCTGCTGGCGGAATTGCAGAATCCCGACGTGGACATGGGCTCACTGGAAAAGCTGATCTCGCACGATATTTCGCTGAGCACCAAACTGCTGCGCATCTGTAACGCCGCCAGCTTCGGCACCCGCGTCAAGATCGAAAGTATCCGCAAGGCCATGGTGCTGATCGGACTGAAGGCCCTGCGCCAGTGGGCCAGCATCATCGCGCTGTCGCGCATGGCAGACAAACCCAGTGAGCTGATTACGCTGACACTCACCCGCGCCCGGATGATGGAATTGCTGGCGGTGCAAACCAAGCGATCCGATCAGGATATTTTCTTCACCGTGGGCATGTTCTCGCTGATCGACGCATTTTTCGATCAGCCCAAGGCCGCCATCCTGGCCAGCCTGCCGTTCAACGACGCAGTGAATGGCGCGCTCTTACAATATCAAGGCACTCCCGGTAGAATCCTGCGCGCGGTGGAAGCCCACGAGCAAGGTCACTGGGATGTCATCGACTGGCAGGAGCTGAACAGCCTTGGCATCGAACAACCGGCATTCGAGCAGGCGTATCTGGACGCTTTGCTGTGGAGCGCGGAGATCATGCAATCCTTGCTGGCGTAATCCCACCGCAACACCGGCCGGCACGCGCTGGCCCCGTTCCCCGTACATGGATTTGAAACGTTGACGTATTCACTGGTCGATATCGGCATCAACCTCACCGACTCTGCTTTTGCTGCAGATCTGCCACAGGTTATCGCCGCCGGGCGCGATGCCGGCGTACACACACTCATTCTCACCGGCACGGATCTGAAGCATTCCCGCCGCGCACTGCAGCTGTGTAAAACCCACGGCGACGGGCTGTTCTGTACTGCCGGCGTTCATCCGCATTACGCCAAGGAATGGAACGAACAGCACGCTGCCGCCCTGCGCGAACTGGCGCGAGATCCTCACGTGGTGGCCATCGGCGAAACGGGGCTGGATTTCAACCGCAACCTGTCGCCGCCCGACGTGCAGCGCAGCGTGTTCGAACAGCAATTGCAGATTGCAGCGGACACCGGGCTGCCGCTGTTTCTGCATGAACGGGATGCGCTGGACGATCAGATAAATTTACTCAGACGTTTTCGCAATCGTGTGGCCGGCGGCGTGGCGCACTGTTTTACTGGCACGGCAGAAGCCCTGCACGCCTATCTGGCGCTGGATCTGTATATCGGCATCACCGGCTGGATTTGCGATGAACGGCGGGGATTGCATCTGCGGGAACTGGTGCGGGACATTCCGTTGAACCGCCTGCTGCTGGAAACCGACGGCCCCTATCTGCTGCCACGGGATCTGAAGCCCAAGCCCAAATCCCGCCGCAACGAACCGCGCTACCTGCCCCACATCACCGACGCCGTGGCCGCCTGTATCGGCATGCCGGCGCAGGAGCTGGCGGACATCACCACCGCCAACGCCCGCGCCCTGTTCAAACTTGCCTGAACGAGCGGATTTTCACTCCGACAGAAACGCGATCAGCGCTTCCACATCGAACGGCCAGTTCAATTCGCTGCCATCCACGTCCCGGCGCAACACCGGAATGCGGACGCCATAACGTTCGATCAGCGTGTCGCTGTCGGCAATGTCCACCGTAGCAACGTCGAAAAATTCCGGATTGAGTGTGGCGCGCAACAGATCCTGCGCCACCTCGCACAGATGACAGGCCGACGTGCCAAACAGCGTCACCGATTCTTTCATGATGCCGGGCCTGCCTGATCCGGTTTCTGGATTTTATCGCTGCGCCAGTAGCCTTCGTGGGTGAACGCCTGCCAGCCCCACTTCAGCCAGGACAGCAGTTTCAGCGCCAGCCACAACGACCACACCAGCATCAGGCCACGATAGATCCACAGCGGAATGGAAATGAACCAGGCCTGACTCAACGCGCCGTCGCCGCGATCCACAAACCAGTTGAGCTGGTGCTGGCTGGAACCGTTGCCCACCACACCCATGTCCGGCGTACCCAACAAGCCGTTGGGAATGGCGGCAACCAGCGCGAAGAAGGTGCCCACGCTCAGCAATGCCAACCCCAGCTGCATCAGGTTGAAGCCGGTGCGCGTCATCCGTTGCGGATCGAGCTTGCTGCGTTTTTCCATCAGCACGAACCACAGCACGATGAAAATCATCAGCTGAATCCAGCCCGCACACAGGCCCAGTACCAGCAGCACCCAATGCCAGGTTTTCACCGGCAGATGACGCAGGCGACCGAGCGCGAACGCCACCACAATCGTCACGATCAACACACCCCAGAACAGAATCGCCGGCCCCATCGCCGGGCCACCGGCAAACAGCACCCAGCGTCCATCCGGCACGTGCAGGTTGATGCTGTGATTCACGTAGGGCGCGTTCAGATTCACCGTGGGCGTATTCACGCGGGTGGACAGCTCCACCGTTTCGCGCCATTCCACATCCACCCAATGCTGACCAGGATTAACCGGCACGATCACCCGCTGGCTGTCTTCATCCACCGCGCGGGATTCGTCGTTGACCTTCACCTGGGTAATGCGGGAACCGGGCGGCAGATCGATGCGCTGCTCGCTGCCCTTGCTGCTGATCAGGTGGAAGCGCACCTGATGGCGGGATTCCCGCTGTCCCGGTGTCACGATCTGTTGCACCTGATCGATGGTGGTGGTGGCACCTGCCTGTGCTTCCGGGCGATGGATATTCAGAGTCAACTGCTCGCCGGGATAGGGTTGCCAGCGCGGCTGCCACTGATTCACCACACCGGTTTCCTTCACCGGCGCAATACCTTCGCTCTGCACATGCCAGAGTGGCGACGGATCGACGATCCACTGCTCGCTCCAGTGTCCGCTGCTGTCAGCCACCAGTGTCAGCCGCGACGTTTTGTCGAGCGCGGAATACCAGGTGACACTGCCCTGACCCGGCTTGATATGCACACGCACCTTGCCGTTTTCGACTTCCAGCGTCTGACTGGTGACGGATTCACCCGGCAGCAGCGGAATCTCCAGCGTAATGCCACCCTGCTGGGGCGCGATCCGCTGCACGCTGGTTTCCAGATACCAGTTCAATCCCAGCCGCAGTTGTCGCCGCACGCTGACAAAGGGCGGCACCGGATCCGGTGTGAGCTGTTTCTGCTGCGCGGTTTCAGTGCGAGTGGTCTGCGTGGCGTGCGGCTCGAAATAAAGCGCGTTGGATTGCAGGCGGCTGTTCTCGACACCGCGCACATCCCAGCCCGGCGCTTGCACGGCGATGTTGTGGGGCAGCAACGGAAAGGTGAGCTGGAAAGCCCGCGCGCCCACTTCGCCGGTGAGTTGCAGATCATGGCGACCTGCCGGCAGCATGACCTGCAGCTGGCCACCTTCACTTTCCGGGCGCCGCAGCAGATGGGGTTCACCGTTCAGCACCACACCGTCGATACGCCATTGCTGCTGGCTGTCGGGCAGCGGCCAATACAGCGATTGCAGTGTGTGCGCGGAAAAGCGCAGGGTCAGGCGCTGTCCATCCAGCGCCACGTACAGCCGCTCAATGCCGATACAGGCCGGCGTGCAGTCCTGTTCCTTCAGCAAACGTTGCTTGAGTTCCTGCAGCAGAGCCGCGTCCGGCAAATCGCTTGCGTTAGCCTCTGGCACCTGCGCCGTCAGTCCCAGACACGCAATGAGCACCACTGCAGCCGGCTGCGCAATGCGGGACCGCCAGGGCGACATCTTCCACTGGCCGTTGATTTTCTTCACGCCGATCACGCTCACCAGCATCAGCACGCCCAGCAACACCCGCAACCAGGCCAGCAGACGGTTTTCCCAGGGGGTGAGCAGATACAGTTCGAAGGATTCCGCCTGGGTGACAGGGCCACTCCAATACAGCGTGGTTTCGATCCACTGCCAGTTGGGGCGGCCAGGGCCGGTCTGTGCCGCCAGATTGGGATCCATGCGTTCGATTTTCGGCTGCGCGCGCCTGGGTTCCGGGCGGGACGCTTTCACCAAAGCCGCTGCGCTGCTTTCCTGGCTCATCACGGCATCAGCAGCATATTCGGCGGGCGCAGCAGCGGGCACCGCGAAATCGGCGTCGCGGGCTGATCCACTGTAACTGTAATAACTGTCGCCCATCTGCACCCAGGGCTGGTGCAACTGCGGATACAAACCCAGACGCGCCTGCTCCACCATGAACGACAGCAGCCACAACGCCAGCACCAGTGCCGCTGCGGTGCCATACAGATTGATGAAGCGGCGCAGCTTGCCTTCCGGCAGCATGAACAGAATCGCCATCACCGCGATCAGATTCAGCCACAGATAGAGGAATTCCGGCGCCTCGGGATAGATCAGCAGCAACGCCAGCGCGCAGATCACACCGGCAACCACGCCGCGCAGACGCACCACCGCGACGATGGCTATCAGCACGATGAAGATGTCCCACACGCTCCAGGAACCGGTCCAGGTATTGTGCGCGCTGTCCACGCCAGTGACGGTGAACACACGCCAGCCCGGCGGCATCTGCACGCGCGCGCTCAGGCGATCCACATCATGCTGCCA
This sequence comes from Pseudomonadales bacterium, assembly GCA_020062665.1. Lineage (GTDB taxonomy): Bacteria > Pseudomonadota > Gammaproteobacteria > Pseudomonadales > Ketobacteraceae > Ch67. The sequence goes on from JAGUVW010000064.1 coordinate 17,750, forward strand.
ACCGGCGGAGGCCAGTGTGCGATGATGCACGGAATCCCCCGCCGCAATGCGACTCAGCGCCAGCGCATCGAGCTGACCCTGACGCACTTCCACGCCGGGAGTACCTTCCAGCAACGTGATCACCTGGGGCTGGCCATTGAGTTCCAGGCTGCCCAATGCCAGTTGCGGGTTCGCCGTCAGACGCCAGTCGCGATACAGCACTCCGTTCAGGCGATCCTGCACGGTAAAACCACCGCCATCGAAATCCAGCCACAACTCCCGCTCCAGCGACAGCTGATTGGGCGACGGTTGCGGATCACCGCGCCGCAATTCCACCAGCGTCATCGCCTCGCCGGCTTGCAGACGATAGGCCGGCAGGGATTTCCAGGCATCCGGCAACGCGGTTTGATGGGGATCGATGCTTTCAACACCTTCGACGCGAATCTGCCGCAACGCCGGCATGGATTCGATCACCCAGACTTCCTCTTCCGGCCAGAAGGCATCGGCAGCGGTTTCCAGCTGCACTTTTTCCACCGGGCCATTGCGGTGAGCATCCAGGCGGATCATCCACTGTCCGGGGCGCAACTGCACCCGCAGCCGGCCATCGGCTTCGATACGTGCCGGCAGCGGACTGTCGAATGCACGCGGCACAAACTGGTCGAACAGCACTTTGCCCAGCAACATTTCCCGCGGCTTGCCGCCCACTTCCAGTTCCACGACGGTATTCAGGCGAAAGGGAATGTCATCCTGCAACTGCCGGAATACGCGCAGGCTCAATTTGTCTTCGCTGCCGCCACTGGTTTCCGCTTCAACCGGTTGCTGCCGTTCCACCAGCCACAAACGTCCATCCCGATCCAGTTGCGGATGCGCGATCAACGCACCATTGCGCCACAGTTTGACCAGCGCGGTACGCGGGGGAATTAACAGGGATTCGGGTAAACGGGTGAAGGGAATACTGCCACTGACCTGATAGCGCCCTTTCGGCAGACGCAGCTGCGGCACGCCCTGACGCTCCACCACCAGCGCCTTGTTGCCGTTCACTTCCACATCGAGGGGCCAATAACCATCGGAACCCGGCAGCGGCAGATCACTTTCGGCGAACAGTTCCCAGTCCTGACTGAACTGCACCGCGTTGGGCGTGACTGTCACCGACAGCCGCCCCGGCCAGGCACATTGCTTGTATTTGAAATCGGCGAAATAGAACGGGCAGGTCGCCGTGTGTTCGCCGTGCAGCGCCCAATCCTGCCAGGGTTTCAGCGCGTCCGGCACCGCCACCGTCGCCGCCCAGGCCCACTGCCCCACACTCCACAGCACCACCAGCCACACACAACGCCACGCCATTCTGACATTCCCCTGTTCAGGTCATCGCGAATTCCGTGGCGATCATAACAAAGACGCACCACCCCTGCCTGATTGTTGAACTCAGACCGGAATGGTGCCAGTTTGGGATGTTCGTTATTTGAACAGGTTCTCAGCCGGCCAGACGATTGGCAAAGCGCTGGAACGCATCGCCATAGCCACGGGACTGGCCACGATCGGAATGCAGACGGCCGATCAGATCGGCATAAAGGGATTGCCAGTTGGAAGGCGCCTGCGGAATGGCGGCGAGTTTGCTGGCACCTTCGTTGGCCTGCTTCGCAAAATCACCCAGACGCGCAAACATGTCCTGATAAGGATTCATGCGGGCCGGCCCTGCCATGTTCTGCACCGCCACATAGGTATCACGCACAACGACAGTATCCGACTGGTTCATGTTCACCGCGAACGACGCCAGCTGCTCGGGATTCATGCCCACATTCATGGCCTGGTCGAAAGCCAGTTCCACATCGCCGCCGTAAAACGTTTCCGCCACATCGTTGACCTGACTGAACAGCTCATTGAGCGCCGCCAGCTCGCTTTCGTTCAGATCGCCTTCCACGCTGAACGACAGATTGTCGAAGCTGGACATATTGATTTCGAACGCATCGATGCTCGTATTGCCATCCTGATATTTGAATTGATCGCTGGAAAACGACTGCCCGGAATTCACCAGGATTTTCACCCGGTCGCCTTCCTGGGTCACCACTTCCATCTCGAAACTGCGGCTGCTTTCCAGCATCACCTGACTGCGGCTGGCCTGAAATCCGTTACCCGCCACCGGAGCCGGTTGTGTCGGCGCATCCAGTTCCACGCCAAACAATTCTTCACCGAGTGCCTGCATGCCATCAGCAATCAGATTCACGGTTTCATAGAACGTATCCTTGGTGGTGCCCGAGAACATATTCTGGCCGGCGATAATGTCTCGACCTTCACGCAAGCCGCGCTCGATACCTTTCAGACCCTGCTGGTAAAGCGACTGCAGGCGTTCCTGGCTGGCACCGTTGGCTTTTTCCTGCGCCAGACGATCCGCCACGAATCCCACAATGCGATCTGCCACCGCCTGGGGGGAATAATCCGTTTCAGTGTCGCTGGTGTCCTCCGGCGCATTGGGCGCGTTCACCGCCGGAAAGCGGCTCTGCACCGATGCCTGCAAGCGCTCATAGGCCATGGTCAGCGTGGCCTGGATCGATTGCGCAGACACGCTGCCCGTCTCGGCCTGTCCAGGCCCGCCACGATTCGGCATGCCGGAACGCTGCCAGGCCGGCACTCCACCGGAAAAATCACGCTGAAACAAAGGCTTGAACGCTAACATGATGGGTGACTCCTGGCTGCTGCCCGCAGACGAATAGACCGATGACCACCATCCCGACAGCAGAATGAGACTGGCTTGCCTTGTTGTCGGCCGCAACGCGTGAATCTTTAGCCGGAATAACCGCCGCACTATCAAGGCGTTAAGAACTTCACCCAGATGCACAAATGAATAATTGAGCCATACTTTCCTGATCATTCGAGGCAAAAGGGTTGCCATGCTGTCCGCTATTTCTACCGAAGTTCTGATTGGCATTCAGGTGCTGGTGTTTCTGGTGCTCGTCATCGGAATGCTGCTGTTGCTGGTGCGACGGCAGAAAAAAACCATCGCCCAACTGCAGGCCATTCTCACGGAATACAAAGACGACATCAGTGGCGACAGTCTGGTACGCCATTTTCAGCTCGAGATCGACAACACCGCCGCCCATTGCAAACAGGACAGTGTGGCCCTGAAGCCGGATCTGTCCGCCGAGGACATGGCCATCGCGCTGCGCTACAGCGCACTGCAAACCGAACTGGCACTGGTGCAGGACACCATTGGCACCCGCGCGCCCTGGCGCGAACAGATCAAACGCTACGAAGAACTGGCACAGAGAATCCACGAAATGATTCAGGCCCGGGTTGAACAGGCCACTCGCGTGCTGAAAGACGCCCACAACGACGAGCTGGAAGACCGCGCCAAAACCATCCAGCAGCTGGAAACCACCCGCGCCGATCTGCAACAACAGGTCAAGCAGCTCAAACCCCTGCAGGATTTTGTGCGCGCCATCGTCGACAGCTCCTTTGCTCCCAATGAAATCGAACAGAAGCTGCATCGCTCCCTGCTGGACATCTGCGAGAACTTCACCGGCACGGAAAAGCTGCGGGAACTGGTGTTCCTGCTGCACGAGGCCTTCCACGAGATGGGCGCCCGCAATGACAACACCATGATGCAGTATCAATCCGCACCCGCGCCCTACGACGACGCCGAAGCCCGCAAAGTCATCGAGAAGTTCAACGAGGAAAGTGCTGCCATGGTGGAAAAAATCCACCTGCTCAGCAACGAGAACAAACAACTGATGCTGGAGAACGAGCAACTGCGCCAGTCTGGATCAGCCGCCGGCGAAGACGGCCAGCCCATGGTAGCCGGACTGAAACTGTTGATCGAAAAGCAGAAAGAGGAAATAGTCTCTCTGCAAAACAACTTCAAGGAGCTGGAAGAAAAATACCTGGAACTCTACGCAGAAAAAGCCGGCGGCTGACACCGGCCCGCGCTTCAGCCATCGCCGCCCTTCTGTTTTGACTGAATACCCTGCGCCACCTTGGTGATGGTTTTGGCGAACGCGGGATCGATCAGATCCTGCATCTTGAAGAACTCCCGCAGCGCATCCTCGAGTTTTTTCAGCTCCATGTTCAGGCGAATGCTTTTCTGGTCACCGGGCGGAATGCCCAGGCTCTTGCGCAGATCCTGGGCGAAGATGTTGATCAGCCGCGCCAGCTTGTCCTGCTGCTTGCCTACGCTCCGGTCGAAGTTCTGCAGCACTTCATGGCTGCGCAGAATCAGCTGTTCCACCTGGGTTTTCTGCCGCTGCACCGCCTGTGCGGCTTCGATGGCGGTCAGGCGGGCTTCGGCACCTTTCATCAGCGTGCTGATGTGATCCTTGATACGTTCATAGCGATCCTTGTCGTCCCGCGGCGGGTCCTGAATAAGCAGGCAACAGCCCGGCTGGTACAGCAACAGATGATTGATATCCACCAGCGCCCCCTTGCCACGGTGCTGATCCAGCAGCGTCTTGAGCTGAATATCCCCCGACTTCGACGCCACATAGAAATATTCACCACCCTTGCGCACACCCACCACGGTCTTCAGGCCGAAGGTGGAAATGGTACGCGACATATCCTGCGCCAGCTGCTCCACCGTATGGCAATTGAAGCTGCTGAGCATGAATAGAATCACGATACCCAGATCCGCACTGGACATATAGGCGTTGTAGACGGCATTCGAGGACGCAGCCAGCTCCTGTTCCAGCGTGCGGATTTTCAGTTGCAGGGATTGCACATCGGTGTCCACAACCGGCGCTGGCGATGGCGGCGCGACGGCTGGCGCAGCGGGCACGGACTCCAGCTTGGCATACCTGTCGGTGCGTGTCACCGCGTCCCGCGCCAGGCGATGTTGTGTCAGTTCTTCTTCTAGCCGCACGATCTGCTTGCGCAGTTTGGCGATGTCATCGTTCTTTTCGTGCAGGGTGTCCTTCAGAAACAGGATTTCTTCATTGGCCTTTACGTTCAGCGCTTCCTTGCGATCGTATTCCTTTTCCAGCTGCCGCAATTGCTTTTCCAGCATCTTCAGCACATTACCCTGAATGGCGCTGGTGTCTTCAGCCGTTTTGTAGTGAATGATGTGGGATTGCGTAGCACCGGAAGGCGGCGCACGCTCGATGCGAGTGGCTTCCTGATCGAGTTTTTCGGTGAGCTCGAAAAAGAACTGGCGGAAACGATCGGAGTTGTTCAGGCGCTCGCGGTAGACTTCGGTGAGCGCATCAGGCCGCAACGCCAGCGCATCCTTGTCCAGGGTCTGGATGAAACGCTCGTGAGTGAGATAGGCCAGCACTACCGGCTGCAGCCGCGCCCGCAGAATGCGCCAGAAATTGGCATCGTCGGGCGCGAACGGCAAGGCTGACTTTTCTGCTTCCAGGAACAGGCCACGCAGGATGGCAATCTGCTGGTCGATGTTGGCTTCCGGGTCAAGCAAGGTATCGTCCGCCAGCCCCAGTTCCTGTTTGCGGCGAAACGTCATCTGCAAGGCGAGTTCGATGAACTCGGCCAGCTGCTGCATGCGTTCGCGCTGACGGGAAGTGTCCGTTGACATTGAGGGCTCCGTGCAAGGCCGTCCAGATTAAGCCTAGCAGGTGAAGGCAACCTCCGCGTTCAGCACCCCGCTGCAAATTCAACGCGCCCTCAATTCCCGGCGTTACTGCGTTGCCTTGGGTTTGAGTGTCAGTTCCCAGCAGTGATGAATGGGCTTGCCCTTGGTGGCGAAATCCGGCGGCAGGCTGGCCTGGGTAATATCCTTCACGCCGTATTTGGCCGCCAATCCTTCCGCCAGTTTGAACCCCCTGAAATTGTTGGAAAATATCACCAGTCCACCGGGTTCCAGCCGCTTCATCACCAGATCCAGCAATTCCTCGTGCGCCGCCTGCACGTCGAAAAAACCCTGCATACGCTTGGAATTGGAGAACGTCGGCGGATCAACAAAGATCAGATCGAACTGATCGTTGGTTTCCTTCAGCCACTTCATGCAGTCGCTGCGAATCAACTGATGGCTGGCTTCGGCAAAACCATTCAGATAGAGATTGTTGCGCGCCCACTCCAGATAAGTGGCCGACATATCCACCGACACGGTTTTTTTGGCGCCACCAAAAGCAGCATGCACGGTTACCGCGCCGGTATAGCAGAACAAATTCAGAAAGCGTTTGCCCTGCGCCAGTTGCTGCAGTCGCAACCGGGTGGGCCGGTGATCCAGGAACAGGCCAGTGTCCAGATAATCATCCAGGTTCACCAGCAGCTGGGCGCCGCCTTCTTCCACCACCATGGTGCGTTTCTGGTCATTCAGTTTCTGGTACTGCTGATTGCCCTTCTGGCGCTGGCGACTTTTCAGGTGAATGCGACTGGGCGCTACATCGAATACCTGACGCAACGTGGCCAGTGCATCATCCAGGCGCTTCGCTGCTTTTTCCGGGTCAACCGTTTTGGGCGGCGCGTATTCCTGCACATGAAAATGGCCGTTGTACCAGTCCAGCGCCAGGTTGTATTCGGGAATGTCAGCATCGTACAGACGATATGCACACACATTCTCGCGCTCTGCCCATTTCACCAGTTGCTTGAAATTCTTCTTCAGCCGATTGCCAAAATCCGGCGCCGCCATGGTGTCGGATTCGCCACCGCGCAACTGCAATGGCACTGGTTGAAACAGCGGCGCGCGCGGCACCACGGTGCCACTGCGGATAAAACAGCGAATAGGGCCATTGAACACGCGATGGGTCTGCGGATCTTCCAGCTGCAACACATCGGCAAACTCGATCTGGTTGGTGATCAATGCCACCCGCCACTGCTGACAATTCTGCTGCAGTGCACGGGCAATGGCGCGGTACAGATAAATCAGGTTGCTGTCCTTATCTAGACGCTCGCCATAAGGCGGGTTGCACACCACAAAACCACCGGCTGCTGCGGCTTTCTCGTGCACATGGAAATGCGCCAGCTCGCGCCGCTCCAGATGAATGCAGCCTTCCAGCCCCGCTGACTTGATGTTGCGTCCCGCCGCCTGAATTGCGTGAGGGTCGGCATCGTAACCCTTGATGGAAAATTGCAGTTGTTCCGACTGATCCTGCAGCGATGCATCAGACACGGTCTGTTGCCACAACGCATTGTCGTGATAACGCCAGCATTCAAAACCAAATCGGCGGCGCAACAATCCCGGCGCCATGTTCGCCTGCATCATCGCTGCTTCGATCAACAGCGTGCCCGATCCGCACATGGGGTCGATCAGTTGCGGTTTATCGGCCTGGGGCCAACCCGCCGCCATCAACAAGCCCACCGCCAGGGTCTCCTTCATCGGTGCATCATTTTGTGCCACGCGATAACCGCGTTTGTGCAAAGGCTCACCAGAAAGATCCAGTGCCACGCTCACCAGCTCCCGATCAAAGTGCACATGAATGCGCATGTCGGGATCACGGGTGTTCACATTGGGGCGCTCGCCGGTGAAATGGCGAAAATGATCCATGATCGCGTCTTTTGCTTTCAGCGTCAGGAATTGCGTGTTGACATTGACACTCGCATCCGCCGACGTGGAAATGGCAATGGAATGTGCATTATCGAAGTGATCGTGCCACAGCACCGTGCGCAGCTGATCGTAAAAATCCTGTTCGTTCCTATAAGGAAAATGGATCAGCGGCAATAAAACCCGCGATGCCACCCGCGACCATAAGCAAATGTTATATAGCGCCTGGGGCGACGCCGGCCCCTCCACCGCGCCCCTCAACACGCTGTATTCCCCACCGGCAAGCGTTTGAATTTCCTGCAGTAAAAAATTTTCCAGCCCGCCACCGCAGGTCACCACCAGTCGCGCCGAGTTCCAGTCGAAAGTTGTCATCGTCAATTCTGTTCCTGTGATAACTGGCTGAATTACAAGGATTCAGCGAAAAATTAGTCAATTTTCCGGTATTGCCCGGACTCATAAAAATGTGATGTCTTTATGAAAAACTATTCATCGACACGACTGTCCAACTTGGATATTAATGAAAGTCCGTCTGCAAGAAAGGAGGTGCCTGCCACGTTCGCTTCCCGGCAAGAAGAAACCAGAATACCAATCTTCCAAAGCAAAACCATTTATGGAAAAGAGGTTGATCTCCTATGAAGAGACAAAAACGCGACAGAAGCAGCAGAGCCTTTACACGCGGATATCAAGCCGGCCTCGGAGGGCGCTCCAAAGAATCCTGTCCTTTTACCGACATTCCGACTCGACAACACTGGCTTAGCGGCTGGCGCGAAGGGCGTGCCGACCAATGGTCTGGCTACGTTGGGGTTTCCGGCGTTCACAAGATCGCGAACGTTTGACCTCTCGACTGATTTGAACCACTGAGGAGTTGATATTTCTCACTCGGAACAAGACCTGAATCGGAGGTTGAGCCGATTCCATCGAACGTCTTCTCAACCATGGCTTTTCAATAGCGAGTGACTCCATCACTCGGGCAGCTGCGACTGCCAACCACGCAGGGGCTTCCAGGGGGAAGCCCTTGCTATTTCTGCAGCCGACGAATCGCTTCCACACTGTCGCTGATCAATGTCGGGCCGCGATAGATGAATCCCGTATAGATCTGTACCAGCTGCGCACCTGCCTGCATTTTTTCCGCCGCGTGAGTTCCGGCCGTGATGCCACCCACGCCGATGATCGGCAACCTGCCCTGCAATGCCTTAGCGAGCTGACGCAAAACCTGGGTGGATTTCTGCCGCACTGGATCACCGCTCAAGCCGCCCTGCTCGTTACCGTGGGGCAAGTGTTCAACACCGGCCCGCCCCAGCGTGGTGTTGGTGGCAATCACGCCGTCCATGCCGTTCTTCAGCAGTTGTGCCGCGATGGTTTCAACATCCTGCGCTTTCAGATCCGGGGCGATCTTCACCACCAGCGGCACCGTCTTGCCGGTGCTCGCCTGCAGTTTCTGCTGTGATTCCTTCAATCCACCCAGCAGCTGATCCAGCGATTCGCCGTATTGCAGTGAGCGCAAACCCTGGGTGTTGGGCGACGAAATATTGATGACCACATAGCTGGCCAGCTCATACACCTTTTCCAGACAGATGCGGTAATCGTCGAGGGCGTTTTCCACCGGGGTATCGAAGTTCTTGCCGATATTGATGCCCAGCACGCCGTCGTATTTCGCCTTGCGCACCTGCTGTACCAGGTGATCGACACCCTTATTGTTGAAGCCCATGCGATTGATGATGGCCTGGGCTTGGGGCAGCCGGAACAGGCGCGGCTGGGGATTGCCAGGCTGGGGGCGCGGCGTCACGGTGCCGATTTCGATGAAGCCAAATCCCAGGGCTGCCAGACCGTCGATATAGTCGCCGTTCTTGTCCAGGCCCGCCGCCAACCCCACCGGATTTTTGAAGCGCAGACCCATCACTTCCACCGGCAACCGGGGCTGGGGCAGCAGGCAAGGAGTCAGATGCAGGGTGCCCGCCAGGCCGATGCCGTCCAGGGCCAGATGGTGGGACACCTCGGTAGGCAGGGTGAACAGAAGCCGGCGGGCAAGGGAATACAACATGGCGGGGAACTCGTGCAGACGAAAACGGGGCGCGATTATACCCCGCACCCCGGCAAAAATCCCCTGCCGGCGGGCACCTCAGGCCAGCCGTTCCACCCGCTGCAGCTTGTTATTCTGATCGAAATGGATGGCAAAGGTGCCATGCACGCCGGCATGGTCTACAAACGGCTGCAGGCTGCCCGCAGGAAACTGGATGCTGCGCCCGTCCCGGGTTCTGGCATGTACCACCTTCGCGCCTCCCTGATACCAGCGCAAATACTCATCGGCGCTGATATGCAGATCCACCACCAGATATGCCATGGCTCAGACGCCGCCCTCAGATTTCACAATAGTCGCTATGCAGAGTGGTCTGCGCCAGATCCATCAACTCCCGCAGTGCAACGCCGTACATCGAGAATTCCTTGGTATCCGTGGTATGGAACTCCGCCACCATGGCCTTCCAGCGATTGATCATGTCCTGATTGCGATTGGCCCACAGCTGGATGCGCTCATCCGCCGAGGTGGCACTGCATTCCATCTGCAACACACCCACCGTGAGTGTGCGCTGCTGCCAGTCCAGATCGTCGCGATAGGCTTCCCGCGCCAGCGCCTGCCAGTGATTCTCGATATTCAGGGCATTGATCTGCTCGCTGAACCAGTACAGATCCAGTTGTGATCCAATGGCGAAGTAAACATTCGCCACGTCCTCGATGGGCTTTTTGGTCATCTCGGCCGCCTGAATGATGCCCAGCACCGGCAACATGCTGTCGGCACCCGCGATAAAGGTGGCCAGCGCCGACGGCACGCCCTCTTCCACCAGACGATTATGCCGGCCTTCCCACACCTCGCGGCGCGGCCCGCGCAACACGGTGGGCAGACTTTCCGCCACGATTTTCACGCCGGGCTGAAACCGCTTGATGGACTCCTGCACGTTGAGTCCGCAGCGATGATTGCGCAGGAACCAGCGTGTCGCGCGCCGCATCAGGCGGATCAGCATGCGCATCATTTCGAGCTGTTCCTCGGTGCTCACCCGCAGATCCAGTGCCTCGATCTGCTTCCACCACCGTTCCAGCTCGAAAATATCACGCGCGGCAATAAAGGAGCGGGCGATATCCGCCAGCGTGGAACCCGCCGCGTCCCGCATGCGATACACAAACGTGATGCCCATGTAGTCCACCATGCCACTGGCCACCTGCGTGGCGATGATCTCGCGCCGCAGTTTGTGGTTGGCCATCTGGCTGCGATAACGCTCAGCCAGCACTTTCGGAAATGCTTTTTCGATCTCGCGACTGATGTAATCGTCATCCGGCAGATTGGAATCGCGCAGCTCGTCTTTCAGGATCGCCTTGGTGTACGACAGCAGAATCGCCAGCTCCGGCCGCATCAGTCCTTTGCCGTTGACGATCCGCTCATGCAATTCCTCATCGCCGGGAATGAATTCCAGCTCGCGATCCAGTTTGCCCGATGCCACCAGGGTCTGGATGTAGCGCTTGTACTCGCCCATGCGATACACGGATTCACTGCGGGCAATGCTGATGGCCTGGGTCTGGCGATAGTTGTTTTCCAGCACCAGACGAGCCACCTCGTCGGTCATTTCCACCAGCAGCTGGTTGCGCTGCTTCATGGTGAGATCACCGTTCTGCACGATATCATTGAGCAGAATCTTGATGTTCACCTCGTGATCGGAACAATCCACACCGCCGGCATTGTCGATGAAATCCGTGTTGGACAAACCGCCGTGCAGCGCATACTCGATACGGCCCAGCTGGGTCATGCCCAGATTGCCGCCCTCGCCGATCACGCGGGCTCGCACATCCTTGCCATTCACCCGCAGCGCATCGTTGGCTTTGTCACCTACGTCTGTGTGCTGCTCGCGGCTGGACTTGATGTAGGTGCCGATGCCGCCATTCCAGAGCAGGTCCACCGGCGCCTTCAGCAAAGCGGAAATCAGCTCCGTCGGCGTCATCGCATCGGCACGCAGATCAAAGCGCTCCTTCATCTGCGGCGTAAGCTTGATGGATTTGGCGGAACGCAGAAACACGCCACCACCGCTGGAAATCAGTTCCTGCTTGTAATCGCTCCAGCTGGATCTGGGCAGGTTGAACAGGCGCTCGCGCTCGACAAAACTGGCCTCCGGATCAGGACTCGGATCGATGAAAATATGCTGGTGATTGAACGCGGCCACCAGTTTCACCATGCGGGAACGCAACAGGCCGTTGCCGAACACATCCCCGGCCATGTCACCGATGCCGATCACGGTGATCGACTGGGTCTGCACGTCGATGCCCAGCTCGCGGAAATGCCGTTGCACCGACACCCAGCCACCGCGCGCAGTGATGCCCATCTTCTTGTGGTCGTACCCCATCGAACCACCGGACGCAAACGCATCACCCAGCCAGAACTGGTATTCCGCCGACAGCGCATTGGCGATGTCCGAAAACGAAGCCGTACCCTTGTCCGCCGCCACCACCAGATAGGGATCGTCTTCATCCTTGCGTTCTACATCCCGCGGCGGCTTCACCTTGCCATCCACCAGATTGTCGGTGATGTCGAGCAGGCCACGCACAAAGGTTTGATAGCAGGCGATGCCTTCCGCCTGGATCTCGTCGCGGTTGGCCGATTTCGGCAGATTCTTGGGAAAGAAACCGCCTTTGGCACCCACCGGCACGATCACCGCATTTTTAACCTGCTGGGCTTTCACCAGGCCGAGCACCTCAGTGCGAAAATCCTCGCGCCGATCCGACCAGCGCAAACCGCCCCGCGCTACTTTGCCACCACGCAAATGCACGCCCTCCACCCGCGGTGAATAGACAAAGATTTCGAACATCGGCAGCGGCTTGGGCAGTTCCGGGATGGTACGGGGCGACAGCTTCAGCGAAATGTAGGACTTGAAGCACCCCTGCCCGTCCTTCTGATAGAAATTGGTGCGCAGGGTGCCGGCAATCATGTCCAGATAGCGACGCAGAATACGATCCTCATCGAGACTGTCCACCTGTTCCAGACGTTCGAGAATGCGCGAACGCAATGCCATCTCGCTGCTTTCGCTATGCTCGCCACCGGGGCGGAACCGCAGCTCGAACAAATCCACCAGCAGGCGCGCCACCGTGGGGTGATTCACCAGTGCATCCTTGATGTAAGTCTGGCTGAACGCAAAGCCGGTCTGCTTGAAGTACTTGGCGTAAGCCCGCAGCATCGCCACTTCGCGCCACTCCAGCCCCACCGACAGCACCAGACGATTGAAACTGTCATCTTCCGCCGCGCCGTTCCAGGTCTGGATAAACGCATCCTGGAATTTCTGCTTCACCTTCTCCAGTTCGATCGTTCTGTCACTGTCATAACGCACGCTGAAATCATAAACCCACACTGTCTCCTCTTTCAGCGCGATGCGGTAGGGGCGCCCGCCCAGCACCCGCAGGCCGAGATTTTCCAGCATCGGCAATACGTCCGACAGGGGAATGTTTTTGTCCAGCCGGAACAGTTTGAAACGCAGCGCGCGGGGATCATCTTCCAGCGAACGATAGAACGATACCGCCAGTGGTTGGTCTGCGCTCAGGTATTCAATGTGCTCGATATCGGACACCGCCGTGCGGGTGGAAAATTCCTCGCGATAGCTGAGCGAGAACGCATCGGCATAACGGGAAAAAAGCGCGCCGGCCCGATCCTCGCCAGCGGATTCGATCAGCGTTTCATACAACCGATCCTGCCAGGTGCGCGCCAGCTCCACCAGGCGGTCCTCCACTTCCTGCACATCGAACTGGGTTTCGCTGCCCTTGTTCACCTTGATCACGATGTACAGGCGTGCCAGGGTGGATTCGGTGAAATAAGTGTTGAATTCCAAATCTTCCACATCCAGATATTCATACAGCACACTCTGGAAGCGCTTGCGCAACGCCGTGTCATAACCATCCCGCGGCGTATAGATCACGCACGACAGAAAGCGGCCGAACTCGCCGCGCCGCACAAACAAACGCAGACGCCGCCGCTCCTGAATATGCAGAATGCCAACGCCGGTTTTGAGCAGATCTTCGGTGGTGGTCTGGAACAGTTCCTCGCGCGGAAAGGTTTCCAGAATCTGCATCAGACGCTTGCCGTCGTGGCCATTGGGCTCCAGCCCGGAACCTTCGATGACTTTGCGCAGCTTGTGGCCGATGATGGGAAAATCCCGGGGCGAATTGTTGAAAACCGATGACGTGTACAGGCCCAGCCAGCGATACTCACCGATCACCTCGCCCGCCTCGTTGCACTTGCGCACGCCGATATAGTCCATGTACACGGGGCGATGCCAGCGCGAGCGCGTGCCGGATTTGCCGAACACGATCAGCTTGTGCGGATGCAACAGCGGGCCGCCATCCGGCTCCAGCAGATCCAGTGCATGACTCACCTTGGCCACGCCCAGCGCCGTGCCGTCCACTGCTTGCAGATGGGGCCAGCCATCGCGTTCCACCACGCTGTATTCCTGCATCGCCAGAAACGTCAGATGATTGCGCACCAGCCAGCCCAGAAAACTTTTCACTTCGTGCAGCGTGGCCTCGGGGGATTCCGGCAGCAACGGCCGCAACTCGTCGCCGATGGCGATGGTGCGGTTCTGCATGGCAGCAAAATCCTGCACCGCCGCTTCCAGTTCCAGCAGGGTATCCAGCAGCGGCCGGGTAATATCGCCCACCAGCGCCTCATCCGGCTGGCGATCGATCTCCATGTGAATCAGCGCCTCGCGCTGTCCCTTGCCGACATGACCAAAGGTGAAATTCTGCAACTGGCCCTGACTGTCGCGCTCCGCCCAGTAGACATTATTCATCACCGAATGAATCGAGATACCGCGCCGCACCACATCCATCATCACGGTATCCACCAGAAACGCACTGTCCCGCGCCAGCACCTCAACAATGGTGTGCGTGCTCTGCCAGCCGTGATCCTCGAAGCGCGGATTGAACACCCGGATATGAGGAACCTTGCCGGAAAACACGCGAATGAAATCCCACAGGCCGATGGTCATGCCGTAGAGATCTTCGACGCGCTTGCGCTCCAGCTCGTGGAACGGCGCCGCCGAATAATAGTGGTTGCTGAAATCCAGCACTGCCTGGGTTTGCTGGGACTGGGACTTGTCGAACCGATCGCGCACCAGCGCGGTCAGGCGTTCGATCAGCTGGGTGTAGTCTTCACCGAGGGACAGATTGACCATGTTCTTCCTCGTGGTCGTGCTCCGTGGGATTGTGTTAAGACTAGCAGAATCGAAGGAAAATTAGGAAGTTGCGCAGATTCCACCCGGCGCAACGGCTGTGCAGGGGAAGCCGGCGCCCGTTGCACCGGTGAGACATCAGTGAGAATGGACGGACAAAGCGCCTACCCCGGAAACACAAACATCCCCAACGCTTCCATCTGTTTGGGCAGACTATCGATCTGCTCAAGCACAGCATCGCCAGCCAGCCAGTCGCAGCCGCTTTGCTGCAGGAATTGATACTGCACGGCACTATGCACTTCCGACGCCATCACCATCAGCCCCATTTCATGGGCCAGATTGAGCACGCCCTTGATAATAGCCTGATCGTCGCGGGAATCCTTGATGGCCGACACAAACAGATCGCCCAGGCGGATCAGCGAATAGGGAATGTCGCGCAGCAGTTTCAACGGTGCAAAGCCAGTGCCGAAGTTGTCCAGAATCAGGTGGAAGCCCTGTTTGCGCAGCTGGTTGAGCACGGCACTGAGCTGGGTGTGACGCACGGCAAACGAGGATTCCGGTAACTCGACAAAGATCTGTTCCGGTGCAATGCCATTGGCCTGCACGATTCCGGTGATCCACTCTACCCCACCCTCCTGCATCAACAGCGACGGTGACACTGGCAGCAGCAATTTCACAGCCTCGCGCTGGTTCACATTCATGCTGGCAACACGTTCCAGCGCCTGCTGCCAGAACCAGCGGAAGATCACCGGCGCCAAACCGGATTCTTCCGCCACCGGCAGGAATTCGTCCAGCAGCAATTCGCCCCGCAGCGGGTTCATCCAGGACAGTTTGATTTCACACGCCACCAATTGGCGGGACTCCAGCGCAGCGACGGGCTGGAACTGCACGCGCCACTGGCGTTGATCCACCGCCTGATGCAGCTCGTATTCCAGCTGCATCTGCTCAACGCGCTGCTTGTTCATCTCGGCGGTAAAATACTGATAGTTGTTGCGACCCACCGCCTTGGCGCGGCTCAGCGCCACTTCAGCATTTTTCAGCAGCGTGCGCGCATCATCACCGCAGGTGGGATACACGCTCACGCCAATGGAGCAGCCGGTGAAAACCTGATGGCCATCGATCAGAAACGCTTCGCGCACCTGATCAATGACTTTTTGCGCCACGGCGCCGGCATTGTCGGGCAAGTCGATATGGCTCAGCACCACCACGAATTCATCGCCTTCCATCCGGCCTACCATGTCATCGCGACGGATCAGCGACTGTATGCGTTTGGCTACTTCGCGAATCAGTTGATCACCACGATCATGACCCATGGATTCGTTGATGTAGCGGAAGTGATCCAGATCCACGTACAGCAGCGCGAAATAAAAACCCGAGATACCCGCCTTGAGAATGCAGCGATCGATCTGCTCCTCCAGCGGTGCACGCAGCGGCAGACTGGTGAGGTGATCGACGTGGGAAAGCTTGGCCAGTTTGTCCTTGGCTTCCCGGGTTTCCTTGAGTTGACGGAACGCAAACAGCATCGCCACATCCGGCAGTGAGTTCACCGGAATGGCGGCGAATTTCGCCTGGATGCGCTCGCCATCGGCGCGGCACAGCATGGCTTTGTCCACCTGCAGGATCTGATCACTGCGGGTGACTTTGGCGATGGGATGATCCTTCCACTTGGAGCGCACATTACCGCAGGCTTCTTCCAGAACGGTTTCCAGATAGTTGCCGGACAGTTTCAGCGCGGTGGTTTTCAGCATGCGTTCAGCGGCGGCGTTGGCAAACAGGATCTGGCCGTGCTGATCCAGCGCGAGGATGCCTTCTTCCCTGGCTTCCAGCAGATTTTTGTCCTTGTCGGTATTCAGGGTTGCGATCTGGTGACGCAGGCGGTTCAGTGTCAGGTAGCGCTTTACCTTTTCCTGCAGCGTGCGCTCGTTGAGTGGCTTGGCCATTACGTCCACCCGCGCGAACAGTTCTTCATGCAGGGACATGGGGCGCTCGGACAGGTTGGCGGTGACGAACAGAATCGGAATATGCAGCGTCTGTTCGTTGGCCTTGAGCAGGTTGAGCACGTTGTAGCTGTCGGGATCGCGGAACGATGAATCCAGGATCAGCAAGGCGGGCTGGTGGCTGGCCACCAGATTCACCACGTTGCCGCTCTGCTCGGTGGCCAGTGCGCGCGCACCGGCGGCCTGCACCAGTTCGGAATAGTAGGCGATGTTGGTGTCTTGACTGTCGGCGATGATGATCAGCGGTTGCGATAGATTCATGGTGTCAGATTCAACTTGATGCGAACGCGTTGCAGGATGGTTTCCAGTTGGTCGGCTCTGAAGGGTTTCTGCATGTATTCATCCATGCCGGCATCCATGCAGGCATCATGGCAGTTGCTGGAATCGTTGGCCGTGAGGGCGATGATCGGCAGGTGGCCACCAGTGCCCTGCTCCCACGCGCGAATGGCGCGGGTGGCTTCGAATCCGTCCATGATCGGCATTTCGCAGTCCATCAGAATAAAATCGTAATGTTTGTCTGTCACGGCTTCGATGGCTTCTTCACCATTGCGGGTTACATCCGCATGAATGCCGAGTTTTTTCAGCGCGCCTTTGGCGATGATCTGGTTGACTTCGTTGTCTTCCACCAGCAAAGCGCGCTGGGCCCGCCGGTGATGGGCTTCCTGAATCGCGCGATCGGTGATCGGCGGCATGGCAGGTTCGATACGACGGGATACCACGCTGGCGATGGCATCGTGCAGTGTTTGTTTGCGCACGGGTTTGATCAGCACAGCGTCTAGACGCAGGCGTCCGTTCGCGGTGCGATTGGCGTGGTCGCGATCATCCACCAGCAGCAGGATGCGCACGTTGTCGAAGGCAGGAATCTTGTTGATTTCCTGCACCAGCTGCACGCCGGCGGAGCTGTGCTGTTGCAAATCGATGAGCACGATTTCAATGGGCGACGGCGTGAGACTGGCCTGACGGATGCGCTCCAGCGCCAGCGCGCCGCTACCCAGGTTTTCCACATTCAGTTGCCATTCGGTGCAGTATTCCAGCAGCTTGGCGCGATCCGGCAGGGAATCCGTCACCAGCAACAAGTGGTGACGTCCCAGCGGCTGATGATTGGTCATCACGCCGATGCCCTTGGCCATTTTCAGCGAGAGCTTGAAGGTGGTGCCCACGCCTTCTGCCGAACGCAGTGTCAGTGATCCACCCATCAATGTCAGCAATTCCTTGCTGATCGCCAGGCCGATACCCAATCCGCCATAACGATCCACAAAAGGCGTGGCGCGCTTTTCAAAGGCGGTGCGAATGGTTTGTGCCTTGTCGTCGCTCATGCCTTCGCCGGTATCAGTGACTTCCAGTTCGATGATGGCGTGGGTGGGATTTTCGATCTGGCAATCTGCCTTCACCGTGATGCCGCCTTCATGGGTGAAGCGAAAGGCGTTGTTGAGCAGGCTCTGCAGGATCTGGTGCAGGCGATCGGGATCGCCCATCACGCTTTCGGGCACGTTGGGCGACACCAGCGTGGCCAGTTCGATACCTTTGCGACGCGCCAGATCGGCAAAACCGTCGACGATTTCCTCCAGCACCAGACGAAAGTTGAAGGTGACGTTCTGGAATTCCAGTTGCTCGGATTCGAGCCGCGTGAAATCCACCATCTCATTCAGGTTGCGCTGCAGTTCGCGGCCCGACAGCAGCGCCAGTTCCAGGTTGTCCTGCAGGGGGCGTGGCAGAAATTCCACATCCAACGCATCACTCACCGAGCCCAGCAGCCGATTGAGCGGTGTGCGGAATTGCTGCGTCATGTGGTGAAGAAAACGGGATTTGGCGCGGGAAGAAGCCAGAGTTTCTTCCAGCTGCTGGCGCAGATGCTGGTTCAGGGCCTGGGCGTCACTCGCATCCGCAAATTCACACACGATGTGGCCTGGTTGGTCGGGCACCGGCGCAAGTCGATACACCAGCGCAAAACGCCGGCCATCGTAACGGTAGGCAGTCAGGGGCTGCTGCCACAGGTTCGCCGTACTGTCGGCGTAATCCTGCAGATAGGCAGCGACATTCAACCCGTATTCCTTGGGACAGGCGATGCACTGGGAAAACCCCAGTCGCTGCACCTGCGCGGCACGAATGCCGAACAGCTGTTCCGCCCCCGCCGAGAACAGCACGACGGCGCCCGCCTCGTCCAGCACCACCACGGCGGGATCGAGGGCGCGAAACAGGTTTGCGTCCGGGCTTTCTTGCCTTCTTTTCAGGAACATGGGACTCCAGCAGCTCGGCAATCAGGATGTGTCCGTGGCTGACGCCAGTCTTTTGAGTATAGATGCTGAATTCCGGCCGGGATAAAAAAAGCCCCGCTCCGACCGGAGGAGGCTTTCGTGCGCAAGCGTTTGTAAAGACAGCGGATTATCTGCGCAGGCGAGCCGTGGTGGCGGCAGGTACGGCGCTGCTGGTGCTCCAGCCGAAGTCCACTGCCTTCAGGGACAGCGTGATGGCCTGTTGTTCCAGCTGCGCCTGCAACCACGGCTGCAGCAGCGACAGCAGTTTGGGGTAGCCCAGCAGGGTGGGCAGGCCCAGCGGAATGGAATCCCGGGCGGAGTTCAGTTCGACAACCTGCTCCGCCGGATTGGCCGTCTGACGAATGGCCAGCGCATCCCATTCGATCACCATGCCAAACTGCACCAGCTTGCGCAGTTCGCTGGAAAGGACTTCCGCTTCGCGCAACGCCTTACTGCAAAACTGGCGCAGCCGATCGGAATATTCGCGCTCGGCAAACACCAGCGTCAGCCCACGATGGCGACACTCGATACGATCCGTGGCAAAAGTCCAGCCTGGACGCACATCCACCACGGGTCGCTCAGGCAAGCGGGGAACATCACTGGGCGACAGGGTTTCACAGGCGCGCGACCGGCAGAACGATTCCAGCAACCCCTGCTCGAAAGCCAGCTGTTCCCGCGGCCGCGGATAGGACAGCATCACACTCTGCCCACCGGCTTCAATCACCACGTCGCGGGCAGAACTGGTGCCAAAAGTAACGCCCAACCCCATGTCGATATCGCTTTTAAGCAGCAGCAGGCGATTGACGAAATGCTCCACCGACGATGACCAGCGCTGCCGGGTGCCACTTCTTTCTTCACGGCTGTCACTGCGCGCCTGCTCCGCTTCAGTCAGATAGGCTTCCGCCAGACGGGACAAGGCCAGGCTGGCGAATTCCTGCCGCTCTTCGAAGGGCGCAGTGTTGAGTGATGTCATCAGGCGATCAAACTGGGTATCCGACGGCGTGGCGAAGACCACCACTGCCTGGGGCAGTAGCAGAACGACCAACAATTGCAGTACGGAAATACGAAGGTTCACGGGGGATGACATCGATCCAGGCAAGACAGTCGTCATGATACTGCTTCCTGGTGGAAACACCTATCGACTGCAGGTTCTGTGGACGCTCCCTGAGGGCGCACCTATAAAAAAGGCCACCTTGCGGCAGCCTTCTTTACCTTCCCCCCGGAAAAATGCAATCAGATCGGCATTGCCTGAGCCGTTCGCACCGGCTCGCCCAACAACACACTGACTGCCATTTCCACCACCGTGTCACTGTGGGCTAACACCTGATCCGGACTGGTGGAATCTACCTCGTACAGCGATTTGACCAGTGGCGCCAACGAGAAGAAATGGCTGGCAGAGCCCGTGATCAACATCATCACCTGGGGGAACGGAAGATCCTTCACCCAGCCTTCTTTGACGCCTTCGCTGTACACATCATGAAACTGTTTGAGCAGGGGCTTGAGCCATTCCTCCACCATCCAGTCCAAGCGACTGGAATCCTGCACCCCTTCGCGCAGAATGAAACGGCCAAACTGTGGGTATCGCGCCACAAAGGACACATAGCAACGAATCATTTCCACCAGATAACGACGCTTGTCGACTTTCTGCAGGCCTTTGAGTTCGTCGGAAAATTCGTGGGACAACTGGCCGAACAGGCGAGCCACCGTGGCTTTCCAGAGGGCTTCCTTGTTCTTGAAGTGATAATGAATGAGAGGCTGGGTAATGCCCGCCACTTTGGCGATCTGCGTGGTGGAGACCCCCTCGAATCCGCGCACGGCGAACAGCGTTTCAGCTGCCGACAGAATTCGATCCCGCGCATCCGGACCCCGATCCGGCACAACCCCATGTTCAGTCAACGACGCTTCAGATGCGTTCATAAAGCCACCTTTGTTTTTTTTCTTTTTTTGGTATGCATGCCGTCTTCCAGCCCATTTCGCACCCGGAGGGATGCGCAAGAAGACAGGGTTTTTACCGGTATTTGAGGGCAAAACCTGACATGATCGAGCGGATACTAGCAGCTTTATAAAAAGCAACTCAATTGAGCGAATTTTAGTTTTTGTATCCGGATTGTGAAGAAAATCACTGGTTTACAGATGCAGGATTGGGACTTGTAAAATCAGGCCAGCACTTGGCCTTTTTACCATGGGTTTTGGCCCTTTCAGCCTTGTTTGGGCAGTTTTCCTGGTTTCAATTTTTAACAATCAGCGCGAGCGCCTGATCCGCCAACTGCTCGAGCGACAGCGCTCCGTCGGGCCTGTACCAGTAGTTCGACCAGCTGAGGGCACCGGTCAGATAGCGCCGCAGGATGAACGTGTCCACATGAGGCTGGATAAGGCCGGCCGCCTTGGCTTCGTCGAGGGTGGTCAGCCACAACTGCTCGTACTGCTCCCGCAGGGTAAGGATAAAGCGCTGGCTTTCGGAACTCAGACTGCGCCATTCATAAATGAGCACCGCCATGGCCTCGCCAGTGGCGCCGTTGATGGACACCAGCTCGCAGCGGATCAGGGCCAGCAGTTTTTCCCGCGGACCACTGGCCTGTAACAGCGCGGTTTTCATGCGATCGGTATTGAAGTGGATCACCTCTTCCATCACGCAGCGCAGGATTTCTTCCTTGGTTTTGAAGTGATGAAAAATGCTGCCGGACTGGATGCCAACGGCCTGCGCCAGATCGCGCACGGTGGTGCGCTCGAAGCCGCGTGTGCGAAAAAGATGGGCCGCCGCTGCCAGCAGGCGTCCGCGCGGGGTGTCGTCCATGCCATTGGCCAGTTTCACTACGTTCTCGCCCATTTCGATTTCGATCCTGTAGCCGGTTGAGTGTGAGAAGGCGCCACTAGATACCCCAAAGTTTCCGAAAAAGCCAGTTTGAAGGCGCTGGTGAGGCTCTTTACATACCAAGCGCTTGCTTGGTATTGTAGACCCACTTCGATCCCCTGCCTACTCTGACAGGCAGGGAAAAGTTTCTGAACATGGGATGCAGGATATGTCCGAGAAAGTCGTCAAGATCGGTTGTGCATCGGCGTTTTGGGGCGATACGGAAACCGCCGCCTTCCAGCTGGTTCGTCAGGCTGACATCGATTATCTGGTGTTTGATTACCTGGCCGAGATCACTATGTCGATCATGGCCGGCGCCCGCCTGCAGGATCCCAGCGCCGGATACGCGACCGACTTCATCACCAGCATCATGCAGCCGCTGCTGGGCGAAATCGCCGCGAAGAAAATCCGGGTGCTGGCCAATGCGGGCGGTGTAAATCCCGGTGGCTGCCGCGACGCACTGCAGAAGCTGATCGACGCCGCAGGCGTGAAGCTGAAGGTGGCCGTAGTGCACGGCGATGATCTGATGCCGCAGATGGCGACACTGAAAGGCATGGATGTGAAAGAGATGGATCGGGGAACGCCGCTGCCGGGATTTCTGGTGAGCATGAATGCGTATCTGGGTGCGCCCGCCATCGCCGCAGCCTTGCAGGCCGGCGCCGATATCGTGATTACCGGCCGCGTGGTGGACAGCGCGCTGGTGCTGGCGCCGCTGGTGCACGAATTTGGCTGGCAATGGAATGAATTCGACAAGCTGGCGCAGGGCAGTCTGGCGGGGCATATCATCGAGTGCGGCGCGCAGTGCACTGGAGGCAATTTCACAGATTGGGAATCGGTGCCCGGTTTCGACAACATGGGCTTTCCCATTGTGGAATGCAGCGCCGACGGCAGTTTTGTCGTGACCAAACCGGCAAATACCGGCGGCCTGGTGACGCCTGCCACCGTGGGCGAACAGCTGGTGTACGAGATTGGCAATCCTGCTGCCTATTTTCTGCCGGATGTGGTTTGCGATTTTACGCAAGTGAAGTTGCAGCAAGTGGGTGAGAACCGCGTGTCCGTGCGTGGCGCCAGGGGGTTGCCGGCAACGGATCAATACAAGGTGTCCGCCACTTATCCCGAAGGCTTCCGCATCACAGCGTCGTTTGTCATGGCAGGCATCGATGCACCGCGCAAGGCTGAGCGTGTGAGTCAGGCGTTGCTCACCAAGACCCGCCGCTTGTTTGCTGAAAAGGGCCTGGCGGATTTTTCCCGTACTGATGTGGAAATCCTGGGCAGCGAAGCTACCTACGGCGCCCATGCACAGTCCTTCAATCCGCGCGAAGTGGTGGTAAAAATCGCGGCCTCTCACGCAGACAAGAAAGCGCTGACACTGTTCTCGCGCGAGATTGCCCAGGCAGCCACGGGAATGGCACCCGGCATTACCGGCATTGTGGGCGGACGGCCGAAGGTTTCGCCCCGCATCCGCCTGTATTCCTGCCTGGTTCCCAAGACGCTGGTGAATCCGGCGGTAGAAATGGGCGGAGAAAAAATTCCCGTTACTGTGCCAGCCGGTACGCCGTTTGTCGCGCCCTCCCCTGTCAGTACGTCGGCAGCAAAACCCAGCGACGCCAGCGTTCCTGTGCCGCTGGTGAAACTGGCGTGGGCTCGCAGTGGCGACAAGGGTAATCATGCCAACATCGGCGTGATCGCGCGCAAGCCTGAATTCGTTCCCTATCTTCGCGCTGCGTTGACAGATTCAGCGGTGGCAGACTGGATGAAACACGTGCTGGACGCGGAATCCAGCCAGGTGACGCGCTGGGAATTGCCAGGATTCGATGCCTTCAATTTCCTGCTGGAGAACAGCCTGGGCGGCGGTGGCATTGCCAGTCTGCGCATCGACCCCCAAGGTAAGGCATTCGCGCAACAGTTGCTGGAATTTCCGGTTCCTGTTTCCGCTTCCATCGCTCAATCATTAAAGGCCAACTGATCATGGGTTATCGCTCCATCTTTCATCCTGAACTGTTCAAGGATCGCAACATTATCGTAACCGGTGGTGGCAGCGGCATTGGTCGCTGCACCGCGCACGAACTGGCTTCACTCGGCGCTCATGTGGTGCTGGTGGGGCGCAAGCAGGAAAAACTGGATCGGGTGCTCGCAGAAATCGTCGAAGATGGTGGTAGCGCAAGCGCCCTGTCCTGTGACATCCGCGATGAAGAAGCCGTGCGTGCGGTGGTGAGCCAGATCGTGAAAGAACGCGGCACTGTCCACGGCCTGGTGAACAATGCGGGCGGGCAGTTTCCGTCGCCGCTGATGGCAATTTCAAAAAAAGGCTGGGACGCAGTGATCAGCACCAACCTCACCGGCGGCTTTCTGATGGCGCGGGAGGTATTCAACCAGTCCATGAGCCGCAGCGGCGGTTCCATCGTCAACATCGTGGCAGACATGTGGAACGGCATGCCGGGCATGGGGCACTCCGGTGCGGCCCGTGCGGGCATGGTGAATTTCACGCAAACCGCAGCGTACGAATGGGGCCACGCCGGGGTGCGGGTGAATGCGGTGGCACCGGGCTGGATCACGTCGAGCGGCATGGATACTTACCCAGACAGTTTCAAGGCGGTGATCAAGACACTGAAAGCCGCCGTGCCGCTGGGACGCATGGGCAACGAAGCGGAAGTCAGCAGCGCGATCTGTTATCTGCTCAGCGACGGCGCTGCCTTTATCAGCGGCACCACAGTGCGCATTGATGGCGCCGCTTCGCAGGGCAATGTGGCGATCTATCCGTTGCAAGCCCACAACAAGTGCAAACCGTTCGACGGCTTCCACCGTGAAGTCGTTCCCGACATTTTCAAAACCGACGAGGCTCCGTAATCATGCCGGTGATCGAAAGCATGCTGAGCGCCAGCAGCACTGGATTCGCGGCCAATCGCGATTTCATGCTGGAGCTGGTGAACGGCTTCCGCGCCATCGAACAGAAGGTGGCGGATACGGAAGCGCAGGCCAAGCCGAAATTCGAAAAGCGCCGACAGCTGTTGCCGCGTGAGCGCATCAATCTGTTGCTGGATGCGGGATCGCCGTTTCTGGAACTGATGTCGCTGGCGGGCTATCAGATGCACGACGACAAGGACGGCAGCAGCGCCGGCGGTGGCATTATTGCCGGTATCGGCTATGTGGAAGGTGTGCGCTGCATGGTGGTGGCCAACAATAGCGCCATCAAGGGCGGCACTATTTCGCCTGCCGGGCTGCATAAATCACTGCGCCTGCAAAGTATCGTGGCGCAGAACAAATTACCCACCGTCACATTGTCGGAAAGCGGTGGCGCCAACCTGAATTATGCTGGCGAAATCTTTGTGGAAGGCGCGCGCACGTTTGCCAATCAGGCGCGACTGTCGGCGGCAGGCATTCCACAAATTACGGTGGTGCACGGCAACGCCACTGCCGGTGGTGCCTATCAACCGGGCTTGTCCGATTTCATCATCGCCGTGCGCAAGCGCACCAAGATGTTTCTGGCGGGGCCACCGCTGCTGAAAGCCGCCACCGGTGAAATCGCCACGGACGAAGATCTGGGCGGCGCTGAGATGCATGCCTATCAATCCGGCACAGCGGAATATCTGGCCGAGAATGATGCCGACGGCATCCGTCTGGCGCGCGAAATCCTGCGCAAGCTGCCATGGAATGCGCAACTGCCTGCGGCTGTGGCCAAATCCTTTGTCGAGCCACTCTACGATCGCGAAGAGTTGCTGGGCGTGGTGCCCAACGACCCCAAGCGTCCTTACGATTGTCGCGAAATCATCGCTCGTATTGCCGACGGTTCCGATTATCTGGATTTCAAATTCGACTGGGACCAGCAGACCGTGTGCGGCTGGGCCAAGATTCACGGCCACAGCATCGGCATCATCGGCAACAACGGCCCCATCACGCCGGCAGGTGCGAACAAGGCGGCGCAATTCATCCAGCTGTGCGATCAGAACCAAATTCCGTTGCTGTTCCTGCACAACACCACCGGCTTTATGGTAGGCACAGAATCAGAGCGCAATGGCATTATCAAACACGGTTCCAAGATGATTCAGGCAGTAGCTAACGCACGCGTGCCGAAGTTTTCGGTAGTGGTGGGCGGTTCCTATGGTGCCGGCAATTACGCCATGTGCGGACGCGGCCTCGATCCGCATTTCATTTTCGCCTGGCCCAACAACAAAACCGCAGTGATGGGCGGTGCGCAGGCCGGCAAGGTGTTGCGCATCGTGGCTGAGCAGAAGCAGCGCGCCATGGGCATGGAACCGGATGAAAAAGTGCTGGACATGCTGGAACAGACCACCGCGTTCAATCTGGAAAAACAGTCCACTGCGCTGTACGGCACCGCACATCTGTGGGATGACGGGCTGATCGATCCCCGCGATACGCGCGCGGTGCTGGGATTTGTGCTGGATACGGTGCACGAAGCAAAGCTGCGCCCGCTGCAGGGCAATGCGTTTGGCGTGGCACGTTTGTAATCAATACTGAAAAACTGAGGAATCCCCATGAAATTCACCCAGGAACACGAAGAAATCCGTCGCACCGTGCGCAGTTTCGTGCAGAAGGAAATCAATCCCAACGTGGAGCAGTGGGAAACTCACCCGCCCTTCCCCGCGCACCAGGTTTTCAAGAAGCTGGGCGAGCTTGGCATGCTCGGCATACACAAGCCGGAAAAATACGGCGGCATGGGACTCGACTATTCGTACAATCTCGTTGCCGCCGAAGAACTCGGTCGCGCGCATTGTGGCGGCGTGCCCTTGGCCATCGGCGTGCAAACCGACATGGCAACACCGGCGCTGGCCCGATTTGGTTCCGAAGAACTGTGCAGGGAATTTCTGGTGCCCGCCATCAAGGGTGAAATGGTGGCCTCCATCGCAGTGAGCGAACCGGGCGCCGGCTCCGATGTGGCGAACATCAAAACCCGCGCCACCAAACAGGACGGCGACTACGTCATCAACGGCACCAAGATGTGGATCACCAATTCCACTCAGGCTGATTTCTTCTGCCTGCTGGCCAATACCAGCGACGACCAGAAACACAAAAACAAATCCCTGATCATCGTGCCCCGCGACGCTGCTGGCATTTCCCTGTCCACGCCACTCAACAAACTGGGCATGCGCTCCTCTGACACCGCGCAGGTATTCTTCGACAACGTGCGCGTGCCACGGCGCAATCTGCTGGGCGCCGAAGGCCAGGGTTTCATGATCCAGATGATGCAGTTCCAGGAAGAACGGATGTGGGGCGCAGCCAATGCCATCGGCGGGCTGGACGAAAGCATCAAGGCCACCATTGCTTACACCAAGGAACGCATTGCCTTCGACGCGCCGCTGATCGACAACCAGTACGTACACTTCCGTCTGGCGGAACTGCAGACCGAGGTGGAAGCCCTGCGCGCGCTGGTGTACGGCACCTGCGAAAGCTATATCAACGGCGAAAATCCCCAGCGCGTGTTGCAACTGGCTTCCATGTGCAAACTGAAAGCCGGTCGCCTGGCCCGCGAAGTCAGCGACAGCTGTCTGCAATACTGGGGTGGCATGGGCTTCATGTGGGACAACCTGGTATCACGCGCCTACCGCGACAGTCGGCTGGCTTCCATCGGCGGCGGTGCCGACGAAGTCATGCTCGGCATCATCTGCAAAACCATGGACATTCTTCCTGGCAAGAAAAAATAGGTGCACGCAATGACTGAATCCACATTGCTGATCGAGCGCTTCGATCATGTCATCCATGTCACGCTGAACCGGCCGGAAACACGCAACGCCATGAGCCTGTTCATGGTGAACGAACTGCGCAATCTGTTCGCCTCGCTGCAGGACGATGTCACCACTCGCGCAGTAGTGATTCGCGGCAGCAACGGCCATTTCTGTGCCGGCGCCGATGTGCGTGATCTGGCGGAAGGCCGTGCCAGGGCCGCCCAGGCCGGCAGCGATCCCACGCAATCGCTGGTGGACCTCAATCGCGCCTTCGGCCATCTGATAACGCAGGCCAATCACCTGCCACAGGTATTGATCACCGTGCTGGAAGGCGCCGTTCTCGGCGGCGGTTTTGGTCTTGCCTGCGTGTCGGATGTGGGCATCACACTGCAATCCACCCAGTTTGGTCTGCCGGAAACCGGCCTCGGCATCATTCCCGCGCAGATAGCGCCGTTTGTCGTGCAGCGTATCGGCCTGACCCAGGCCCGTCGTCTGGCATTGCTGGGGGAGCGTTTCAACGGCGACGAAGCCGTGCGCCTGGGCATCGCCCACTTCGCAGCCTCCGACAGCAACGCGCTGCAGAAAACGCTCAATGATGTACTGGCGAAAGTGAAGCGCTGCGCCCCCAATGCCAACCGCATCACCAAGGCACTGATGCACAACGTCGGCGGCAAGGACTTGAATCAGCTGCTCGACGACGCAGCCCAGTCATTTGCCAAGGCCGTGCTCAGCGAAGAAGGCACCGAAGGCACGCTGGCTTTCGTGCAAAAACGACTGCCCCACTGGGCACAATGAAGATAGCCATTGACCAAGGTAGCCATACAACAAGGTAACCATCCGCCATGCCAGCATTCAGCAAAATCCTGATCGCCAACCGGGGCGAGATCGCCGCCCGCGTGATGCGCACCGCCAAAAACATGGGCTATCGCACTGTGGCCGTTTACAGCGATGCCGACGCCAACGCCTGGCACACACTGCAGGCAGATGAAGCCGTGCGCATCGGGCCGGCTGCCGTCACCCAGTCCTATCTCAACATCGACGCCATCATCGCCGCCGCCAAAACCACCGGCGCCGACGCCATTCATCCCGGCTATGGTTTTCTGTCGGAAAACGCCCGCTTCGCCCAGGCCTGCGCCGACAACGGCATTGTCTTTGTCGGCCCGTCTGCCCACGCCATCGAACTGATGGGATCCAAGCGCCAGGCCAAGATCGCGGCCCAGCAACACAAGGTGCCCACCATTCCCGGCTACGACGGTGGCGATCAGTCGCTGGAAACCCTCAAGCGCGAAGCAGAACGGATTGGCACGCCGCTGATGATCAAGGCATCCGCCGGCGGTGGCGGTCGCGGCATGCGTCTCATCACCGACCTCAATCAACTGGAAGCCGCGATCAAATCCGCCCGCTCCGAAGCCGAAAACGCCTTCGGCTCCGGCGAACTGATTCTGGAAAAAGCCATCCTCAAACCCCGTCACGTCGAGATCCAGATCTTCGGCGACACCCACGGCAACATCGTGCACCTGGGCGAGCGCGACTGCTCCATCCAGCGCCGGCATCAGAAAGTAGTGGAAGAAGCCCCCTCGCCTGCTGTATCGCCAGCACTGCGCGCCCGCATGGGCGCCTCGGCAGTGGAAGTGGCCAAACTGGTTGAATACGTGGGCGCCGGCACGGTGGAATTCCTGCTGGATGACAAAGGCGACTACTACTTCCTCGAAATGAACACCCGCCTGCAGGTGGAGCATCCTGTCACCGAACTGGTCACCGGCCAGGATCTGGTGGAATGGCAACTGCGAGTGGCGGCGGGCGAACCGCTTCCGCTGCGCCAGGATCAGATCGAACTGCAGGGCCACGCCATCGAAGTGCGTCTCTACGCGGAAGATCCTGCCAACCAGTTTCTGCCCCAGACTGGCCCGGTTCACCTCTGGCACTGGGAACAATTGCCCGGCACTCGCGTTGATCACGGCGTGCAGCCGGGCTGCGATGTCAGCCCGTTCTACGATCCCATGCTGGCCAAAATGATCGTCAGCGCCAGCGATCGCACCACCGCCATCCGCAAACTCGACCGCCTGCTGGAGCACACCGTCCTACTCGGCACCAAAACCAACAAGCACTTCCTCCGCCGCCTGATCACCCAGCCGGACTTCATCGCCCAGGGCGCCACCACCGCCTTTATCGAAGAACACCAGGCGCAACTGACGCAGACCGACACCACACCTTTCAACACCCAGGCCCTCTGCGCCGCCCTCTGGACACAGCAACGACTGTCAAACCTGCAAAATCCCCAGCGCGTCATTCCCGTCACGCTGCAGATCGAACAAAAGTCGGTTCGGCTGGAAGTACTCTATAAAGGTAGGGATATTGAAGTGCGCAGCGTCGATGCCACCGTCACCCTGCAGTTGCAAACACATACGCCCCACCGGGTCACTGTCAGCATCGACGGCATCCGCCGCAACGCCTGGTATCACATTCACGGCAGCCAGATCCTGCTGGATACCGGCAACACCACCCTGAGCGCCAGCGTGATCACCCATGCCGCCGTCGCCCGGGCCGACAGTTCAGGATCCGGCCGCATCACCGCACCGATGGACGGCAATCTGGTGGACGTGCTGGTGGAACCGGGTCAGGCCGTTACCAAAGGCACCACGCTGGCCACGCTGGAAGCCATGAAAATGGAGCACCCGCTGAAAGCAGACATGGACGGAATCGTGGATCAGATCCAGGTGAAAAAGGGCGATCAACTCAAGGTCAGGCAGCTGATCATGACGTTGCGGACAGCCTCCTGACAAGGTGATTTCGGCCGGATTTTTGACGCTGCAGGACACCCCCTGACGCCCCCGATCAAGCGCCATTTTTTGGCCCATTAAAGCTTGAACCGGGGGAATCTTGCGGTTATCGTACGCCGACGCGAAGTGGATAATAAGTCAAACCCAAACAACAAAAATAGCGTGCCGTAATCGCTTTTTCCCGGGTTGACGGGGTCTTTCCCGCAGTCACTTATCCACTCTCTGGACGTCGGCAACCGGCAGCTTCAGGCCATCGCCACGTCACACTCATTTCTAACCGGACTTCCCACTGGGGGTAACATGACAAGTAGTACTGCTGATGTGATCACCTGGGGCATGATGCTCAAGAAAGCGCCGTTCGTCGTGCGCAATCTGCCCCGGATCATCAAAGGACTCCGCATCGGTAACATGAAGGATCCCACCCAACCCTGCGGCCTGGGCTGGACATTCGAACAGGCAGTCAAGACCAATCCGCGCGGCTCGGCCATCCTGTATGAAAACGTCCGTTTCACCTACGACGAAGTCAACCAGTGGGCCAACCGCATCTCCCACTACCTGATCAGCCAGGGCATCAAGAAGGGCGACGTCGTCGGCATCTTCGTCGAGAACCGCCCCGAATTGCTGGTAAGCGTACTGGCCGTTGCCAAGATCGGCGCCGTCGGTGCCATGCTCAACACCTCGCAAACGGCCAAAGTCCTGATTCACAGCTTCAACCTGGTCAAACCCAAGGCCGCCATCGTCGGTGAAGAGCTGGTGGATGCCTTCAACGAAGTGCGCAGCGAACTCGACGTCGATACCAACATGGTGTACTGGGTTGCCGATTGCGACACCACCAAGGATCCGGGCGTTGCGCCCAAGGGCTACAAGAACCTCACCACAGAATCCGCCAACAGCCCGACCCACAATCCCGAAACCACCAACCGGATTTACGTCAACGATCCCTGCTTCTACATCTACACCTCCGGCACCACTGGCTTGCCGAAAGCCGGCATCTTCAAGCACGGCCGCTGGATGAAAGCCTACGGCGGCTTCGGCATCATGGCCATGCGCCTGGGGCCCAAGGACGTCATGTACTCCACCCTGCCCCTCTACCACGCCACCGGCCTGTGCGTATGCTGGGGCTCCGCGATTGCCGGCGCCGCCGGATTCGCCGTCCGCCGCAAGTTCAGTGCCTCCAACTTCTGGAAGGACGTGCGCAAGTTCAACGCCACCGCCATCGGCTACGTGGGTGAACTGTGCCGCTACCTGCTGGATCAACCCAAGCAGTCCGACGACGCCAACAACCCCGTGCGCAAAATGATCGGCAACGGCCTGCGCCCCAACGTCTGGATGCCCTTCAAGGAGCGCTTCCAGATCGAGGAAATCATCGAACTGTACGCAGCGTCCGACGGCAACATCGGCTTCACCAACATCTTCAACTTCGACAACACCGTGGGCTTCTCGCCCATGAAATGGGTGCTGGTCGAATACAACAAGGACAAGGAAGAGCCCGTACGCGGTGCCGACGGCTTCATGATTCCGGTGAAGAAAGGCGGCCAGGGCCTGCTGATTGCGGAAATCAGCGACAAGGCCCCGCTGGACGGCTACACCGATCCGGAAAAAACCAGAAAGGTCATCCTCACCGACGTGTTCGAGAAAGGCGATCGCTGGTTCAACACCGGTGACATGCTGCGCGACATCGGCTTTGGCCACGCCCAGTTCGTCGACCGTCTGGGTGACACCTACCGCTGGAAGGGCGAAAACGTCTCCACCACCGAAGTGGAAAACCTGGTGTGCGAACACCCGCAGATTTCCGAAGCAGTGGCCTACGGCGTGGAAATCCCCAACACCAACGGTCGTGCCGGCATGGCATCCATCACCCCGGCCGTGCCCGTGGAAGAGCTGGATTTCAAGGACATCGCCCGCTTCCTCAAAGCGCAGATGCCGGTCTATGCCGTACCGCTGTTCCTGCGTGTAAAAAAACAGATGGAAACCACCGGCACCTTCAAATATCAGAAGTCCCACCTGAAGGACGAAGGCTTCAATCCGGCAAAGACCAATGGCGAACCCGTGTACGCACTGCTGCCAGGTTCCGACGAGTATGTACTGGTCACCGACGCCGTATATGCAGACATCGCAGCGGGCAAACACCGCTACTGATCAGGCATCGCGCCAGCACCAGGGCCAACACACTGTGTTGGCCTTTTTTTTTGTCTTTGCTATAACCAATAGAACCCACCACGAAGGTGACGCCATGTATAGCGAGGATGTCGAAGCCCGCCGCGGCATTGCACAGCTGGCGCTGAAGGGATTTTTCAGCCTGGCAAATCGCTGGCAATTGTCGAGACCCGAGGCCATGACGCTGCTCGGACTTACCGCCACGTCCACCTACGCCAACTGGAAAAACGGCAAGACCGGCACCATTCCCCGCGACACACTCGAACGTATCTCGTACCTTTTCCACATCGATGACAGACTGCGCCAGCGCTGGACGTCAGAGCAGGAAGCATGCACCTGGCTGCGTCGTGAACAGAATCAGCTTGGTGGTCACTCACCGCTATCGCACATGCTGGCAGGGAATGTGATCGACATTTATCGGATCCAGCAGAACATGAGTCAACTGCTGCGCGATAGCGGCCAGGCCATTTCCCTTCCGACGAAAAGTGTGTCCAACCAGTCACCACTCCGAACAATTCATTCACTCTAGGTTGCTTTGGCCAGACCCAGCCTTGTGCTGACAAAGTGAATTTGATGTAGTCACGCCTCCCCCGCTTTGGGGACAAAGACTACGGAGTGAAAGACCATGTTGAAAACCGCTGTAACCGAACTGCTCGGCATCGAGCATCCGATCGTTCAGGGTGGCATGATGCACGTTGGCCGCGCCGAGCTGGCAGCGGCTGTATCCAACGCCGGCGCGCTGGGCATCATCACTGCGCTGACCCAGCCGACCCCGGAAGATCTGGCCAAGGAAATCCAGCGCGCCCGTGAACTGACCGACAAACCTTTCGGCGTCAACGTCACCCTGCTGCCCACCATCAAGCCGGTTCCCTACGATGAATACGTCCGCGCCATCATCGAAGGCGGCGTGAAAATCGTGGAAACCGCTGGCCGCAGCCCCGAACAATTCATGCCCCTGTTCAAGGAAGCCGGCATCAAAGTCATTCACAAGTGCACCTCGGTTCGCCATGCACTGAAAGCCGAAAAGATCGGCTGTGACATGGTCTCCATCGACGGTTTCGAATGCGCCGGTCACCCCGGTGAAGACGACATCCCAGGTCTGGTTCTGATTCCCGCCGCTGCCAACGCCCTGAAAATTCCCATGCTAGCGTCCGGTGGATTCGGCGACGGCCGCGGCTTGGCTGCCGCGCTGGCGCTCGGCGCTGATGGCATCAACATGGGCACACGCTTTGTTGCCACCAAGGAAGCTCCAGTGCACGAGAACCTCAAGCAGCGCATGGTTCAGGCCACTGAACTCGACACCGCACTGATCTTCCGCTCGCTGAAGAACACCGCGCGCGTGTTCAAGAATTCAGTCGCCGAAAAAGTGGTGGAAATCGAAGCTAAACCCGGCCCCACCAACTTCGAAGACCTGGCACCGCTGGTAGCCGGCGTGAAAGGCCGCGAAGTGATGGACAAGGGTGATCTGGAATTCGGCATCTGGACCGCCGGCATGGTGATGGGCCTGATCAGGGACATCCCGGACTGCAAAACCCTGGTGGAGCGCATCGTTGCCGACGCCCAGGAAATCATCACCGCCCGCCTGGGTGGCATGGTGAAGTAAATCTGCCGCAACGCAGACATGAAAAGGGGCTCCACCGAGCCCCTTTTTGCTTCACCGCAATCCGCTGAACATCAAGCCGCCAGCGCCTGCTGGGGTTGATACAGAATGGATTCGGAAAATTCGAAGAACATCTTCATTTCCTTGTCGCTCATGGAGTGCAAAACCTTCTTCACCACCGTGTGGGCCGCACCCTTGATGCTGTCACTGGCCACCGTCGC
This sequence comes from Pseudomonadales bacterium, assembly GCA_020062665.1. Lineage (GTDB taxonomy): Bacteria > Pseudomonadota > Gammaproteobacteria > Pseudomonadales > Ketobacteraceae > Ch67. Next base: position 51,890 of record JAGUVW010000064.1, read on the forward strand.
GATCTTGTTCAGGATCATCCCCATTTTCAGCATCCGGATCGGCTTGTTCATGTAGGCTTCGATCGCGACATCGATCAACTCGCACAACGCAGCCGTATAGGCATCGGCCACGGCGGCAGGATTTTCGCGCCCCTGCTCTACCGGCTCGCGCAAACGCCGACGCAGATCATCACTGATGGGCACGGCAACGTAGGTGGGAAAACGCTTGCTCTCACGCAGCTGCAGCATCAGGCCATTGATGTAGTCCGCCAGTTGCTGGCGATCCTGCGCCGACAGCTTTTTGGTCACCTGCTTCAACGTCAGGTGAATAGTGCCCTTGATGGCCGACACACCACCCACCACGATCTTCTTGCCCACACCGTTGAGCTGAATGTTTTCGATGGGCGACAGGAAATATTGATCGAGGCATTCGTCGGCAAATTCCGACAACAGGTTATACAGCTTTTCGGTCTGCACTTTCTCGTCATCGTTGACCAGCGATGCACGGTAGTCCTGATTCATCTTGAACAACGACTCCGACGCGCCAAACCCCAGATACCACTGACTGGACATCAGAAAACTCCACTTCCCGGTTGAAAAAACCCGCGCATTAAAACAAAAGATTCCGCTAGACCCAATGGCTATAGCGACCGTTTCTGCCGTTATAACGATCAATCCATCACAAAGCCAAAAATCACTTTGGACAACACGCAAACAGTGCCGAAAAATTCCACTGCGCAAAGCATGACAATTCCATGTCAACCCGGCAAAAAGCTGCTATACCTTGCTTAATATAAAAACAACGAAAGGGAATCTCGATATGCTGCAAGGCTATGTACATCCAGATTTTGGCAGAGTCGCAGACGCGCTGACCCGGCAGATTCCCCGCAACCGCCCTGGAGGCGCGGCGCTAACGGTTTACCACAAGGGCCAATGCGTGGTGGACATCTGGGGCGGCACCCGCAACCGCGATGGTGACGCCTGGCGCTCCGACACACTGTCGCTTTCCTTTTCCACCACCAAAGGTGTCGCCTCCACGCTGCTGCACGTGCTGGTGGACGACGGCCTGCTCCACTACGACGATCCCGTCAGCTATCACTGGCCCGAATTCGGCCAACGCGCCAAACAACCTATCACCGTGCGCCAGCTGCTCTGCCACGAAGCCGGCCTGTACCACATTCGCGACATGATCGACGACGCCGAACAAATGGTGGACTGGAACTACATGGTGAGCGCGCTGGAACGCGCCACGCCGATTCACACACCCGGCGCAACCAACGGTTATCATGCACTGACCTTCGGCTGGCTGATAGGCGAGCTGATTCAGCGCGTCACTGGAAAATCCTTCGCCCAGGTGTTGCAGGAAAAGTTGGCCGGCCCGCTGGGGCTCGATGGCCTTTACGTGGGGCTGCCCGAATCCCAGATGAAACGCCGCGCCGAATTGGTGAACAGCATCGGCAGCGCTGAACGCCGTTTTCAGCCTGAGCGACTGGCCCACTCCGCATTCCTCACCACCGTGACCAAAGGCCTGAAAGTCGCCAACATCAATCTGGAGTCCACTATTTCGGCGCTCGTTCCACGGGGAGCAATCTATCTGGACTTCAATCAACCGGAATTCATCAACGCCTGTATTCCCGCCGCCAACGGCATGTTCACCGCGCGCTCACTGGCAAAACTCTACGCCATGCTGGCCAATGGCGGCGAAATCGACGGCGTGCGCATTCTGTCGCGGGATACCGTCAACAACATCATGCAGATCCAGAACCGCACCATGGGCGATGTCATTCCGGTGCCCATGCACTGGCGGCTAGGCTTTCACCGGATCTTCGCCCTTGGCCATCCCACTGGCCACAGCTTCGGCCACTTTGGCTTCGGTGGCTCTGGCGCCTGGGCAGATCCTGTGCGCAACCTCTCCGCCGCCATGACGCTCAACAGCGGCGTCGGTACGCCGTTTGGCGACGCGCGGATGGTGCAACTCACCGGCACCATCGTCAGCTGCGCCGAGCGCCGTTACGTGCTGCCCGACGCCGAAGACGTGCGCGGCATCGGCCCTTTCTTCCCCCGCGAACGCCGCACCACCTACGACACCGCGCGACGCCTGATGACAGGCGTACTACCCAAGCGCCGCAAAACGGATCTCAGCGTGGTCTGAGATTTCACCGATGACAAAACCATGACGGCATTTAGATTTATTATTCTAATTTTCCCGTCTACTATCCGATTCCTGTCGCTGAGCAGTCCACCCGCCAGTTGGTGCGTATTTTCACCAGGGTGAGTCAGCGTTACAGACACGCCTTTCAAGACCATCTGTGGAAATATCCGTGTGAGGGACAACCAAATGAGCGAGTTTTCTGATCGCATCAAGGAACAACTGGAACAGTTCAACGACTCCATCGACCAGATCATCAACGCTTCCCGCGGTCTGTACATCAAGATCAAGGAAGAGAGCAACAAGCAGTTCGATGAACTGGTCAAAGCGGGTGAAGCCCAAAAGACTGCGGACGCCTCCCTGCTAGATCAACTGCGCAAAGACATCACGTCACCGTTCGAGGACATGAAGGGATCTTTGAATCAGCTGCGCAGCGCTTCCCTGGGCCTGGTCGTGAAAACCCGCGAAGCCGGCGAACAGTATTTCAACGAGCTGGTGGAACTGGGAGCAAAAAAGGAAGAAGTGACTGAATAATCAGCGCTTTTCCTGATAGACCAATAGAAAAAGCGGCATCATGCCGCTTTTTCGCGTGCCAAATGACCTGCATATACCTGCTTCACAAATTCCTGTAATATCCTTGCGACATACTCTGGTCTCTTAAGCAATTAGGCTGTCCAGCCCCTATACTGAATACTCCTCATCCAAGAAACGCTTGAGTAAAGGCACCATGTCTGCAGACGTTCAACAAAACGCTCCCCGCATCTGGGTTACCACCCTTCTGTTCAGCCTCACCTTCATCATCGCCGTCACAGCCGTTCCGCTTTACGGATTCCTGGTGGGCTACAGCCTGACGCAGTGGGTTCTTTTCGTCGTCTTCCTGGCCTTCTGCGGCTTTTCCATCACCGCCGGCTATCACCGCCTGTGGTCACACCGTGCCTATGATGGCAATGTCGTGGTACGCGCATTCTTTGCTTTCTGGGGCGCCTGTGCGCTGCAGAACAGCATCCTGATCTGGGGCTCCGGCCACCGCCGTCACCACCGCCACGTGGATGACAATGATAAAGACCCCTACTCCATCAATCGCGGTTTCTGGTACGCCCACATCGGCTGGATGCTGCGCAACTATCCCAGCGGCGAAGTGGATCTTTCCAACGCCCAGGATCTGCAGCGCGATCCCATTGTCATGTTCCAGCACAAGTACTATGTGCCGCTGGTGCTGTTCAGCAATATCGCCCTGCCCGCCCTGATTGGCTTGGCGATCGGCGATGTGATCGGCACTTTGTTGCTGGTGGGCGTGCTGCGCCTGGTCGTCAGCCATCACGTGACCTTCTTCATCAACAGTCTGTGCCACATGTGGGGCAATCAGCCTTACACCAACACCAATACCGCCCGCGACAACTTCTTTCTGGCCCTGGTGACTTATGGCGAGGGCTACCACAACTTCCACCACTACTTCCAGACCGACTACCGCAACGGTGTGCGCTGGTGGCAGTTCGACCCCACCAAGTGGCTGATCAACGTGCTGTCCTGGGTTGGCATGGCCAGCAACCTGCGCCGTGTTCCCGACTTCAAGATTCAGGAAGCCCTGGTGCACATGCAGTTTGAAAAAGCCAAGGATCAGCTCAAGCGCATTCACCTGCCCAACATGGAAGCGTGGAAAGAAACCCTGGAAGCCGAATATCAGCAATTCACCAAAACCCTGGCCGACTGGAAGCAGCTGCGCGCCGAATGGTATGAGCAGAAGCGTCAGGAGTTTGCGGAAAAGAAGCAGGAGCTGCAGGAAAAATGGCACCGTGCCGCTGCCCGCACCCGCTTCAAGGAAATGGAGTACATGCTGAAGATGCAGCGCAAGCGGCTGCAGATGCTGAACCTGAATTTCGCTGCAGCCACCTGATCGGTAACTTGCAGGACAAAGCAAAAGGGCCTCTCTCAGAGGCCCTTTTTCGTTGCGTCAGGAAGCGCGATGAAACCAGCGCGACCACCAGGAAGAATGAGCATCCTCTTCCGACAATTCTTCCGTCACCTGACCGGCAACAAACACCAGTTCATGCCGCCCGACTCTCAGCCGGTCACCACTATCAATGACTGCGGTTTCAACCGGCTCTTCATTGACGAAGAACCCCCAGCAGTCCTTATGGCAGGACACCAGCCACTCATCACCAATGCGCTCGATAATCAAATGAGACGGATGCAGGGTGCCGTCCGTAACGGTGAAGTCCGCCCCCTTGCCTGAACCAAAATACCAGCGCAACTGGCCCCGCTTGGGCTTCAGCACCAGCTCCAGGCCTCTCAGCGGCGCGGACAAAATCACGAATCGCGCAAACTCGGCAGGCTGCAGCGAACCCTGTGGGCACGCACGAACCGCAGAAGTCTTGTTCAGAACAACAACATTGTCGGAAGCCGTGGAAGACATGCCGTCTCCTCCGTGAGAACAATTGAGAGTACTGCACGGCGCAAATTATCTAACTATAAGCCGCTACGGAAACAGCGATTTAATTCACAATACAAACCGGGCAAAACGCTGACTGACTCCGGCCAGAAGCAGACAGTCCAATTTCAGGCAACAAAAAAGCCGGTTAGTGTCTGCTAACCGGCTTTTCCTTGGGGAATCTGGTCGGGACGGAAGGATTTGAACCTTCTACCCCTTGCACCCCATGCGATTAAATACTGTATCTTGTTGATTTTCCTTGGACGATTCTGGACGATAAAAAGTGTAGTTATTTCAATACACTTAGGCTATTTTATTGTCCAGAACAGTCCAACCAGATACAGGGACAGCCGCCCGATCCGGTGGGGCAAAAGTGGGGCAAAAAGCGGATTATCCAATTAAGCGCAAGGGGTAGCCAATGTCAGAACTGACCGCAAAGCACTTGGAAGCACTCACCGCCGCCGATGATGGGCGCACGCTATCAGATGGTGACAACCTGATAGGCAAGGTGAAAGCTACCCCAAGGGGCGTATCCGTGGCGTTCTACTACCGCTACGAGTGGCAGGGCAAACAAAAAGACCTTCCGTGTGGATCGTGGCCCAGAAAGGCCATGGCCAAGATCAGGCAAGAGCGCGACCAAGCCACCAAACTGCTGGACAAGGGGATAGACCCAGGCGCCCGAAAGCTGACAGCCAAACGACTGGAAGCACTCACCGAAGACGATGACGGCAGGACACTGAGAGAAGACGGCGGACTGGTGGGCCGTGTCCGTGCTGGTGCGAAGGGCGTTACCGTGCTGTTCCGATATGAATTCAAGCTGGACGGCAAGAAGCATGACCACCGTCTTGGTTCATGGCCAAAAACATCATTGGCCGACATTCGAGCCGAACGGGATCAAGTGAAGGCGACCACGGCCAAAGGAATCAATCCCACTGCCGCCAAGAAGGCCGCCCGGATCGAGGCCCAAGAGGCGGTAGCAGCAACCATAGCCCGCGCCGAGCGCCAGAAGGAAGAAAACCTGACCGTGGCCGACCTCTTAGACGAATGGCTAAGGGACGGAGTAGCCCGACAGGACGGTAACGCCGAGCTGCGCCGGAGCTTCAACAAGGATGTGTTGCCGGTGATCGGTAAGAAGCCGATCCGAGAGCTGACCGAGAAAGACCTGCTGGCCGTTCTGCGCAAGGTACGGGCACGCGGTCTGAACCGCGCCGTGGTGGTGCTGAACAACGACATAGGCCAGATGCTGCATTGGGCCGAAAAGCGCAAGCCCTGGCGCGGCCTGATGGTGGACGGCAACCCCGCCGACCTGGTGGACGTGAAAAAGCTGCTGGATCACGACTACCAAGAAGAACGCGACCGGGTGCTGTCTGCTGATGAAGTCAGGGAACTGCGCGACATATTCGCCCGCCTCGAATACGACTATGCCGCCCTGCCCGCTGGCCAAAAATATTCAGGCATCCGCCCGGTGAACGTCCGCGTTCAATGTGCTGTGTGGGTCTGCCTTGGAACGCTTTGCCGGATCGGTGAATTGCTCAAGGCCGAGTGGCAGCACATTGACTTGGGAGCAGGCACCTGGATCATTCCCGCTGAAAACACGAAAGGCCACAAGGGCAGGCGGCAGGATCACCACGTCTTTCTGTCACCGTTCGTGGTGAAGCAATTCAGGAAGCTGCACAGCGAAACCGGACGCACGCCTTACTGCTTCCCCAGCAAGGACGAAAAAAGCCACGTCTGCACCAAGACAGTCAGTAAGCTGATCGGTGACCGGCAGGCGCGATTCAAAAACCGGAGCAAACCGCTATCAGGGCGCCACCATGATGATTCGCTGGTGTTGAGCAACGGCACTACCGGCGAGTGGACACCGCACGACCTGAGACGAACGGGCGCCACCTGGATGCAGGAATTGGGGGTGACGCTGGATATTATCGACCGGTGCCAAAACCATGTGATCGGTGGCAGCAAGGTTCGCCGCCACTACCTGCACCACGACTACCGGCAGGAAAAAACCGAGGCGTGGCGGAAGCTGGGAGAACGCATAGAAGCGATATTGAACGCTGACAACGTGGTGCCGATGCGGAGGGCAAAATGATTAATTTCGAATTTTCAGCATGGGTGAATCAATCAGTAAGAAAATTGCATCTTGAGCAAATCGAACACGAGAAAAAAAACGCTTTCAAATACTCCATTGCCGAACCAATGGGCGTATTGCTGCAAAACGAAGCCATGAAAGATGTCTGGAAAAAGCTGCTGAAAGAGCTGATAAAACAGGGAAGCGAGCACGCAACACACGTTCATGTGTATTCGATAATTGCAAGCGGGATTGCGTCTGCCAACCAACTGACGAGCAGCGAACAATGGTTCCGGATTCGAATGTCCAAGGAAGAAAAAGACGATTTCATCAAAGACAATATGAACAAGTTGGAGCAGGTTAAAAGGAATCTCAAGAAAATCGGATACACAAGAATTCCGAGAATGCGAGGCGATGCAGAGGACTACACAAGATCAGCGCTTGATACCTTTGACCGCTTCGGTGTGATTTCGGACACCAAAAATTTGGAAAGCGACATTCATATTTACGCTTTTGCGAATCACTTCATGAGGCAATTCCCAACCAATCATAAAACGCAAAATGGCAAGTACCGGCTTGTACTGATGGAAGAGGTAGCCATCATTGTTTCAGTCTTGTTTGATCGGCGTTGCGACGCAAAGGCAGCAACCAAGGCTTACAAGAAGGCTGAAAAGGCTTTCACCCTAAAGCCCGCCCAATGGGCAATGCAAAGATGGCCGCAATACGACCAAAAACGGAAAAATTGACTACCCATTTTTTACCCCAAAAAACTGAAAAAACGGGGCAAAGGCACCCCTAAAACCGCACATATTATAAGAACCGTCCAATGCAAAACAACGCAATCCGGGCGGCCACTGTTGGACAGCATGCCGCCCAATGTTCCGGAGACGGCAAATGTCAGCAACGATCCAAGCACCAACCCGCCACATTCTGCGCATGCCTGCACTGGTCGAAAAAACCGGGCTGGCTCGATCAACGCTCTACCTTCTGATCCAACGTGGTGAATTCCCGAAGCCCCGCAAAATCACCGGATCGAGAACTTCCGGCTGGGATTCCTTGGAAGTCCAAGCCTGGATTGACGCCCGCCTTGGGGGCGCCGCCTGATGACAGCCGCGCATTCTCACCCCCAAAAACAGGGAAGCCCCGCACCGGCTGGCACCGGGCGAGGCTTCAAACGTAATAACTCACTGCGCCCCCATGATACCAAACCGCAACCGCCGTTTGCCAACTGGCTGCGAAGTCAGAACCGAGTGCTTCTGTTTGCAGGTGGCCATGCCTGC
>JAGUVW010000043.1 GCA_020062665.1 Pseudomonadales bacterium
AAGCCGATGCGGGTTAAACTGGAAATTGAATAAAGCTAGCTATTTCATATAGTTAAGAGCGAAGTGGCTAAATCTAACACTTTTACCGGCCGGACCTCATCAAGCGGGATTATGGCAATGGCCTGGATGCGGATTTCGAGGAGCAGGCACAGCAGCTGGAAAACGCCGAGGTGCTGGCGGAAATCAGCCGTGTCACCCACGAAGAACTGCAGAAAGTGACCACTGCGCTGGAGCGCATCGAAAAGGAACTGGCGCGCGGCTAGTAGATTTCGAATTCCACCTGGCACACCTCGATGGCAGATTCCACGGGTGTGCCGATACTGATCTTGCCCTTCCCTTTCAGCGGCATGTCCCGCCGGTGCAGGCGCGCGGAAATGCCATCGGACTCCCGTTTGCCCACTTCTGTACGCACGTAAGTGCCGTTGGTGCTGTGATCCACCAGGTAAACCTCACCCCAGCGGAATTCCAGCCGGCAATGCTTGCGGGATGCGAGGGCGCTTTCGATGATCAGGTCGCAGTCGGTACCGCGTCCGATCACGTAAGTAGGCCGCTCGGTGGTCAGGCTCACACGGTTGCCCATGTAACTCAGATCCATCATCAGGCCGGCAGCCTTGATCATAGTGTTCTGGGTGAAATTGAACAGCGAGGTGGCGTCCTCGTTGTCCCAGACGATTTCTTCCAGCACCAGGGGTTCTGATTTGCCCTTCACGCGGGTGCGCTGGTAAGGCCGCAACTGGTACTCGTCGCTGCGCGGGCACTCGGTCAGACTGTTCTGGGTGGCGATGATGCGGCCGGCCTCGCACAGGGCAGCTACCCTTGCCGCCACGTTGACAGTGTCACCGAACGGATGGCCATCGTCATACTCGATGGGGCCGAAATGAAAACCGATGCGCACTTTGACATAATGCTGTCCCTGCACCGGTTCGCGGGCAAAGTGGCGCTGGATTTCGCAGGCCGCATGCACTGCATCGGCCGGACGCGCAAAGGTTATCATGGCTTCATCGCCAATGGTTTCGATCAAACGTCCATGGTGCTGGGTGGCGTGCTGGATGATGCGTTGCAGGCTGCGGGAAATACAATCGTGGGCCGTGGTGTCACCCAGGCGCTCATACATTTGCGTGCTGCCGGAGACATCCGCGAAAAATATGACGATGTGATCAGGTAAGGTCGACAAAGGAAATATCCTGTTTATGTCTGGCGCTGTATGCTGTCGTCCACGTGTTAAAAGTATACAAAACTTATTATAGGAATGAAGTTTTAATCATCATGAGCATTTTCAAGGACAATGAAGGCAGGCCCCAGGGCGCCAAGCTCGACAAGGCGGCCATTCTGGCAGCGGTGAAATTCAATCAGGAAGGTCTGGTACCGGTGATCGCGCAGCAGTTCGATACGCTGGAGGTGCTGATGCTGGCCTGGATGAATGCCGAGGCGCTGGCCGAAACGCTGAATACCGGTCGGGTCTGTTACTGGTCGCGCTCCCGCAAGGCGTTGTGGCGCAAGGGTGAAAGCAGTGGTCAGGTACAGTTGCTGAAAAGCGCGCGGATCGATTGCGACGGTGACACCCTGTTGCTGGCGGTGGATCAGACCGGCCCGGCCTGCCATACCGGCCGACGTCACTGTTTCTTCTACAAATTCGAGCCGGATGCGGTGGTCATTGATGGTGAGGTCATGATTTCACCGGACGAACTGTACAAGAAGTAATTCCCAGCCAAGAAAAAGGGGGCCGCAGCCCCCTCTCCTTTCGCATCCCTGATCAGGCGTGGTTTTCCGCCAGATAGAACCAGGTGTCCAGCACGGAATCCGGGTTCAGCGAGATGCTGTCGATGCCGATTTCCATCAGCCACTTGGCCAGATCCGGGTGATCCGACGGCCCCTGGCCGCAGATGCCCACGTACTTGCCGGCCTTGTTGCAGGCTTCGATGGCGCGCTTGAGCAGGGCTTTCACCGCCGGATCGCGCTCGTCGAACAGGTGCGACACAATGCCGGAATCCCGATCCAGGCCCAGGGTCAGCTGGGTCAGGTCGTTCGAACCAATGGAGAAGCCATCGAAGTGCTGCAGGAAGTCTTCCGCCAGCAACGCGTTGGTGGGCAGCTCGCACATCATAATGACGCGCAAGCCGTTGTCGCCGCGCTTCAGGCCATTCGCTTCCAGCAGCTTGATCACCTGCTCTGCCTCGCCCACGGTACGCACAAACGGCACCATGATCTCGACGTTGTCCAGGCCCATTTCCTCGCGCACTTTCTTCAGCGCCCGGCATTCCAGCTCGAAGCAGTCGCGGAAGGCTTCGCTGATGTAACGGGAGGCACCGCGGAAACCCAGCATCGGGTTTTCTTCTTCCGGCTCATACAGCTTGCCGCCAATCAGGTTGGCATACTCGTTGGATTTGAAGTCGGACAGGCGCACGATCACCTTCTTGGGATAGAAGGAGGCCGCCAGGGTGGAAATACCTTCCACCAGCTTCTCGATATAGAACTCCACCGGGCCGGCGTAACCGGAAATGCGGCGCTGCACGCTCTGCTTGATGTCTTTTGGCAGCGTTTCGTAATTGAGCAACGCTTTGGGGTGCACACCGATCATGCGGTTGATGATGAATTCAAGGCGGGCCAGACCAATGCCCTCGTTCGGCAGCGCCTGGAAGTCGAAAGCACGATCCGGATTGCCCACGTTCATCATGATCTTGAACGGCAGCTTGGGCATGGAGTCGATGGAGTTGGTCTGGATGTCGAAGCCGAGTTTGCCTTCATACACCAGGCCGGTGTCGCCTTCGGCACAGGACACAGTGACGGGCTGACCTTCCTGCAGGATGTCGGTGGCATCACCACAGCCCACCACGGCGGGAATGCCCAGCTCGCGTGCGATGATGGCAGCGTGGCAGGTGCGGCCGCCACGATTGGTGACGATGGCCGAGGCGCGCTTCATGATCGGTTCCCAGTCCGGGTCGGTCATGTCGGTGACGAGCACATCGCCCACCTGCACCTTGTCCATTTCCCGCAGATTGGTAACGAGTTTCACCGCGCCGCTGCCGATGCGATGGCCAATGCTGCGGCCTTCCACCAGCACCTTGCCTTTTTCCTTCAGCAGGTAGCGTTCCATTACATTGGTCTGGCGGCTGCGCACGGTTTCCGGACGGGCCTGCACGATGTACAGCTTGCCATCGTCGCCGTCGCGCGCCCACTCGACGTCCACGGGATGCTGGTAGTGATCTTCAATGATCATGCACTGGCGGGCCAGGGACTGCACTTCATCATCGGTAATGGAGAACTTCGCTCGATCGTCCTTGTCGACGTCCACGGTCTCGACCGATTTGCCGGCGCTGGTGCCTTTGGCGTAGACCATCTTGATGGCCTTGCTGCCCAGATTGCGACGCAGGATGGAGGGACGGCCTGCGCTGAGTGTGGGTTTGTGCACGTAGAATTCGTCCGGGTTCACCTGGCCCTGTACCACGGTTTCACCCAGGCCATAGGCGGCGGTGATGAACACCACGTCGCGGAAGCCGGACTCAGTGTCCAGCGAGAACATCACACCGCTGGAGCCGGTTTCGCTGCGCACCATCTGCTGGATACCGGCGGACAGCGCGACAGAATGATGATCGAAGCCTTGGTGTACTCGATAGGCAATGGCACGATCATTATAGAGAGAGGCGAAAACTTCCTTCACTGCATGCAGCACGTTGTCGATGCCACTGATATTGAGGAAGGTTTCCTGCTGGCCGGCGAACGAGGCATCGGGCAGGTCTTCGGCGGTGGCGGATGAGCGCACGGCCACTGCCATGTGAGTATTGCTGCCCTGCATCTTGGCAAAGGCATCGCGAATCGCTTTTTCCAGTGGCGCCTGCAATTTGGCATTGCCGACCCATTCCCGAATCTGCTTGCCGGTTTCCGCCAGCGCCACTACGTCGTTGACATCCAGCTTGTTCAGCGCGTCGTTGATTTTCTTGTTAAGACCGCTTTGTTCCAGGAACTCACGATAGGCATGGGCGGTGGTGGCAAAGCCACCGGGTACCGATACTCCCTTGCTGGAAAGTTTGCTGATCATCTCGCCCAACGAAGCATTCTTACCGCCGACTTTCTCGATGTCGTGCTTGGACAATTCCTGGAAAAAAATGACGTACTCGTTCAAGGTGACTCTCCCTACCTTGTAAATTGGAAAAAACAAGGCACTTGTGGTGCCCGGCCTGGGGCGGTGATGTGATTCACCACCCGGTTGCATGACCAGACGTCCACACTGATGGTCCGTGTAGATAACAGGATGAGGGGTTCCCTCGACCGGTTAGCTGGCATGCGGCATAAGTCGCAAGACGCCCGATTCTACTAAAACAGTCAATAAATTACTCGTTATAAATAGGAATTCACGCTAAATTATTGATACCGTTTGACTTGTCTGGATTTGATCATGAAGCGAACCGTTTTCTTCATCTCTGATGGTACCGGCATTACGGCGGAAACCCTGGGGCATTCGCTTCTGGCACAGTTCGATGCGATCGAGTTCGAGCAGATCACCATTCCCTACGTGAACAGCGAATCCCGCGCTCGCGACGCCGTCACCCGCATCAACAAGGCTGCGGCGGCTGATGGTCATCCTCCCATTATTTTCGACACCATTGTGAATGAAGATGTGCGCCGCGAGCTGGCCAAAAGCGATGGCTTCATGATCGATATTTTCTCCAGCTTTCTGAAGCCGCTGGAAAAGGCTCTGGGATCTTCGTCCTCCTACTCGGTGGGGAAATCCCATTCCATTGTGAACAACCAGAGTTACAACCTGCGCATCGATTCGGTGCACTTTGCGCTGGACAACGATGACGGCGCCCGCACCCGTCATTACGATCAGGCAGATGTCATCCTGGTAGGCGTGTCCCGCAGCGGCAAGACGCCCACCTGCCTGTATCTGGCGCTGCAGTTCGGCGTGAAGGCAGCCAACTACCCGCTGACGGAAGACGATCTGGATGACCTGGATCTGCCCCGCGCGCTCAAGGAGCACCGCAACAAGCTGTTCGGCCTCAGCATCGAGCCCGAGCGCCTGGCCGCCATCCGCACCGAGCGCAAGCCCAACAGCAAGTACGCGTCCATTCAGCAGTGCGAAAGCGAGGTGCGCGGCGCCGAAGCTATCTTCAATCGCTACGGCATCCCCTTCATCAACAGTACCCATGCTTCGATTGAGGAAATCTCGACCATGATCATCGAAGCCGCAGGCCTCAAGCGTCGTTTGGCTTGAAAATCATAGCTTTATCAAATTAACTTCATGTTGCTTTTGAGCTGCAGATGAACGGATACCGGTGCCGGGAACTCCCTCTGCCGGCGGATGCGCTGGCATTGTTTGCCCGTCTGCGATCCCTGCCGGGAAGTTTTCTGTTGTATTCGGGCAACGGATTTCCCGATCAACGTTTTGATGTGTTTTCTGCCTGGCCGGATGAACGGGTGCGCCTGGATTCCGGCAATGCTTCTTCGCGCCTCGATGGTTGCGTTGCGGACATGATTGCCCGGCTGGCAGCTTCGCGCTGTGCCGCTGCTGATTTTCCCCTGCCCGGCTGGTTTGGTCTTGCCTCCTATGACGTGAAGAATGAGCCGCGGGTCGGTGCGTCAGCCGCACTGCCTGAGCTTGAGGCCGGCTTTTATCCCGCCATTTTCCTGGTAGATCGTGAACGGCAGGCGGTGAGCTGTGTCTGGCTGGATGGATTCGAAACGGTTGCGGAACGGTTGATGGCGTATCTGGAGCCATCAGCCTCCCTAACCGGCGAATTCCGGTTACTGGAGCGATTCGCAGCCAACATGACACCAGCAGAATATGCGGAGCACTTTCAGCGCGTGCAGGAATACCTTCACGCCGGTGACTGTTATCAGGTGAATCTGGCCCAGCGCTTTGCGGCCCACTGTCAGGGCGATCCCTGGCCGGCTTACGCGCAGCTGGCGCGCGCCCTTCCCGCGCCCATGGGTGGCTATTTCAATTGCGGGGATTTCCAGGTGTTGAGCCTGTCGCCGGAGCGTTTTCTGTCGGTGCGCGAAGGTCGCATTACCACCCATCCCATCAAGGGCACCCGCCCCCGCCATCCTGATCCGCACATCGACCGGCAAAGCGCCGAAGCATTGCGAACCAGCGAGAAAGACCGTGCCGAAAACCTGATGATCGTGGATCTGCTGCGCAACGATCTGGGCCTGAGCTGCGTACCCGGCAGCATTCGGGTGACGGATCTGTTCGCTATCGAATCCTTTGCCAACGTCCACCATCTGGTGAGCCATATCGAAGGCACGCTGCGCCCGAACATTCACCCACTGCAGGCGTTCCTGGCGGCTTTCCCCGGCGGTTCCATCACCGGCGCTCCCAAAAAGCGCGCCATGGAAATCATCACCGAACTGGAGCCCCATTCCCGACGCTTCTATTGCGGCAGTGCGTTTTACTGTGATGTGAGTGGCCGGCTGGATTCCAGCATCCTGATCCGCTCGCTGCTATGCGAAGGTGGTGAACTGTATTGCTGGGGCGGCGGCGGCGTCGTGGTGGACTCCACAGCAGAGGCCGAATACCAGGAAACCCTGGACAAGGTGGGCGTGATTCTGAGGACGCTGGAACGGATGTCGGGGGTTGAAGAAAGCTAGGGTACCACTTTAGAAAGGCACCCTAACTAATTGATTAATTTATATGACCAGCTGTCGATTTGAGGCCTTGAGGAACTCCTTCTTGAGCTCTTCATAGGTATTCACAGAGGGGAACTGCGGGAACTCGGCGATGACGTTCTGGGGCGCCTTGAACAGGATGCCCGCTTCGGCCTGCGCCAGCATCGTGGTGTCGTTATAGGAATCACCGGCGGCGATACAGCGATACTGCAGCGACTGCAGCGCAATCACGGCCTGGCGCTTGGGATCTTTCTGGCGCAGTTTGTAATCGGTGATGCGGCCACTCGGGCCCACTTCCAGCTTGTGGCAGAACAGGGTTGGCCAGCGCAGCTGACGCATCAGCGGTTGGGCAAATTCGTAGAAAGTATCGGACAGAATCACTACCTGGAAGCGCTCCCGCAGCCAGTCCACAAATTCCAGCGCGCCCTCCATCGGGCCCATATCGGCAATCACTTCCTGGATCTCGTTCAGGCCCAGCTTGTGCTCGTCCAGTATGCGCAGGCGCTGCTTCATCAGCACATCGTAATCGGGAATATCGCGCGTGGTGGCCTTCAGGGCGTCGATACCGGTCTTTTTGGCGAAGTTGATCCAGATTTCCGGAACGAGGACACCTTCAAGATCAAGGCAGGCAATTTCCACGAGATTCTCCTGTTGTTGGGTCGGCGGGCGGATTTGGGGAGGATTCGGGCACGCACTCTAGCGATTCTCGCTACTTTATGCAATTCCAGGCCCGCCCGGAGTGTCCCCGTTGCAGATCGACGCCTCATAGCAATTAGCACTGAAAAAGCGCCTCATTTATAGCCTGCAGACATAAATCTAGAGGATTCCATTATTTCGAGCCCCCCACCTTCTTTGTTAGAATGCACGCCCATTTCGTTGACGATAGCCGTCAATGCCCTGATCGGCGCTTGCCGCACCGAATCACTGTGTAGAGAGCAGAGAGAGTAGAGAGGAACCCATGAGCCTGACCCAAGCTGATGTACAAGCCTGGAACACCGAGCTGGAATCCAGCAGTCCCCAGGAAATCCTGGCCGCCGCCCTGGATCGTTTCGACAATATTGCGATTTCCTTCAGCGGTGCCGAGGATGTGGTGCTGGTGGACATGGCGGCCAAGCTGGGCAAACCCTTCCGTGTGTTCACCCTGGACACCGGCCGCCTGCACACAGAAACCTACCGTTTTCTGGAAAAGGTCCGCACCCATTACGGCATCAAGCTGGAAGTGACCTTCCCCGATGCGGCCGCCACTGAAAAACTGGCTTCCGAGAAAGGCCTGTTCAGCTTCTATGTGGATGACCATAAAGAATGCTGCGCAATTCGCAAAGTTGGCCCACTGCGCCGCAAGCTGTCCACCCTGAGTGCCTGGGTGACCGGTCAGCGCAAGGACCAAAGCCCTGGCACCCGCGTGGAAATCCCTGTGGTGCAGATCGACGGCGCGTTCTCCACGCCCACCAACCAGTTGATCAAGTTCAACCCGCTGGCCAGCTGGAGTTCCGCCCAGGTATGGCAGTATATTCGTGCCAACAACGTTCCCTATAACGAGCTGCATGAAAAAGGCTTCATCAGTATCGGTTGCGACCCCTGCACCCGCCCCGTCCTGCCCGGCCAGCATGAACGCGAAGGCCGCTGGTGGTGGGAAGAAGCAACCGCCAAAGAGTGCGGTCTGCACGCCATTAACGTGGACAAGAAATAACAGGACATCGACATGAAGATTACGCTGGTGAAAAAGATCCTGGCCGACGGCTCGCCCTGCAAGAAGTGCGGTGACGTGCTGACACGACTGGAAGACTCCGGCCAGATCAAGCGCATCGACGAAATTCTGGTGGCCGACGAACGCGATCCCACCAGTGCCGGTATGCTGCTGGCGGCCGAGCTGAATGTGGATCGCGCGCCCTTCTTCGTCGTGCAGCACGATGATGGCCGGGTCGATGTTTACACCGTGTACTTCAAGTTCGTGAAGGACGTGCTGGAGCAGGAAACCGAAGAAAAAGATGAGCTGAAGGAAATCCTGCACAATAATCCTGATCTGGATTTTCTGTAATAAAAAAGGCCACACTACCCGAAAGTAGCGTGGCCTTTTCTTTTCGCTGAGGAACTTTTTTCTTGCTGAAACCTTAGTACGTCGGCAGCTCGATGTGGCTGAACAGCTCATCCAGCTCGGAACGCGTATGCCGCTCCACCGCCTCATCCACCACCGCCTTGGTCAGATGCGGTGCGAACATCTCGATAAAGTCGTACATGAATCCACGCAGGAACGTACCGCGCCGGAAACCAATTTTGGTGACGCTGGATTCGAACAGATGGGATGCATCCAGCACCACCAGATCCGGATCATTATCGTTGCAGGCCATCTTCGCCACGATACCCACGCCCAGACCCAGCTTCACATAGGTTTTGATGACGTCCGCATCGGCGGCGGTGAACACCACTTTCGGCGACAGACCTTTATCCAGGAAGGCGTCGTCCAGCTTGGAACGGCCGGTGAAACCGAAGGTGTAGGTCACGATGGGCTGGCGCGCGACTTCTTCCAGTGTGATTTTCGATGACTGCGCCAACGGATGATTGCGCGGCACGATGATGGCGCGGTTCCAGCGGTAGCACGGCATCATGATCAGATCACCGAACAGTTCCAGCGCCTCGGTGGCGATGGCAAAGTCCACGGTGCCGTCGGCGGCCATTTCAGAAATCTGGATCGGTGTGCCCTGATGCATGTGCAGGGCGACATCGGGATATTTGTGGATGAAGGTTTCGATCACCGGCGGCAGCGCGTAGCGGGCCTGGGTGTGGGTGGTGGCCAGGGACAGACTGCCTTTGGCTTCGTCACTGAATTCCTGAGCGACCTGCTTGATGCTGTCCACTTTACGCAGGATTTCCCCGGCGATGCGCAGGATGGCTTCGCCGGCAGGCGTCACGCGAGTGAGGTGTTTGCCACTGCGCGAGAAAATCTCGACACCCAGTTCATCTTCCAGCAGGCGGATCTGTTTGCTGATGCCAGGCTGCGAGGTATAGAGACTTTGCGCGGTTACGGAGACGTTGAGGTCATGGCGCGCCACTTCCCAAATGTAACGCAATTGCTGGAGCTTCATGCTGTCCTCCCCCTTTTCTGCTTTTTCATCCTGGGGTTATAAAAAAAAGAATGAATATACGTTTCCAGAATAGGCCAGTTGTCCGGAATGTCCAACCACTAAACCGGTGATTGTTAAATTTTTTTCCGTTATGCCTTTTTAACTTAGAGGATAAATGGCGTTTCGTCCATGGCAAGGGCGGACGCTAGATATGGGACAGCGAAAGTTGCACGGGCACCGTGGGTACCAGGTAGATGGGGATGCGGGAGAGCTGCAGTACCTTGGAGGCCACCGAGCCGATGGCGGTTCGACTGCCGGAACGGCCGCCATGGGTGCCCATGACGATCAAATCAGCATTCACTACGTCCGCTTGATCAAGGATGACCTGAGCGGGTTCGCCACCGATCACCTGCACGTCCCTGAGCCAGTCCGTTGCACCTTTATAGTCGATGCAGTCGTCGGCGAACGCCTGGCGCACCCGCGCCCGGATGGTGGTAAGCACCGCCTCATAACCGTGGAGCTTGAGGGCGTGCATGGAGGCTTCGGGCACATAGGTGGAGAGCAACGCGTCGGCGAGCACGCTGACCGGCTCTACCGCATGAACGACTGTCACCTGTGCGCCATGCCGGTTCGCCAGCTCGCCCACGTGTTCGAGAATAAAGGGGCCATAGATCCCCAGATCTGCGGCATAAAGAATATTTTTTAACATTAGATTACGTCTATTGACGGAAAATTGAGCAGACCTTGACCATGCTTTGAGAATAGCAGGAAAGTTCCGGATTGCTTGGCGGGTCTATAAGGAGGGATTTTTCAGACAGGGAGAGGCGCTTTCAGCCCGTCAAGTATAGCAAGTCCCATGCCACCGAAAACAATAAGGATAAAAAGCGGGAATGCTGCCGCAAACCGAAAAGTCCAACATGGTTTAGGTGCAGACCCACTACTACGCTTCCAGCATAAAGAAAAAATAATCGTCCATTCACGCTGTTTGGTAGTTGTATGAACGCACGCGCCCTGGTTTCGAAAGCTGTCTTGACCGTCGCAGGATGCCTTTTGATGTTGCCGTCAGTGACGGCGGTTGCGGATTTCAATAGCGGTGTCAACGGCACTGTTGGTCACTACAATCCGCACGGTCTGGGTGACTTCCCCGAGAGCGCCATTCCCCTGTTTTCGATTCGCGTCAGCGCCAGCACCGACCTGATGAAAGGCAATGCGCTGGATGTAGTCGCTTCTTACCGCAGTGTGGGCTTGAATCAGAACAGCGCCAATCTGCAATACAACGAGCTTTCCACCGAATTTTCAGTGTCGGCTCCCCGCATCAAGAGCCTGGATTTTTCCCAGGCTATCCGCGAGAAAGTGGAAATCTGCCCCGAAAAGCTGATCGACAAGATGATCATCGACGGTGCGGTGGGTTTCAATTATCAGTGGTAATCAACTGTTGACCACGCCGTGAGGAACATGGCCCGCCGCCACATGATGGCTGGCAGACAGGCAATGGCCTTCCTGATCATCGAAAAACACGTCTGCGCCGAACGCCTTCAAAAACACGCCTTTATCCAGCCCGCCCAGAAACAGTGATTCATCGATGCGGATGTTCCAGTCGCGCAGTGTGCGCACCACCCTTTCGTGGGCCGGTGCCGAGCGTGCGGTAACCAATGCCGTGCGGATGGGGCAACTGTCCTCGGAAAACTGGGCCTGCAGATTGTGCAATGCTTGCAGAAACGGTTTGAACGGCCCGCCTCGCATTGGCGTTTTCGCGGCGGCCCGTTCTGATTCTGCAAACGCGGCAAGCCCCTGGGTTTGATAGACACGCTCGGATTCGTCGGAAAACAGCACGGCATCTCCGTCGAACGCAATTTTCAGTTCGGCGCTTTCGTTGGTGGGATGCACTCGTGCCGGCGCGATGATGCTGGCAGCGGCATAGCCCAGTTCCAGTGCGGCGCGAACATCATCCGGATTGGTGGAGATGAACAGGTGTGCGCCGAAGGCTTCCACGTAGCGATAAGGACTCTTGCCACCGGAAAAAGCGGCGCGGGTGATGGGCAGCTGCCAGTGTTCGATGGAGTTGAACACCCGCAGCCCGGTGTCGGCGGAATTGCGCGACAGCAGAATGACTTCCACCCGTGCATCGCCTTCCAGCATTTCATTGATGGCGAGAAATTTTTTCACGAGCGGAAAGGCTTCGCCTGGTTGCAGCGGCACGTCTTCGTGATCGATCTGGTACTGGCGATAGGCTTCCAGTCCCTGGCTGTTGTAAATGGCGTGGCTCTCGCTCAGGTCGAACAAGGCCCGCGACGAGGTGGCTACCACCAGTTTTCCTTCAAATGAAATGGGCATGTCAGGTCTCCACTTCCTGCAAATGATCGATCAGGGGGAAATATAGATAGGTGCGACAGGGGATGCCATCCTGCGCAGTCAGAATGTCGCGGTAATTTTTCAGCTGGGGGCGATAGCGTTCGGTTTCCTCGGCCAGAAATTCGGTCAGATCGCCGCTGGGCTCTGCCAGCTTGTAGTCGACGATGTGACGAATGCCATCTTCGATAAAGGTGCGATCGATGATCCAGTGCTGCAGGCCGTCCTGATTGCTGGCGGAGACGGCGTATTCCACCTGTGCATCCTGATGGGGAAGCTCCAGCAACCAGCGCCGGCGTGATGGATTGACCAGCAGATTGTCGAGGGCGCGGCGAATCCACTGGGCGCCCTGTGTGCACGCGGCTTCGTCATGGCCCTGGCTCTGCAGCTGTCGCTGCCATTGCTGTTGCAGTGCGCCTGAAATCGATGGTGGAATGCAGTGCGGATACCGGGCCCACATTTCCAGCATTCTGTGCAGGATGATACCGGCGGCACGGTGAATGTCCGGCTGGGTTGATTCGCCGTCGGCTGCGTCGGGCGTGGCAACGGGCCGAGCTGGCACGGATTCGACGTGCAATTGTTGGGCTGGAATGCGGGTCGGTCGGCGGAAAAACCGCGGCGCCGGCACCGCTTCCAGCACCGGAACGTCGTGGGGTTTTGCCTGATCCGCTATCACCGGATAGACAGAGGCCAGCAGACTGGCGGAATCCGGATTGCGCGTCTTGTCATCCTGACGGACGATGCAGCCCGACAGATAAAGCTGTTGCCGCGCGCGCGTACTCGCGACGTAGAGCAGGCGCACTGATTCGTTGGCGGCGCGTTGCTGGCGGATTTTCCACAAATATTCGTACACGCTGTTGCTGTCCGCTGCACCGGGCGTTGCAGGGGCGATAAACAGTTCCTGGCGCTGATCGAGCAGCGCGGTCTGTTTGTCCACCAGAATCAAGGGTCGGTCGTCGCGGCGCCCTTTGCGGTGTAGCTGGGGCAGAAACACCACGTCGAACTCGAGCCCTTTGGATTTGTGCATCGTCATGATCTGTACGCGGACGTTAGCGTCGGGCAACGGTTCGGGCGGCACGAACAGCTTGGCCAGCTTTTTCTGCAGTGCCTTTGCGTCGGGCAGGCCTCCCACGGATTCCACGTTTCCGAGCAGCTCAAAAAACAGTTCCATCGCCTCCACTTCGGCCTGATTGTGAGCCGTTGCGGCCATACCCAATTGCAGCGCCAACTCCCGCAGTGCTTCGGCAAACGGTCGTTGCAATCGCCGCAGGTAGAAATCGCCGACAGCACTGCGCAGATGTTGCAGACGCAGGCGTGTAAAAGCGTCCAGATTGGAAGAGCTTTCACATAGCGTTTGCAATGCCAACCACGGATGAGGATCCGCTCGGGCCACTTGCTCCAGCTCCACCAGCGACAGTCCGCACCATGGGCCGCGCAGCAAGGCAAACCAGGCGGTTTTGTTACCCGGTGCCACGCACACCTGGTACAGGGACATCAGATCGAGAATCACCTGGCTTTCGGCCAGACTTTCAATGTCCACGGCTTGATAGGGGATGGCTTTTTTTCGCAGTGCCTCAGCAATGTGCACGATATGGGACTTGCCTTTCACCAGAATGGCAACACTGATTTTTCTGTCTTGCTTATGCAGCTGTTCGATCTGCTGTGCGATCCAGTCGGCTTCTGCGTGTGCCAGTTGCTGAAGATCGGCGCCGTAGAAAAAATGCGTTTCGGCGGCATCGCCTTCTGCGCAGACACGAGCGGCTTGGGACAGTGCGTACTGCACGGCGCCAGTGCGAGTGTCATCCCGTTTCGGAAACGCTGCACCGAAGCTGGTGTTCACCCAATCCAGCACCCGCGCCGACGAACGGAAGTTCATGCACAGCTGCAGCGGTTCCAGTGCCACCTGACCTAGCTGCTTTTCGTGCCATAGTTTGAGGAACAGCCCAACATCGGCTTTGCGGAAAGCATAGATGGACTGCATGGGATCACCCACCAGAAAGAGGGTGCGGCCATCGCCGGGCACCCAGCCCTGGGCGAGTTTTTCCAGCAGATCGATCTGGATGAAGGAAGTGTCCTGAAATTCATCCACCAGAATGTGCGCGATCTTCTCATCCATCGCCAGCATGGCATCGGTGGGTTTTTCTTCGCTGCCGAGCGCCTGCAGCGCCGCCAGTGCCACCTCGCTGAAATCCACACTGTGACGTTGCTGGAACACCAGCTTTAGATGCGCTGCGGCGTAGCGCACGATCAGCACCAGATCTTCCAGCAGGCTCCACTCGTCTGCCGTCAGTTCCGGGTTGGGCGCATTGATGAAAGCGGTGACCCGTGTCAGCAGCGGCTGCGCCAGCGCGTCGAAACGATCCAGCATGGCTTTGGCCCGTGCCTTGAATTCGTCCTCCGGTTTTGGGCCTTTGCCTTTGCTGGCGGGAGGGAATCCCATATTTTTATCCAGCCGACTGCGCCACTTGTAGCCCTTGGTTTCCTGATCGCGGGTGAGAAACAGCTGCCACTGTTGCTTGCGGAATGCCAGGCTGTCCGATTCACACTGCAATAGCGGATGATCGGATTTTTCCAGCTGCAGATTGTTGATCGCATAGGTGGTCAGCGCATCCAGCTCCTGACGGATGCCGGGTGGCAGCTGATCCAGCAGATGCGTTTCTGCCTCCTGATTGATGGTTTGCAGGGAGCTGGTCAGCAGCTGCTGGAACGCATGCCAGTCCTGCTGGGTTTGTGTCACGTCGTGCAGCCAGTGGTCGCGCTGTTCCAGCATCTGCACGATGAGCCCCTGCAACTTGCTGAAGCGGTTTTCGAACTGGTGCAACACGCGAAACAGCGCTTTGGCCACGTCGCTGTCTTCGTCGAGGGATGCCAGCAGATTGCGGGTTGCTTCCAGATAGAGTTCGGCCGCGTCGTCTTCCACGCCGAACTGTGCGCCCAATCCTGCGGTCAGCAGATTTTCTTTCACCAGCGAGCTGCACAGACTGTCGATGGTCTGCAGTCGCAGGCGGCCCAGGTTCTGCAGCAGGTTCCAGCCTTTTTCGCGGTCGCGCACCAGCGCTGCGGACGCCAGATTGAAATAGGTCTGCTCGTGGGCATCCTGTGGTGACTCGCCCTGCATTGCGCGTTGCAGCGCTTCGGCCACTCGCGTGCGCATTTCCGCCGCCGCTTTTTTGGTGAAGGTGATCGCCAGAATCTGCTCCGGCCGCTCTACCTGTGCCAGCAGTTTCAGAATGCGCTGGGTAAGCACACCGGTTTTGCCGGAACCCGCCGGTGCCTGCACGATGAAGCTGCGCGATGTGTCGAGGGCCTGCTGTCGCTGCTGGGCGTCAATCACGGTCATGGGCCACCTCATTAACACGGCACACCGCGGCCAGATGACAGAAAGTGCAGGTGTTGTCATTCAGCGGCGATACTTCTGCCCTGCCCTGGCGATATTCTTCTGCAAGCCGCTCCAGCGTTTTCTGCCAGTCCTGCATCTGCTGGTGCCAGTCGTCTGCCTGTTTGAGGGCGCTGTTCTTGCCCAGAGCAAACAGGTCACGCTGCTGCAACAATCCCTTGTACGTCAGCGCATCGGGTTTGAGTACGCCGAACAGCACGCCCTTGGTTTTGTCCGGTTCCAGCAGCGTGTAGAGCGGCAATTGTGGTTCTTCGGGCCGCTCGCCGATCCAGGCTTTGTGATCCTTGTCGCCACTTTTGTAATCCACGATCACATAATCGCCGCTCTGCAGCTGGTCGATGCGATCCACTGCAAGATCCAGCTGCAGCCCACCGATCTGCAGTGCGCGCCGTTTTTCCACCTGCACGATGTTGAAGGGCTCGCGCTGGCCGTCACACTCCTGCAGCCAGCGCCGGACGATGTTGAACGTGCGCAGCCGTTCCAGATCGTACAGCGCCTGCGGTTCCAGAAACACCTGCTGGCGAAAGCCCTGCATTTCACGCTCGATAATGTTATTCAGCCAAGTGTCCAGTTTCGGCTCATCCTGCAGCAGCGCAGCCAGTGCGGCTGAATCCTGCAGCTCGCGCCAGATCATTTCCATGACTTTGTGCAGCAGCGAGCCGCGATCGGAGGCCTTGATGCCGTCGGCCAGCTCATCTTCCGCCCGCAGATTCAGCCGGTATTCTGCAAATGCCTTGAACGGACACAGTGACTGGGACTTGATGATGCCGCTGCCACCTTTGGCATGTTGATCCGCCACCGGCGTTCCCAGCACATCCGCCGGCAGCACCTCGATTGAATCATGAAGTTGCTCGAATTGAATCTGTTCGGCGGACGCCACGTCAGCAATCTGAAATGGGGAGGCCACCAGTGTATTCAGCAACGCGGAGCAGGTGTGTTCGGTCTCGCCCTGCATCTCGCCCCAGCTGAACATCACGTGATCGGCAGCGGTCTGAAATCCCGCCAGCAAACGTGTGGCATATTGCAGCTCCCGCTCCGGACTGGCGCCGGGCATGTTCATCGCGCGCTGCAGCGGCCGCGACAGCAGTGGATTGGGATTGACGGACTGCGGCCAGTTCACTGCTTCCATTTCGCACACCCACAGGCGATCGAACGCGAGCCCCGCCGCTTCCAGCACGCCCATGATCTGGATCGGCGCCGTTTCGGTCTGTGGTTGAAACTGCACATTTTTCAGCGCTTCTTCCAGCGTACGGCGAAAGCGGTCGAAATCGATGTCACCCAGCCAGTCATGCAGCTCCTGCAGCTGGCCCAGCGTTTCCAGCAAGCGTTGCTGCAGCTGGAACTCCTCGCTGTCCAGACTGCGACCCTGACGACTCATCACAAGCGCCATGAAGCGGTTGAACCACTGAATCCAGCGCACAATCGGTTGCCGGCCACGACTCTGCAGCGACTGGAGTTGGCCAAGCCAGGTAGAAGTTTCGTCGTCGCCACAACGCTGCAACCAGCGTTCCCGCACGGCAGACAGCCGCAATGCTTTCAGGTTCTGAGCCCGCAGCCACTGGAAAAAACCATCGCGCCGCAACCACTCCGACTCGCCGGCACAACTATAGGGACTGGTGAGCAGCAGATTCCATTCCTGCAACGACAATTCACCCGCCAGCCCCCGCAGCCACAGTAGCAGTTGCGACACCAGCGGATAATCGCCCAGGGTTTGCGCTGCCGTAATATTGATGATGGTCGACCAATGTTGATCCGCTGCATCCGGCTGCAACGACCAGAGATGCCGGCACAGCGTCCGCACCCGATTGCGTTGCGCCTGCAGATTGGGAATCACCACGCCGATGCGCGCGGCGTTTGTACGTTGCTGCAGCGCCCAGTGAATGGCCTGTGCAAACTGATCGTCCACCTGCGGCAGCGTGACAATCTCGCACCGCGACTGTTTGGGCGGAATGGCCGACGCGTGCACCCGAATGCCATCCTGCTCCAGCCATTGCATGAACTGACGCAGCTGCGGTTCATCGGGATCGTTGAATCCATGCAGATATATGTTGCGCGGCAAACCGGCGCGCAGAACGCTTCCCTGCTCCATCACCCATTGCGCCAGCGCAGGCTGATCCAGACAACGCTGACTGCGCAGCAACTGGGAATAGGCCTGATGCCAGCGGGCAAACTCGATCTGCTCCAGCTTGTCACCGGCCTGCCACTGCGCCGGTTGCCAGCGCCAGCGACACAGCAGCGCGCGCGCTTGCTGTGCCAGCGCCACCAGTCCGTCGATATCCTGACCGTTCTCCCAGTGCTGCTCCAGCACCTGACGCCACAGCAACGCACTCTGCGCACTCGACAGCAACCGGGGATGGCCGTGCTCCGGTGCCGGCACCAGCAGGCAAATCTCGGCGTACCACTGCTGCAGCCACTGCTCGAGCGGCACTGCATTCAGGCGCGCCCAGCTGCGCGTACCGCAGGACAGCTGCCAACTGTCGTAATCGCGATCAAGCCACGCAGCCAGGCGGCGGTTGGGTGTCAGCACCAGCAGGTCGGCGGGGAGCGCAGTGATGTCGAGATAAACGGAATCTATCGTCATGGTTGGGAAAAATGCTGCCCCGAGTCAGTCCACCGAAGGGAAAATCGCCTTATTATTCTTGGCTCAAACTGTCATAGGATTTCTGATTAGGCTAGAATCCGTCGATCGAGTTTACCTGAAAGCTAGTTCAAATAGGATCGGTTCACAATGTCACAAAACAGCATCGATGATGTCAACGTGGTGTCACAACGAGTCCTCATCACACCTCACCAGCTGAAACAGGAAATGCCTCTGTCCGAGGCTGCGCGGACCACCGTAATCAACGGCCGTCAGGCTGTGCGCAACATCCTGGATCGCAAGGATCACCGTCTGTTTCTGGTGATCGGTCCCTGCTCCATCCATGACATCGAAGCTGCCAAGGACTATGCCCGCCGTCTGAAAGCGCTGTCCGACAAAGTTTCCGACACCCTGCTGCTGGTGATGCGCGTCTATTTCGAGAAGCCCCGCACCACCGTGGGCTGGAAGGGCCTGATCAACGATCCGTACATGAATGACAGCTTCAAGATCGAGGATGGCCTGCATATCTCCCGCCGTCTGCTGCTGGATCTTGCGGAAATGGGCCTGCCCACTGCCACCGAAGCGCTCGACCCGATTTCGCCGCAGTATTTGCAGGATCTGATCAGTTGGTCTGCCATCGGCGCCCGCACCACGGAATCCCAGACCCACCGGGAAATGTCCAGCGGCCTGTCATCTGCTGTTGGCTTCAAGAACGGCACCGATGGCAGCCTCACCGTGGCGGTGAACGCCCTGCACTCAGTATCCAGTCCCCACAGTTTTCTGGGCATCAACGACAAGGGCCAGGTATCCGTGATCAATACCCGTGGCAATGCCTATGCCCACGTCGTGCTGCGCGGCGGTGGCGGCAAGCCCAACTACGATTCCGTGAGTGTCGCGCTGGCGGAAAAGGAACTGGAAGCGGCGAAAGTCTCCAAGAACATCATGGTGGACTGCAGCCACGCCAACTCCAACAAGGATCCCGGCCTGCAGCCGCTGGTGATGGAAAACGTCACCAACCAGATTCTGGAAGGCAACAAATCCATTATCGGCCTGATGGTGGAGAGCCATATCAACTGGGGCGCCCAGAAGATTCCGGCGGATCTGAAGGAACTGAAGTACGGCGTTTCCGTAACCGACGCCTGCATCGACTGGCCCACCACCGAGACCGCCGTGCTGAAAATGGCGGAAAAGCTGCGGGATGTGCTGCCGTCGCGGAAAGGTTGAACCGTCAGGGTGAAAACAAAAAAGGGCCAGAAAATGGCCCTTTTTTATTGCTTGCCGATTTGGTTGTTACTTGAAATAGGCGTTTTCGCGCACCGTGTGGTCGGTGGTGTCTGTCACCCGCTTCAGTTGCGGCACCTTTTCCAGCAAGGTCTTCTCTATACCCTGCTTCAGCGTCACATCCACCATGCCACAGCCCTGGCAGCCGCCGCCGAATTTCAGCACCGCCAGCGTCTCGTCTTCCAGCAATTCCACCAGTTGCACGTTACCGCCGTGGGATGCCAGTTGCGGGTTGATCTCGCTGTACAGGATATAGTTGATCTTCTGCTCGACAGACGCATTGTCATCGATCTGCGGCACCTTGGACTTGGGCGCGCGGAATGTGAGCTGGCCACCCATGCGATCCTTGGCATAGTCGATCACGGCGTCCTGCAGATAGGGCACGCTGGGGCCATCGATATAGGCATTGAAACCTTCCAGCTCGATTTTTTCGTCGGTGGGCTCGGCCTCACCCGCCGCGCAATAGGCCATGCAACACTCAGCGTGGGGAGTCCCCGGCCGCTCAACAAAGATCCGCACACCCATACCGGCACTGTCCTGCTTGGCCAGCAATCCGAGCAGATATTCCTGGGCCGACTCCGTCACTTTGATGAAACCTTGCGTCATAGCTCACCTGATACTGTTGACCGTACAACCAATAAGGCTACGGGAAAGAATAACGTCTCGCGCGGGAAAAACCAAGCGCAGCACTCAAGTATTATCCGGTTGAAGAAAATCGTTCCGGCCATGAAAAAAACTCAGTGGCGGTACGGCAATGGCCCCTGTTCAGTCTGATACAATAGCCCACTTATTTGCCCTATCACAATAACAGACTGATTTTACAGATGAATTCTTACGAGCAGCGCACCCGGTTACTGACACAGGCACTCCAGCAACGCATCCTGATCCTGGATGGCGCCATGGGCACCATGATCCAGCGTTACAAGTTGACCGAAGCGGATTACCGGGGCGAGCGTTTTGCCGACCATCCCCATGATCTGAAAGGCAACAACGACCTGCTGCTGCTGACCAAACCCCAGGTGATCCGCGAGATTCACAGCGCCTACCTGGACGCCGGCGCGGATATTATCGAAACCAACACCTTCAACTCAACCGCCGTTTCTCAGGCCGATTATCGCCTGGAAGCCGTGGTGTATGAGTTGAACAAGGTCGGCGCAGCCCTGGCACGGGAAGTCTGCGATGCCGCCACCGCAAAAAACCCGGCCAAGCCCCGCTTCGTCGCCGGCGTGCTGGGCCCCACCAGCCGCACCTGCTCCATCTCGCCGGACGTGAACCGGCCGGATTACCGCAACATCAGCTTCGACGAGTTGGTCGAGAACTACACCGAGGCCACCCGGGGCCTGATCGACGGCGGCGCCGACATCATTCTGATCGAAACCGTGTTCGACACACTGAACTGCCGCGCCGCCATCTTCGCCGTGCGCAAGTTCTTCCGCGAACACAACATCGAACTGCCGCTGATGATTTCCGGCACCATCACCGACGAGAGCGGCCGCACTCTATCCGGACAGACAGCCGAAGCGTTCTACAACTCGGTGTCCCATGGCCGCCTGCTCAGCATCGGTTTGAACTGCGCGCTGGGCGCCGACAAACTGCGCCCCTACGTGGAAGAACTGTCCCGCGTCGCGAGCTGCTATGTGAGCGCGCACCCCAACGCCGGCCTGCCCAACGAATTCGGCGAGTACGATCAGACGCCGGAAGAAATGGCCGAGATCGTGAAGGAGTTCGCCACCAGCGGCTTCATCAATATTATTGGTGGCTGCTGCGGCTCCACACCGGATCACATCGCTGCCATTGCCAACGCCGTGGCCAGCGTGGCGCCCCGCACTCGGCCCCAACTGAAACCCGTACTGAAACTTTCAGGTCTGGAACCCTTCAGCGTCGATGAAAACTCGCTGTTCGTGAATGTGGGCGAACGCACCAACGTCACCGGCTCGGCCCGTTTCCGCCGCCTGATTACCGAAGGCAATTTCGAGGAAGCATTGCAGATTGCCCGCGACCAGGTGGAAAGTGGTGCCCAGGTCATCGACATCAACATGGACGAAGGCATGCTGGATTCCCAGGGCGCGATGGTGAAGTTCCTGAACCTGATCGCATCGGAGCCGGAAATCAGCAAGGTGCCGATCATGATCGACTCCTCCAAGTGGGAGATCATCGAGGCGGGCCTGAAATGCATCCAGGGCAAAGGCATCGTCAATTCCATCAGTCTGAAGGAAGGCGAAGAAGCCTTCCTTCATCACGCCCGCCTGTGTCGCGAATACGGCGCTGCCGTGGTGGTGATGGCGTTTGACGAAAAAGGCCAGGCGGACACCGTTGCCCGCAAGAAGGAAATCTGCAAGCGTTCCTACGATTTGCTGGTGGGCATTGGTTTTCCGCCGGAAGATATTATTTTCGATCCCAACGTGTTCGCAGTCGCGACAGGCATCGAGGAACACAACAACTACGCGGTGGATTTCATCGAGGCCTGCGCCTACATCAAGCAGAATCTGCCTTACGCGAAATCCTCCGGCGGCATCAGCAACGTGTCGTTCTCGTTCCGTGGCAATGATCCGGTGCGCGAGGCGATTCACGCGGTGTTCCTGTACCACGCCATCAAGGCGGGCCTGACCATGGGCATCGTCAACGCCGGTCAGCTGGCGATTTATGAAGAAATTCCCGCCGAGCTGCGCGAGCGCGTGGAAGACGTGATCCTGAACCGCCGCCCAGACGGCACCGACCGCCTGCTGGAAATTGCCGAGCAGTACAAAGGCGCCGGCGCCACCAAACAGGTAGAAGACAATGCCTGGCGCCAGTGGCCAGTGACCAAGCGTCTTGAGCACGCGCTGGTGAAAGGCATCACGACTTTCATTATAGAAGACACCGAGGAAGCGCGGCAGCAGGCGAAGCGCCCGATCGAAGTAATCGAAGGCCCGCTGATGGACGGCATGAACGTGGTGGGTGACCTGTTCGGTCAGGGCAAGATGTTCCTGCCGCAGGTGGTGAAAAGCGCCCGCGTGATGAAGCAGTCTGTCGCACACCTGATTCCCTTCATCGAAGCCGAGAAGGATGCCGGCACCCAGGCGAAAGGCAAGATCCTGATGGCCACGGTGAAAGGCGACGTACACGATATCGGCAAGAATATCGTAGGCGTGGTGCTGCAGTGCAACAACTACGAGGTGATCGACCTGGGCGTGATGGTGTCCTGCGAAAACATTCTGCAGGCGGCCAATGATCACAACGTCGACGTGATCGGTCTGAGCGGCCTGATCACGCCGTCGCTGGATGAAATGGTGCACGTGGCGAAGGAAATGCAGCGCAAGGGCTTCAACAAGCCGCTGCTGATCGGTGGCGCCACCACGTCCAAAGCCCACACAGCGGTAAAAATTGATCCGCAATATGACAAGGCGCCGGTGGTGTATGTGCCGGATGCGTCGCGCAGTGTGGGCGTCGTGTCAGCCCTGATGAATCCCGAGCAGCGCGTCGTGCTGTTCAACAAGATGCAGGAAGAATACAACGCGGCCCGTGAACGCAACGCCAATCGCGGAAATCGTACGCATCTGTTGAGCCATGAACAGGCTGCGCAGAATGCCTTCCCGTGGGACTGGGCGAATTACACGCCGCCCGCGCCCACCTTTACGGGCACCAAGGTGCTGGAAGATTACCCGCTGCAGGAACTGGTGGATCGCATCGACTGGACACCGTACTTCATCTCCTGGGAGCTGGCGGGCAAATATCCCACCATTCTGGAAGACAAGGTGGTAGGCGAAACCGCCCGCAACCTGTTCAACGATGCGCAAGCGATGCTGAAAAAAATCGTCGCGGAAAAATGGTTGCAGGCAAACGGTATCATCGGCTTCTGGCCGGCGCAGCGCAGCGGCTCAGACGACATCCAGCTGCAGGATGACAACGGCAATCCGCTCGCCACCTTGCACCACCTGCGCCAGCAAACCGCCAAGGCCAACGACCAGCCCAATTTCTCGCTGGCGGATTATGTGGCGCCTGCTGGCACTCACCAGGATTACGTCGGCGGCTTCGTTGTCACCGCGGGCATCGGTCTGGATAAAAAGGTTGTCGAGTTCGAAGCGAAGCACGATGACTACAGCGCGATTCTGCTCAAAGCGCTGGCGGATCGTCTGGCGGAGGCGTTCGCAGAACGTCTGCACGAGCGGGTGCGCAAGGAGTTCTGGGGCTATCAACCGCAGGAAAATCTCTCCAACGAGGAACTGATCAAGGAAAAATACGTGGGCATCCGCCCTGCCCCCGGCTACCCCGCCTGCCCGGATCACACCGAAAAGGGCACGCTGTTCCGCTTGCTGGACGCAGAAAACAAAACCGGCGTGAAACTCACCGAGCACTTCGCCATGTATCCCACTGCAGCGGTCAGCGGCTGGTATTTCTCGCACCCGGAATCCCGTTATTTCGCCATCGGCAAGATCGGCAAGGATCAGGTGGAGGATTACGCCAGGCGCAAAGGTATGACACTGGCGCAGGCCGAGCGCTGGCTGAGCCCGGCTCTGGCCTATGATCCGGATGCACGCTGAATGAAAGGATTCCCGCGATGAAGGGCTACTGGCCCACCGGTGAACGCATGCGCCAGATACTCACGCTGGCGCTGCCGATCATCGCGGGCATGACTTCGCAAAGCCTGCTCAATCTGGTGGACGCCTGGATGGTAGGACATCTGGGTGCCGACGCTCTCGCCGCCGTGGGCATGGCATCCAACACCAACTACCTGGCGTCTGCTGCGGTGATCGGGCTGGGTTCTGGCGTGCAGGCCATGGTGGCGCGACGCAAGGGCGCCAATAGCGTCGATGACATGGCGACGCCGCTGAATGCCGGTTTGCTGATTGCACTGGTGATGGCGTTGCCACTGTTCCTGCTGTTCTTCTTCGGTTCCCACACCTTCATGTCACTGCTGATCGACGATGAAAACGTGGTACCGCTGGCGGACGACTATTTCGCCGTGCGGGTAGCCGGCATTTTCGCCCTGGGCATGAATTTCAGTTTTCGCGGCTTCTGGAACGGCATCAATCATTCCATGGTGTACATGCGCACCCTGATCATCATGCACGTGGCCAATGTGGTGTTCAGCTATGGTCTGATCTTCGGTCATTGGGGGCTGCCGGAGCTGGGTGTATTCGGCGCCGGCCTCGGCACCACTCTCGCCCTGTATCTGGCCAGCATCCTTTATTTCGTCCAATGCTGGCTGAAGACCCGTCACCACGGCTTCATGATCGCCCGCCCGAGCCGGGAGCTGCTCACCAGCACGCTGAAGCTGTCTCTGCCCAACTCCATTCAGCAGGTATTTTTTGCCGGCGGTATCACAGCGCTGTTCTGGATCATCGGCCAGGTGGGCACGGCAGAGCTGGCGGTGGGTCATGTGCTGATCACACTGATTCTGTTCCTGATCCTGCCCGCCATGGGGCTGGGCATGGCTGCCACCTCGCTGGTGAGTCAGGCGCTGGGCCGACGCGAGCCGGAAGATGCGCTGCGCTGGGGCGTCAACATCACCCTGCTGGGCATGATCATGCTGTGGGGCATCGCCATGCCGCTGCTGCTTTTCCCGGACTGGGTGCTGGGCCTGTTCCTGCAGGAACCTGAGTTGATCGAACTGGGCCGCATTCCGCTGCGTATCACCGCCATCTTCATCGGCATCGACGCCGCCGGCATCATTCTGACCCAGGCCCTGCTGGGCGCCGGTGCCAGCAAGCTGGTGATGAAAATCAGCATCTCACTGCAGTGGGGTTTCTTTCTCCCGGCGGCCTGGCTGATCGGTCCGGCCCTGGGTTACGGCCTCACCGCAATCTGGGCTTTCCAGATGCTGCAGCGCCTGTTGCTGGCCCTGACCATGGCCTATCATTGGCGGGCGCGGCAATGGGCCACCATTCATATCTGATCCTTTGGGACATTCACATGACTGAAGACAACCGGGACACTGGACAGAGTTCAAAAGACAAGGGCGGCATACTGGGTACCCTGCAGACCATCCTCGGCGCTGTTTTCGGCGTGCAGAGCGACAAGAAGCGCCAGGAAGACTTCGCCAAAGCCGATCCGGGCAAGCTCATTGCCCTGGGCATTATCACCGTTATTGTGATCATGGTGGCCATGGCGATCACCGTGAATACGGTGCTGGACTCTGCAGGCCGATGATTTTCCTGGCAGATTTTTATTCATAGAACGGCATATCCATATTTCAAAATATTACTTTTCTGTATAAAGGCGGGCTGGTAACCTTCCGGCCTCGAAAACCCGGCCCAGGGGGCCTTCGCGCCAAAAACCATATTTTTCATGTGGTTACGAGTTGTAAACGAGTGTAAGCATGTACGTCTATACCGAATATGATCAGCAACTGCTCAACGAGCGCGTGGCCCAGTTTCGCGGCCAGACCGAACGCTTTTTGAAGGGCGAACTCACCAACGAAGAATTCCTGCCGCTGCGTCTGCAGAATGGCCTGTACGTGCAGCGCCACGCGCCCATGCTGCGGATCGCCGTTCCCTACGGCCTGCTCAGCAGCGCTCAGTTGCGGGTATTGGGGGAAATCGCCCGGGATTTCGACAAGGGCTACGCCCATGTGAGCACCCGTCAGAACGTCCAGTTCAACTGGCCGGCGCTGCCCCAGGTGCCAGACATTCTTGCCAAGCTCGCTACGGTTCAGATGCACGGCATCCAGACCAGCGGCAACTGCATCCGCAACGTCACCACCGACCAGTTTGCCGGCGTCGCCCGCGATGAACTGACCGACCCCCGTCCCTGGTGCGAAATCATCCGCCAGTGGAGTACTTTCCATCCGGAATTCGCCTTTTTGCCGCGCAAGTTCAAGATCGCGGTAAATGCTTCTGCCGACGACCGCGCCGCCATGAAATTCCACGACATCGGCGTGCAGATCGTGAAGAACGCGCAAGGTCAGCTGGGCTTCTCAATCTGGGTGGGCGGCGGTCTGGGTCGCACGCCCATCGTGGCGGAAGAAATCATTTCCTTCCTGGAACCGAAATACCTGCTGTCCTATCTGGAAGCCATTCTGCGTGTCTACAACCGCTATGGCCGCCGCGACAACAAGTACAAGGCCCGCATCAAGATCCTGGTGAAAGCGCTGGGTATCGATGCCTTCCGCGAAAAGGTGGAAGCGGAATGGCAGCACATGAAAGACACCGACATGGATCTACCGGAATCCGAGATCGAGCTGATGCACGGATACTTCAAAGATCCCGCCTATGCCACGTTGCAGGACAATCCTGCCGTGCTGCAGCAAGCCCGCGCGGCGTCACCGGGTTTCGACAACTGGATCAAGCGCAATTGCACGGCGCACAAAAAGCCGGGCTACATGGCGGTGACGCTGTCCCTGAAAGCCACTGCAGTGGCACCGGGTGATGTCAGCACCGAGGATCTGTTCGCCATTGCCGATCTGGCAGATCGCTACAGCTTTGGCGAAGCCCGCAGCACCCACAACCAGAACATGGTGCTGGCAGACGTGCGTCAGGATCAACTGTTCGATCTTTGGCAGGAATTGAAGGCGCTAGGCTTTGCCACCGCCAATATCGGCTACCTGACCGACATCACCTGCTGCCCCGGCGGCGATTTCTGCTCCCTGGCCAACGCCAAATCCATCCCCATTGCCGAACAGATCCAGCGCAAGTTCGACGACCTGGATTACCTGTACGACCTGGGCGAAATCGAGCTGAACATTTCCGGCTGCATGAACGCCTGCGGTCACCACCACATCGGCAACATCGGCATTCTGGGTGTGGACAAGAAAGGCGAGGAGTTCTATCAGATCTCCCTGGGTGGCAATTCCGGCACCGATGCCAAGATCGGCCAGATCATCGGACCCTCTTTCGGTGAAGCTGAAGTGGCAGACGTGATCAGCAAAATTATCGATGTATTTGTAGAAAAGCGTATTGAGGGCGAATCCTTCCTGATGACGTTCGATCGCATCGGCATGGCCCCCTTCAAGGAGAAAGTCTATGCAGCCGCGTAAGATCATCCGCAACCGTGCGATCGTCGATGACAGCTTCCGCTATGTGACCCATGCAGACGATCTGGCCGCCGGTGGTGACATCATCGTGGATCTGGCGTTATGGCTTGCGCACAAGTCCGATCTGAAAAATCATCGCGGCAAAGTCGGCGTGCAGCTGCCTGGCGACGCCGAACCTGATGTCATCGCCGATGACCTGTCGCAGCTGGCAGTGATTGCGATTCACTTCCCGGTGTTTCGCGATGGCCGTGGTTTTTCCCTTGCCCGCATTCTGCGCGGCCGTTTTGGTTACCAGGGTGAATTGCGCGCCACCGGCGATGTGTTGCGGGATCAGTTGTTCTTCATGCAGCGCTGTGGTTTCAATGCCTTCGATCCCCGTGCCGATCGCAGCATCGAGGACGCGCTCAAAGGCCTGAACGATTTCAGCGTCATCTATCAGGCGGACGCCCACGAGAAGCGGCCGATCTACCGCCGGCGCGTGTCCTGATCTTTACTCCAGTGTTGCTGAAAAGGGTTGCCGATGTGCAACCCTTTTTTGTTGCCCGCGTCGCAGCAAATTCGCCATTCAGTTCGCCGTCGACGCTACTCGCTTGCCGGCTCCGTCCAACAGCTTCAAGCTCTCTCGCGTCAGCAAACGGCTGAATCCTTTGGCGAACGTCCAGGCCGTTCCGTAATACACAATCCAGTTCCCGCTGGCAATGGCGTTTTCCGTTTCCCCTTCGAACAGCGTAAAGGGCAAACACAAACGCTGCATGTCCGATACCGCCGCAATGCGGGTGCCACCGATGATGAAACGCTTGCGCTGCTTGAATGTGTGGTAAAGACAAGATGAATAAAAGCGCAAACGCAGGGGAAAGCTGCGTACCTCCGGCTCCATCCACATGCAGGTGATTTCAACGAAATCCTGCTGTGCTCCCGGCAATGGCGCGATGCGCTCGAAGCCGATCTGTCCCATCAGATCGAAAAACCGATGCTGGCTGGCACCATGAATCACATACCCGGCCTGCAATCCGTTGCTGTCGCGATACGCATACACATCGCTGGCGGCAAGATATTCCAGACTCACATGATTCCCTGCCCTACGCTCGAAATGCTGTTTGAACGCTGCCAGATCCGTTTGCTGTGTGAGTTTGATTCTTTTCATGACATCCTCTTCGTTTTAGGTCATCCCGACACCATGCTATCCGACACGGCAGAGAAAAAGCAGTTGGAATTTGCGCAGCGATTGTAAGCAATTGACAATGGCAGCCTGGCTTGGCACCTTTGCTCAAACCCACCCGCAGGATGCTGCAACAGGAGAGACCCCGTGCACGAACAGGTGAAAGAGTATTACGGCAAAACCCTGCAAGGTTCGCAGGATCTGCAAACCAATGCCTGCTGCACAGACACCGACCTGCCGGCGTACCTGAAGCCTGTTCTGGCCAGCATTCATGACGATGTCATGACACGCTATTACGGTTGCGGGTTGATTGCGCCCGCTGCGCTGCGAGGCATGCGCATTCTGGATCTGGGCTGCGGTGCCGGCCGCGATGTCTACGCGCTGTCTGCACTGGTGGGCGAATCCGGCTCTGTGGTGGGCGTGGACATGACCGAAGAACAGCTGGCCGTTGCAAACCAGCACCTTGACTATCACGCCCAGCGTTTCGGTTTCGCGCAATCCAACGTTACCTTCCTGCACGGTTACATCGAAAAGCTGGATCTGCTGAATCTGCCCGAAAACAGTTTCGACATCATCGTGTCCAACTGTGTCATCAATCTGTCACCAGACAAGGCTGCCGTATTGAAGCAGGCGCACCGTTTGCTCAAGCCCGGTGGCGAGCTGTATTTTTCCGATGTGTACGCCGATAAACGCGTGCCGGCCCAGCTGGTGGATGATCCCCTGCTCTACGGTGAATGCCTGAGTGGCGCGCTGTACTGGAATGATTTTGTGAATCTGGCCAAGCGTTGCGGATTCGCCGATCCGCGTCTGGTGGAGGATCGCCCGATCACCGTCAGCAACGCTGCCATTCAGGAAAAGCTGGGTAATCTGCGTTTCTTCAGCGCCACCTATCGGCTGTTCAAGATTGATGGCCTGGAACCGGCCTGCGAGGATTACGGGCAGGCAGTGATTTACAAAGGTACGATTCCCCATCATCCGGATGTAATCGTGCTGGACAAGCATCATGTGATCCAGCGTGGCAAGGTGTTCCCGGTGTGCGGCAACACCTACCGGATGCTGAACGAGACCCGCTTCAAAGCGCACTTCGACTTCATCGGCACCTGGGACAACCATTACGGGATTTTTGAAGGTTGTGGCACCAGCCTGCCGTTTGATACAGCCGTCACAGGCAGCACGTCGTCCGGTGGCGGATGTTGCTGATTAAGCTCAGCTGACTTTCACCACATAACGCCCGACGTGACGGCCGTTGTGGACAGCCTCCAGTGCTTCAGGCAATTGCGCCAGGTCGACGGTGCGGGATACCTGCTGTTTGAACGTCGCGAAACCATCGAACAGCCATTTGCCGCCCAGCAGATTCCAGATGTCCTGCTTCACGTCCAGCGGCAATTCCACTGAATCCACACCCAGCAAATTCACGCCACGCAGGATGAAGGGAAACACGCTGGTGGTGAAATTCGGCCCCGCCACCATGCCACAACAGGCCACGCTGCCGCCGTAGCGGATGGATTTGAGGACATTGCCCAGCACATCGCCGCCCACGGTATCCACGGCAGCGGCCCACTGGGGCTTGTTCATGGGGCGATTGGCGTTTTCCAGCAGTGATTCGCGGCTGACACAGCTGCTGGCGCCGACGGATTTCAGCAATGCATGCTGATCGGCCTTGCCGGTGGCCGCCACCACCTCGAAACCCTGATTATGCAGCAGCCAGACCGCGATGATGCCCACGCCACCGGTCGCGCCAGTCACCAGCACCGGACCCTGATCCGGCGAGATGCCCACCTGCAGCAACGTATCCACGCTCATGGCGGCGGTGAAGCCGGCAGTGCCAAACACCATCGCGTCTTCCGGCGACAGTGACTCCGGCTTGCGAATCACCCAGGCCGCCGGCACGCGAATGTACTGGCCGTAGCCACCCGCCGTGTTCATGCCCAGGTCGTATCCCATCACAATGACCTGATCACCGATTCGCACCGCAGGATCGCTGGAGCTTTCCACCACGCCCACTGCATCGATGCCCGGCGTGTGGGGGTAGGAACGGGTCACACCCTTGTTGCCGAAAGCAGACAGCGCGTCCTTGTAGTTGATGGACGAATGGCTGACCCGGATCAGCACATCCCCTGCGGGCAGATCGTCGATGGAACGCTCGACGATGCGTTGTTCGAATCCATTTGCGCCTTCACTGGCCTGCAGGGCCTTGAATGTGCCACTCATGCCGGATGTCCCTCGAAAATAATGGCGATCAGATCAGTTGTTTGCCGCGCCCCGACAACAGTTCCACCACGCGCAGCAGGCTGCGGGTCAGCGCGCCTTCGGTGGCCAGCCCCAGGCGGTCGGCCATGGTCTTTTTCACTTCGTAGGCCACTTCGAACACGTCGGCATTCTGGCTGGCTTCGTACAGGTAGTCGTCACTGGTCTGGATGCTGTCAATCAGTTTCAGATCAACGCACTGGGAGCCATACCAGTGTTCGCCGGTGGCAATCTTTTCCATTTCGAGCTGCGGCCGGTTCCGACTCACCATGGCTTTGAACAGGCCGTGGGTGTCTTCGATTTCCTCGATGAATTTCTTTTTACCTTCAGGCGTGTTTTCGCCCAGTATGGTCACGGTGCGCTTGTATTGGCCGGCGGTATAGACGTCGTAATCCACGTCGAACTTCTTCAGCACCCGGTTGAAGTTGGGCAACTCTGCCACCACGCCGATGGAGCCGAGGATGGCAAAAGGGGCTGCGAGTATCTTGTTGGCGACGCAGGCCATCATGTAGCCACCGCTGGCCGCCACCTTGTCCACGCACACCGTGAGGGGAATTTCTTTTTGGCGGAAACGTTCCAGCTGCGAGGATGCCAGGCCATAGGCATGCACCTGGCCACCAGGACTTTCCAGACGCAGTACCACTTCATCATCCTTGCCCGCCATGGTGAGTACGGCGGTGATCTCGTTGGCCAGGTTTTCCACCCCGCTGGCCGCCACGTCACCATCGAAATCCAGCACGAATACCCGCCTGCGCTCGGCGGCCTCGGGATGCTTCTTGCGCTCCTTGGCTTTTTGCTTTTCTTCTTTCTTCAGGCGTTTTTCTTCCGCTTTCCACTCATCCTTGGTGAGGATGCTGTGCTGCAGCGCAGCTTTCAGATCGTCATAGAAATCATTGAGGGGCGTAACACGGATCTCGCCTTTGTGACCGTGATGGGCGCGGGACTGGGCGGTGGCCGCAATGGCGGAAATGACCAGAAGAATGGCAACGACGACGGTTACGGCCTTTGCCAGAAACAGGCCGTACTCGAGGAAAAACTCAACCACTGAAAAACCTCATGGGGAATGGAAAAGCGGCGCTCCGGGCGCACGCGAGGGCCTTAAGATACCGCAAAGGTTGCGGCGGGACTACCGCTAATCCCATTCCTTGACGGCCATTTCTGCCCGGTCGTTTTCCGGTCGCGCGATCATGCCGGCAAAGGTCAGGCGCACGCTGAACAGGGCGCCGTCGGCCATGGGCAGGTAGGTGGCGCTGCCGTATTCCGCATCAAACCAGGGGAAATGACGGGACAGGGTTTTGAAGGAGGTCCACAGGTCGAAACCCACATCGGGATTGCTGACGGCATAGACGCTGCGGGCGCGAATCCGTTCGTCCTCCAGGGCATAGTAGCGACCCTGCAGACGATCCAGCTTATAGAGCGGCGTTCCCCCCAAGGCGGCAAAGGGCCCTTTCCACTTGATGATACGGGCATCCATCTGCCACAGGTCGCCGGCGATTTCGAAGGGCATCTCCACCGCATTGCCCTGCAGCACGACATTGGCCTTATAGAGCTGCTTGTCGATCTTGTCGAAGCTGATGGTAGCGACGGTCACTTCTTCATTCAGCAACTTGTAGCCGTTCAGGTTCAGCGCGGTGAGCCCCAGCACCACCGACGCCACCAGCGCCAGCATGCCGATCATGCCTTTGAGCCAGCCGGCAAACCAGTTGCGCCGCAACAGCATGAACAGCGCGATCAGCAGGGTAATCAGACTGCACAGTGCGAATATTCCGGCGACCCATTGAAATTGCATAAGGCGATTCCGCGTTATCTTCTCGGTGAATTGAACTGTTCGATGTACTGGTCAATCAGGAACCGGGATATGGAACCTGGTGGCGGCACATTCGGCAGTGAATTGATGGCCCACCAATCCGCATGCTCGATTTCGACACCGTCCACCTGAATGTCACCGCCAGCGTAATCCGCGTGGAATCCGATCATCAGCGAATGGGGAAACGGCCACGGCTGGCTATCAAGATAGCGCAGGTTGGTGACCTGGATGCCGGTTTCCTCGAACACTTCCCGGTGAATCGCCATTTCCAGCGTTTCGCCAGGCTCGACAAAGCCCGCCAGCGTGGAATACATGCCTGCGGGGAAATGCGGTGCCCGCGCCAGCAGCACTTCGTAGCCCCGGGTCACCAGCACGATGATGCAGGGGGAAATACGCGGATATTGCGTGTAGCCACATTCGGGGCAGGTCTTGGCGCGATCAGTGGCGTGGGGTTCAGTGGGCGCGCCGCAACGGCTGCAGTACTGGTGGTTGATGTCCCATTCGACAATCTGGCGGGCGCGGCCAGCCAGCATGAACAGATGGGGATCCACCTCCATGGCCAGCTTGCGCAGATCCTGCAGGTAAAAGCCCTGGGGGATGTCAGCATCCTGTTCGATCATCACGGTGAAACAGTGCTGGCCTTCC
The DNA here is from genome assembly GCA_020062665.1 of Pseudomonadales bacterium. Taxonomy (GTDB): domain Bacteria; phylum Pseudomonadota; class Gammaproteobacteria; order Pseudomonadales; family Ketobacteraceae; genus Ch67. Next base: position 33,083 of record JAGUVW010000043.1, read on the forward strand.
AGCCGGCCCAGATAATGGGGCTGGCGATGCGCTATACCCAGGTCAGAAAAGCGCTGCGCCTGCGGAATCATGGCGCCGTATTCGTCCCGAAACATCAGCAGGCGCCCCTCATGGAACGCGAACCAGATGCTGTCGTCCTGAATGTCCCCCGGTGGAACAACTTCGGGTATGAACTCCATCCCCACTCCTGTCCGTTACGCGGCTTTGACCGGGAATCCCAGTTCCCGCATGCTGTCTTCGGCCACGTCGAGCACGCCGTCGCCGATGGGTTTGTTGTCTTCCATGCCTTCCAGGAAATAGTCGATGCTGGTGATGGCATCGGCCAGGGTTTCCATGGTGCTCAAGCTGGGCTTGTCGGTGCGATCCCGGATCAGCTTCTGCTCGATGAACTGCTCACACACCCGCACCACTTCCGCCGCTCGCGGCAATTGCAAAAAGATCAGGCCACCCCAGACAGATTTCAGGGTCACGGGCACGTTGGTCAGGTGCATACCGTCCCAGTTGGAATCCATGAAGGAGGTGATTGCGCGCTTGGCCAGTGACAGTCCCGCCCGCGCTTCCGCCACCACGACGCGGCGCGCATCGTCCAGCTGGGTAACGGACATGTTGGAATTGATGGCGTCTTCGGCTTTCTGTTCAAAGTTGGAGGCATCGGGGCCGCGGCGCGGCAATAGCGTGGCGATGCTGTTTTCCACGTACAGCAGTGCATCCGCCACCTTGTTGAATTCTTCGGATTCGCCATCCACGTTACCCACCGACCAGCCGCGCACGATATGAGCTTGTTCCTTGAACAGGCCAGCAGGCTTGCTAAGGCCCAGCATGATCAGGGTATTGGCCACCTTCATCATCGCATCGGCGGTGGTGTTGAAACCTTCGGTGTCTGCCGACGCACCGCGCGCGCCCAGATCCAGCGCGTCCTTGATGTGGGTAAGTTCTTCATTCAACGCTTCGGCCACCGAGCGAATCACCGAACCTCCGGGGCCGCGCATGACGTCGCGCTCGGAACGCAGGGTGGCATCAGTAAGGCCGCCCATGTCCAGCTTGTAGGTTTCGCAGATGGATTTGAGGGTCGGTGTCGCCGGCCCCGCCAGCGAGGCGATGTACACGCACTCTTTCACCAGCGGAAACGGCGGATCTTTCTTCATCACGCTGTCGCCCTGGAACACCATCCCCTTGATCTGGCGATCGATCATGCCCAGCAGGGATTTGCGTGCGGTATTGAGCTCCACCCGGTCGCTGCCGATGGCATCCACCACGCCCATCCCGAGCCACAGCAGCTTGGCCATGGGTGTGTTGCCGGCCATGCTGTCGAGCCGCTGCAGCGCGCGCGCCATCAGCTTGGCATTGGTCGCGACGTTCACGTGCTTGAAGATACCCAGCATGCCGACCTGGTACATGTGGCGCAGGCGGCGGCCGGTCTGTTCGATTTCGGCGCGATTGGGCTCGTTCGATCCTGGCTTGGCGGGGCGCGCAGGATTGTCGTTGATTTCGAAAAAGACGCTTTCAGTGATCAGGGATTTGCCGAGCAGTGCCCGCACTTCGTTGATGATGGGAATCAGCAGCACCGGCAAGGCCCGCTTCTTTACTTCGACATATTCCAGGTAGTGCATCAGCAGCATGATGGAACCACTGATGGTGGCCAGTTCGCGCTCGTTGTTCTGCTGGCGCCGGCTGATGATGCGCTGACCCAGCTGCTCGAGTTCTTCGCAGAGCATCGCCGCACCGGGCAGGTTGATCAGCTTGAACACGCCCTTGATCTGAGAAAACTGTTCGATGGATGTGCGCAGCCGACTGTCGTTATCCGGCTCCTCGACATACTGCTCCAGATTGGATTCGGCGATGGAGAGCGATTCGTCGATCTGCTCTTTGACCAGGTTGAGGGATGCAGAACCTTCGATTGTTAGCATGTAGACACCGTCGTTTGAATCCAGGCCGAACCGGGGCCGGCCTGCGGGAAAAATCAGTTGTGCACGCTGGAGATACTGCTGCCTGATTGAGTATAGATTCTTTTTCTTGTTTTACTTCAAGCACATATGTGAGCCATTTCCCGATTTTGCCGGGTGATGTTCAGGCTGGCCCGAGGTTATTTATCTAACTGACTGTTCTACTTTATCTTTTTATTGCAGGGGCAACAATCCCGGGCGACAGAAACGGAGTGATTCAACCGCCCGACGACCCGATTTCATGCCGGCTTGCCCTCAGGGGGCGTCGGCTCCTTCAGCCAGATGCAGTTGCCGCCGCTGGCCTTGTTGATGCCGTTCAGCCGGGTTTCGTGGGCTTCCAGCTCGGCGGCGGAGGCACGAATCACCTTCAGCCGAGGTTTGTCAGCACCGAAGCGTTTGATGGTGGCTCCCGTCACCGTATTGCCGCCCTCACCTTCTCCACCCAGGATCAGCGCTGTCTGGCCGCCGGTCATGGCCAGGTAGACATCGCCCAGGATCTCGGCGTCCAGCAACGCGCCGTGCAGTTCCCGATGGGAGTTGTCGATCTCATAGCGCTTGCAGAGAGCATCCAGGCTGTTGCGCTGGCCGGGGTGCATCTTGCGCGCCATGATCAGGGTATCAAGCACCGAGCAGTGATCCTCGATGCGCCCCAGGGCCGGATTCACTTTCTGCAGCTCGTGATTGATGAAGCCCACGTCGAACGCGGCGTTGTGGATGATCAGCTCGGCGCCTTTCACAAAGGCGAGAAACTCATCCACCACCTCGGCGAAGCGTGGCTTGTCGGCCAGGAATTCGTTGGTGATGCCGTGCACTTCGATGGCGCCGTTGTCGATCTCGCGATCGGGTTGCAGATAACGGTGGAAATTGTTGCCGGTGAGACGGCGGTTGACCATTTCCACGCAGCCGATTTCGATGATGCGGTGGCCTTCGGACGGCTCCAGGCCGGTGGTTTCAGTATCGAGAATAATTTGGCGCATATTGTTTATCGTCCCAGCATGGCGTCGATGGCCTGATTGGCCAGCTCATCCGCCAGTTCGTTTTCGGGGTGGCCGCTGTGTCCCTTGACCCAGTGCCATTCAATCTCGTGACGCCGCACGGCTTCGTCCAGTGCCTGCCACAGATCAGCGTTTTTGACCGGCTGCTTGCTGGCAGTGCGCCAGCCTTTCTGCTTCCAGCCGTGAATCCACTCGGTGATGCCCTTGCGCAGGTACTCCGAATCGGTGGTCAATTTCACCCGGCAAGGCCGTTTCAGCGTATTCAGCGCCATCAGGGCGGCGGTGAGTTCCATCCGATTGTTGGTGGTGTCCGCCTCGGCGCCGTTGAGGTTTTTCTGGGTACCTTTGTAACGCAGAATGGCGCCCCAGCCGCCGGGCCCGGGATTACCTTTACAGGCGCCGTCGGTAAAGATTTCTACTTCCTGCATGAAGATTCCTTGCTGAGAATGTTTGTATCAGGGCCTGGATTTCCCGTCCAGATACCAGCGCCGGCGGGTGGAGGGGTTGGCGATGCCGGCGATGGGGATATGTACCAGGGATTCCCGCACCGTGCGGAAGGCAGGCTTGATGGGGGTCAGGGTGGAAACCTGCTTGGTGGCGGCCAGCACATAGACTGCACCCCGCTGGCTCCAGAAGCGCTGCCCCAGATAAGACAGCCAGCCGAAGAAGCGGTTGGTCTTGCCGTGGGCGGTGGGCAGGCCGTGTACCGTGCTTTCGCAGCCTTCCACATGAAAATCGAGCACCTTCAGCCAATCCGACAAACGGAACGGACTGATGAAATTGCCGCTCCAGGGTACCCGGTTGCCCTGCTTCACAAACAGGCGCCAGAAGCCCCACAGACTCCAGGGGTTGAAGCCGACAATCAGAATCTTGCCACCGGGAATCACCGTGCGGGCGATTTCCCGCAGGGCGCGGTGGGGATCGCTTTCGAAGTCCAGACTGTGATGCAGGATGGCCACGTCTACACTTTCGGTGGCTACAGCGATCTCGTCCGGACGGCTGACAACGCATTGATATTGCGTGGATTGATAGTGTCCCTGGCAGATATAAAGCTTGCGGTGAATGGTGCTGGCATCCGCCAGTGACTGCGGTGCGCCCACGCCGATCTGCACCAGGTAATAGCCGAACATCGACGGCAGCAGACGATCCAGCATGGCCTTCTCGGTTTGCAGCACCTGACCACCCAGATCGCTCTGGAACCACTCCGTCAGCAGCCGATGCACATCGATGCCGTGAACCTGCTGAAACGGTTTGAACAGCCGGGGCAAAGTCATGGTGGGTTGCGCTTCCTTCCAATCGGGTTAAAGTTCAATTTAACAAAAGCTGACACCCTTTGTGAAAACTTTTTCCGCCGAGGACGCCCCATGCATTCCCTTGCGATCACACCCATTCCCGCCTTTGTCGACAACTATATATGGGCGCTGCACGACCAGCGTGTGGCGGTGGTGGTAGATCCAGGCGACGCAAAACCGGTGCAAGCGTTTCTGGAACAGCACAACCTGGCGCTGGCGGGCATTCTGGTGACGCACCATCACTGGGATCACATCAATGGCATCCTCGCGTTGACGGAGGAGTGGCCCGGCATTCCGGTGTGGGGCCCCGCCCGCGAGAACATCCCCGGCCGTACCCACGCATTGCAGCAGGACGACGTTATTACCCTGCCCATCGGCGTGCGCCTGAATGTGCTGGATCTGCCCGGCCATACCCTGGGACACATCGGCTATTACTGCGCAGATTACGATGGCTCGGGCCCGCTGGTGTTGTGCGGCGACACCCTGTTTTCATCCGGCTGCGGCCGCCTGTTCGAAGGCACGCCGGAACAAATGCACGCCAGCCTGGGTCTATTGGCCCGTCTGCCAGCCGAGACACGGATCTGTTGCACCCACGAATACACGCTGTCGAATCTGAAATTTGCCGCGGCGGTGGAGCCTGGCAACCGCGCCGTTACGGAACGGATCAGACAGGTGGAAGCACTGCGGGCATCGGCCCAGCCCTCCCTACCATCGACCCTGGCACTGGAGCGGCAGGTCAATCCGTTCCTGCGAACCGACGAGCCGGCGGTGATCCAGGCCGTGACTCAGAATTGTGGCCTGAGTCCCGCAGGCAGCGCTGACACCTTTGCTAAACTGAGGTCATGGAAGGATCGCTTCTGAGATCCAGCCACACTTAAACGAACTCTTTTAGGTGGCGCCACGACGTCACTGCCCCGTTAATCCGATCAGCAGGTTTACGTTCGTGCAGAAGTTGATGTTCCGGCTAGCGCCGCTTTCCGTTGCTGCGATGTTGCTGGCCGCCTGTGCCACCCAGCCGGCGGTTGAGCCCGAGACCGCCCCCGCCCCCGCCCCCAAAATCCAGAAAACCGTGCTGGGTCAGCGTTCGATCGCCAGCGTGACACCCGAGGAAGAACCCAGCGCTCACCCCAACCTGCCGCTGCAGGACGACGAAGTGCTGGCCCCGTCGGTGTGGGAGCGTTTCCGCCAGCACGCGAAACTCGATCTTAGCCTGGACAATGCCGCCATCCGCGCTGAACGCAATTTCTACCAGAACAATCCCGATTACATCGAGCGTGTGCTCACCCGCGCCGAGCCCTACCTGCACTACGTACAGAGTGAAATCGAAAAGCGTGGCATGCCCAGCGAGTTGCTGCTGCTGCCAATTGTGGAAAGCGCCTATGATCCCTTTGCCTATTCCCACGGTCGCGCAGCCGGGTTGTGGCAATTCATTCCCGGCACTGCCCGCAATTTCGGCCTGAAGCAGACCTGGTGGTACGAAGGCCGTCGCGACGTGGTGGCGTCCACCGAGGCAGCGCTGCGTTACCTGGATATTCTGCAGAAGCAGTTCGACGGCGACTGGCTGTTGGCGCTGGCCGCCTACAATGCCGGCGAAGGCACGGTGGGACGCGCAGTGGCAGCCAACAAGCGCCAGGGCAAGCCTGCAGATTTCTGGTCGCTGAAATTGCGTAACGAAACCAGCGCCTATGTGCCCAAGCTGATCGCCATCAGCCAGATTTTCATGGAGCCGGAACGCTACAACATCACGCTGCGGGAAGTACCGTTCGAACCTTACTTTGCGGCCGTGGACATCAAATCGCAGCTGGATCTGGCGCAGGCGGCGACCATGGCCGGCATTTCCATCGAAGAACTCTACAAGCTGAACCCGGCGTTCAATCGCTGGGCCACCGATCCCGCCGGGCCGCACCGCTTGCTGGTGCCGGTTGCCCAGGCGGAGCAGTTTCAGCTGGAACTGGACAACATTCCCGCCGGCCAGCGCGTGCAATGGGATCGCTACACCATTCGTTCCGGTGACACGGTCAGCACCATCGCGCGCAAATTTCACATCACGCCGGAGCTGCTCAAAAGCGTGAACGGCATGACCAACAACAATCTCCGTGCCGGCGCCACCCTGATGATTCCCCAGTCCAACCAGCCGCTGCAGCACTATGCATTGAGTGCCGATCAGCGCCTGCAGACCAAGCAGAATCGCCCGGTGAGCGGCAGACAAAAAATCATGCACACCGTCGGCGCAGGCGAAACCCTGTGGAGCATCTCGCGTAAATACAAAGTGGACATGAAACAGCTGGCGGGCTGGAATGGCATGGCGCCGCGGGATTCACTGGCGCAAGGCAAACAACTGGTGGTGTGGACGAACGGCGCAGCGGTGGCAAAAACCATTTCACCCCTGGAAAGCAACCGGATGCGCAAGATCAAATACCGCGCTCGCTCCGGTGATTCCTACGCTGGCATCGCCAGCAAATTCAAAGTCAGCCTGAACGAACTCAAGCGCTGGAACAATGTTGATCTGAAGAAATATCTGCAGCCGGGCGACATGCTGACGCTTTACGTGGATGTGGCGAACGCGCCGTAGGCGTGTCGTTACATTTTGGTGGCCGACAGCGCCAGACCTGCCTGCTGCGCCAGCATGTTGAAGCCGGCATATTGCTGATCGTTCAGCGGCCGCTTCGAGATCGCGCAGTCCGCATAAAATGCACCGATGGGCTTGCGTGCGACGATGATGGGCGCCACAAAATACTCTTTGTAACCCAGCGATTTTTGCAGCTGTGCCGTATGCAGGTAGGCCCGCCCCGCCATCAGCTTTGATCCCATCCACAGCTGCTGCGACTGCAGCACCGAAATCGCAAAAGCATTTTCTTCGTCCAGACGAATCTGGAATGCATTCTTGAATTCCAGATCCACTTCGCCCTTGAAGAACTTGGGCACCAGGCTCTTACGATCCCGCGATGTCAGCGACATCACCACCCGATCCAGGCCAATGGCGGTGTGCATGCCGTCCAGCACCAGATCCAGCATCTTGTTCACGTCCATGCGCTTTTCGGCGATCAGGCGGCTGATCTCCTGCATGATATTGAACTGCAATTCGGCATTCACGACACCCTGCGTGACAGCCTCCTTGGGCTTGCCCTGCTTGCGCGCGTATTCGGTGGCGGAATCGGGATACTCGGCTTTGCCGCCACCCAGCGCCAGCTCGATCATGTCCTCGATGCCTTCGTCTTCTGCCACAGGTGATGCTGCAGGACGCGCCGAAGCCGGCACGGCGATGGACTCGGTTTTTTCCGGCGGTCGGGCTGTCTTCTTCACGCCAGTGATAAACGAGGCCCCGGTCGACTCCAGCTGATCTGCCGGCGCATCGGGATGGGGAATCAGGTGACGCACCTTGGCTGCGCCGTAGTGCACCGCCATTTCGTGAGCCAGAGCGGCGGTCTGTTTCACGTCCTCCTGGGCATCCTTGAATGACACGTTGCGATACTTTGCAATCTTGGTGATCACCGCCTTGACAGGATCTGCACTCCAGCCCAGCGGTGCAACCTGACTCAACTCGTCACCCAGCAATACCGCCTGCACGGGAACCGACGGCACGTCCGGACGGGCAAGCGCCTGCAACAGCACATCACCGAGCTCCCACTGCTTGGCCAGCGCGAGAGACACCTCATCAAAGCGGCAGCCCAACACCTGCAACGCGGCCTCGTTCGGCAACACCTGATCCTGCTCGATCAGATAATTCAGCTTGCGACTGACTTCATCATCCCGCGACAACATGGACATTTCAGCAAAATGCAGCAGCAGTGTAGAGATGAAAACCTCTTCCTGCTGATTGGCTTTCGACTGTGGCAACATGCCGCGCGCCTGCATGGCCGCGTGAAACGAATTGGCGATCTGTGCCATCAGGTGGTGGGAAGGGTTGTGCTTGAGAATATTGTCGAGAATCTGCATCGACAGCGAAATATCGCGGATGGTGGTAAATCCCAGCATCACGATCGCGCGGGTGATGGTTTTGATGCTGCCACCCACGCCCTTGTACATCACGCAGTTCGATACCTGCAAAACCCGGGACGTCAGGCTGGGGTCCTTGAGAATCTGCTCGGTGAGCTGGGACACACGGGAATCGTCGTCGGTCGTCAGGCGATTCAGTTTCTGCACGGTCTCCGCCAGGGCTGGCATTTGCTCCCTGCTGAGAAATTGCACCCAGTCCTCTAACGAATGCTTCTGTTCCACCAACATCCTGCTCGCTCAAATGAACCCCTCATTCTTATTGATATTAGCCAACTTTATGGGATGTGGTTGTTTTGTTTGAAGTTATTGTGAAGACCGGTTATAAAGCGCGTTGGCCTGCTTCCATTTCGGCAGCAGCAGGCAGAACGCCATTCCGGACACAGCACGCACTGCAGTTGACCCCGTAGCACTTATGCCAACCAAATCAGGCGCTTATAGAAAACACTCCTGGCTTCTTCAGGGGCTGGCAGGGTTGCTGATCCTGATCGCGGCAGTCGGCGCCAATCCCATGTCTGCACAAACGGTCATCACCCGCACCAGCGCCCTGAGTCTCTACGATTCCCCCAAGTACCGGCCCGGCTTTCGCCACTTCGATTATGTGAACCCTGATGCACCGAAAGGCGGCAAGATCACCCTGCCCGCCCTAGGCAGTTTCGATACCCTGAATCCCTATCTGCTGAAAGGCGTCAGCGCGATGGAAAGCATCGCGGTTTACGGCATCAGCGAGATGAACGAGCCGCTGATGATCGGCACCAGCTGGTATCAGAAATCCGGCGACGAACCACAGTCCGCCTATTGCCTGATCTGCAGCGAACTGGAATTTCCCGACGATTTCACCTGGGTGATCTTCCATATCAATCCCCAGGCCCGTTTTCACAATGGCGAGCAGATCACCGCTCATGACGTGGCCCGCAGCTTTGAACTGCTGCAAAGCGACGCCGCCAATCCCCTCTACAAGAATCTCTACGGCAACGTGCGTGCCGCCGAAGTGCTGGACAACCGGCGCGTGAAATTCCATTTCCGCCAGCCCGACAACCGCTCGCTGATCCTGCGTCTGGGCGAGCTGCCGGTGATGTCGAAAAAACACTGGGACAATCACGACTTCGGCAATTCCTCCGGCACGCGCCAACCGCTGAGCGGCCCATACCGCATCAAGGATTTCAAGCTGGGCAGTTATCTGGTGCTGGAGCGCGTCACAGATTTCTGGGCAAAAGATCATCCGCTCTATCGCGGCCAGCACAATTTCAATGAAGTGAAGTTTGAATTTTTCCGCGACCGCACCGTGGCGTTCGAGGCGTTCAAGTCCGGGCGCCTGGATTTCTGGATTGAATATGTGGCGAAGAACTGGGCCTACGCCTACGATTTTCCGGCGGTTAACAGCGGACTTGTCGTCAAGCGTGCCATTCCCCACCAGATTCCCTCGGGCACACAGGCCTTCTTCATCAACAACCGGCGCGACAAGTTCAAGGATGTCCGCACCCGCAAGGCCATTTCAATCCTGTTCGATTTTGCCTGGATCAATCGCAATATTTTCGCTGGCGCCTACCGCCGCTCACAGACTCACTACCCCAACTCCGTGATGGGTGCCCAGGGATTGCCGGGCGAAGCGGAACTGAAACTGCTGGAGCCCTGGCGCTCGCGTCTGCCAGCCGAACTGTTCGAAACGCCGTTCAGTTTTCCGGAATACGACGGCAGCGGCAACGTGCGACCGGGCCTGAAACAGGCCTTCGCGCTGCTGAAGCAAGCCGGCTGGGAATTCCGGCAGAAAAAACTGGTCAATAGCAGCAGCGGGCAGCCGTTTTCGCTGGAATTGATGATCGATTCTCCGTCCTTCCAGCGAGTGCTGCTGCCTTATGTGAAGAACCTGCAGAAGGTTGGCATCGATGCCAGTATCCGGATCGTCGATTCCACCCAGCTGAAAGCGCGGCTGGATGTGTTCGACTTCGATATGGCGGTCTATGTGTTGCCGCAAACGGCCACGCCCGGCCAGGAGCAGCGCCTGTATTTCCACTCGTCGCAGGCGAAGGTGAAAGGATCGCGCAATCTGTCGGGCATCGAAGATCCGGTGGTGGATGCCATGCTGGACAAGATCGGCCAGGCCGGTTCGCTGCATGAACTGATTACTGCCAGCCGGGCGCTGGATCGTGTATTGTTATGGAACTACTACACGATTCCGCAGTGGTATCTGGACTATCACCGGATCGCCTACTGGAATCATTTCGGGCAACCCGAACAACCAGCGCGCCTGAACCTGGCGTTTCAAACCTGGTGGAAACAATAAGAAATGAGGAACCCTATGGTGTTGCGGCCCCATCTGAACCGGCTCGTTATTCTGTTGCTCTCGGCGATCGTCGCCAGTTACAGCACAGTGTCCCAGGCAGAAGAAAATCCGGTCACCGTTGCCCACGGCATTGCCATGCATGGTGATCTGAAATACCCGGCCAACTTCACTCACTTTGAATACGCCAGCCCGGACGCGCCCAAGGGCGGCAACATCGTGCTGTCGGGTTATGGCACCTTCGATTCGTTCAATCCGTTTGTACCCAAGGGCGATGCTGACAGCAACATCATGCTGATCTATGACACGCTGCTCGCCAACTCCGCCGACGAACCCTTTTCGGAATACGGCCTGGTCGCCGAAAAGCTCGAGTATCCGGAAGATCGCAGCTGGGTTATCTTCCACCTCCGCCCCAGTGCTCGCTTCCATGATGGCACGCCAATTTCTGCTGATGATGTCGTCTTCAGTTTCAACACCTTCATGGAGAAAGGCCAGCCCTATTATCGCGCCTACTATGCAGATGTCGCAAAGGTCGAAGCGCTGGACGCGCGCCGGGTGAAATTTACATCGCGTACCAGCAAAAATCGCGAGCTGGTGTTGATTCTCGGACAACTGCAGGTGCTGCCCAAGCACTTCTGGCAGGACAAGGAATTCGCCGCCAATCTGATTCAGCCCTTAGGCAGCGGTCCCTATCGCCTCAAGTCCTTCGATCAGGGCAAAACGGTGGTGTACGAACGGGTCAAGGACTATTGGGCGGCGGACCTGCCTGTGCGCAAGGGTCACTTCAACTTCGATCAGGTGGCGGTGGAATACTATCGCGATGACACCGTGCTGCTGGAAGCGTTCAAGAATGGCCGCTACGATTTTCGCCTGGAGAATCAGGCCAAGCGCTGGGCAACCGAATACTCGGGTGAAGCATTCGATCGCCAGCGCGTCATCCGCGAAGAGCTGACGCACCAGAATCCCACCGGGATGCAGGCGTTCATCATGAATATTCGCCGCGAACCGTTCCAGGATGCCCGCGTGCGCGAGGCACTTGATCTGGCGTTCGACTTCGAGTGGACCAACAAGCATCTGTTCTTCGGCGCCTACAAGCGCACCAACAGCTTTTTCTCCAACTCCGATCTGGCGGCCACGGGCATTCCGCAAGGCAAGGAACTTGCGCTGCTGGAACCTTACCGGGATGAACTGCCTGCCGAACTGTTTACCCAGCCTTATCAATCTCCCGTCACCGATGGCAGCGGCCGCAACCGCGACAACATCCGCAAGGCAATCGAATTGCTGAAAGCAGCCGGCTGGGACTACAAGGGCACCTCGCTCGTCAACAGTACCACCGGCAAACCGTTCAAGTTCGAGATCCTCCTTTACAGCAAGGATTTCGAACGCATCGCCCTACCCTTCATCAAGAATCTGAACCGCCTCGGCATCGACGCCACCGTGCGCAACGTAGACACCACCAACTACATTCGCATACTGCGCGAGTTCGATTACGACATGATCGTCGGCGGCTTTGGCCAGAGCAATTCACCCGGCAACGAGCAGCGGGATTACTGGTTTTCAAAATATGCCGATCAGACCGCCAGCAAGAACTACATTGGCATCAAGGATCCCATCGTGGATGCACTGGTGGAAAAAATCATCGCCGCACACAGTCGTGACGACCTGATCGCCGCCTGCCGGGCGCTGGATCGTGTGCTGCTGTGGAATCACTACGTGATTCCACAATGGCATATCAACACCCACCGCATCGCCTACTGGAACAAATTCTCGCGTCCCGCCATCGCACCGCTCTATGGCGCCGACCCTGGCTTCTGGACCTGGTGGTACGACGACGCCAAGGCCGCCCAACTGACTGCGCCCGCGAAGCCCTGACATGCTGTCTTACATCATCCGCCGCCTGCTGCTGATCGTCCCGACTCTGCTGGGCATTCTCACGCTGAATTTCTTTATCATCCAGGCGGCGCCCGGCGGCCCGGTGGAACAGATGATCGCCAAGCTGGAAGGCATTGAAAGCGGAAGTGCCACCCGTGTCGGCGGCGGCACCCAGTCAGAAATCCGGCAGAACAATTCCAACTATCGCGGCAGCCAGGGGCTCGATCCCGATCTGGTGGCGAAAATCGAAAAGATGTACGGCTTCGACAAACCCATCTGGGAACGCTTCCTGATCATGCTGAAAAACTACGCCACCCTCGACTTCGGCAGCAGCTTTTTCCGCGACAAGAAAGTCACCGAACTCATCATCGAAAAGCTGCCGGTATCCATATCGCTGGGATTGTGGTCCACATTGCTGATCTACCTGATCTCGATACCCATGGGCATCAAAAAGGCGGTGCGCAACGGCAGTACATTCGACATCTGGACCAGCTCAGTGGTGATCGTGGGCAACGCCATACCCTCCTTCCTGCTGGCCATCCTGCTGATCGTGCTGTTCGCCGGTGGCAGCTATCTGCAACTGTTTCCCCTGCGTGGGCTCACCTCATCCAATTTTGACGAACTCAGTCTGGCCGGAAAAATACTCGACTACTTCTGGCACCTGGCATTGCCGATCACCGCGCTGGTCATCGGGGGATTTGCCACGCTCACCATGCTGACCAAAAATTCCTTTCTGGATGAAATCAGCAAGCAATACGTCACCACCGCCCGGGCCAAGGGCCTTACCGAAACCAAAGTGCTTTACGGCCACGTGTTTCGCAACGCCATGCTGATCATCATCGCCGGCATACCGGCCGCCATCGTGGGCATCTTTTTCACGGGCGCCTTTCTCACCGAGATCATATTTTCGCTCGACGGCATCGGCCTGCTGGGCTTTGAATCCATTCTGTCCCGCGACTATCCCGTGATTTTCGGCACACTGTTTATCTTCACGCTGATTTCGCTTCTCGTGAGCCTGATCAGCGACATCACCTACACCCTGGTCGATCCGCGCATCGACTTTGAATCACGAGGCTGATCCATGCTGTTCGGTCTGATAAAGGACACACCGATCAACCAGCGCAGAATTCAACGCTTCCGCGCCAACAAGCGGGGCTGGTATTCGCTGTGGATCTTTCTGTCGCTGTTCGTGCTCAGCCTGGGTGCCGAGCTGCTGGCCAACGACAAACCGTTGCTGGTGTCCTACAAGAACCAGTTCTACTACCCGGTGCTGTTCAGTTATTCGGAAGAAACCTTCGGCGGTGAACTGCCAACCGAAGCCGATTACCGCGATGACTATGTGCTGGAGCTGATCGAACAGGATGGCTGGCTGATTTATCCACCCATCCGTTTCAGTTACAACACCATCAACTATGATTTGCCGATGCCGGCCCCCTCTGCTCCCGACAGTGTCAACCTGCTGGGCACTGATGATCAGGGGCGCGACGTGCTGGCCCGCGTCATTTATGGCTTTCGTATTTCGGTGCTGTTCGGTCTCACCCTGACCATCATCAGTTCCGTCGTCGGTGTCATCGCGGGTGCGGTGCAAGGCTACTATGGCGGCTGGGTGGATCTGGCTGGCCAACGCTTCATCGAAGTGTGGAGCTCCCTGCCTATCCTGTTTCTGCTGATCATTCTGTCGAGCATCATCAAACCCAATTTCTGGTGGCTGTTGGGCATCATGTTGCTGTTCAGCTGGATGGCGCTTGTACCGGTGGTGCGGGCAGAATTTCTGCGTGGCCGCAATCTGGAATATGTGAAAGCCGCCAAGGCGATGGGGCTGCACGACACCGGCATCATGTTCAAGCACATATTACCGAACGCCATGGTGGCCACCATCACCTATATGCCGTTCATCCTGACGGGCGCCATCACCACGCTGACGTCGCTGGATTTTCTCAGTTTTGGTCTGCCGCCCGGAGAACCTTCGCTGGGCGAGCTCGTTTCCCAGGGCAAATCCAACCTGCAGGCACCCTGGCTGGCCATCACGGCATTCACGGTATTGGCTGTCATGCTGACGCTGCTGGTGTTCATCGGCGAAGCCTTCCGCGACGCCTTTGACCCGCGCAATCAATAGGAGCAACCATGCAGAATCCGGTTCTCGACATCCAGCAGCTATCGATTGCATTCCAGCAGGGAAGTCAGCGCACGCTGGCGCTGAAAGACGTCAACCTCACGCTTTATCCTGGCGAAACCTTTGCTCTCGTGGGCGAAAGCGGCTCGGGTAAATCCGTCACCGCTCAGGCCATTCTGCGGCTGCTGCCTCGCACCATCACCGATTACCAGAGCGGTCGCATCCTGTTCGATGGCAAGGATCTGCTGAAGTGCACCGAAGCCGAACTGCGGACCATTCGCGGCAACAAGATCGGCATGATTTTTCAGGAACCGCTGACCGCCCTGAACCCCCTTCACACGGTAGAGCAGCAGATTGGCGAAGTACTGGCGCTGCACAAAGGGCTGAGCGGCAAAGAGGCCCGCCGTCGCATCATCGAACTGCTGCATCTGGTGGGAATCCCCTCACCCGAAACACGACTCAACAGTTATCCGCATCAACTGTCCGGCGGACAACGCCAGCGTGTCATGATCGCCATGGCGCTCGCCAATGATCCTGCCATTCTGATCGCCGACGAACCGACTACGGCGCTTGATGTCACCATCCAGAGACAGGTCATGGAACTGCTGAAGGAACTGCAGCAAAAACTGGGCATGACCATTCTGATCATCACTCACGACCTCAGCGTAGTGCGTCGCTTTGCCCATCGCGTCGGCGTAATGACACAAGGCAGGATCGTCGAAACCAATGCCACCGAACTGCTGTTCAAACAGCCTGCCCACCCCTACACCCAGATGTTGCTGGAGGCAGAACCCAAGGGTGATCCAAACCCGTTCGACCCAACATCGCCAACCGTCATGGAAGCAAAATCGTTGCGGGTATGGTTTCCCATCAAGCGCGGCATCTTCAAACGCACAGTGGGACACATCAAGGCCGTGGACGACATCAGCTTCCGCATCACGCGGGGTTCCACGCTCGGAGTGGTTGGCGAAAGCGGATCAGGTAAAACCACCCTGGTGCAGGCTTTGTTGAAGCTGGTAAACGCCGAAGGAGAAATCATATTCCAGGACACCAATCTGGTGCCGCTCAAGAACCATGACGTCCGCCCTCTGCGACGCAAGATGCAGATCGTGTTCCAGGATCCATTCTCGAGCCTCAGTCCGCGCATGAGTGTTGAAGAAATCATTCGCGAAGGTCTGGACATCCATCAAATGGGTGATCGTTCCGCGCGGGAACAAATGGTGATCCAGGCGATGAAGGAAGTCGGACTGGATCCCGATACCCGCCACCGTTTCCCTCATGAGTTTTCCGGCGGACAGCGTCAACGGATCGCGATCGCCCGCGCGCTGATCATGGAGCCTGAACTGATCGTGCTGGACGAGCCAACCTCCGCGCTGGATCGCAGCATTCAGGCGCAGGTGATCGAACTGTTGCGGCACTTACAGCGCAAGCATGGCTTCTCGTATATCTTCATCAGCCACGATCTGAAAGTGGTAAAAGCGCTTGCGCACCACGTAATGGTTTTGAAGGACGGCCGAACCGTTGAACAGGGCGATGCCGCCACGATCTTCAGTGCACCCCAGGCCGAATACACGCGGGAATTGCTTAATTCCGCTTTCAACTTCTAGATCCACGGGCACGCTCGCCAACCACTCGAAATCCTGCACGCAAGCGATGCTGACAAACTGCCAGAAACAAAAAAGGCTCCCTTGGGAGCCCTTTTTGTTTCACCGCTTAACTGTCACTTCTGGACGATGGTAGCGCGGGATTTCAGCGTGGCGATGTAACTATCAAAATCCAGCTGACCCTGATGATTGGCGGTGGACAGCAGAGCCTGCAGGGTTTCGTCCTCGCTCAACTTGAACTCACCTTCAGTCACCTTGGTCAGCACCACGATCTCCTGGTCACCGGAAGGCAGCCCAACCTTGTCCACCGACGCAACGTTCTCGGCTGGTGCAGGGAGTTCAAACAACTTGGTCACGATCGTACGCGACACATCCGCCGACTGGCGACCAACGCCTGCTTGATGAACCCAGGTAACTTCGAACTCATCCGCCAGCGCTTCCAGCGTGGCACCTGCCTTCAGCTTATCCACGAGCTGTTGCGCTGTTTCGCTGGTCTTGTCGCGGGCTTTCTGCATCTTCAGCGCTGTAACCACCTGATCGCGCACTTCATCCAGTGTACGGTCCCGGGCCGGCTCATGCAGCGACACGCGCATCACCACCACGCTGCCATCAGCCAGCTCAATCGCGCTGCTGTTCATGCCTTCCTTCAGCAGATTCTCAGAAAAAGCCGCCTCAATAACCTTCGCATCTGCCGTAATACCACTGCCACCACGACGGGAGAAGGGTTCTGATTCCTGAACCGGTTTGCCAAACTTTTCGGCAACCGCGCTCAAATCACCCGCCGCGTAGGTCAGTTCGTTCATCTGATCGATGGCCTGACTCAGCTGCTCCGCAGATCGGGTATCGCGAACACTTTGCGTCAGCTCCTCGCGTTTTTCTTCTAGCGATGCCACAGGCACTGACTCAATGCCAGTCAGCTTGATGAGATGGTAGCCAAACTCGGTCTTGACGATATCGGATGTCGCGCCCTCCTTCAGAGAAAACAGTGCGCTGTCAAAAGCCGGGTCATAGATGCCACGGCCAGCAAAATCCAGATCTCCACCGGTAGATGCAGTGGCCACGTCATCGGAGTAATGCTTGGCAACACTTGCGAAATCCTCACCGCCATCCAGCTTGGCCTTGGCTTCCTGAATCCGGCTCAGCGCCTCTGCATCATCACGATCATCATTGATTTCAACCAGAATATGCGACGCGCGCCGGCGCTCCTGGCCTTCCTGGCTGTGAACATAATCAGCATATTCCTTCTGCAAGTCCTCATCGCTCACTGCCACATCAGCAGCGAAATCGCTGGCCTTGAAGGAAAGGTATTGAATGCGAACGCGCTCTTCTGTGCGGTATTGCTCGCGATTGGCTTCAAAATAGGACTTGATGTCATCTTCTCCCACTTCGACGCCCTGCTGGAACCTGTCCAGCTTCAAGGTCGCATAGGACAGATCACGCTTCTGGCCATCCAGCTGCACCAGCGTTTTCAGTTCCTGCTCGGTGGCAAACGCACTCAGACCGATCGCCTGCTGCAACTGCTCGGTAACCATGCCGCTGCTCAGCTCATCATAAAAGCGCAACGGCGTATAACCGGCGCGGGCCAGAACAGTTTCGAGTTTTTCCTGCGAGAACGCGCCTGTGGACTCATCACGGAACTGCGGCATGTTGCGCACGTAGCTCTTGATCGCTTCGTTTGCGACGTAGAGCCCCTCGTCCTTCACAGCCTGGGACAGCAATTCGCGCTGGATCAACGACTCAATCACGCGCGGACGCAGCATATCATCGGTAAAGAAACTGCCATCGATGTTACCGCCCATGCGTTGCACCATGGCCTCGCGTTGGGCGCTGATGGCACGATCCACCTCGGGTTTTGAAATCTCAACATCGTTCACAACGATCGCCACATCGCTGCGTCCGCTGTTCATGAAAATTCCTTCGATCCCGAAAAAGGCGAAAGGCAAAATGAAAATGGCCAGCAGTACCTTGCCGAACCAGCCTTTCAATAGATTACGAAATTGTTGCATGCTCAAAGCTCCGATTAGGGCTGCATTTTTTGGGTATTCAAGGGGTTGGATTATAAACGAAAAATGCCGGTTTGAACCCCAAAGCAAAAAGAGAAGCGCATCTTCGACACGCTTCTCTTTCTGTTGATCCGTCAATTCTGAATACCGCTTGATGTCATCCGCTGAAGAAACGACTTCACGTTTTCAACGACTACCCTACAAGGCTGCCAGACCCGCCCCAGCGCTCTGACAAAACCGATTAGAGCAAAAAACAATCAGTTGATTGTCGGGGAGCTTTGCGTCCGTTAGGGGTAGAGCCTGAATCAAGTTGCTTTCAGTTCTGCTTTGAGCGTTATCAGTCGTTGCAAGCGTCCTTCAACGCCTTGCCCGGCTTAAAGGTTGGGATTTTGGCGGCAGGAATTTCGATTGGCTGACCAGTCTGAGGATTGCGGCCTGAACGGGCAGTACGCTCTTTCACACTGAAAGTACCGAAGCCAACCAGCACTACCTGATCATTTTGCTTCAATGCATTGGTAACGGAATCAATCACAGCATCAAGCGCGCGGCTTGCTTGTGCTTTGGGAATGTCAGCTGATGCAGCAATGGCATCGATCAATTCGGATTTATTCACAAGACTCCCCTTTTAAGAATTTTGTCTGCGGATTCACCTGGGTACCAGGTGTAAATTGGGTGAAATGTAGCTTGGATGTCTACTGGAGTACCCGTCCCTTGCGGCGGAGCAACTTTATACCAACTGCAAAAAAGGCCTGTCAAGCGCACCTTTTGAGCGGCGTATATTTATTTTTTTTCAAGTGCTTTTTGTCGAATCGTTATTTGATTTTGGGTGCAAATCTGCAGAATTTGATAACCAATAATGCAAATTAGAAGACAAAAAAAGCGCCACAGTTGGGCGCTCTTTTTTTGTATCGTTCGCATTAGTGGGTGCTAACGCGATCCCCTTCTTCGTCTTCGTTTTCATCCCGGTTGGGAATTTCCACCGCAACGGTTTCCGGCAATGGTTCCGGCATGCGCGTCAACGCCAGCTCCAGCACTTCGTCAATCCATTTAACGCAGTGAATGACCAGATCTACCTTGATGTTCTCGGGAATTTCCTTCAGATCCCGCTCGTTTTCCTTGGGAATGATCACATGCTTGATACCGCCGCGGTGGGCAGCGAGCAATTTCTCTTTCAGTCCACCAATGGGCAGCACCTGACCACGCAACGTGATCTCGCCGGTCATCGCCACATCCGCTTTCACCGGAATATTGGTCAGCACGGACACCAAAGCGGTGCACATGCCTATACCGGCACTGGGACCATCCTTGGGTGTCGCACCTTCCGGCACGTGAATGTGAATATCCAGCTTCTCGTGAAATTCCGGCGAAATACCCAGCAGGCGCGAACGGCTGCGCACGACGGTCAGCGCGGCCTGAATAGACTCCTGCATCACATCACCGAGTGACCCGGTACGAATCTGACGCCCTTTACCGGTCACTGCAGCAGCTTCGATAGTCAGCAGTTCGCCACCTACCGATGTCCATGCCAGCCCGGTCACCTGACCGATACGATCCTGTTCTTCCTTCTTGCCGTAGCTGAACTTGCGCACGCCGTTGTAGTGCTCCACCAGTTCCGGCGTAACCGTTGCTGCTTCGTGCTTATTACCCAGCACGTTTTCTTTAACATGCTTGCGGCAGATCTTGGCAATCTCACGCTCAAGTCCGCGCACGCCGGACTCGCGGGTGTAGTAGCGAATGATATGGCGAATGGCATCGTCACCCACTGCCAGCTCGCTATCCTCCAAGCCGTTCATCTTGCGCTGCTTGGGCACCAGATACTGCTGGGCAATGTTGAGTTTTTCGTCCTCGGTGTAGCCAGGAATCCGGATAACCTCCATGCGGTCCAGCAACGGCGCCGGAATGTTCATGGAGTTGGACGTGCAGATGAACAGCACATCCGACAGATCGTAATCCACTTCCAGATAATGGTCGTTAAAGGTGCTGTTCTGCTCTGGATCGAGCACTTCCAGCAACGCAGACGCTGGATCGCCGCGCATATCGACACCCATCTTGTCGATTTCGTCGAGCAGGAACAGCGGGTTTTTCACGCCAACCTTGGAAATTTTCTGGATCAGCTTGCCGGGCATGGAGCCAATGTAGGTACGACGATGTCCGCGAATCTCGGCTTCATCGCGCACACCACCCAGCGCCATCCGCACGAATTTGCGATTGGTGGCCTTGGCGATGGACTGGCCCAGGGATGTTTTGCCCACACCCGGCGGCCCCACCAGACACAATACGGGGCCACGAATCTTGTCGACGCGGGACTGGACTGCCAGATATTCCAGAATGCGGTCTTTCACCTCCGCCAGACCATAATGATCTTCGTCCAGAATTTCCTTGGCCTTCTTCAGATCGTGACGCACCTTGCTCTTTTTGCGCCAGGGCAGATTCACCATCCAGTCCAGATAGCTGCGCACCACCGTGGCTTCCGCCGACATGGGTGACATCATCTTCAATTTGTTAAGCTCCGCCTTGGCTTTTTCGCGGGCTTCCTTGGACATGCCAGCGGACTGGATCTTCTTCTCGAACTCTTCCAGCTCGTTGCCGCCCTCTTCCAGATCGCCCAGTTCCTTCTGGATGGCCTTCATCTGCTCATTCAGATAGTACTCACGCTGGCTTTTTTCCATCTGCTTCTTGACACGGCCACGGATGCGCTTTTCCACCTGCAGCAGGTCGATTTCACTTTCCATCAACGCCATCAGGTGTTCGATGCGCTCGCGCAGGTCGAATACTTCCAGAATTTTCTGCTTCTCGTGAATCTTTAATGCCAGATGAGCGGCAATGGTATCGGACAGACGCCCTGGCTCTTCGATGGTGGATACGGACGTCAGAATCTCGGTAGCAACCTTCTTGCTGAGTTTGACGTACTGATCGAACTGCGACAGCAGTGAACGGGCAAGCACTTCGCCTTCCCGTTGATCTATCACAGCCTGGGGCGCTTCTTTCACAACGGCAGACAGGTAGCCTCTGTCCGTATTGATGCTGAGCGTGTTGGCTCGAAACGCGCCTTCTACCAGCACCTTGACAGTGCCGTCGGGCAGTTTCAGTAACTGCAGTATGGTGGCGACGGTGCCAACCTCGTACAAATCCTTGGGCGCCGGATCATCATCGGAAGCATTAACCTGAGCAACCAGCACGATCTGCTTGTCATCATCCATGGCCTCTTCAAGCGCACGAATGGATTTGCTGCGCCCGACAAAAAGCGGAATAACCATGTGGGGATACACCACCACGTCACGCAGCGCGAGCAACGGCAGCTCTTTGTTCCCTTTCATCATTTTGTGATCTGAC
This sequence comes from Pseudomonadales bacterium, assembly GCA_020062665.1. Classification (GTDB taxonomy): domain Bacteria; phylum Pseudomonadota; class Gammaproteobacteria; order Pseudomonadales; family Ketobacteraceae; genus Ch67. The sequence goes on from JAGUVW010000043.1 coordinate 54,512, forward strand.
GTCTGCATAGATTGAACCCTTTGTGTGGGTTTCTGACTGGAAGTTGCTTTATGGGGTCACTTCCACCGTTTTTCAATATCGAACCGTGACAAACCAATCATCGCGGAATAAAAAAGGGCCTTGCGGCCCTTCTTCCAAGACGGTTCCGACTACTCGGAGGCGCGTGCCTGTTCGTTGTTCTCGTAAATCATCAACGGTTCCGACTCGCCTTTTATAACCGCCCCGTCGATGACGACCTTCACCACATTACGAGTGGACGGCACGGAGTACATGGTATCCAGCAGCACAGACTCGAGTATGGAACGTAGACCACGGGCACCGGTCTTGCGTTCCATGGCTTTCTTGGCCACTGACACCAGAGCATCCTCGCGGAAATCCAGATCGACGCCATCCATTTCGAACAGCTTCTGGTATTGCTTGGTGAGGGAGTTCTTGGGCTCGGTCAGGATCTGTACCAACGCTTCCTCATCCAGCTCTGCCAGGGTTGCCACGATGGGCAGACGACCGACAAATTCGGGAATCAGGCCATACTTCACTAGATCTTCCGGCGCGACTTCCTTCAGCACATCGCTGACGTTCTTGGAGTCTTCCTTGCTCTTGACCGTGGCGGAGAAACCAATACCACTCTTTTCGGAGCGATCGCGAATGACTTTTTCCAGGCCGGCAAATGCACCACCGCAGATAAACAGAATATTGGACGTATCAACTTGCAGGAACTCCTGCTGCGGATGCTTGCGTCCACCCTGCGGTGGAACCGATGCAACGGTACCTTCGATCAGCTTCAGCAGCGCCTGCTGCACACCTTCACCGGACACATCGCGGGTGATGGACGGATTGTCGGATTTGCGGGAAATCTTGTCGATTTCGTCGATGTAGACGATACCCATCTGGGCTTTTTCCACATCGTAGTCGCATTTCTGCAACAGCTTCTGAATAATATTCTCGACATCCTCACCGACATAACCTGCTTCGGTGAGTGTCGTTGCATCTGCGATGGTGAACGGCACGTTGAGCAGACGCGCCAGTGTCTCCGCCAACAAGGTTTTTCCGCTACCGGTGGGACCAATCAGCAAGATGTTGCTCTTGCCCAGCTCAACATCGACACTGGATCCTTTCGCTGTCTTCGCAGAGCCAGAGCGCAATCGCTTGTAATGGTTGTACACCGCAACCGCCAGAACCTTTTTGGCCCGATCCTGGCCAATCACGTAATCATCGAGGATATCTTTGATTTCGATGGGTGTTGGCAGTTTGTCGGAGTTCTTGTCGCTGCTTTCTTCCTGAACCTCTTCACGAATAATGTCGTTGCAGAGATCCACGCATTCGTCGCAGATGAACACAGAGGGACCGGCGATCAGTTTGCGCACCTCATGCTGGCTTTTGCCGCAGAAGGAGCAGTACAACAGCTTGCCGCTGTCTTCGCCTTTTCCGTCACGATCGTCAGTCATCTAATTTCCTCTTCAAGCCTGCATCGGCATATAGAAAGATGCAGCGAAAACCTCATTTTTGCAAGTACGAGATTCCCAAATTGTTCAGATTGATTCTAGCTAATAGAGTTAACTTATTGATTTTAAATTAGCGCTTTTCGAGCACTTCGTCGACCAAGCCGTAAGCCTTGGCATCATAGGCGCTCATGAAGTTGTCGCGATCGGTATCCCGGTCAATGGTCTCGTAGGGCTGGCCTGTGTGATGAGCCAGGATCTCGTTGAGACGACGCTTCATCTGCAGGATCTCGCGGGCGTGGATCTCGATGTCAGAGGCTTGGCCCTGGAATCCACCCAAGGGCTGGTGAATCATCACACGGGAGTTGGGCAGGCAGAACCGCTTACCTTTAGCCCCAGCCGTGAGCAGGAAAGCCCCCATGGAACAGGCCTGCCCCACACACATGGTGGATACGTTGGGCTTCACGAACTGCATGGTGTCGTAAATCGCCATGCCGGCCGTTACGGAGCCACCAGGTGAGTTGATGTACAGATGGATGTCCTTATCCGGATTCTCAGATTCCAGGAACAGCAACTGGGCGACGATCAGATTGGCCATATGGTCTTCCACCTGACCCACCATGAAGATCACACGCTCTTTCAGCAGGCGCGAATAGATGTCGAAGGAACGCTCCCCACGCGCCGTTTGCTCAATGACCATGGGAATCAGGCCGGTGTTGAGAATGGTGTTGCGCTCGGCAAGTTCATGCAGACGGTCAAACATGTGGACTTCCTTCTAGGTCGGTAAATGAGCAACGGGTGTAAGGTCACGCCATAACTTGAGGATATGCGGTCTTTTCAAGAAGTTTCAAGACCTTGGGTGCGATTATTTTAACTATAGCCCCGAACTTTACTGGCGTCCGGTAGACGGGCGAAAAAAAAAGCGCGATCGGGTGAGCGCGCTTTTTTGTACCCCGGGACTAAGACGGATCAGGCGTCGTCTTCTTCCTGGCCGGCAGGTTGACGTACGGCTTCCTCGTAAGGCATCACCTGGTCAGACAGCTGGGCCTGCTCCAGGATGATATCCACCACCTGGTCTTCCAGCACCATGGCTTCTACCTGTTGCAGCACTTGCTGGTTCTCGTAATACCAGCTGACGACCTGCTGCGGATTTTCGTAGGGCTGGGCCAGCTCTTCGATAGCTGCGCGTACGCGCGTTGCATCGGATTTGATCTGGCGCTCCTTGATGACTTCACCCAGCAGCAGAGCCAGTTTCACGGCGCGAGTGGCCTGCTTTTCAAACAATTCTGCAGGCAGTGAGCGGAAGTCAAAGTTCGCGCCGCCGCCGAACTGCTGAACCATCTGCTTGCGCTGACGGTCGATTTCGGAATCGATCAGCGCCTTCGGCACCGCGACTTCGTCGTTTTTCGCCAGCACACCATCCATCACCTGCTTCTTGACGCGGTTCTTGACGGCATTCTTCAGTTCGCGCTCCATGTTGACGCGGATTTCAGCGCGGAAATTTTCCAGGCTGGGATCCTTGGCAACGAACGCCTTGATGAATTCCTCGTTCACTTCCGGCAGTTTTTTCTCCTGCACGGCCTTCACGGTCACTGCAAATTGAACAGCCTGACCTTTCAGCTCTTCAGAGTGATAGTCCGCCGGGAAAGTCAGCGCCAGTAAGCGCTCTTCGCCCTTGGTGGCACCGACCAAGCCGTCTTCGAAACCGGGAATCATCTGCCCGGAGCCCAGCACCAGCTTGGTGTTTTCGGCGCTGCCGCCCTGGAATGGTTCACCGTCTTTGGTGCCAACGAAGTCGATGATGACCTGATCGCCATTCTGCGCCGGACGCTCAACATCGGTGAAGCTGGCGCGCTGCTCGCGCAGGCGTTCGATCATGGCGTCGATATCGGATTCCTGAATGTCGGCCACCGGGCGCACAACGGAGATTTCCGCCAGGCCCTGCACCTTGATTTCGGGGTAAACCTCGAAGGTGGCAACGAATTCGAAATCCTCGCCAGGAGCATCCTTGGTGCGCTCGATGGAAGGATAGCCGGCGGGATTGAGGGATTCCTTGGTCATGGCTTCGTAGAAGGAGTTGCTGACCAGTTCGCCGATCACTTCTTCACGAATGGCTTTGGCGAAGCGGCGACGCACTTCACGGAGGGGTACCTTGCCAGGACGGAAACCATCAATGCGCACGCGCTTGGCTGTCTCGGCCAGTTTGCTTTCGACTGCAGTATCGATTTTCTCGGCAGGAATGCCGACCGTCATGCGACGCTCGAGTGCAGAGGTGGTTTCCACGGAAACTTGCATATCAACCTCGGGTGGTTCTTTCGTTGAGTCTATTCCCATACCGACGCATCAAAGCAGAAACCGGTAATATCCTTTTGGACATTACCGGTCTCGTGTCTGCCTGATTGGGTCGGCAATCCAAAAATGGGGTGGACGATGGGGCTCGAACCCACGACAACCGGAATCACAATCCGGGGCTCTACCAACTGAGCTACGCCCACCATTGTTACTACTGAAACTGTCTGTCAGATGCCGAGAACTGGCGCGCCCGGCAGGACTCGAACCTGCGACCCTCGGCTTAGAAGGCCGATGCTCTATCCAGTTGAGCTACGGGCGCTTGACTCGAGAGATGCCGCCAAGCATCTGATTTAAAGAACATTCTGGTCGGGGTAGAGGGATTTGAACCCCCGACATCCTGCTCCCAAAGCAGGCGCGCTACCAGACTGCGCTATACCCCGTTTCGATACCGTACTGGTAGCGAGGGCAGCATCATATACATCCGTCTTTTGCTCGTCAAACATTTTCATAAATATCAATGGGATCAGGGGATTGCGCTGTTTTCTTTGCCTGCCCCTGGCTTTAGTGCGAAAATAGGCGCCCTTCGCGACGGGCAAAACGAATGCCCTCGGGCTCTTCCTTACGATTTTTCCTGCTTCATTGGTTCCAGGATTGCGCCTCATTTATGACAGCCAAGATCATCGACGGTAACAGCATTGCCAAGCATATAAAGGAAGATGTCAAAATCCGCGTTCAGCGTCGAATTGAACAGGGATTGCGCCAGCCTGGTCTGGCCGTGATTCTGGTGGGTGGCGATCCTGCGTCGAAGGTCTATGTGCAGAAGAAGCGCCAATCCTGCGAGGAAGTGGGCTTTGTGTCCCGCGCTTATGATCTGCCCGACACCACCAGCCAGGCTGATCTTCTGGCTCTGGTGGAGACACTCAATCTCGATCCCGGCATCGACGGCATTCTGGTTCAGCTTCCCCTGCCCGCCCATATCGACGACAAGACGGTAATCAACGCCATTCGCCCGGACAAGGATGTGGACGGCTTCCACCCCTATAACATGGGGCGACTGGCGCAACGCATTCCCCTGCTCCGCCCCTGCACGCCCCGAGGCATCATGACGCTGATTGAAAGCACCGGTGTCGATGTGCTGGGGCTGGAGGCTGTGGTAGTGGGCGCGTCCAATATCGTGGGCCGTCCGATGTCGCTGGAATTGCTGTTGGCAGGCTGCACGGTGACGACCTGCCATCGTTTTACAAAGAATCTTCGCGCCCATGTCGAGCGGGCAGAATTGCTGGTGGTGGCCGTAGGCAAACCGGAATTTCTGCCTGGCGAATGGGTCAAACCCGGCGCCATTGTGATCGACGTGGGCATCAACCGTTGCGCAGACGGCAAGCTGCGGGGCGATGTACAGTATGCCGCTGCCGCTGAGCGTGCCAGCTGGATTACACCGGTGCCCGGCGGTGTGGGCCCGATGACCGTGGCAACACTGCTGGACAACACATTGATCGCTGCAGAACAGTACCATCAATAAACCAAGCAACCTGTTACCAAACAGAAAGGGATCCTGACATGCAAGCACTTCTCGTCATTCTTCACACCAACATGGGCGACATCAAGCTGGAGCTGGACAAGGCCAAGGCGCCCGTTACCGTGGAAAATTTTGTGCAGTATGTGAAAGACGGCCACTACGACGGCACCATTTTCCACCGCGTGATTGGCAACTTCATGATTCAGGGCGGCGGCTTCGACAAGGACATGAAACAGAAGCCCACCAATGCACCGATCAAGAACGAGGCCAACAATGGCCTGAAAAACGAAGTGGGCACCATCGCCATGGCGCGCACGCAGGATCCTCACTCCGCTTCCTCGCAGTTTTTCATCAACGTTGCAGACAACAGCTTCCTGAACTTCTCCTCCGAGAGCCGCCAGGGCTGGGGTTACGCAGTATTCGGCAAAGTGGTCGACGGCATGGACGTGGTGAATAACATCAAGAACGTGAAAACCACCAACAGTGGCTTCCATGAAAACGTGCCGGTGAACCCTGTGATCATCGAAAAAGCGGAACTGGTTGAAGCCAAGTAATGGCTCAGCTGTTCGTTTCCGATCTGCATCTGGAAGACACGCGCCCGGACATCACCCGGGCGTTTTTTCATCTGCTGGACTCACTGCAGGGACAGTTCGATACGCTGTATCTGCTGGGTGATATTTTTGAAGTCTGGCTGGGTGATGATACGCCGTCGCACTGCGCGGATCAGCTGGCAGACCGGCTCCGCGCAATGGCCGATACGGGGATTCGGGTTTTTCTGCTGCATGGCAACCGGGATTTTTTAGTTGGCTCGCACTATGCGGCCCGTTGCGGCGCGCAGCTCGTTGAGGAACCCGTTTTACTGCGAGTCGCCGGTCAGAATGCGTTGCTGATGCACGGCGATGTGCTTTGCACCCAGGATACGGATTATCAGGCGTTTCGAAACATGGTGCGCGATCCCACATGGCAACAGGCTTTTCTGGCCAAATCACTGGACGAGCGCATCGCCATCGGCCGGCATCTGCGGGATAAGAGCCAGCAGAGCGCAAAGGAGAAAGCCGACTACATCATGGATGTGACGCAGGCGGAAGTCGTCGCAGTGATGGCGCAATATCAGGTGAATCTGCTGATTCATGGCCACACGCACCGGCCTGCCACTCACTCCGTTCAATTGAATTCAGGCGCGGGCACCCGCATGGTGCTGGGCGACTGGTATCAGCAGGGCTGGTACATTCTGGCAGACGATCACGCCGCTGAGCTGAAGCCGTTTCCCTTTACTGCCGCGATTTGAGGACTCCCGCCGGCACGCCGCTATGGAAGCGGAAGTCGGTATCCGGTGACTCGATCAGCTCACGCTCGATCTGCCGGAAAAATTCGATCCGGTCTTCGATTGATACCGAAGAATATTCCCGCGCCAGTTCAAGATAGTCCTCATAATGGCGGCTCTCGGATTTCAGCAGAAACACGTAGTAGCGACCGATGTCGGCAGTATCGGGATTGGCAATCAGCAACGGTGCCAGCGCATCAAAACGCTCGCACGAACGCGCCTCGATAAACGCGCCGATGATCAGGGTGTCCACCAGTTTTTCCGGCTCCTGCTGACGGATGTGCTGACGCAGGCCCTGGGCATAACGGGCAGGCGTCAGGTGCGCGTAGGTCACACCGTGCTGCTCCATCAACTCCAGCACTTGCTCGAAATGCAGCATTTCTTCCCGCGCCAGCTGGGACAGTTTGAACAGCAGATTGCGCTTATCCACGTAGCGGAACAGCAGATTCAGCGCGGTGGATGCTGCTTTTTTTTCGCAGTGAGCGTGATCCACCAGCAGAATGTCCAGATGCGCCAGTGCCTGATCGAGCCAGGCCTGTGGCGTGGGACAACCGAGGAATGCTTTGACCTGATCCAGTTCTGCCATGGGTTTACCAACGTTTACGAATTCAGCCGGGCGCATTATAGGGTTTTCGTAGAGGGATGGCGATTTTTGCCCTATTCTTTGGCGTCGGGTTTGTTTGCTGGGACACTGCTTGTGGATGTGAAAGGTTCCGTCATCGTTGCTGCGTTTAAATTGCTGGGATTGATGCCTCTGCCGGTGGTTACGCGCGCTGGCGCCATGCTGGGCCGCCTGACCTGGCACCTTGCTCGGGACATGCGTCGCGTTACGCTGATCAATCTGCAAATCTGCTTTCCTGAAATGCCGCTGAAGGAACGCAAGCGACTGGCGCGGGTATCCGTGATCGAAACAGTGATGACGGTGTGCGAATCCGGCGCGGTGTGGACACGCAAACCAGCTGAAATCACGCCGTATATCACGTCCACCCAGGGCGAGGAATTGATCCAGCAAGCGCTGGACTCCGGGCGCGGCGTGATCCTGATTGTGCCGCATCTGGGTAACTGGGAGATTGCCAATTACCACGTCTCGTCCAAGTATCCCTTCATGGCGATGTACGCGCCGGTTCCACTGCCGGCGCTCGACCGGCTGATCTTCAATGCGCGTAGCCAGATGGATGCCGAATTTGTCCCGGCTGACCGGTCTGGCGTGGTCTCACTCGTGAGTTTTCTGAGCAAGGGAGGTCTGACCGGTGTTCTGCCGGATCAGCAACCCAGCCAGAAGAGCGGTGTGTTCGTGCCCTTCTTCAACAAGGATGCACTGACGCCCGTCCTGATCGCCAAGCTGCTGCAACGCACCGGCTCGCTAGCCTTCGGCTATACCTGCCTGCGCAATTCCGACAACAAATCCTTCCGCACCGTGTGCATTCCCGCTGATGCCGAGATTTACAGCCAGGATGATCGGGTATCTGCCACCGCCATGAACCGCACCATCGAGCAACTGATCCGCATGGCGCCCGAGCAATATCAGTGGGAGTACAAACGCTTCAACAAGCGCCCCTCCAAGGACGAGCCTCGCCCCTACAACTGACGGTTCCCGCCCCCTTCCGGTGCACATAAAACCGGTTGATTCTGCAGGCAATTCGCCGGATTGTTCAGAAACGCCGAGCGACTGCGCTACTGTAATGGTGGCCCAGTTCTGGTATACTTTTGCGCGCCCAAATTTCGGTATCGCCGCTGTCGGCTGTCTTCTCAAGGACCTGGGCCCTGATTCAGTCACCGCAACCCGAACACACTGTGTAGAGAGGTCATATCGTGCTCGAAGCCTATCGTAACCATGTCGCTGAACGTGCCGCTCAAGGCATCCCCCCCAAACCCCTGGACGAGAAACAGACCGCCGCACTGGTCGAGTTGCTGAAGAATCCTCCCAAAGGCGAAGAGCAATTTCTGGTTGAGCTGCTGACCTACCGCGTTCCCGCCGGTGTGGATCAGGCCGCCTATGTGAAGGCTGGCTTTCTGGCCGCAGTGGCTAAGGGCGAAACCAAATCCCCGCTGATCAGCCGCGAGAAAGCCACCGAACTGCTGGGCACCATGCTGGGCGGCTACAACGTCGATCCGCTGATCGATCTGCTGGATGACGCCGCCGTTGGCAAGATCGCCGCCAAGGGCCTGTCCCACACCCTGCTGATTTTCGATTCCTTCCACGATGTGGTGGAAAAGGCCAAGACCAACGCCAACGCGAAAGCGGTGCTGGAGTCCTGGGCCAATGCCGAGTGGTTCACCAGCCAGCCGGAAGTGGCGAAGAAAATCACCGTCACTGTGTTCAAGGTGACGGGTGAAACCAACACCGACGACCTGTCCCCCGCCCAGGATGCCTGGAGCCGCCCCGACATCCCGCTGCACGCCAACGCCATGCTGAAAAACGCCCGCGAAGGCATCAACCCGGACAAGCCGGGCGAAATCGGCCCCATCAAGCAGCTGGAAGCACTGAAAGCCAAAGGCCACACCGTTGCTTATGTGGGCGACGTAGTGGGCACCGGTTCTTCCCGTAAGTCCGCTACCAACTCGGTATTGTGGTTCACCGGCGACGACATCCCCTTCGTGCCGAACAAGCGCCAGGGCGGCATCTGCATCGGCGGCAAGATCGCTCCCATCTTCTACAACACCATGGAAGACGCCGGCGCTCTGCCGTTTGAAACCGACGTGTCGAACCTGAACATGGGCGACGTGGTCGATATCTACCCGTACGAAGGCAAGATCTGCAAGCACGGCACCGACCAGGTGATTTCCACCTTCGAACTCAAGTCCGACGTAATTCTGGATGAAGTGCGCGCCGGTGGCCGTATCAATCTGATCATCGGCCGTGGCCTGACTGGCAAGGCCCGTGAAGCACTGGGTCTGCCCGCTTCCACCCTGTTCCGCTCGCCTGCTGGCGTTGTGAAAAGCGACAAGGGCTTCACCCTGGCGCAGAAGATGGTCGGCAAGGCCTGCGGCGTGAAGGGCGTGCGCCCCGGCGAATACTGCGAACCGAAGATGACCACCGTCGGCTCCCAGGACACCACTGGCCCGATGACCCGCGACGAACTGAAAGACCTGGCGTGCCTGGGCTTCTCGGCGGATCTGGTCATGCAGTCCTTCTGTCACACCGCTGCTTATCCCAAGCCGGTTGACGTGGAAATGCAGCACACCCTGCCCGACTTCATCATGAACCGTGGTGGTGTTTCCCTGCGTCCGGGCGACGGCATCATTCACTCTTGGCTGAACCGCATGTTGTTGCCCGATACCGTCGGCACTGGCGGTGACTCCCACACCCGTTTCCCGATCGGCATTTCCTTCCCTGCCGGCTCCGGTCTGGTGGCATTCGCTGCGGCTACCGGCGTCATGCCGCTGGACATGCCGGAATCCGTTCTGGTGCGCTTCAAGGGCAAGCGTCAGCCTGGCATCACCCTGCGTGACCTGGTGCATGCAATTCCGCTGTACGCGATCAAGGCCGGTCTGCTGACGGTTGAGAAGAAAGGCAAGAAGAACGTGTTCTCTGGCCGCGTGCTGGAAATCGAAGGTCTGGAAGATCTGACCGTGGAGCAGGCGTTCGAACTGTCTGACGCGTCCGCCGAGCGTTCCGCTGCCGGTTGTACCATCACCCTGTCGGAAGAATCCGTTGCCGAGTACCTGAAGTCCAACATCACGCTGTTGAAGTGGATGATTGCCAACGGTTACGGCGATGCCCGCACCATGGAGCGTCGTATTCGCGGTATGGAAGCCTGGCTGGCCAAACCGGAGCTGATGCGCGCCGACAAGGATGCCGAGTACCACACCATCATCGACATCAACATGGACGAGATCAAGGAACCCGTTCTGTGTTGCCCGAACGATCCGGACGACGCCAAGTTCCTGTCCGACGTGGCTGGCGACAAGATCGACGAAGTGTTCATCGGTTCCTGCATGACCAACATCGGTCACTTCCGCGCGGCTGGCAAACTGCTGGACAAAGTGGAAGGTGGATCGCTGGCAACCCGTCTGTGGCTGGCACCGCCCACCAAGATGGATCAGCACCAGCTGATGGAAGAAGGCTACTACAACATCTACGGCCGTGCCGGCGCCCGCACCGAAATGCCGGGCTGCTCGCTGTGCATGGGTAACCAGGCTCGCGTTGCGCCGAACACGACTGTGGTGTCCACTTCCACCCGTAACTTCCCCAACCGTCTGGGCCAGGGTTCCAACGTGTACCTGGCGTCGGCGGAACTGGCGGCGGTGGCGGCGGTGATGGGCAAGCTGCCAACGGTTGCTGAGTACATGCAGTACGCCAACAAGATCGACAGCATGGCTGCCGATATCTACCGCTACATGAACTTCGACCGCATGGGCGAATATCAGGAAGTGGCAGATACCGTGAAAATCCCGGTGCTGCAGGACGCCTGATTTTTGTGCTGCAGTGTCGTTATCGAAAGGGCTCCTCTGGGGCCCTTTCTTTTTGTCCGTAAAAACCAATTCCGTTACCACGTGCCGCCTTGGTTACCGTCGGCGTACGCAGTAGGATGCAGACAACCATTTCGCGCGAGGAATTCCCATGAGCGTTGCCAGCCAGATTCAAGACCACATCGCCCTGATCACCCTGGATGACGGCAAAGCCAACGCGGTTTCGCCGCAGCTGATCGAGCAGCTGAACAAAGCGCTGGACGATGCCGAAAAAAATGCCAAAGCCGTGGTGATCATCGGCCGGCCCGGGCGCTTTTCCGCCGGGTTTGATCTGTCGGTGATGGGCCAAGGCGGTGTCGCCATGGGGAATCTGGTGCTCGAAGGCGCGCGCCTCAGCAACCGGTTACTGCAGTTTCCCTTGCCCGTAGTGATCGCCTGTACCGGTCACGCGCTGGCGATGGGTGGTCTGCTGTTGCTGTCGGTGGACTACCGCATCGGCGTGGACGGTGCTTTCAAGATCGGCCTGAACGAAGTCGCTATCGGCATGACGATGCCGCTGTTCGGTGTGGAACTGGGGCGTGGCCGACTGTACACGCCGCATTTCCATCGCGCCGTCATCAATGCGGAAATCTATTCGCCTCAGAGTGCCGTGGAAGCGGGTTTTCTGGATAGAGTTGTGAGCGATACGGCGTTGTTTTCTGAAGCAATTGCCGCTGCGTCGCAACTGGCACAACTGAATCGCACCGCGCATCATCTTACCAAGTTGCGGGTACGGGAACCCATGCTGGCCAGAATTGCGGACGGCGTGAAGAAAGAATTCGGAATGGATTTGTAATGGCTTGCTGAGTGCGCGAGCGAATTTCGGAACAGCCTGACAAGCAGGCTGCTCCCCTGCCCTTTAGAGTTTCATCTTTTTGAAAATGAACTCGGGAATGTGGCGGATGATGTTCATGATGATCCACCAGAACCAGGGCAGATACACCACGTTGCGCTTCTTGTCGACCGCACCGACGATGCCGCTGGCCACCTGATCCGCTGACGCCCACAGCGGGCCGCCCTTGTCGAAACTGGCGGTCATTGGCGTATCGACAAAACCCGGCTTGATGGTGGTGACGTGCACGCCGGATTTCGCCAGACGGTTGCGCAGTCCCTGCAGAAAAATGCTGACCATGCCCTTGGCGGCACCGTAAACATAATTGGATTGCCGGCCACGATCACCTGCCACCGACGAAATCACCGCGATGTCACCCTGCCGCTGCTGCTCGAACAGATTGGCCGCAATGGTGCAGAGAGAAATCACGCTGAGGCCGTTGGTCTCGATTTCAGAGCGCGCCACATTGAAGGACGTTTCGCAGGCCTTCTGATCCGGCAAAGTGCCATGAGCCACCAGGATACCGTCGATGCGCCCCATGCTTTTCAGCGCCGCGTCAAAACATTCCTGATGCCGTTCGAACGCATTGGCGTCCATCGCAAAGGTAGTGACGCTGGCAGCACCACGCACCTTCAGGTCCTGGGCAATGTCCGCCAGCCTGTTTTCGTTTCGCGCCACCAGAAAGAGCTTGTAGCCACGTTCCGCCCAGATGCGGGCCACCGATTCGGCAATTGCCGATGTTACGCCAACGATAATCCAGTTCTTCATGTGTTTTCTTCCATTACTCGGCGCCAGAAGCTCGATGAGATTCCGGGGTCTTTGAATTGTTTGAAGTCGTCATGGCGGGGATAAAACTGGCGGAAGTGCTCGCCCTTCATGTGCGCATCCTTCGCCGGATAAATGGCACCGCCCGCCTGCACCACGACTTCATCCAGCTGATCGAACAATGCCATGGTTTTGTTGCCATGATAGGGGAAATCCAGCGCCAGGGTCGCGCCCGGACGGGGGAACGACAGCATGCCCCGTGACGGCACCTTGCCAAACACCTTCAGCACCACCAGGAACGAGCCACTGTTGGCGTCGGCAATGCGCTGCAGGATTTCGCGGATGGCATCGTAACTGGTTTCGTTGGGCACCACGCACTGATATTGCAGAAAACCCTTCGGCCCGTACATGCGATTCCAGTCGTGCACAAAATCCAGCGGATAGAAAAACGGATCGTAGTGCACGGTGGCAAAGGTGCGCTCTTGAAACAGTCTGTTGTAATACAGTGCATTGAACGCCCGCAGTGACAGGCTGTTCACCAGTGACAGCGGCGGATCAATCGGCATGGCTAGCTTCAGTTTTGCAGCAGCGGGCTTGGGCTGGGTAATCCGCGCATGGTTGCCACGAAGGAAATGCCCGCGCCCGAGTTTTTCCCGCGCTGCCAGGCAATCCACCCAGGCTGCTGTGTATTCGTGCGTGGCTTCGGATTCTTCTGAAAGCTTGAAGAAGGTCGCCAAATCCTGATATTTGATGGTTTCCAGATTGATCGCGGAATTGGGCACGCGCTTGAGTTGCAGCTCAGCCCAGGTAATCAGTCCCGTCAGCCCGAGACCGCCAATGGTCGCATCAAACCAGTCGGTATTTTCCGTAGGGGAACAAAGGCGACGACTGCCATCCGTGCGCAGCAGTTCGAATTGCGTGACGTGATTGCCGAAGCTGCCTTCCAGATGATGATTCTTGCCGTGTACGTCGTTGGCGATGGCGCCACCCACGGTGACGAACTTGGTGCCCGGTGTCACCGGCAGAAACCAGCCTTGCGGTTCCACCACATTCAGAATGTCCGCGAGCTGCAGGCCGGCTTCGCAGCGCAGCAATCCGCTCTGCGGATCGAAATCCATGAAGCGCCGCATGAAGCGGGTGGACGCTACCAGCCCGCCATGATTCATGCAGCTATCGCCATAGCTGCGGGCATTACCTTGTGGCAGAACCGATGGCACGTCGGGCAACAGATCGGTGCGCCACTGCAGATCCACCGCCTGCTGCGACGTGTAGGGATAGCGTGCCCAGGAGACGTAAGGTTTACCCATGTTACACCGCCAGCATCATGAACAATCCGATCAGCCCGCCGCACACGACGCTGATCTTGTCTTTCAACGCGAACACGATGGGATCGTCGTCCATGCCGCCGCGATGGGCAATGATCCAGATCCGGCTCACCCAGTACAGCATGATCATGCACGCCGGCCACATCAGCTGGGGATGAGAATAAAGGGATTTCACCTCGGGGCTGTTGATATAGAGCGCCAAAACCAGCACGGAGATATAGCCAGCACTACCGCCCAGAGACGACAGCAATTCCAGATCTTCCACCTGGTAACCACGCCCAAGGATCTTGCGCGCGCTTTTTTCCTTCAGTTTCATCAGTTCGGTGTAGCGTTTGACAATGGCCAAACTGAGGAAGACGAACACCGAGAACGACAGCAGCCAGAATGACAGGGTCACCGACACCGCCACCGCACCGGCAATGATGCGAATGGTGTACAGGGCTGCGAGCGTAATGACATCCACCATCACGATCCGTTTCAGACTGAAGCTGTACGCCACTGTCATGATGTAGTAAAGCCCCAGCACCGCCACGAATTCCAGCGGCAGGAACCAGCAGATGATCGCAGACAGCAGCAGCAGAATCGGCGTGCCGATGATGCCGGTCAGCAAGGACAACGTGCCGGCCGCAAACGGGCGATTGCGCTTGGTGGCGTGACGGCGGTCGTCGTTCAGATCCAGCAGGTCGTTGAGGAAGTACACGCTCGATGCGCAGAACGAGAATGCGAGAAACGCCAGTATCCCCAGCAGCAGACCATGAGGATTGGTGAGCATATGTGACGTCAGCAGCGGAATGAAGATGAGTCCGTTCTTCACCCATTGATGGACACGCAGCGCCTTGAGAATGACTTTCAGGCTCGGCTTCGGTGCCGGCAGATGCAACTCCACCGGACAATGGCTGCCCGCCTTTTTCGCCAGCGATGAGTTGGCAACCACCACGGCTGCACTGCAGTGATTCCACACTTTCAGATCCACGTTAGCGTTGCCGGCATACGCATACTGCTTTTCGCCGTAGCGTTCGGTCAGCGCAGCACGCTTGGCGGAACCTGACAGATTGCGGGATTCGTCGGATGCCAGCACATCATCGAAAATGCCCAGATGCTGGGCCACAGAATGAGCATAACGTTGATGGGACGCAGTGGCCAGAATCAGTTGGCGCCCCTTGGCTTTTTCAGCTTTCAGGTAGGCAATCAACTCCTGATTGAACGGCAGCAGCTCAACCGGAATATCCACGCGGCGGGCGATTTCCGCCTTCAGGGTCGCCTTGCCCTTCAGCAGCCAGAGCAACACGAAAAACAGGTTGAACGGATTCTGCTTAATCAGCAGCAGAAAGGATTCGATCAGCAGGTCGCTGCGAATCAGCGTGCCATCCAGATCGACCACTAGCGGATGCGATTTCTGTTCTGTCATGACTGCCTTCAAACCTTCACTTCTTCACTTGGCATGGGCGTAATGCCGCGCAATGCCAGGATGCTTGCAACGATAATTCCGATGAATACGGCGAACCAGAGGGTGGCGATGCGACAGATCAGGGTCGCCGCCAATGCAACGGATTTGTCCACGCCCAGGGAAATCAGCAGCAGGCTCATGACGGCCTCGGTGCTCCCCAATCCGCCCGGCAGGAATGAAATGGCACCCACCAACACGGCCACGCCGTAGATGCTCACGGCCATCAGCATGGAAACATCCTGCCCCAGCACATGCAACAGGTACCAGAAACCCACTGCCTCGGCCAGCCAGGCGATGAAGCCAACGAACAAGCCAACGAACAGTTCACGGTTCTTGAGCAGCATGGCGGAGGATTTCAGCAAGGCGCCAAGATGATCCAGCCCGGTGCCGATTTTGCCAGGGTAACGCGAGGCAATGGAAGGCAGCAGACGCGCCAGCCAGGGGCTGTGCAGCATGGGGAGCGAACCGAACACCACCACCCCGGTGATCGCCACCACCGGGCCGTAGCCTTGGAACAGAAAGGCGGCCGCACTGGAGATCAGCACGATACTAAGCAGATCCAGAAAACGTTCGACGAAAAACGTACTGAGGGTGTGACTGTAGGCGATGCCGTGGCGTTTCAGGTAGAGGGAGCGGACGGTTTCGCCGGCCTTGCCCGGCGTGGTGGAAAGCGCGAAACCGCAGAAGTAATAGGCCAGATGCCAGCGATGGGGAACCCGGGCGTGGGCCAGCTTCTGCAGGTACCACTCCCAACGCCAGTAACGCAGCCCATAATTGACGGCCGACAAGCCCAATATGACGGCCCATCCCACCAGTCCCACCTGCAGGATCGCGTCGCGCGTGGCGTTGAAATCCCCCAGGAACATGGCCCCCAGATACAAACCGATTCCGGCCAGAATCGACAGCAGGATGGGTTTCTGAAACCGTTCCATCTCGTTGAATCCGTGACGTTTTTATTAAAGCCTGAAAGACCGTACCCGAAGCTGGAGGTCTTTTTGAAGGTCGCTCAGTGTACCACTGTACTGTGACTTTTGTTGTTGAATATTGCCACGCTGCACGGCAGGGGCGTACTTGAGCGTGAGATATATCTCGGTGATGCGCCGGATCTGGGTTGTCTGCGCTGGCAGTTGCTGGCACAGGCGGTCGGCGTAGCTTTGCGGGCCTTCACCTGGCTGCCGTTCAAAGCCCCTGCGGGCCAGTTTGCTGCAGAACT
The DNA here is from genome assembly GCA_020062665.1 of Pseudomonadales bacterium. Classification (GTDB taxonomy): domain Bacteria; phylum Pseudomonadota; class Gammaproteobacteria; order Pseudomonadales; family Ketobacteraceae; genus Ch67. Next base: position 71,117 of record JAGUVW010000043.1, read on the forward strand.
GCAGGTACAAGCGATCCGTGCGATCCAGCGTCCGCATCGCCGGATGACGCAGCAGAATCCCCACCACCAGAATCAGGACGATAACCGCGGCCACACCACCCAGCAGCGCCGCGATACGCTGCGGCGTGACCTGTCCCAGCAGGGAGCGGAATAACTGGTTCTGTTTTTCGCTGTTGTAGGACACCACATTCTTGAACCACAGATAATCGACGTAATCCGCCAGCAGGCGCGCCCTGGCGAACAGCGCCATGTTACGCAGCCGCTCCGGCGACAACGGCGAGTCCGTCATGAAACTGTCATCACTGGTACTGTCCAGACTGCCCATTTCAATGCGATTGGGCGCCACCGCTGCCGTGGGATCCACTCTTACCCAGCCCTGGCCTGCAATCCAGGCTTCCGCCCAAGCATGGGCATCGTACTGATGCACCAGCAGGTAGTTGCCAATGGGATGCGCCTCGCCACCGTGATAGCCCCCCACCAGCCGGGCCGGAATCCCTGCACTGCGCAGCAGAAATACGAACGCGCCGGCGTAATGGGCGCAATACCCGCGCCGGGTTTGAAACAGGAATTCATCCACTGTATTGGCGCCGAGCAAAGGCGGCTTCAGTGTGTAATAGAATTCCTCTTCCCGAAACGCACGCAGAATCGATTCGATCAGGGCCTGGGGCGATTCCCCTGCTTTCCGGAACAGCTCACGACCGTGACGTCGTGCCGCATCATTTCCCGTTGCCGGCAATTGCCGATAGATCATGCCTTCACGGGCCGTCAGCCCATCAGGCTGGTAACGGAAATCCGGATAGCTGGTGACATCGTAGGACAGCGCCGAGTCGATTTCCTTTTTGTGCACGTGAGTGAGCAAGCCCGTGGCCCGCGCATCCCCCAGGTGAACCTCCGCCGCCGCCATCGCCATCAGCCAGCGTTGTCCGGTGGGTTCCAGAATGATGCGATAGTCGTAGCGCCGCTGACCGCGCGCCAGATCCTGCGGGTTGAACGCATCGAACCGGTCTGCCTGGGAGGCATGCCAGGTGCGCCCATCAAACCAGTCGAACACCGCCGCGCGCCAGTAGCGATCGCGCATGGGCGGCACATCGCCGCGAAACTCGGCCCTGAACGCCAGATTCCCCGAGCGCGACAACTCGGCAATATCCCCCGGTGACATGCGATCACTGAGGCCGATGAAATTCTGCTTGTTGGTGAGATTGAGCTGCCACAACGGCCCCACCCTCGGGAACAGAAAGAACAGCGCGATCATCAGCGGAATGCTCTGCAGGATCAGCTTGGCTGACACCTTGAGCGGTTGCGTCACTGCAATGCGCGAACCGGAATGGTTGAGCGCCACCTGTGTCGCCGTGATCACCACCAGCACCAGCAGCACATACAGCGTCGAATACAGCGAACGGGAAAACAGGAACTCCGTAGCCAGCACGAAATAGGACAGGATCACCACGAGGAACGCATCCCGCCGCGTCACCATTTCCAGCTGCTTGAACAGATAGGCAGTGATCAGCAGCGCGACGCCGGCATCAGGCCCAAGCACCGTGCCATGATGCAGAATCACGCCGGCAAAACCCGACACCACCAACAGCAGACGAACACTGCGGCCCGGAAATGGCCAGCGCTGACGAAACACCTGGATGCGCCACAGCAGCACGCCGCCGAAGGCTGGCAACATCCAGCCCGGCACGCGCTCCAGATGGGGAATCACCGCCAGCACATTGGTGATCAGCAGCAACACGAACGCGGAGCGTGGCATCGGAAAACCATGACGTTTCACATCGCGTGCCATGCATCCCCCTCAGTATCGCGCCAGCGCTTCCAGACAGCGGCGCTGGTGTTCCAGCCCGGCGTCCGGTGCGATGCGGATGCCCGGCAACTGCAGGCCAAACACCAGATTTTTGCGGGAATACTCCATCACCCAATAGCAGAGATAGGACAGCTTCAATTCAACATGGAGTGTCGGCATGGATTCCCAGTCAAGCCAGCGCGCCTCGGACTGAAGACCATGAAAACGCTTGGTGTACAGCTGCCCCACCCGCGCATAGGCTTTCCAGTCCACGGCGCTGAGCGGATCAGTCTGCTGGTAATTGCGCAGGCCATCAAAATCATCCTTGCCTTCCGGGATCACGACAGTGCCGTCGGCCTGGGTCGCGTCCACCTGCGCCTGCAGTTCACAGGCAATGGGTTTGGGATACACCAGACATTCCATGTCGAGTGCAATCCAGCTCCAGGCGCGTACGATGCCCAGGGGATACACCGACGTAATGCGCAGCCGCTGCGGACGAAAGACGCCGCGCTTTTCTGTTTTCAGCAGCATCTGCACGGGAATTTTTTCTTCTTCGATGAGATTGTTGGAAGCGGCCTCGAAACCATGCCACTGCAATTCCACTGCGTAGTGATTTTTCTTGCGGGACTTGGCCAGCAGCAGATTGAACTTGGCTTCGGTGCCGGCAAAGGCTGGTTCGGTAGTGCCCGCATCGATCATCAGGCCAGATAGATTGCTGAAGGTCTGCAGGATCGTCACCACAAACAGGCTGCCAAGAAAAAAGCTGAAATTCAGGATCAGACTGTTGTCGTAGTTGATACCCGCGATGAACAGCAGAAACGCTGTGAGCAGATAGCCAAAACCCATCCCGGTGGGAAAGATGAAAAGCCGCCGCTGATCCAGCAGCGCATGACGGGTGGACGGAATGCGCTGGTCGAGCCAGCGCTGCCAGCGAGCACGGATATAACCCGTCAAGAAACGACGGGGCACTTTACCGGCTGCCGATGACGGGGACATGCTTGAGGACATGATCCACCAGCCGCTCGCCTTCGTGCCCGGTGACATCGCGGGAACCACTCAAGCGATGCTCCGCCACCGGCCCCAGCACCGCCTGCACATCCTCGGGAATCACATGCTCGCGCCCCGACACCAGTGCAAAGGCCCGCGCACTCTTCACCAACGCCATGCCAGCACGGGGCGACAATCCCACCACAAACTGACTGGACTCCCGCGTGTGCGCCAGAATCCGCTGCACATAATCCAGCAACGCATCCGACACATGCACGGTGCTGACTTTCTTCTGCAACGCATCCAGTTCGGTTTTGCTCACGGCCGGTTGCAGAAATTCCAGTTCATCGCGGGGATTTTTTCCTTTCAGCAACGCGCGCTCCACCTTGGGGTCGGGATAGCCGAGGCTGATCCGCATCAGGAAACGATCGAGCTGGGATTCCGGCAGCGGAAACGTGCCCATCTGGGTGACGGGATTCTGGGTGGCGATCACAAAAAACTGATGCGGCAAGGGATAACTGTGGCCTTCCACTGTCACCTGACGTTCTTCCATCGCTTCCAGCAGCGCGCCCTGGGTTTTTGGCGTGGCGCGATTGATTTCATCCGCCAGCAGAACCTCGGAAAACACCGGGCCTTTGCGGAATTCAAACTGGGACTGACCGGGATTGAACAGCGTGGTGCCGATGATGTCGGCGGGCAGCAGATCGCTGGTGAACTGGATGCGCTGGTATTCCAGCCCCAGCACTTTCGCCAGCGCGTGAGACAGCGTGGTCTTGCCCATGCCGGGCAGGTCTTCCAGCAGCAGATGGCCCCGCGACAGCAGGCAGGCCAGCGCCAGACGGATCTGGCCATCTTTCCCCAGCAGGATGGTGCCCAGCGCTGTAACCAGTCGATCGATTATTGGTTGTGACACCCGTTGCCTCCGCCCATCCGTCTGAATCGTCTATTCATTCTAGACCGGATGGCGCGAGAGGAAACGGGCGGCTGCCACAATCAGGCAGAAATGAGATTCAGGCCCCTGGCCAGATCCCGCTTGAGGTCGTTGATGTGTTCCAGCCCCACCGCCACCCGGATCAGGTTCTCGGTGATGCCGGCGCTGGCCTTGTCCGCGTCGGACAGGCGGCCATGGGTGGTCGTGGCTGGATGGGTAATGGTGGATTTGGTATCACCCAGATTGGCGGTGATGGACAACAACTTCGTGTTATCGATGACACGCCAGGCCTCTTCCCTGCCCCCTTTCACGCGGAACGACACCACACCGCCAAAAGCATCCTGCTGTTCCCGCGCCAGCAGATGCTGGGGATGGGATGGCAAGCCGGCATAAAACACTTTTTCCACTGCCGGGTGCTGTTCCAGCCAGTCCGCCAGCCGCAACGCATTGGCGCTGTGGGCCTGCATGCGCAGACTGAGCGTCTCCAGACCTTTCAGAAACACCCACGCATTGAAGGGACTCAGCGTCGGCCCGGCAGAACGCAGGAAGCCGTACACTTCCTCCATCAGCGCATTGCTGCTGCACACCGCGCCGCCGATACAGCGACCCTGACCATCCAGAAATTTGGTGGCGGAGTGAATCACAATATCCGCGCCCCACTCCAGCGGACGCTGCAGCGCCGGCGTGCAGAAACAGTTATCCACCACCAACAGCGCATTGCTCGCCTTGGCCAGCGCTGACAGCGCGCGCAGATCGGCAATTTCGCTCAACGGATTGGACGGCGTTTCCAGAAACAGCAGTTTCGTCTTCGGCGTAATCGCAGCCTTCCACTGCTCCAGATCGGTGAGAGCGACAAAGCGCGTCACCACACCGAATTTCTTCAGGTACTTCTCGAACAGCACATTGGTGGTGCCGAACACCCCACGGGAACACACCACTTCGTCGCCGGACTGCAACAATGCCATCACCGTGGACAGGATCGCCGCCATGCCAGAGGCCGTCGCCACGCAACGCTCGGCCCCTTCCATCGCCGCCAGCTTCTGCTCGAAAGCGCTGACCGTGGGATTGGAAAAGCGTGAATAGATGAAGCCCGGCTCCTTGCCCCCAAAGCGCGCCGCCGCCTGGGCCGCGCTGTCGAAAACAAAGCTGGAGGTAGTGAAAATCGGCTCGCTATGGGAACCGTGTTCCGTGCGCAGCTGACCAGTGCGGATGGCCAGCGTTTCGATGTGCAGCGGATCGTCTTCGTTGAATTCAAAAGTCATGAGCAAATCACCCGAGCAATGACATTACGTCGACACACTCAAGTCATGCGTTGCGCAGATCGATACTCTCGTCGTTCAGCAACTGCAGTGACCCCTTTTTCTTCTTGGCGTCGTCGTTACGCATTCGCTCCAGGCGCTTGAGATAGACCTCGTCGATGTCGCCGGTGACATACTCACCGTTGAATACCGAACAGTCGAACGCTTCGATCTTCGGATTGCCTTCCCGCGCCGAGGCGATCAGATCCGGAAGATCCTGGTACACCAGCCAGTCGGCACCGATGATCTTGCGGACTTCTTCCACAGTGCGGCCATGGGCAATCAGCTCCGACGCCGCGGGCATGTCAATGCCATACACGTTGGGGAAAATCACTTCCGGCGCAGCCGAGGCGAAATACACTTTTTTCGCACCCGCTTCCCGTGCCATTTCGATAATCTGGTTACAGGTGGTGCCGCGCACGATGGAGTCATCCACCAACAGCACATTCTTGCCCTGGAATTCCAGCTCGATGGCGTTCAGTTTCTGGCGCACGGATTTCTTGCGCTCGCTCTGGCCGGGCATGATGAAGGTGCGGCCGATGTAGCGGTTCTTGATGAAACCTTCGCGGTATTTCACGCCCAGGTTGTTCGCCAGCTGCAGCGCGGACGTCCGGCTGGTGTCGGGAATCGGAATCACCACGTCGATATCGTGATCCGGCCACACGCGGCGGATTTTCTCCGCCAGCTTTTCGCCCATGCGCAGACGGGCCTTGTACACGGAAATGCCATCCATGATGGAATCGGGACGCGCCAGGTACACATGCTCGAAAATGCAGGGACGATAAACCGGATTCTTCGCGCACTGGCGCGTGAATAACTGACCTTCGGTATTAATGTAGACCGCTTCGCCCGGCAGCACGTCGCGAATCAGTGTGAAGCCCAGTGCCTGCAGCGCCACGCTTTCAGACGCAATCATGTACTCGATGCCGGATTCGCTTTCCCGCTCGCCAAAACACAGCGGGCGAATGCCGAACGGATCGCGGAAACCCACGATGCCATAACCGGTAATCATGGACACCACCGCATAAGCGCCCTTGCAACGGCGATGCACGGCGGAAACGGCAGTGAAGATGTCTTCCTCGGTGGGAACCAGCTTGCCCAGCACTTGCAGCTCGTGGGCGAAGATGTTCAGCAACACTTCGGAATCGGAATTGGTGTTGATGTGACGCAGATCCGTTTTATACAGATCCTCACCGATCTCACCCGCGTTGGTCAGGTTGCCATTGTGGGCCAGCGTGATGCCGTAGGGGGAATTCACGTAGAACGGCTGCGCCTCGGCGGAACTGGAGGAGCCTGCGGTGGGATAGCGCACGTGGCCAATCCCCATGGTGCCCTGAAGGCGGCGCATGTGACGAGTGCGGAACACGTCCCGCACCATGCCGTTATCCTTGCGCAGGTACAGCTTGTCCTGGTCGCAGGTGACAATGCCGGCGGCATCCTGGCCACGGTGCTGCAGTACGGTGAGAGCATCGTACAGCGATTGATTCACGATGGACCGGCTTACGATGCCGACAATTCCGCACATTCGTCTTTACCTCGATACGTCATGTGGCTGAAAGAATGACAATGATAGCGCAAATGGCCCGGCTAAGAGCTCAGCGCCATGATCTTGCTCCAGAGCGTCCTGCCCATCTCGGCTGTCCAGTTTTCAACCATGAGAAACTGGGGAATCAGCAGGGATTTCTGCCACCAGGGATCACCTGGCATCTGGGTGAATCGGGCGAGCAACGCCAGCGCAACAACGACTATCAGCGCGCCGCGAATGGCACCAAAACCACTGCCCAGCACCCGGTCGGTGCCGGAAAGTCCGGTGGCCTCGACCACACCCCGAACCAGATGTTTGATCAGGGCACCGACGATCAGTGTGAGAATGAACAACGCTACAAAGGCAATCGGCTGACGGGCCGATGGTGGGTCTACAAAATCAGTAAGGAGGACAGCCAGTGGCAGGCTGAACAGACGCGCGATGATAAAAGCGGCAATCCAGGTCACCAGGGACAGGGCCTCGACAGCAAACCCGCGCATCAGACTGAGGGCCATGGAGACGGCGATGGTGCCCAGAATCACATAATCGGCAATGTTCATCGTTCCGGAATGACCGCACTGTCCAGCTGGAATGGGAAAGCGCGCATTCTATCAAAAACGCCCCCGCTTGCCTACGCCGATCTATTCAGGGAATGTACTTGAGAATCAAAGCCTTGAGATTATATTTGCGCTCCAGCTCGGTTTTCTGCTGTTCAAGCTGTGCACGCCGGATTTCCGGGCCCACGTAGACCTTGTAGAGCATGCCGCTGGCGGTCTTGCCGGCTTTCACGAAGGCTGCGTAGCCGGCGGATTTCAGTTTGTCCTGCAGGCCTTTGGCATTGGCTTCACTCGAAAAGGCACCGACCTGAATCACCCAGGCCTCGGCCAGTGGCACCGTGGTGGTGACAGGTTGATCCTGCCACGTCGCATCGACGGCCTTTTCCTGTTCCAGATACTCGCGGGTCTGCGCCACTGGAGCCGGCTCGGGCTCGGCTGGAACCGCCGGAGCGGACGTGGCCGCATGGTCTGCAACAGCGCTGGCTTCATCCTGAATCCGCTTGTCCTCCGTCACTTTCATCACGGCAGCATGCTGCTCACTGGCGGCCTGTTCGAGCGGCTCCATGTCAGGCGCAGTGATGGTGATGGCGGGTTTCTCCGGAATTACGTAGGGCGACGTATCGATTCGCTGCTGTTGCCGGTCGAACACCAGCGGCAGAAAAATCACCGCCAGCGAGATCAATACCAGCGCGCCCACCAATCGTTGCTTGAGATTCTGTTCCAAGTCTGGATCATCCTTTCGCGGTCACGGACTGCCGGTATTGTATAACGTCGGCCACGGTATAAAAGGAGCCAAACACCAAAATCAGGTCGTCTGGCTCTGCCTGGCGCAACAGCGTACCGTAAGCGTTACGGGGTGAAGCAACGGGCGACTGAGTAGTGGCCCCCGCCTCCAGCAGACACTGGGCAATGACCTTGCCATCAAGCCCGCGCTCGCCGCTCAAGGTAACGGGCCACCAGAGATCCACCACATCCAGCAATTCAGCCAACGTATCGGCAATGGCCTTGTCCCGCAGCATGCCGACGATGCAGTGAATGCGTTTGAATTCACCCTGTCTCAGTCGTTGCGCCAGATGAGCGGCGGCGTGGGGGTTGTGGCCGACATCCAGCATGATGGTGGGCTGCGTCTGCACGATCTGCTGCCGCCCTGTAAGCCTGGCGCTGGCGAGCCCGGTATGAATGCTTTCGGCATTCAGCGCAAGTGGTGTCAGCGCCAAAGCCTGCAGGGCGAGAACAGCATTGCGCCAGTAGAGATGAGTTTGCGGCAGACCATCCCAGCGAAGCAGATTGCCTTCACGGTTCCTGCCGGTGAATGTCCAGTGCTGATGATCGACGACGCCGCCGTCAAACGCATCGCCCACCTGAAGTAGCTGCAGTCCCAGCGAAGCAGCAGCGCTCAGCACCATCGCGGGCGTATCCACTTCCCCCAGTATCAGTGGTTTGCCGGAACGTCCGATGCCAATCTTTTCCAGGCCGATTTTTTCCCGTGTATCACCGAGAAACTGCTGGTGATCCAGATCGATTGACGCAACGATCGCGATATCCGCATCCCACACATTCACCGCATCCAGGCGACCGCCCAGGCCCACTTCCAGCACGATCACGTCGAGTTTGTACTGACGGAACACCAGCATGGCAGCCAGCGTTGTGAACTCGAAATAGGTGAGACTGGTGTCGCCGCGCACGGCTTCGATCTGTTCGAAGGCTTTGATCAGAGGAGCATCTTCTACTTCGCGCCCGTCCAGACGCACCCGCTCGTTGAAGGCGATCAGATGGGGAGACGTGTAGGCGCCGACACGATAACCATGAGCCAGCAGGATGGACTCAATAAATGCGACAGTGGAGCCCTTGCCGTTGGTACCGCCCACCGTGATGATCAGCGGCAGATCCGCCAGCAGATTCAACCGCTGCGCCACCTGGCTCACCCGCTCCAGCCCCATATCAATGGCTTTGTAGTGCAGGCGTTCCAGGCGATGCAGCCAGTCGTTCAGCGTCATCAGGCGGCGTTCTGGGCAGGCAGCAGTTTTGCCATCAGGCGATGAAGGGTGTTTTTCAGTTCGCTGCGGTGCACGATCATGTCGATGGCGCCGTGCTCCAGCAGGAATTCACTGCGCTGGAAACCTTCCGGCAATTTCTGCCGCACAGTCTGTTCGATTACGCGGGGGCCGGCAAAACCGATCAGCGCGTTGGGTTCTGCAATATTGATGTCGCCGAGCATGGCCAGGCTGGCCGACACACCACCGTAAACCGGATCAGTGAGCACCGAAATAAACGGCAGACGCTGCTCCTTGAGTTTTTCCAACGCAGCACTGGTTTTAGCCATCTGCATCAGCGAGAACAGCGCTTCCTGCATCCGTGCGCCGCCGCTGGCAGAGAAGCACACATAAGGCGTGCGGGCCGCAATGGCTGCATTCACACCACGCACGAACTTCTCGCCGACGATGGAGCCCATGGAGCCGCCGAGAAACTCGAATTCGAACGCCGACGCCACCACGGGATATTCATTGACGGTGCCTTTCATCACGATCAGCGCGTCTTTTTCGCCTGTGCCTTTCTGCGCGCCAGCGAGGCGATCCTTGTACTTTTTGCTGTCCTTGAATTTCAGGCGATCCACAGGTTCCAGTTCGGCGGCGATTTCAGTGCGGCCTTCTGCGTCGAGAAACCAGTCCAGGCGACGGCGAGCATTGAGACGCATGTGATGGTCGCACTTGGGGCATACATCCAGGTTGACTTCCAGCTCCGGGCGATAGAGAAACGCGCCGCACTTGGCGCACTTACGCCAGAGTCCTTCGGGAATATTGCTCTTCTTGCTGGTACTTCTGCCAACACTGGGCAGGATCTTCTCTATCCAACTATTGCTCATCGCGACGTCCTGAAACAGTCTTGTTTGATGTAGCACGAAATCTCGCGCCATCACTTTCTTATACTTGATCCAGCCCCTGCCGCAACGACCGCATCGTTTCTGCGATGTTTGCCTTGAGTGTGGTCAGATCCTGCTGATGCTGCGCCACCAGATTGACCAGGGCGCTGCCAACCACCACGCCGTCGGCGATTGCACCCACGGCCCGGGCGGTGGCGGCATCCTTGATACCAAACCCCACGGTAATGGGCAAATCGGTTATTTTGCGAATTGTTTCCAGCTTCTGCTGCACCGCTTCCACGTCCAGATTGGCGGCGCCGGTGACACCTTTCAGCGACACGTAATACAGATAGCCCCTGGCCGCAGCGGCGATTTTTTCAATCCGTGCCGGCAATGTTGTGGGAGCTATCAGGAAGATACTGTCGATGCCGACTTTGGCGAATTCATCGTTCAGCGGCTTGGACGCTTCCGGCGGCATATCCACCGTGATCATGCCATCCACGCCCGCCGCTGCCGCATCTCTGGCGAACTGCGCGTAGCCGTAGATTTCCACGGGATTCAGATAACCCATCAGGATGATCGGTGTGGTGGTATTGGTTTTGCGGAATTCCCGCACCATCTCCAGCACTTTGATGGTGGTCACGCCGTTTGCCAGGGCGCGCTCATCTGCGAGCTGGATCACCGGGCCGTCGGCCATGGGATCGGAAAAGGGAATACCAATTTCGATCAGGTCGGCGCCGTTTTCCGCCAGGGTGTGCAGCAACGGAACGGTGGCGTCCAGCGACGGATCGCCGGCGGTAATGAAAGGAACCAGGGCCTTGCGACCCCGGGATTGCAGTTGCTCAAAGCAAGCCTTGATACGGCTCATTGTTCCAAACTCCTGTAACCGTCAGCCGAGGGTGATGCCATCGAGTTTGGCAACGGTGTGAATGTCTTTATCGCCACGTCCCGACAGGTTGACGATGATGATCTGGTCTTTAGCCATGGTAGGCGCCAGCTTTTCGGCGTAAGCCACCGCGTGACTGGATTCCAGCGCGGGCATGATGCCTTCCACCAGCGTCAGTTTACGGAAGGCGGCCAGGGCTTCGTCGTCGTTGATGGCCACGTAATTCACACGGCCACAGTCTTTCAGCCAGGAATGCTCGGGGCCGACGCCGGGGTAGTCCAGACCCGCCGACACGGAATGAGTGGGAATGATCTGGCCGTCGGCGTCTTCCATCAGGTAGGTGCGATTGCCATGCAGCACACCGGGACGGCCGGCATTGAGCGGTGCAGCATGATGACCCGTGGCGACACCCAGACCACCCGCTTCGACGCCGTACATTTTCACGGACGCATCCGCCAGCATCGGGTGGAACAGACCAATCGCGTTGGAACCACCACCCACGCAGGCCACCAGCGCATCCGGCAACTTGCCGGTTTGATTCAGACACTGCTGACGGGCTTCGCGACCGATCACGCACTGGAAATCCCGCACCAGCATCGGATAGGGGTGGGGGCCCGCCACGGTGCCGATGATGTAGAAGGTGTGGTCGACATTGGTCACCCAGTCGCGCAGCGCTTCGTTCATTGCGTCTTTCAGCGTCTTGGTGCCGGAATGCACCGGCGTCACTTTCGCGCCCAGCAGTTTCATGCGGTAGACGTTGAGCGACTGGCGCTGGATATCGTCCCAGCCCATGAAGACTTCGCACTCCAGGCCCAGGCGCGCGGCAACAGTGGCGGTGGCCACGCCGTGCTGCCCTGCTCCGGTTTCCGCGATCACCCGCCGCTTGCCGGTATATTTCGCCAGCAGCGCCTGACCGATGGTGTTGTTTACCTTATGAGCGCCGGTGTGGTTCAGGTCTTCGCGCTTCAGGTAGATCTGCGCGCCGCCGAGTTGCTTCGACCATCGTTCAGCGTGATACAGGGGCGAAGGACGGCCAACGTAATGGGCCAGATCCTTGTCAAACGCCGCCTGGAATTCCGGATCTTTCGACAGCTTGTTATAGATGGCTTCGAGGTCATCCAGCGCTGCCATCAGGGTTTCGGACACAAAGCGGCCGCCATAGGGGCCGAAGTTGCCCAGCTCGTCCGGGGTATTCAGAAAATCACGCTCGTTGAGAGCCACTTTCCACTCCTTGCATGAATGCAGTGATCAGTTGTGTATCTTTGATGCCTTTGGCCTGTTCCACCCCGCCGCTGACATCGACCGCCCAGGGCTTCACTTGCGCGATGGCCTGGGACACGTTGTGGGGATTGAGTCCGCCCGCCAGGATGACAGGTTTGGACAGGGATTGGGGGATGCGCGACCAGTCGAAGGTTTCGCCGGTGCCGCCGGCCTTGCCGGCCACGAAGGTGTCGAGCAGCAGGCCCCGGCTACTATGATAAGTCCGCGCCATCTGCGCAAGGTCTATGTCGTCGCGCATGCGGATGGCCTTGGTGTAGGGCTTGCCGTAGCGGATGCAATCGGGTTCAGGCTCGTCGCCGTGGAATTGCAGCAGATCCAGCGGTACGGTTTTCAGAACACGCTCGATAAAGGCCGGCTCGGCGTCCACGAACAGGCCCACCGTGGTGATATAGGCCGGCAGTTGCTGGAGGATTGCGGCCGCTGCGGCCGGCTCGATGTTGCGGGGACTGGGGCCATAGAACACGAAGCCAAGCGCGTCTGCTCCCGCCGTAGCCGCCGCCAGGGCGTCTTCCAGCCGGGTTATGCCGCAGATTTTGACCCGTGTTCTCACCAAAACCTCAAAAATTTCAAACGGATGACAGCGCTTTGGACTGTCGGAACGAATGCAGGGATGGCAGTGTAACAGACTTCCCGCCCCCTGCGCAGCCGGGAACATCGGGTCAGCCTGTTGTCTAGATTTCGAGGATTACAGCGGCATAAAAGGAGCGTCGGGCTCAGCCTTGGGAATGTCGAACTTCTCGGGATAATGGACGCGCATGAAGTACAGTCCATAAGGCCCAGCCGTCGGGGCGCCCTGTTTGCGATCCTTCGACTGCAGTACGTGCTGCACCCAATCCACCGGCTGCTTTCCACACCCCACGGCCATCAGCACACCGGCAATATTGCGCACCATATGATGCAGAAAAGCATTCGCCTGCACATCGATCACGATCAGGTGGCCACGGGCGTAGACATCGATCTTCTGCACCTCCTTCACCGGCGACTTGGCCTGGCATCCGGTGGCGCGAAAGGCGCTGAAATCATGCTCCCCCAGCAAATAACGGGAAGCCTGCTGCATCAGACCCAGATCCAGCGGACGGAATTGCCAGGTCAGGTGTTTGATGCCCAGCGCTGGCCGCACGGGATGGTTGTAGATGACGTAGCGATAGGCGCGGGCCTGGGCGGAAAAGCGGGCGTGGAATTCTTCGTCCACTACCTTGGCCCAGCGCACCGAGATGGAATCCGGCAGATTGGTATTACAGCCGAAGATCCAGCCGTACATGTCCCGTACCGACGGCGTGTCGAAATGCACCACCTGCCCCACCCCATGCACGCCGGCGTCGGTGCGCCCGGCGCAGTGCACCAGCACATCGTGATCCGCCACTTTAGCGATGGCGTTTTCAAGCTTTTCCTGGATGGTGTTGGGGTCGTGGCCCTGACGCTGCCAGCCGCCAAAGCTGCTGCCGTCGTATTCCACGCCTAACGCGATTCGCATGGGTCGAACAATCTCCGCCTTACTCCGCACCAATAAAAAAGAGGGCTCGAAGCCCTCTTCTTTTCGTGCGCATGGTAAGTGCTGGCGCGGGCCGGATCAAGATTCCAGCCGCATCAGCAAGTCCTTGGCTTCCTGTTTTTGGTTGTCGCTGCCTTCGATGATGACCTCATCCAGGATGTCGCGGGCGCCGTCACGATCGCCCATGTCGATATAGGCGCGGGCCAGATCCAGTTTGGTGGATGTTTCATCTGCGTCGGAGAGGAAATCCAGTTCATCCTCGGCGCTGCTGGAGAAATCGTTGGCGGCAGGCTGCATCGGAGCAGCGGTGACCACGGGCGCAGAGGGCGCAGCCGGAGCGCTGAACGCAGGTGCCGACAACACGGTGGCATCTTCGTCCGCTGATGCAGACGCCGACTCCAGTCCCACATCAAAATCCAGCTCGTCGGCCAGTTGCGCAGCCGCTGCGGAATCCAGCATGGGCTCATCGCCAGCCGCAGGCGCCGGTGCACTGGGTGTGAAAGCGATAGTGCGGTCTTCTTCGAAATCGAAGGACTCGGGCTCTGCGGCAGGTGCGCTCGCAGCAGGCGTCGCGGGTGCGCCTACATCAAAGTCCAGATCGAAATCCAGGCTGTTGTCTTCGGTCGCAGGAGCAGTAGGCGCGGCTTCCATCTGATCAAAATCCAGCGACAGGTCAGCGTCAAAAGCTGCGCTGGATTCAGACGACTTGGCAACGCTGGTATCGACGTCATCGAGAGAAAATTCCGCGTCGAAGTCCAGCGCTTCTGCTGCGCTCTCTTCCTGGGCTGCCGGCGCGGCGAAGGCATCGGTACCGCCCATGTCCAGATCAAAGTCCAGACTGTTGTCTTCGCGTGCTCGCTGAGCCGGTGCCGGCGCTTCGGTGTCGAAAGAGAGATCGAAATCCAGGGCCGCTTCCGCGGCAGGCGCGACCTTGTCGGCCTTGGAAGCGAAACTGGAACCTGTGTCTTCCAGATCACCCAGATCGAAGTCGAGGCCGCTATCGCCTTCCTGATCCAGCGCCGATGATGCCACCACGGTAGCGTCTGCATCATCACTGATATCGAAATCGAAGGACTCGGCATCATCCATCGGCTCGGAAACGGCTTCTTCGGCGAAAGCCTGCTCGAAATCGCTGTCGTCGCCACCCATGTCCGGTGCCACCCTGGCGCGCAGCTCGTCGGCCTTGGCCAGCAACGCGGTAGCCCCGAGTGCCTGCAGCGCGCGGTAGTGGGTCATGAAGGTCTGGGGTTCTTTCGCATCGGCGCACACTTCGCACAGTTTCATGCGGATGTCGGCGCGATTGGGTTCTTTCTCGGCGGCCTTCTGCAGCATCTCGATGGCCTGGGGGTAACGGCCATAGGCGATGTAGATATCAGCTTCGCCCAGTACGTCAGAAGTCTGGGGAACCGTTTCCTCGACCGGCGCTTCTTCTTCCTCGGCAGCCTGTAGCACCGGCTCGCCCAGATCCACATCCAGATCGTCCTGAAGCTCGTTACGGGCTTCCGGCAACTGGAAATCCTCGTCGATGGATTCGTCGAAGGATTCTTCCTGCTTCTTGCGACGGGCCGCCATCAGAACCACGGCCAGAATCAGAACGATGGCACCGCCGCCAATACCCAGGTACAGCGGATTGGACATGAGCTGGGAAAGCAGACCGGGTTCCGGTGCGGGTGCGGGCTGCGGAGCGACCTCGGCTGGCGGTTGCTGAACGACTGGCTCGACGGACTCTTCCATCACCAGCGCAGACTCCGACACTTCGGGTTCTGCCACTTCAGGCTCGGCGACCGGCATTTCTTCTGCAGGAGTTTCCATCGACTCGGGCTGAGCGGCATCAGGTGCCTGAGCGGCTGTATCTTCCTGATAGTTGAAATCCACATCGGGGGAAACCGGCGTTACTTCCGGTTCTACTGGCGTTTCGGCGACGGGTTCTTCAACGGCGGCACTCACCGGCGCCATATCAGCAGGCGGTGTTGCAACGACAGGCTCCTCAGCCGGCGCAGCAGCTGCAGCCTGCTCCAAGCTTTCCAGTTCCGCCAGTTTGGCCTGCAGAGCCGCGATCTGCTGATCCTTCAGGCTCAGCACTTTTTCAGAGGTCTTCAGCTGATCCTGAAGATCACTCATCTTGACCTTCAGATCTTCATTTTCGAGTTTGAATTTGTCGACATTCTCTTCGGCCTGAGCCAGCTTGTTGCGCAGCTCACCCGATCCACCTTCACTGCCACCCTGACCTGAATCAGCGGTTGCCGCGCTGCCTGCCAGCAGTTTCAGCCGGCCGTCATCGCGCACGCGATCCGTCGGCGCAGGACGATCCGCAGTACGTCCGCTCAGATCCATTTGCTGGGCTTCAGGCGCCGCGTCGGTCTTTCTGCCGATGCGCTCGCGCCAGAGGCGGTTCTGCTCGGCCACCATCTCGATGGCTTCGCGGGAAGAAATTTCCTGAGCCTGGGCTTCAGTGGGCGCGCGCAGTACCTGGCCGCGGCGCAGCAGGTTGATATTGCCGTCGATGAACGCATCCGGATTGTAACGCTGCAGCGCGATCATGGTCTGCTGCACAGTGACGGCGCTGGACGGTTTCAGATTCTGGGCAATGCTCCACAGGCTGTCGTTGGCGTTGATCCTGTGGTCACCGCCTCCGCCCACATCCTCTGCCGGTGCAGACGTGTAAGCTGGCGCGGCAGGCGACTCGGAGGCCGGCTGCGACTGTGATACCGGAGCAGGTGCCGGGCGCGGGGCAGGAGCAGCCTGGGCCTGACGGACGGATTCAGCCTTTTTTGCGCTGTAGATCGGAGGATCCACCAGCATGGTGTATTCGCGGAGCAAACGGCCCGCCGGCCAGTTCACTTCCACCAAAAAATTCAGAAAGGGTTCTTTGATGGGTTTGCGGGAACGCACCTTGATGTACGATCGGCCCTTGTCGCCAATCACGACTTCAAACCGCAGATCAGTGAGGAAGGGATAACGCTCGACGCCGGCTGCATTGAAGTCCTCGTTGGAGGCCAGGCCGGGCAGGATCTCGGTTGACGTCAGCTCCCTTACTTGCACCAGTTCGATTTCAGCGTCAAGGGGTTCGCTCAGTGCGGATTTGAGTTTGATTTCACCCAAGCCCAACGCATTGGCCAATCCAGGAATGAATACTCCGACACCAAGCAAAGCAGCGGCAAGTTTACGAACCATCATCTGTTCCCTTTTTTTGATCGACCAACGGATGGCACGGCCATCCCGTTTTCTTGCTGTAACGACACTGATTGGATGGATGTGGCCTGACTGGCTGACTAGGCAACCCCGCCCAATACAACAGGTACTTCAAAGGGATGGCCATCGAAATGAAAGCTACCCCCTAACAAGGATAGCTTTCAATTTTGGGTTGTCAGGCAATTTCTTGAATTATCGTGATCAGGTTAGCTGATTATCCTAGAACCAGCCTGACGATTTGAGGATAAGTATCAATTATAAATAGCGTTTTATCAACACTTCGGCGATCTGCACGCTGTTGGTGGCGGCGCCCTTGCGGACGTTGTCGGAAACCACCCAAAGGTTGATGCCGCGGGGGTGGGAAATGTCCTCGCGGATGCGGCTGACGAAGGTATCGTCGTGGTCGGCAGCCTCGGTCACCGGGGTGGCGTAACCGCCGGGCTTGCGCTCATCCAGTACAGTCACGCCCGGCGCCTTCTGCAGCAGGGCACGCACTTCGTCTGCCGAAATCTTCTTGCGGGTTTCGATATGCACGGCTTCAGAATGGCCGAAGAATACAGGCACCCGCACGCAGGTGGGGTTCACCACGATGGACTCGTCGCCCATGATTTTCTTGGTTTCCCACACCATCTTCATTTCTTCCTTGGTGTAGCCGTTTTCCTGGAACACGTCGATGTGCGGCAGCACGTTGAACGCGATCTGCTTCGGATACACTTCGGCAGTGATCGGCTGGCCGTTGAGGATGTCGGCGGTCTGCTTGGCGAGTTCCTCGATGGCTTCCTTACCGGTGCCGGAAACAGCCTGGTAAGTCGCCACGTTGATGCGCTCGATACCCACCGCATCGTGAATCGGTTTCAACGCCACCAGCATTTGAATGGTGGAGCAGTTCGGGTTGGCGATGATGCCACGGGTTTTGTACTCGGCGATCTTGTCGGGGTTTACTTCCGGCACTACCAGCGGGATGTCGGCGTCGTAACGGAAGTGGGACGTGTTGTCGATCACCACGCAGCCCGCTGCCGCCGCTTTCGGTGCGAACTCTTCGGAAATGGAACCGCCGGCGGAGAACAGACCGATCTGCACCTTGCTGAAATCGAACGTGGCCAGATTCTCCACCCGGATGTTCTGGCCCTTGAACTGGACGATCTTGCCGGCGGAACGTTCGCTGGCCAGGGCATAGAGTTTGCCAACCGGGAAATTGCGTTCTTCGAGAACGCGGATCATGGTGTCGCCCACCGCTCCGGTGGCGCCCACAACTGCTACATCGTATGTCTTGCTCATAACAACCTGCTGTTTTTATCTGTGTGTGCGGGATTTTGTGCGTCGATCAGCCCTGCATTTTCAGGGCATTGAGAACGGCTTCACCCATCTGGGCTGTGCCGACTTTCTGCGTGCCGTCAGTATAGATATCGCCGGTGCGGAAACCTTGATCCAGCACAGCGCTGACAGCCTGTTCGATACGGTCAGCAACTCTGCCCTGATTCAGTGAATAACGCAACATCATGGCGGCGGACAGGATAGTAGCTAACGGGTTCGCAATGCCTTTGCCGGCGATGTCCGGCGCCGAACCGTGACAGGGTTCATACATACCCTTGCCGGTCTTGTCCAGGGAGGCCGACGGCAACATGCCGATGGAACCGGTGAGCATCGCGGCGGCGTCCGACAGAATGTCGCCAAACATGTTTTCGGTAACCATCACGTCGAATTGTTTGGGTGCGCGAATCAGCTGCATGGCGGCGTTATCGACATACATATGGCTGAGCTGAACGTCGGGATATTCCTTGTTGAGTTTCGTCATGATTTCACGCCAGAGTTCAGTGGCTTCCAGCACATTGGCCTTGTCCACCGAGCACAGCTTTTTGTTACGCTTTCGCGCCATTTCGAAACCGATGCGGCCGATGCGCTCGATCTCGGATTCCTTGTAAGTCAGCGTGTTGAAACCTTCGCGCTCGCCGTTTTCCAGCGTACGGATGCCGCGCGGTTTGCCGAAGTACATGCCGCCCACCAGTTCGCGCACGATCAGGATGTCCAGACCTGCCACCAGTTCGGGCTTCAGGCTGGAGGCGCTGGCCAGTTGCGGGTACAGAATCGCCGGCCGCAGATTGGCAAACAATTCCAGCGCGGAACGGATGCCCAGCAGACCTTTTTCCGGACGGATCGCGATCGGCAGCGGCTCCCATTTCGGACCGCCCACAGCACCCAGCAGGATGGAATCGGCTTCCTTCGCCAGCTTCAACGTGGCTTCGGGCAACGGGCCGCCGGTGGCGTCGATGGCGCTGCCACCCAGCAGACCGTGTTCCAGCTCCAGGCCCAGGCTTTCCTGGTCGTTGAGGAACTGCAGCACCTTCACCGCTTCCGCCATGATCTCGGGGCCGATGCCGTCACCGGGCAGGATCAACAGTTTCTTGGTCATGAATAATCCTTATATTTAGCTTTAAATAATATATATAACTAATTGATTTTATTTGATTGCGTCGAACAGCCAAGGCGCTTCCTGCCGGCGTTTGGTCTCGTAGGCATGGATCGCGTCGGCGTCCTGCAGGGTCAGGCCGATGTCGTCGAGACCGTTCAGCAGGCAATGCTTGCGGAATTCGTCCACCTCGAACGGGATTTTGGTGCCGTCGGGTTTGACGATCTGCTGGTTGGCCAGGTCGATGGTCAACCTATAGCCTTCGTTCGCCGACACTTCCTTGAACAGTTGATCGATTGTTTCTTCTGATAAAACAATCGGTAACAGCGCATTCTTGAAGCTGTTATTGAAGAATATATCGGCGAAGCTGGGGGCCAGCACGGTACGGAAACCGAAGTCGGTCAGCGCCCAGGGGGCGTGTTCCCGGCTGGAACCACAGCCGAAGTTCCGGCGGGCCAGCAATACCTGGGCGCCTTTGTAGCGTGGCAGGTTCAGGACGAAGTCCGGGTTGATTGGACGCTTGGAATTGTCCTGTCCCGGCTGGCCTTCATCCAGGTAACGCAATTCGTCGAACAGGTTGGGGCCGAAGCCGGCGCGCTTGATCGATTTCAGGAACTGCTTGGGGATGATCAGATCGGTGTCGACGTTGGCGCGGTCGAGGGGCGCGACGATGCCGGTGAACTCAGTGAATTTTTCCATGATCGCTCTCCTTACAAACTGCGTACGTCAACGAAATGGCCAACGACTGCGGCGGCGGCGGCCATGGCCGGACTCACCAGGTGAGTGCGTCCACCATAGCCCTGCCGGCCTTCGAAATTGCGGTTGGAAGTTGAGGCGCAGTGCTCGCCCTCGCCCAACCGGTCGGCGTTCATGGCCAGGCACATGGAGCAACCCGGTTCACGCCATTCGAAGCCGGCTTCGATGAAGATCTTGTGCAGGCCTTCTTCTTCCGCCTGTTTTTTCACCAGACCGGAACCCGGTACCACCATGGCTTGTTTCACTTTCGGCGATACCTTGCGGCCTTTGGCCACGGCGGCGGCGGCGCGCAAATCCTCGATGCGGGAGTTGGTGCAGGAACCGATGAAGACGCGATCCGGCACCACGTCCGACATTTTCATGCCGGGCTTCAGGCCCATGTATTCGTAGGCGCGGCGCATGCCGTCGGCTTTTACCGGATCGTTTTCTTTATCTGGGTCGGGCAATTGTTCGTCGATGGCCACCACCATTTCCGGCGAGGTACCCCAGCTCACTTGCGGCTGGATCTCGGCGCCGTTCAATTCCACCACGGCGTCAAATTTCGCGTCGGGGTCGCTGTGGAGGGTTTTCCAGTAGGCCACGGCTTTGTCCCAGTTCGCGCCTTTGGGGGCGTAGGGGCGGCCTTCGAAATAGGCGATGGTTTTGTCGTCCACCGCCACCATGCCGGCGCGGGCGCCCGCTTCGATGGCCATGTTGCAGATGGTCATGCGGCCTTCCATAGACAGGCTTGAGATCACGTCACCGGCGAATTCGATGGCGTAGCCGGTGCCGCCGGCGGTGCCGATTTTGGCGATGATGGCGAGCACGACATCTTTGGCGGTGACGCCGGCGCCGAGTTTGCCGTCCACGCGGATCAGCATGGCTTTCATCTTTTTCTGGATCAGACACTGGGTGGCGAGCACGTGCTCCACTTCGGAGGTGCCGATGCCGTGGGCCAGTGCGCCGAACGCGCCGTGGGTAGCCGTGTGGGAGTCGCCACAGACGATGGTCATGCCGGGCAAGGTGGCGCCCTGCTCCGGGCCTACCACGTGGACGATGCCCTGACGCTGGTCATGCATTTTGAATTCGACGATGCCGAATTCATCGCAGTTGTCGTCCAGGGTCTGGACCTGGATGCGGGAGACTTCGTCTTCGATCGGGCCGGAGCGGTCGGTGGTCGGTACGTTGTGATCCGGGGTGGCCAGGTTGGCGTCCAGGCGCCAGGGTTTGCGGCCGGCGAAACGCAGACCTTCGAAGGCCTGGGGCGAGGTCACCTCGTGCAATAGGTGTCGGTCGATGTAGAGCAATGCGGTGCCGTCGTCGCGCTGTTTGACGAGGTGGGCTTCCCACAATTTGTCGTAGAGGGTCTTGCCGGCCATGGATGGGTCCTCTCTCTTCTCTTTGGGAATTGCTTGTAAGGAAATGGGGCTGGAATGGTGGGAATGCTACGCCCGAGGATTCCATAAAACAAATTCATATTTTTCATGGATTGAATTACAATTTGTTATGGACATCGCTACCCTCCAAGCCTTTACCACCGTCGCCGACACCCGCTCCTTCTCCGAAGCGGCCCTGCGCCTGCACCTGACCCAACCGGCCATCAGCAAGCGCATCGCATTGCTGGAATCCAGCCTCAACTGCCAGCTGTTCGACCGGATCGGCCGCCAGATCAACCTGACTGAAGCGGGCCAGGCCCTGTTGCCCCGTGCCCAGCGGATTCTGTTTGAAATGGAAGACATGCGGCGGGAGTTGTCGAATCTGAGCGGCGCAGTGTCCGGCGTGTTGAAGATCGGCACGTCGCACCATATTGGCCTGCACCGGTTGCCGCCGATTCTGAAAACGTTTTCAAGGCTCTACCCCGAGGTGAAGCTGGATATCCAGTTCATCGACTCCGAGATGGCGTTCGATCTGATCATGCAGGGTCAGCTGGAGCTGGGTATTGTGACCCTGCCGCCGGAGCCGCACCCTACCCTGCACACCCGCATGATCTGGAATGATCCGCTGGCGTTTATGGTGAGCGTGGAGCATCCCCTGGCGGCACAGCGGAAGGTCGCGCTGCAGGATCTGGCGAATTACCCTGCCATCCTGCCCAGCATGGCCACCTTCACCCGCCGCATTGTGGAGAAGCTGTTCCAGGAGCAGTCCCTCAAAATCGAGCTGGCGATTTCCACCAACTATCTCGAAACCATCAAGATGATGTCCGCCATCGGCCTGGGCTGGACCGTGCTGCCTGAGACCATGCTGGATCGCGAGATGCGCCGGTTGCCCATTCCCAACATCGCGCTGGACCGGGCGCTGGGCGTGGTGTTTCATCCGGGCCACTCGCTTTCGAACGCCGCCAAAGCGATTCTGAAACTGCTGGATGAGGCGGCGACCAAGGTTTGAGCAACACCGCGCCGCTCTCTACAATACGCGCTCGCTCATACACGCTCCCTGCGCCGGACCCCTTCATGGACCCTTTCAAATACCTGAGCGGTTATCCCGCCGATCTGCTGGCACAGGTCGAGCCGCTGATCACCGCCAACACCCTGGGCGACTGGCTTCTGCGCAAATATCCCGAGGCTCATTCGTTCCGCACGGATGGCGCGCTGTATGACTACGCCACCGAATTGAAGAAGAACTATCTCGGCAAGGGACTGGTGCTGAACCGGGTGCAGTACGACAACAAGATTCAAGTGATCAAACATGCGCTGGGGCAGCATCACTTCATCGCCCGCGCCCATGGCGGCAAGCTGAAAAGCGCCAACGAAATCCGCATCGCCAGTGTCTTCCGGGTGGCGCCGGAGGCGTTCCTCAAAATGATCGTGGTGCACGAGCTGGCACACTTTCGCGAGAAGGAGCACAACAAGGCGTTCTACCAGCTGTGCCGACATATGGAACCGGATTACCACCAGCATGAATTCGATCTGCGCCTGTACCTGACTCATCTCGAACGCAACGGGGCTCTTTACAGATGACGGTACCCACGACACCACCGTCAAACCCGCGCCTCTGGCTGATCGGCATCATCTGCGTCATGCTGGGCACGATGCTGTTTGCCGCCAAGGGTATCGTGATCAAGCTCGCTTATCTTGAAGGGCTGACGGCATCACCGTTGCTGATGCTGCGCATGACCTTTGCGCTGCCGTTTTACGCCGTGATGGCGTTGTGGGTGCAGCGACAGAATCCGACACCGCTGACACGACAGCAACATCTGCGCATCATCGCATTGGGTGTATTGAGTTACGGCGTGTCGAGCCTGTTCGATTTCATGGGATTGCAGTACATCACGGCGGGCCTGGAGCGCGTCATTCTGTATGTGTACCCAACGCTGGTGCTGCTGATGCTGGCGTTCTGGAAGAAACAACTGATCACATCCCGCGACAAGCTCGCGCTGGGCTTCGCCTACATCGGTATGCTGCTGGTGTTCGTGCACGATATCCAGCTCAGTGGCAACTGGCAGGAAACGCTGCTGGGTTCGTTTTACGTGCTGGTGGCGACTGTCACCTTCGCGCTGTTTGTGGTGCTGGCGGGCGAGACGATTCCGCAAGTGGGCGCCACCCGTTTCACTGCGTACGCCATGCTGTCGGCATGCACCGGCGTGATTCTGTTTTGTTTGACGAAAGATGGTGCCGGCCATTTCGTCCAGACACCACGGGTGTACGTTCTGGTGCTGCTGCTCGCAATTTTCTGCACGGTGATTCCTTCTTTCCTGATGAACCGGGGGATTTCAATTGTCGGCAGCGGGAAGACCGCCATGCTTGGCAGCTTCGGCCCGGTGATCACGCTGTTTCTTGGCGCCTGGCTGCTGGATGAGGCATTGACGCTGATTCAGCTGGCCGGAGCGGGGTTGGTCATTGCGGGCGTTGCGATGGCGGGCAGGCAGAACGCCTGAGAAAGATCATCCGCCCGATTGATTTCAACCCTGGGAGAGCGGTTTGATTTCAGCGGTGAAAAGAATAGTTTGACCTTAGCTGTGATAGGTCAGACGCTTTTTGCCGTTCAGCGCGCGGTAAGCTGCGATCGTCCAGGGCTCATGCGTGACGCGGTTGCGCGCCCAGGGAACAATCTGGTAAACCCAGGCGGAGTGCGAACCCTCACCGGTTTTAACCTGCACGGAAATGCGCTGGTACAGTTCGCCTTCGTAGGCATCCAGCGAATCGAGTTCGTATGCAGAGAGCCCTGCCAGCAGAAGACCCCGCACCGATGCATCATGGCAGGGAACAATGCCCGGAAAATCCGCCCGCACGACAAGTCCGCAGCGAAACCCCTCCAGCTGCGCGGAGATACCCGGTGGCACCCGGCCAATCAGCGCCTGCAACCGCTCCGGCAACTGCAATGTGCCGTAGGCAAACAGGCGATGACGGGCCAGCACCGGTTTCATGTTTGGAATAATCTAGCGTAGCGTCGCCAGATCGATCTGGTCGAAATTGTTCACATAAGGATGGGCGCCAAATCCCTCGCCGATGCACTGGCGATCCAGCCCGATGGTTTTCAGGCCGGCGGCGGCGGCGGCATCCAGCTCCTGCACGATGTCCGACAGAAACAGAATCTGCTCCGCCGGCAATCCCAGCGTTTTTGCAATGTGGCGATAGGAATCCGCTTCGCGCTTGCCACCGATTCGCGTATCAAAAAAGTGATCGAACAGCGGCGTCAGATCGCCTGCCTCGCTGAAACCGAACAGCAGTTTCTGCGCAGCCTCGGAACCCGAGGAATACACACTCAGGTGATTGCCGGCCTGCTTCCACGCCCGCAAGCGTGCCGCCACTTCGGGATAGAGGTGACCTTTCAAACTGCCGTCTTCATAACCGGAGCGCCAGATCAATCCCTGCAGGGTTTTCAGCGGCGTGATTTTTTTGTCCTGATCGATCCACTCCACCAGAATCTGCCCCACCCGCTCCAGGGAGGCGCCGGATTCATGGATGATGCTGCGCACCTGCGCGATCTCGGCAGAGACCTCCGGCAGTTGTGCGTTATCCACGACAAATTGCGCAATGCGTGCCCGTGCGTACGGAAACAACACATCTGCCACGAAGGAAATGCTGGTGGTGGTGCCTTCGATGTCGGTGACGATGGCCTTGATCACGGACACGCTCACTTGGCCAGGGCTTCGTAGCGGGGATATTCGCTGGCGATCTTGTCACCGGTGAATTTGGCTACCCAACCCTCGGGATTGGTGAATATGCGCACAGCGGTGAAATTCGGCGTGTCACCCATGTCGAACCAGTGCTTGGTGTTCGCCGGCACGCTGATCAGATCGCCCGCGCAGCACTGTACCGCCATCACCTTGCCTTCCAGATGCAGATAGAACAGGCCGTCGCCCTTCACGAAAAAACGCACTTCGTCTTCCGCGTGCTGATGCTCGTCGAGAAATTTCTGCCGCAGCGCCACCTTGTCGGGATGACTGGGGTACATGTTGATGACGTCCGCCGTCTTGTAACCGCCCTCTTCCTTCAGGCGCTCGATTTCAGCGGAATACGCTTCGAGGATTTCCTCGCTGCTGGACTGATCGCTGATCGGAAAGCTGGCTTCCCACTGTTCGAAGCGGACGCCCTCTGCATTCAGGTGGCGCGCGATTTCCTTGCGATCCTGGGTTTCCACCAGCGGCGCGCCCGCATTCTTGTCGCTGTAAACGTAGAGTGTGCTCATGGTGACTGACCTTGCTTATTTAAGTAACAGACAGGATTTGTATTCGCATTCCAGCAGAAACTCCATCGCCTCCACATGACGACGGGCTTCCCGCGCGGTTTTGCCCCAGGTGTAAACGCCGTGACCTGCAAGAATGAAGGCATGACAGGCATCCGCGGAATCGAAATGCTGCTCGACTTCTTTCGCCAAAGCCACCATGTCCTGGCTGTTGCCAAACACGGGCACCTTCATCTCTACGTCATGGGTATCAATGCCGCTGAACGCTTTCTGCAGCTCATAATTGCGGAACACCAGCTGGCCGCTCCAGATCGCGCGGCTCATGATCGTGCCGTACACCGAATGGGTGTGAAACACATAACGGGCATCGGGAAAGCGGCTGTAAATCAGGGAATGCAGCAGGGTTTCCGCCGAGGGGCGCAGCTGGGTGTTCACCGGATTGCCGCCAGCATCGACGATCATCAGATCGGCGGGCGTCAGTTCGCCCTTGCCCTTGCCGGATACGGTAATCAGGAATTGCTCGGCGTCGATCCAGGCGGACAGATTACCGCTGGTGGCCGGGCACCAGTGACGGCTGTCGATCCAGCGGCCGGTTTCGATCAGATCCTGCTTGAGTTGATCCAGGTTTTGCATCGTTCACCCTTGGGTTTGCGGAACCCGTGAAAACAGAAAATACGCCAGGACAGCCGCCACCAGCAACAGGCCCGAGGCACCATAGTAAGCCATCGCCCCACCCCATGCATCGACAATCTGGCCGGACAGATAAGCGCCAACGGCATTGCCGACGCCGTAACAGAACGCGCTGTAGAATGCCTGGCCCTGACCGGATGCCTCCGCCGTGAAAAAGCGGTGGATCAGGTGAATCGCCAGCGCATGAAACACGCCAAAGGTGGCAGCATGTCCCAGCTGGGCCAGCAGAATGACAGCAGAATTGTCGGGAAAGGCGCCGATCATCCACCAGCGCAACGCCCCCAGCAGTAGACACAGAATCGCCAGCGCCCGCACACTGAAGCCGCCCATGATCTGGTGCATCACCAGAAACACCCCGATCTCGGCCACCACACCCACCGCCCACAGACCACCGATCTCCAGCTTGCTATAACCGGCATCCTGCAGAAAGATCGAATAAAACGTGTAATAAGGCCCATGGGACACCTGCATCAGAAAACACAGCAGGAAGAACCCGAATACCGAACCGTGGCGCACCTGGCGCAAGAACGCCGAGAAACTACCGCCACCGCTGCGCCCACCTTCCGGCTGCGACACCATCAGCGCCGCTGCAATGATCAGCCCCATGAACAGCGCAATCAGCGCGGGAAGATTCGCCACCGAATGGCGCTCGAAATACCAGCCAAGCCCCACGACGGCGACGATGAAACCGATGGAACCCCACAAGCGAATCCGGCTGTAATGCTGGGCATCATGACGCAGATGTTGCAGGGTGATGACTTCGAACTGGGGCAGTATCGCGTTCCAGAAGAAATTGAATCCCGCCATCACCAGCGCAATGCCCCAGAACCCAGGCTGCAAAAACACACCCGCGAAACTCACCAGCGTCAGCACGGTGCCCAGGCGGATGATGAACATGCGTTTGTTGCTGCGATCGCCGATCCAGCCCCATAGATTGGGCGCCACCAGGCGGGTACTCATCTGAATGGCCGTCAGCGTGCCGATTTCCACCAGACTGAAACCGAGATGGTGCAGATACAGGCTCCAGAACGGCACCATGGAGCCCACCACAATAAAATAGAAGAAATAGAACGACGACAGGCGCCAGTAAGGCACCTGTTGAGTGGGGGATGAAGCGGCGGAAACGGTCACCGTTGGCGACCCGGAATTGAGAACATCGCGTCGATCAGGCCTGCCCTTTGATCACTGGCGTGCCCGACACCACATCCGCATTCTGGCCCCGGTGACGCAGCACGTGATCCACTAATACCAGCGCCATCATGGCTTCGGCGATCGGCGTTGCGCGCACACCCACACAGGGATCGTGGCGGCCATTGGTCACCACTTCCACCGGATTGCCGTGGACATCGATGCTCTTGCCGGGGATGCGGATACTGGACGTGGGTTTCAACGCGATATGAGCAACAATGTCCTGACCGGAGGAAATACCGCCCAGAATGCCACCCGCGTTGTTACTGAGGAACCCACCAGGTGTCAGTTCATCCCGGTGCTCTTCGCCGCGCTGGGTGATGCAGTCAAAACCGGCGCCGATTTCCACACCCTTCACCGCATTGATGCTCATCAGCGCATGGGCCAGCTCGGCATCCAGGCGATCGAAAATGGGTTCGCCCAGGCCCGGCATCACGCCAGTCGCCACCACGGTCACTTTCGCGCCGATGGAACTGCCGTCGCGGCGCAATTGATCGATCAGCGCTTCCATCTGCGGCACCACATCGGGATCGGGGCAGAAAAACGGATTCTGTTCCACCTGGCTCCAGTCGAATATCTGCGGTTTGATGTTGCCGATCTGGGACACGTAACCGCGCACCTCGATGCCATAACGCACCTTGAGGAATTTCTTCGCGATAGCACCCGCCGCCACCCGCATGGCGGTTTCCCGCGCGGAGGAACGGCCGCCGCCGCGATAGTCGCGGATGCCGTATTTCTGGTGATAGGTGTAATCCGCGTGGGCCGGGCGGAACTTGTCCTTGATTTCGGAATAGTCCTTGGATTTCTGATCAGTGTTTTCGATCAGCAGGCCGATGCTGCAACCCGTGGTTTTGCCTTCGAACACGCCGGAGAGAATTTTCACCACGTCGTCTTCCCGACGCTGGGTGGTGTATTTGGAAGTGCCGGGCTTGCGCCGATCCAGATCCACCTGCAGGTCGGCTTCGGTCAGTTCCAGTCCCGGTGGGCAGCCATCCACGATGCAGCCCAGGGCCGGGCCATGGCTTTCGCCGAAAGTGGTGACAGTGAACAGCTTGCCGAAACTATTGCCTGACATAGGAATTCCGTGGTTGTGCAAAAGTGCGCCATTATACCGGTTAGGCGCACGGGATGGAAAAATGTTTAAACCCTTTGCATTTCAATCAATTGAATATGCATGTTCAGGTTTAATCTCACAGAACGAAGTCTGCCTGATGGTGGTCGATTTCCTCTTTGGTGAGGATGAAAACCCCATGCCCGCCGCGCTCGAACTCGATCCAGGTGAAGGGAACCTCGGGATAGGCTTCCTCCAGCGCCGGCCAGGAATTGCCCACTTCGATCACCGCAATGCCGCCGGGATTCAGATGCCGCGACAGCTCCGGCAGCATACGGCGCACGATCTCCAGGCCGTCGATGCCCGCCTCCAGCCCCATGCGCGGCTCGTGGTGATATTCGTCCGGCAGCGCGTCCATGTCCTCCTGATCCACGTAAGGCGGATTGGACACGATGATGTCGTAGGTGCGACCTTCCAGCGCTTCGAACAGGTCTGAATAAATGAGGTTGACCTGATTCTCCAGCCCCAGCGCCTGCACGTTCTGCTCCGCCACATCCAGCGCGTCTTCGCTCAGGTCCGTGCAGTCCACCTGCGCTTCAGGGAAATAGCGGGCGCAGGCGATGCCGATGCAGCCGCTGCCGGTGCACATGTCCAGAATGCTGTTGACGTTGTCGGCCTCGATCCAGGGGGAGAATTGCTTTTCGATCAGTTCGCCGAGGGGCGATCGCGGAATCAGCACCCGCTGATCGACGTGGAACGGAATGCCTGCGAACCAGCTGGTGCCGGTGAGATAGGCCGTAGGCACCCGGTCGATCACGCGCCAGGTGAGCAGTTCGCACAGGCGGGTTTTCTCGCTGTCCAGCAGGCGCGCGTCCTGGATGCGGTTGTCGATGTCCCAGGGCAGATGCAGGCCATGCAGCACCAGCGCCACCGCTTCATCCCAGGGATCGTCGTAACCGTGACCCAGGCAAACGTCATATTCGTTGAACAGGGACACCGCCCAACGCAGGAAATCGCGAACGGTGTGGAGCTGGGCAATGGCTTCGTCGGCGTTGATCTGATCGATCTGGGCGTCGCTGGGGTATGGCATGAGGAGCATCCGCGCGGAGGAAAACCGGGATTTTACAGGCAAGCTGTGGAATTACCCAGCGCCCATGCAGATGCATGTCACGAAATTGCCTTCGGCGCCGTGATTAGCCGCCGTCTGGCATCCAGGCTTCATTTACCCATTCCACCCACACCGGGCCGGTGGCGTTGGCATCGGGGGCGAGCGCACCCACGTCTTCTACCCGCCCCTGGATTCCGGCTGTCTTCAACGCGTCGCGCAGCTGCCCAACCAGACCAGCCTGCTCCCGCGCCGGGCCGTGACGATGCAACACCAGCAGCACAGGAAGATTGATCTCTGGCTGCCAATCCTTGATCCGGCCAACCACGTTGGAGAAATCTGCAGCACCATTGATCAATGGCACATTGCCCACCCGCACGCGACCGCTGCGCTCCAGACTCAACGCCACCTGGCCGGCGGTTTCCATTCCCGCCGGCACCATCAGCGAATCCTCGTGCAGATAAATGCGCCGGTTGGGCCGCTCCACCAGATACAACACATGATAGCGGGGCTGACTGCGATCCTTGATCACCCACAGATACTGGGCACGATCGGAACCGAACAGCACCGACTCCTGGAAGAAGCTGTTGGCCCAGGCGAAGCTTTCACCGCAGTCGCGGCTTTCACAGTAGAACAGGCGCTCTGGGTGCTGCTGCTTGAGAAAATCCTCCACCTGCTGGCGCGCTTCCAGCAACGTGATGTCACTCGCCAGGCGCCAGGTATATTTTTCGAGATCCCCTTGCAGGCGCTGGAATTTCGAAGGCTGCGCCCGCCCGATCGCGCGATCTTCGCGGATTCGTCCGAGCGGCAACAGGTAGTGCTGCGTTTTTTCACTGCGCCGGGACACTTCTTCCGCCTGCGGAAAAACCCTTTCCACGGTGTTGGCCTGCGCAGCCACCAGCGCGAGGCCGAAAAAAACTGTTAAAAGGGTTACTATTGAAAGCCTCAGCATTTACTTGTCACTCCAGAGGGGAACCGCAACGCTAACAAAGCGGTCGATCCACATCAAGAGCGGCTCTTCCACAACATGCCAGCATTTAAACCCAGGGAGTTAATTCATGACGCACACCAATTCTTCACCACGCGCATTTATCACGGGCGCCGCCAGCGGACTCGGGCGGGAGTTGGCCCTGCGCTTTGCCAGGGCGGGCTATCGGGTGTGCGTTGCCGACGTCAACGAAAGTCGCGCCAGCGAGGTGGTGAAGGAGCTGCAAGCCTTGGGTACCGATGCCTTTTTCTACCGCTGTGACGTGAGCCAGGATCAGGATCTGGCGAACGCGCCCGCCGCGATGGAAGCGCGCTGGGGCGGCACCGATGTGCTGATCAACAACGCCGGCGTGGCAGGTGGCGGGCCGTTTGACTGGCTGTCGATGGACGACTGGCACTGGATGATGAACATCAACTTCGCCGGCGTGTTGCGGGGCTGTCGCGCTTTCGTTCCCGGCATGAAAAACCGTGGCAGCGGCTACATCATCAACATCGCATCGATGGCAGGCCTGCTGAATCCGCCGGGCATGAGCAACTACAACGTGGCCAAGGCCGCCGTCGTGTCCCTGTCCGAAACGCTGCAGCCTGAACTGAAACCCCACGGCATTGGCGTGTCCTGCGTGTGTCCTTCCTTCTTCAAGACCAATCTGGGCGAATCCCTGCGCACGCCGGATGCGAACACCGAAAAGAACATGACCAAGCTGCTGGAAAATTCCGACCTGTCGGCTGCCGACATCGCAGACGCCATCTTCAGCGCCATGCAGAAAGGCGAGTTCCTGGTGATGCCCCACGAGAAAGCGCGCATGGCCTGGGATTTCAAGCGGGCGAATCTTGATCAGCATCTGGAAGCGCAGCTGATTCTTGCCAACCAGATCCGCGATCGCGCCAGGCGCAAGGACTGATTTCCCGCAACGCTCCGACATCCATTGCTGGAGCGTGACCAAACGTCCACACTATAATCTATCCACCCATGAAGGGCTCCGCTAGAATATCAGCCCTTCACGGCTTCACACTTTTCAGCGCTAACTCCTTGAAATAGACCGCTTTTAGCAGCCTATTGGCGTCTGTTTCTTGCATTTAAGGATCTGGGCACCTCATGAAACTGACTCTGACCGACGTCGAAACCCAACCCATCCTGGCCAAGCTCCAGGCCGCCAACAAAAAGCACAGCTCCATTTATCCCGGCGATTCCTCTGCCCGCCAACCAGTTCACACTGTTTACGGCGGCGCCAATCTGTTCAAGGCCGGTTCTGCGCAGAAGCTGGGCAGCCTGGGCCTGAAAGCGCTGGAAACCTACGCCCCGGATTTCTGCACCCTGGCCCATGTGCTGCAAATGCCCGGTCACGAATCCCTGCCCACAGCTTCTTTCGATATCAAGGCGCTGTCCGCCAAGCTGAAGGAAGATGCCGCAGCAATGAAGGAAGCCCACCCCGCCGCGTGGATGGCCTACACCGTGTACGACCGGGTGGTGAAAAAGCTGCAGAGCGAAGCCATCGAAGACAACCGCATCGACTTTGAAGACGGCTACGGCAACCGCCCCGACGCCGAAGAAGACGCCGACGCTGTGCGTTGCGCCGAAGAAGTCGCCAAGGGCATGCAGGAAAAGAATCTGCCACCCTTCATCGGTATCCGCATCAAGACCTTCACCGAGGAATGCCGCAAGCGTTCCGTGCGCACGCTGGATCTGTTCCTCAGCCGTCTGGCGGAACTGACCGGCGGCAAGGTGCCGGAGAATTTCATCATCACGCTGCCGAAAGTGACGCATCCTGAGCAGGTGGAAGCGCTGGCCAGCCTGCTGGACATCCTGGAAGAAAAGTGCGGCTACGCAAAGAATTCCCTGAAGCTGGAAATCATGATCGAAACCACCCAGGCGATCATCGACAGCAATGGTTCCAATCAGGTGCGTCTGCTGGCAGAAGCGGCTCGCGGCCGTTGCCGTTCGGCGATTTTCGGCACCTATGATTACACCGCCACCTGCAATATCACGGCGGCTTATCAGACGCACACCCACCCGGCTTCGGATTTCGCGCGCCATGTTCTGCAGGTGTCCCTGGCCGGCACTGGCATCACCATCTGCGACGGCGCCACCACTGTGATGCCCATTGGTCCGCACAAAGGTGAAATGAGTAACCAGCAGATTCTGGAAAACAGCGCAGTGGTGCATTCTGCGTGGAAGCTGCATTACGACAACATCCGTCACTCTCTGCGTCACGCCTATTACCAGGGCTGGGATTTGAACCCCGCGCAGCTGCCGATCCGTTACGCGGCCGTGTACACTTTCTTCCTGGAAGGTCTGCCGGACGCATTCCGCCGTCTGGAAGCGTTCATCAACAAGGCGGCGCAAGCGACGCTGGTGGGCAACACCTTCGACGACGCGGCGACAGGCCAGGGCCTGCTGAATTTCTTCCTGCGCGGTATTGCCTGTGGCGCGATCACCGAACAGGAAGCCACCGCCACCGGCATCACCATGGACGAGCTGCGTTCCCGCTCCTTTGTCCATATCGTGTCTAACCGCGCCCACGGTTAATTTATCCAGCTGCCATAATGGCGGTGACAGAAATGTGTCACCGCCCATTTACGGAGATCCCGATGTCCTCAGCAATCGAACAAGCCCGCTCACTCATCCAGCAAGCCCAGGCTTCGCTGAACAGCGCATTGAGTTTTCTGAAAAAAGAAAGCCTGGTGAATGGTCGCGTCAATGGCGACAAGCTGGATCGCAAGCAGCTGGCCTGTTACGAAGTGGCTTATTGCGAAGCAGAGATCACCGCAGCCAAGGTAATGCTGGATTACAGCCAGAAGGTGAAGGCTGAAAAAGGCGGCAGCGGCCTGCGCATCGAGGAAAAACTGGCGCTGCAATATTCCGCAGAGGCGCTGCAGAACTGCCGGGGGCGCTTCAATGCCCGGCGAGCGGATTTTGGTTTTTCCCGCGCTGCACTTGCGGCGACGCTGGATTCCGACGCGGTGGATGCCTTCATCAACCAGTATCTGTCCACCGATTCGCTGGAAGCTGTGGGCAAGGATGTACTGGAGCATGGTGGTTTCACCGGCGAGTACATGCTGGATCACGAAAAGGAAATGATCCGCGAGCAGTTCCGCGCGTTTGCGGAAGAAGTGGTGGCACCCCGCGCCGAGCACATTCACACAAAAGATGCCGACATTCCCGACGACATCATCAAGCCGCTGGTGGAACTGGGTTGTTTTGGTCTGTCGATTCCGATGCAGTATGGTGGAATCCAGCCCGATGAGCATGAAGACAATCTGGGCATGATCGTGGTGACGGAGGAGTTGTCGCGCGGTTCTTTGGGTGCAGCGGGCAGTTTGATTACCCGCCCGGAAATCATGGCGCGGGCACTGCTGAAAGGTGGTACCGAGGAGCAGAAGCAATACTGGCTGCCGAAACTGGCACAGGCGGAGCCGTTGAACGCAGTAGCGGTGACGGAACCGAATTTTGGTTCTGATGTGGCGTCGATGAAACTGAAAGCCACGCAGGTTGAAGGCGGCTGGTTGCTGGACGGCGAGAAGACCTGGTGTACCTTTGCCGGTCGCGCTGGTGTGCTGCTGACGCTGGCACGCACCAATTCCGATCCGGCGTCGGGTCACAAGGGGCTGACCATGTTTTTGGTGGAAAAGCCTTCATTCCCCGGCCATTCTTTCGAATACAAGCAACCGCAAGGTGGAATGATCACCGGCAAGGCGATTCCCACCATCGGTTATCGCGGCATGCACTCGTTCACGGTGTTCTTCGACAAGGTGTTTGTACCGGATTCCCATGTGCTGGGTGGCAAGGAAGGCGTTGGTAACGGTTTCTACTACACGATGGCAGGCTTTTCCGGTGGCCGGATTCAGACGGCAGCACGCGCCACAGGTGTGATGCAGGCAGCGTTCGAGAAGGCATTGAGTTACGCGAAAGAGCGCGTGGTGTTTGGCAAGCCGATTGCGGATTATCAGCTGACCCTGGTGAAGATTGCGCGCATGGCGATGCTGCTGCAGGTGTCGCGGCAGTTTACTTATCATGTGGCGCGTCTGATGGATGAAGGCAAGGGTCAGATGGAAGCGAGTCTGGTGAAGCTGTATTCCTGCAAGTCGTCGGAGTGGCTGGCGCGGGAAGCGATGCAGATTCACGGTGGCATGGGTTATGCCGAGGAGACGTCGGTGAGCCGTTATTACATCGATGCACGTGTGCTGTCGATTTTTGAAGGTGCGGAAGAGACGCTGGCGCTGAAGGTGATTGCGAAGGCGTTGGTGGAGAACGCCGCGTAACGTATTTTCGGATTTCTATTTAGGACGCAGTCAAGGAGCAGGAAGCCGATTCGGGACACGCTACAAGCACATCCATGTGCGCTCGTCCGCGGCCATCCCTGGCCGCAAACGGTCCCGAATCGGCTTCCCGCTCCTTGACTGCCCGTGCTAACGAACAGCCTTTTACTCCGTTAGCTGACTCTGGTTATCGTGCCCAAGGATTCATTCATGGCAATCAAATTCCCCACCCAGAAAGAACTGGCTCCTTCCACCGAAATCGCGCTGAACAGCGTCCGCCATCCGCAATATGGTCGCTACCTGGAAGAATACGTGCCGGGCCAGATCTTCGTGCATCCACGGGGCTTTTCCTTCACCCAATCCAATATCGACAGCTTTTCCCGTACCTACATGCAGTGCAATCCGCTGTATCTGGATCTGGAATATGCTCGCGCTCATGGTTTCAGCCAGCTGCCGGCGTCACCGCAGATGGTGTTCAACGTGGTGCTGTCGCTGGGTGTGCAGAACGATTCCGAAAAGGTCATCGCCAACCTGGGCTATTACAACGCGCAGTTTCTGGCACCGGTCTATCCCGGTGATACGGTTCGCGCCATGACCATGGTTGTTGACCGCAAGGAGCGCGGCGCCGACAAACCCGGCATCGTCACCATTCGCACCCTGGGTGTGAATCAGCGCTGCGAAGTCGTGCTGCAGTATGAACGCAAACTGATGGTGGCCTATCGCGGCGACCGCCTGCCCACGACTCCGCTGTCGCAGGACAAGTCGCCTGTGTTCCCCTGGCAGGACGACGCTGCGGTGAAATTGCCAGAAGCGCTCGCCACGTCCCTGCGCCATGTCCCCAAATCAGTCACGGGCTGGAATACCTACGCTGACGATTTCAATCCCGGCGACATCATCGTGCACAACAACGGCCGCACCATCAGCGACGAACACTTTGCCCTCACCTATCAGGTGGGCAACACCCATCCCCTGCACTACGACAAGCTTTACAGCTCCGCCCAGAGCGGCCCCATGAGTGGCAATCCCATCGTCTATGGCGGCCTGGTGTATGCGTGGCTGGAAGGTCTGGCCAGCCGTGATCTGAGCGAGAATGCGCTGTGGGAAATCGGCTTTACCGAGGGCTATCACACCCAGCCTGCGTTTGCCGGTGACACGGTGTTTGGCCTGAGCCGGATTCTGGCCCGCGAGGATGCGCCCGGTGAGTTGAAGGATCGGGCGAGTGTGGTTACCGTGCAGTTTGTCGGTGTGAAGAACATCACCTCGGCAAAGGCGCTGGAGCAGTACGGCGCCGATCTGTTCATCAAGGAAAACGACAAGAAGGATCTTGGCAAGGACAAGATCAAGGACAAGATTTTTGAAATCGAGCGTCAGTTGCTGATCAAGAAGCGATAAGCGTAACCAAGGCTGCTGGAAGAACGGGATACAATAGCGAGACTCCCATGAGCGACAAACAAGCCCACATCATCTACGACAAAGACGGCAAGTCCAGCAAGGACAAGCCGTGGATTTTTCGCACCTATGCGGGCCACACCAACGTGCGCAAATCCAACGAGCTCTATCGCAGCAACCTGGGCAAAGGCCAGACCGGCCTTTCCATCGCGTTCGATCTCGCCACCCAATGCGGCTATAGCTCCAACGAGGACATCGCCAAGCCGGAAATCGGCAAGGTTGGCGTGCCCATCAACACGCTCGATGACTTCGCCATCCTGTTCGACCAGATTGCCATCGACGACGTCAACACCTCGATGACCATCAACGGTACCTCCATGTGGCTGCTGTCGCTGTACGTGGCACTGGCGGAAGAACGCGGCATCGATCTGGCCAAACTGCAGGGCACTACCCAGAATGATCTGATCAAGGAATTCCTCGCCCGTGGTACTTATGTATTCCCGCCGGATCAGTCCATCAAGCTGATCGTCGACATGTACGAATATTGCCTGCGCAAGATTCCCAAGTGGAATCCTTCCAACGTGTGCTCCTATCACCTGCAGGAAGCCGGCGCGACACCGGTGCAGGAGCTGGCCTATTCCCTGGTGACGGCCATCACCGTGCTGGATGCGATTCGTGAGCGTAATTGTTTCAACGCGGACGAATTCGAGCAGTGTGTGGGCCGCGTGTCGTTCTTTGTGAATGCCGGCATGCGCTTCATCGAAGAGATGTGCAAGATGCGCGCGTTCACCGAACTCTGGGATGAAATCTGCCAGCAGCGTTACGGCGTAAAAAATCCCAAGTACCGCCTGTTCCGTTACGGCGTGCAGGTGAACTCGCTGGGCCTGACTGAAGAGCAGCCGGAAAATAACGCCTGGCGGATTCTGATCGAAGCGCTCGGCGTTACCCTGAGTCGCGATGCCCGTTGTCGCGCGCTGCAATTGCCGGCCTGGAACGAAGCGCTGTCCCTGCCCCGTCCCTGGGATCAGCAGTGGTCGTTGCGTCTGCAACAGATTCTGGCCTATGAAACTGATCTGCTGGAGTACCCGGATCTGTTCGCCGGCTCCCCTGTCGTGCAGTCCAAAGTGGAAGAACTGAAAGCACAGGCGCGGGATGAGATTCAGAAAATTCTCGACGCTGGCGGTGGTATCGAAGCCATCAAAACCGGCTACATGAAATCGCAACTGGTGATTTCCCAGGCCGAGCGCATGGCGAAGATCAACACTGGCGAGCAGGTGGTGGTCGGCAAGAATCGCTGGGCGGATGGCATTGCCTCCCCCCTGGTGGGTGGCAACGACGGCGGCGTGTTCAAGGTTGATCCGGAATCCGCCGCCGAAACCCTGCACGCGCTCGAAGACACCATCGCCAAGCGCGATGCCAACAAAGTCAAAGCCTGCCTGGAAAAATTGAAGGAAGACGCAAAGGCCGGCCGCAACCTGATGGAAGCATCCATCGCCTGTGCCCATGCCCGCGTGTCCACCGGTGAATGGGCCGGCACGTTGCGTGAAGTCTATGGCGAATACCGTCCGCCCACCGGCGTGGAAGGCCAAAGCCTGGCGCTGGAAAACGCCAAGCTGCAGCAGGTGCGCGCCAAGGTACAAACGTTTATGGATCAGTTCGGCCACCGCCCCCGCATCGTGGTAGGCAAGCCGGGTCTGGACGGCCATTCCAACGGGGCCGAGATGATTTCCGTCGCCGCGCGTCACGCCGGCTTCGATGTGATTTATTTCGGCATTCGCCTGAGCGCGGTGGACATCGTGCAATCCGCCATTGAAGAAAACGTCGATGTGATCGGCATTTCCCTGTTGTCCGGCTCCCACAACGAAATCATCGCGCAGCTGATGAATGAACTGGAACAGGAAGGCGCCCGCGACGCAATTCCCGTGGTGCTGGGCGGCATCATTCCGCAAGGCGACATTCCGGCGTTGATGGCGCAAGGCATCAAAGCGGTATTTACACCGAAGGATTACGACCTGATGGACATCATGAACAAGGTGATGGACATCGTGCTGGAACACAAGGCAAAGCGTGGATAGCGCTCCGTGTCCCGACACCCGTCGTCGCCAACCATCGCTGCGCTGAAGAACCAGCCGCTTGCACCCGACCTGCTGCAGCAATTGCAGCAGGCGGCTGCATTCAAGAAATGGCCGCTGGCCAAGCTGATCAGCCTGTTCGAAAACCGCAATTCCGACGCAGCACAAACCCGCCACGATATTGCCCGCCATATTCAGCAGCATCCCCAGGATTTTCCCCGTGATGCGCGCGTCATTGGTTTCACTGGAACACCCGGCGCAGGCAAATCATCCCTGATCGCCGAACTCTGTCGCGCGCTGCTGCAGATGGACGCCAACATCGCCATTGCCGTGCTGGCGGTGGATCCTTCCAGCCAGATCTCCGGCGGTTCCATTCTCGGCGATCGCACCCGCATGCATTACGGTAAAAAGGAAGAGCGCCTGTTCTTTCGCTCGCAGGCATCCAATCTGGAGCTGGGCGGCGTCAGCGAAGCCACGTTTCAGGCGACCCGTCTGCTGCGTCACCTGTTTGATCTGATCATCATCGAAACAGTGGGCATCGGCCAGAGCGAGATCGATATCCAGTTCCTCACCGATCACACCTTCCTGGTGATGCAGCCGCTGGCCGGCGATCAGATCCAGTTTATGAAAAGCGGGATCATGGAAGTGCCCGACAGTTTCATCGTCAACAAATGCGATGAGGAAAAGCTGGCGCGTACCAGTTATCACATGCTGCGGTCGTCGCTGAAACAGGCGCGTCTGGTGGAACTGGGTGCGCTGGACGATTACCGCAATGCCGCGCGGGAGCAGATTTTTCTGACCAGCGCACTGAAGCATCTGGGCATCGATACCCTGGCCCAGGCGGTACTGAATATTCCCCGCCGCAAAACGGCAGAGCAATGCGAAACCTGCTATTTGAAAAAAGGCGTGCAGCGTCGTTATGGCGAGTTCGGCTTGCGCATTCTGAAAAACGAGCCGGATGTGCTGACAGGCGCCACCACCTTCGAGGAAAAGGAATTCGCCGCCCAGGCTGCAATACAGCGCCATATTCGCTGACGCGCGGTACCGCTGCACCTGAAATGCAATTACGATGGGGCCGCGCCACCGGGTATCCACGCCGGTTTGGCCGCCCGGTGGACGCTGTCACCGCCACCCGGTATGCTGACTTCAATCGAACAGCCCGATCCGGAATGCCGTGAGCGAACGCAATCTTCTGACCCGCCTCAAAGACCAGTTGCTTCAGCCGAAAATCGACGAGCAGCTGCTGCAGGATGCCATCACGCAGGCCCGCCAGCAGCAACCGGTGCCGGTGCTGTGGCTGCTGGGTAAAACCCAGTCCGGCAAAACCTCCCTGATCCGCACCCTCACCGGCAGCCCGGACGCCGACATTGGTAACGGCTTCCGCCCCTGCACCCGCACCGCGCGCTTTTACGACTTTCCCGCCGATGTACCCGTGGTGCGTTTTCTGGATACCCGAGGCCTGGGCGAAGTGGCTTACGATCCCACCGATGACATTCGCTACTGCGAGGAACATGCACACCTGGTGGTGGCGGTGATGCGGGTGTCCGATCCCGGTCAACAGGCGGTGACTGACGTATTGCACGCCGTGCGCAAGCGCCATCCGGATTGGCCGGTAGTGATCGTGCAAACCTGCCTGCATCAATGTCACGGGCTCGACTGGCAACATCCGCAGCCCTATCCTTTTCACGCTCCGGCCACACTGCCCAACGACGATCTGGCGCGGGCGCTGCAATCCCAGCGGGAACGGCTGGGGCGCCTTCCCGGCAACGCCGGCGTCTGGTGGGTGGCGGTGGATTTCACGCTGGAAGACGATGGTTTCGACGATCCCCGCTATGGCGCGGATGCACTCTGGCAAGCGGTGGAGGAAGCATCGGCATTCGGCCTGCGTGCGCTGCTGGAAGCCGATCCCGCCATTCAGGATGCCTACAGTCGCGCGGCTCATCCCCATATTCTCAGCTATTCCCTTGCAGCAGCCGGCCTGGGTGCGCTGCCGGTGGTGGACATGGCCGGCGTGCCTGCGATCCAGCTCAAACTGTTTCATACCCTGGCGTCGATTTACGCGGTGCCCTGGGACAAGCGCAACACCACGGAATTTTTCGGCCTGCTGGGCGCGGGTATCAGCATTGGTTACGGCTTGCAGATGGCCGGACGCAATCTGGTGAAGCTGATTCCGGTGTGGGGGCAAACCGCAGGCGCGGTGTGGGGCGCCACCAGCAGTGCCGCTACCACGTTCGCCCTGGGCAAAGCAGCGTGCTATTACCTGACGCGCAAACGCAAGGGGCAGACAGTGGACGACGTGCAGCTGCGACAGGTCTTCACCGATGCGCTGCGACGAGGGCGCGAAGTGGCGTCCCACCAGGCACCGCCAGACGAGTCACAACTGCATGAGCCGCAATAACGCCTCCCTGCTGCGTCGGTTCGGCCGGCTGCGTCTGCTGGCCCTGATCACTGCCGCCCTGCCGCTGCTGGCGCTGCCGGTTCTTGGAATAGTCTGGCTGTGGCAGGAAGGCAACATGCTGTACTGGCTGGGTGCGCTATTGCTGGCCGGCGCCAGCGGGTTTGCACTGCACAGCCTGGCACGGCAGCGGGAGCAGCGCCTGCCCGCGCAACCGGCTACCACAGCCAATCCCCACTGGCCCACCGCGGCGGATTCCCCCTGGCAGCAGGTGGACGCCCTCGCCAGTCGCGTCACCATCGACGACTATCCTCTCAGCGACGGCACCCGTCTGTGGCAACTGGGCCGCGACACCCTCGCCCACGTCGCCCGTTGTTATCATCCGGAGCGGGAGCAGCCTCTGCTGGAAATGACCCTGCCCCACGCGCTGCTCATCATCGAGCGGGCCAGCCGCGAATTGCGTCAACTGGTGACCGAGAACATTCCCCTCAGCCATCAACTCACCCTGGGGGATGTCACCCGCGCCAAACGCTGGAAAGATGCCGTCGAACGCTACGAAACGCTCTACCGCCTGGGACACGCAGTCGTGGATCCGGCCGGCGCGCTGCTGCGGGAATTCCGCCGCCAGGTAAGCAGCCGCATCTTCGGCTACGGTTCCGACAAAGTGCAGACCTGGCTGCTGCAGGAATACGTGCGCAAGGTGGGTTACTACGCCATCGAACTGTACAGCGGTAATCTGCTGCTGGATGAAAATACTCACGCTACCGCCACCACCGACGCCTCGCGCAAGGCGCTGCAACAGGCTGCGGAACAACAGGCCCGGCTGGAAGAAGAACCCCTGCGCATTCTGGTGCTGGGCCG
Source organism: Pseudomonadales bacterium (assembly GCA_020062665.1). Lineage (GTDB taxonomy): Bacteria > Pseudomonadota > Gammaproteobacteria > Pseudomonadales > Ketobacteraceae > Ch67. Next base: position 112,671 of record JAGUVW010000043.1, read on the forward strand.
CACCAACGCCGGCAAATCCAGCCTGATCAACGCGCTGTTTGGCGAACTGAAAACCGCAGCGGACGTACTCCCCGACACCACCACCCGCCTCCAAGCCTATCGCCTGGAGCAGCAGGGGTTCACCGAAGCACTGATCTTCGATTCGCCGGGTTTCGATTCCAACCTGATGCGCAGCAGCGCCCTGAGAGAAGCAGCCAGTCAGGCGGATCTGATTTTACTGGTGAGCCCCGCCAACGTGGCCGACCGAGCCGGTGAACGCGCCCAGCTCGAGCAGATCCGGCACTGGCAAAAAGAACAACCCAAGCGGCGGCCACCACCGCTGCTGCTGGTGCTGAGCCACATCGACCAACTGCGCCCGCTGAAAGAATGGCAGCCACCCTATCGCCTGGACGAACCGGATAGCCCCAAAGCCGGCTCCATCCGCGACGCGACACTGGCTGCTGCAGAAGAACTGACGATACCGGTGGAGGACTGTGTGCCCGTCTGTCTTGCCGTCGACCGCCGCTACAACGTTGACGACGCCTTGTGGGCCGCCATTCTGGTGCGGCAGGAAGACGCGCAACGTGCCCGCTTCCTGCGCTGCGTCAGCCACCATCGCAGCGCTGAAAACTGGCGCCTGCTGTGGCAACAGATCGGCAACAGTGGCCGCCTGCTCAAGCCAGTGATTGATGCCGCGCTGAAAAAGCGCGAACACTGATCACTGCGGCTGCACGCTTTACAGAACACCCGCCCAGGTCTGCGCGGAAACCACCTTGTCATCCCACCCCGACGCGGGTTCCACCGGATCACACAAAAACGCCTCGACCTCATCGATCCGCTGCGCGGCATCACGGTAACCCAGCTGCACCAACTCCCGGGTAAAGGCAGAATCAAACAGCAGAAAGCTGGTCAGATCGGCGCTTTGCGCGTCTGGCGTGCCCAGACCTTCCATCACATAGCGGATGCTTTTCGGCATGCGATGTTCCAGCGTCTTGGCGATGATGGCAATGTCGGCGGACGGCGAAATCACCAGCGGTGTCACCGTGCGCATGGGTTCGTGATCGGGCACGGCGTCACCCAGGGGCGTTGCCACCAGCGACGCGAGTTTTTCGTGCTCCGCCACAAAGGAATTCATGCGTTTGAGATGATCCAGATCCGCATCCAGATGATCGAGAAAAATCGCATTCATCAAGGTGCCACAGATCTGCGACAGCGGTGGCCGCTTCAGGTCACTGGCAAAATCTGCGTCAGACGATAATTCCGATCGCAACAGACTGTGCGCCGATTCCTGGCACCGCACACCCACAGCCAGCAAACGTTGCGCACCCAAACGAATGGCAGGGCTCAGCGGTGTCACCAGGCGCATGGCACCATCACCGAAATAGGCGGTGGACTGCCCTGTCGGCAATTCCACCGGCGGAAACACAATGGGAATCGCCGCCGATGCCAGAACATGCTGCACCGAAATCTCCGCTGCCAGCGCCACCCGCCGGCTCTTGTTCCACAACGGCAGCCCTGGCTTGCCTTCAACAAAAGTAAACGCGCGCCCGGAGTGATAGCCAGTGGCAGTAATGGCGAGGGCGTGCAGGCCACCATCGCGCACAGCCTTGCGAATGCCCTGCAGTGGCAGATTCCGTTCCAGAAATCCATACAACGGCGACGAGTCCACCAGCGACCGCACCCTGCCCGCGCCAATCAGCCCACCCAGTGCAAAATCCAGGGCCATGCGCCCGGTATTCTGCAGCAGCGAAAACGTATCGGTGCGATATACATCAGCGGCCTGCAGATTCGACCACAGCTTTACCAGCAGTCTGGCCGATGCGCTGAAATTGTCGTGCTGCGACGCGATGGCTGCGCCGTTGATGGCCCCGGCCGACGCACCGGTAATGATCGAAAACGGCGCGCTGCGCTCCGCAAAGGCCGGCAGTTCGCTGATGCGTTTCATCACGCCGGCCTGATAGGCGCCACGGGCGCCACCAGCGGTGAGCACCAGCGCGGTCATGGGTGGGGATTTGGAATCGGGCTGCATGGGCACTCCTTCGACGCTTATTTGCATCAGGAGTGCAGAATGCGTGCCACGGGAACCGCCGGGTCGCTAAACAGGAATTTCCTGCGGAATCAGGCACTCACTGCACCAGAAGCGCTACTGCGTCTGCAGAAACTCTTCCGGTTTACCTGTTTCCGCCAAGGAGGACGCACCAAATGGAGTCACTCTGCCCTTCACCGCAGAAAAGCATTGATGGCGTCCGCCACCGCACCGCAGGTGTCCCGCTCCAGATGCAGGTGATGATTGCCGGGTAGCGAGATGATCCGGCCGTGAGGAAGTTTGTCCGCGCGCTCCTGCAGCGTTTGAGTGGCGGCGAAAAAACTCTGCTCGCCACGCACCAGCAACACCGGCATCGACAGCGCCGCCAGATGTGCGTGCACCATCTCATCGGTCAGACGGATGGCGGATGACATTTTCACGCGCGGATCGGAACGCCAGGTAAAACCCGTATCCACTTTTTCCAGCCCGCGGCAGCACAGAATGGTGGAAGCATCCTCGCTGATGCCACCGATGGATTGCGCGCGGGCCTGAATCGCTTCCTCGCGGGTTTCATACACCGGCTTGCGCTTGGCGCCGGCCTTTTTCATGTCTTCCACCGCCTGACGCAGAATTTTCGGCGCATCCTCCGGCTTGCTGGTCTGGGTGCCGATGCCTTCCAGCAGAATCAGCTTTTCGATCCGCTCGGGAAAACTCGCGGCGGTGTACGTGGCAACGCCCGCCCCCATGGAATGCCCCAGCAGAACGAATCGCTGCAGCCCCATCGCGTCGGCAAATCCGATCACGTCATCCACATTATCGAGAATGTGATAGCGCACACCTTCGGCCCGATGCCCGCTGTAGCCGTGCCCGGCAAAATCCAGTGCCACCACACGATACTGCTGCAGCAACGGCGCCAGACGATCGAAGCTGGCAGCATTGTCCAGCCAGCCGTGCAGCGCCAGAATCACCGGCGACTCCGCATCGCCCCACTGCTTGGCTGCCAGCTCCAGGCCGCCGACCTTGACGCGGATTTCTTCTGTCAGCATGTCACAGGTACTCCTTGATGAAACGGTGAATCAGCTCCGCCGCCAGATCCGGGTGCTGCAACGGAAACATGTGCTCGCCGGCGATCTTCTCGCTGGGAATGGAAAAATGCCTGCAAAACGGCAACACCATTTTTTCGATGCAGGCATCACTGCGATCGGCATGAATCAGCTTGATCGGCAGATCCTTCGGGCGGCGGAAACTGCGCAGGTTGTCCGGCGTATTGCGGAAGATTTCCACCTCCACATCCACATCGAAAAACAGCTTTACTTCGCCGTTACCCATCTCCTCCACCGCCGCGTTGCAGAACGCTTCAAAACACTCGGGATGAAACTGGAACAGACGCTTGGAACCGAAATAGTCTACCGCCGTCTTGCGATCCACCCAGTTACGGCGCCGGAACTTGGATTTGCCTGCAGGCGTAATGTCATCGATCTTGCCGATGCGTTTGAACAGCTTGGCGCCCAGCGCCATTGCGCCCCAGAACAGCGGTGGATCGAGCATCAGCACACCGCGAAACAGCTCCGGCCGCTTGCAGGCCGCCATAAAGGTGACGATGGAACCCAGGGAATGCCCCACACCCAGCACGGGCTCGTTCGCATTGGCCTGGATATGTGCGATCAATTCGTCGGGCAACTCGCGCCAGTTGTCATGGCAGGAATAACGCGCATCATGTCCCAGGCGAGGAATGGCAAAACACTGATGGGGTTTGAGGCGATTGAAGATAGGTTGATAGGATGCGCCAGGAATGCCATTGGCGTGAGCAAGATGCACAAACATAGAAGGTTCCGTTAATGAATGCGGAATTCAGGGATCGATGGCCTTCACGGCGTATCCCGCCTGTCTGAACATCTGCAACAATCCCAATTGCCCTGGCAGATGCAGTGCGCCCACCGCGATCAGGGTGCCCGATTGTGCCAGATGGGGCTGTACCCGGGCAAACATGCGTTCGTTGCGCTCTTCCAGAATCCGGTACATCAGGCGTTTCATCACCGGATGATCGCCCTTCGCGGTCTGCTGTTCCGAAAAGCGGTGAATGGCATCCAGGTCGCCAGCCAGATAGAGTGCTTTCATCTGCGCAAAATTGCCGTCGAAATCCTCCAGCTGGGACAACGACGATTTCAGGAACGCGATCTGATCGTCCAGCGACAGTTGATCGAAAATATCGAGCTGCTCGTCGATGGTTTCGAGGGCGTGAACGGCACGGCCGGAATCCTCGAAGCGGTATTGCAGATGCACGTCGAGCACCGGCTCCAGCGACGGCGTGGGTACGTTCAGCATCAGGCCCACGGCCCAGGGTTTCAACCGCACTAGGCTGCCAGGCGGCACACCACGGGCTTTGGCTGCACCGGTAACTTCTGCGAACAAATCCGGCCCCAGTACATTTTTCAGTGTGTTGGATGCCAGCAATGAACGATCCGCCATGGACTGGCGGGACTGTTCATCAGCAATCGCCTCCACCACCAGTTGCCGCGCGGACTTCACCACGCTTTCCACATGCGGCGGCAAAGCGATGATGTCGGCGTCGGAAATATGGATGGTGCCAAACAGATAATGTGTCTTGCCGTCCTTCTCAAGCTGCCAGAGCAGACTCGCCGCCGCCGGCCGCGCAAACACCATCAACGCCGCCAGCAGACACCACAATCCCCGCACAATCCACTTCTGCACCTTCACGTACGCTACCTCTCGTGTCCAATGACTATTCCCACTGCACCTTGTCGTGGGATTCATACCAGTTTTCGATGCGGCCCTCGTAACGGTTTTCCAGCACATTGCGCTTGATCTTGAGGGTCGGCGTCATGATGCCGTTTTCAATCGTCCAGTCGCCTTTGGTCACCACCAGGGTTTTGAGTTTTTCGTGGGGATCGAGGGTGGCGTTCACCCGTGCGATCAGATCCAGCAGGTCGGCGTGAATGGCGTCCCGTGGCGCGCCGTTGTTCAAGGCAGCACGATCACCTTCCGACAGCGCGATCAATGCAATTGGCTGCGGCATCCCATTCCCCACCACGCAGCATTGTTCAACGTGGGCATCCGCCAGCAACTTGGACTCGATGGGGAACGGCGCCACATATTTGCCCTTGGTGGTCTTGAAAATCTCCTTGATGCGGCCGGTAATTCTCAGACTGCCATCGGGCTCGATAGTGCCCACGTCACCGGTATGCAGAAAGCCCTCTTCATCCAGCGCCTCGGCGGTCTTACCCGGCTCCTTGAAATAGCCGATCATGGTAGTGGGCGAGCGCACCAGCACCTCGCCGCCTTCGCCGATTTTCACTTCCACCATGGGATTGGGTTTGCCCACATAACCCTGACGCGCCTGACCCGCCGGTGTGCCATGGGAATAGCCCATGTTTTCGGTCATGCCATAGACTTCGAGAATTTCCAGGCCCAGATCCCTGTACCAGGACAGCAGGCTGCCCGATATAGGCGCCGCGCCGCTGAAACAATAACGAATCTGATCGAGCCCCAGCGCCTGCTTGATTTTCTTGCGCAGCAGCCCGCCCACACCGGGAATCATCAGCAGAATGCGCAGCTTCCTTTCCGGAAACTTGCTGAACACACCCGCCTGGAATTTCGCCCACAGGCGCGGCACCGAAAAGAACAACGTAGGTTTCGCCCGCACCAGATCCTGCGCAAAGGTATCCAGCGACTCGGCAAAAAACACGTGCATGCCTTCGTACATCTGCAGCATTTCGATGCACATCCGTTCCGCTACGTGTGACAGCGGCAGATAGGAAATCGCGCGATCGTGCATGCTGACTTCATACAGATTGGAAATCTGCGACGCGCCGGATGCGATGCTGTTGAAGGTATGCATCACGCCTTTTGGCATGCCGGTAGTGCCCGAGGTATAAATGATGGTGGCCAGCTCGGCATGACTGCGCGACGGCGACTCCTGCAGCGGTGTGGTGTCAGCGACGATCTGATCCCAGGTGTGAAAATCGTGCTGCGGGCTGAGCGGATAACCGATGCACTGAATATCGCTACTCACGCCCGCTTTCATGTGAGCCCAATCATCCAGCTTGCCCACAAACAGGATGTTCGATTCACTGTGTTGCAGAATCTGCCGCACGGAATCCGCCGTCAGCGTGGGATACAGCGGCACCGACACGCCACCGGCCATCCAGATCGCCAGATCCGACATGATCCAGTGCGCGCAGTTCTTCGACAGGATGGCAACCCGATCGCCGGGCTTCACGCCAAGACTTTTCAGAAAGTTCGCCATCGACCGCACCTGCCGGCCCACTTCAGCCCAGGTCAGATCCTTGATGATGCCGCTGCCCATGGGCTGGGTGAAACACACTTTGCCGGGCTGGTTTTTCTCCCAGAAATAGAAGCGTTCCAGCGGAAGGGGCAAGCCGGTATTGAGCGTGGGTTTGTCAGCTGTCTTGTTGCGTGCAGGGGCTGCGGTGGTGGTCGCTGGCATGATCGATCCCGTCTTGTGATTTTTGTTAGGGTGGCAGTTAACTGCTGATCAATCGGGTATAGCGAATAAATCTATCAAAGGCAACATGCCGAACGACCGGCCAGGGGCGGGAAACGGCCAATCAGGTGGCGTGACGCAACCATTGTAAAGTAGCCTGCCCGGCGCCTGGTGTATCCATCTGCAGAAAAGCGACAGAAGCAGTCCCCATCATATAACCGCCCGCCATATCACCCTGCACCAGCAGGCCGATCAGCGCGCTCACCAGCGGTTGATGACTCACCATCAGCAGCGTTTCGTTTTCATAGGGTTGCAGCAGGCGGACAACACCCAACGGATCCACATCCGGCGTAATGCCATCGACGGTGTCAAAGGTTTTGTTGCCCAGCGCCTCGCACACGATGGAACAGGTCTGCTGGGCACGCAGATAGGGACTGGCAATGATCCGGGACGGCGGAACCGTCTTAAAGCACTGCGCCATCGCCTCGGCCTGACGTCGCCCCAGATCACTGAGCGGACGCTCGGCATCGGTGCGGGCATACTGGATCGCATCACCGTGACGCATGATATAGAGCTGCATCAGGAGTTCTCCTCCTGCTCCTCCACGCGGGGCCAGTCGCTGAAGGGAAACGGCCGCACCGGGGAACGCATGGCAATGTAATCGACAATCTGCGCCATATAACGCGACAACGCTGCACCAAAGCGCTGCAGATCCCCCTGCGGTTCGCCCGATAACAGTTTCACCAGCAGTTGTGCCACGCCGATGCCAAACAGCAGATAGCCCAGCAGCAGGTAGATCACGTAATAAATCATCATGTAGACGCCAGTCAGAATCACCGGCGTGTCGTCTGTATCGCGGGAATTTTCACTCATTCAGCTCTTCGCCTTGCGGATGGAAGCCAGTTTGTCCGGGCCGGGCAGCACGAACTCCACATCGGAATTCTGTTCACCCAGCATCAGACGCTTGATCACTTCTTTGAGTTGCTTGCCTTCAAAAATAATTTCATGCAATCCGTGCACCAGCGGCATGTAGACTTCGAGTTCCACCGACTGCTTTTTGACGAGGCGAATGGTATTGACGCCCTCGGCGGTACCCCCCAAATGCGCCAGGATGTCATCGAGCGCCTTGCCCTGGGCCAGCGCAAATCCCACCTGATAATTGCGGCTGAGCGGCGAGGTACAGGTGACAAACAGATCCCCCACGCCGGCCAGGCCCAGAAAGGTCATCGGATTGCCGCCCAGGCGCGCAGCGAAGCGGCTCATCTCTGCCAGACTGCGGGTGATCAGCATGCTCTTGGTGTTCTCGCCCATGCCCAGCGCCGATGCCATGCCCGATGCAATTGCGTAAATATTTTTTAGCGCACCGCCCAGTTCCACACCGAACACGTCATTGTTGGCATAGACACGGAAATAACTGCAGGACAGCACCTGCTGCACGCGGGAACGCACGACTTCGTGCTCACTCGCAATCACCGTGCCGGTGAGCGTGCGGTTGGCGATTTCCTTCGCCAGGTTGGGGCCACTCAGCACGCCGATCAGCTCGCACGGTGTTTCCTGGGCCAGAATCTGGCTCATCATCAGAAAGCCGTCTTCCTCGATACCCTTGGTGGTGCTCACCAGCACCTGATCGGGATTGAAATGCGCGTGGGCATTGCGCAGCACGGTGCGAAACGCTTTGCTGGGGATGGCGACAAAAATAATGGTGGCAGTGCTGACGGCGCCCGCCAGATCCGTGGTGGGTTCGATGGCGGGATTGAGTTGCTTCCCCGGCAGGTAACGGCTGTTCTCGTGGGTGAGCCGGATGCCGTTGACAATATCCGCATCGCGCATCCACAGCTTCACGGGATAACCATTGTCCGCCACGATGTTCGCGATGGCGGTGCCAAAGCTGCCTCCCCCCAGAACCGTAATATGCTCAGACGGCATGACCACAAAACTCCTTATGGATTTTTATTCGTTCAGGATAACCAGCGTTTGAGGCCGAATTCGCTGATCAGAAAATCCTTGGTACCTGTCGGGCCGGTGAGTTCCAGCTTGATGGGACCCTGATTCGATTCCACCACCAACGACATGCGCAAGAACGGATTCACAACGCGCTCGATTTCAATCATTTGGGAAACGGAATGGATGATTCGGCTTTCGCGACCGAAGTTCAGGGTAAAACCATCTTCGCCTGCGGTCACTGACTTGATGGCATCAAGAATCACCGCCAGCACAGGCTCACGCAATTCCTGGGCCGTTTCCAGCGTCAAAGGATATTTAATGAATATTTCAACCACATTGACCTCCTTTTCCCACGTGACCGTGGTTTCATTCTAGCAGGTAGCGGTGGTGAATGAAGGCTTGTCTAGTGTGGTGAAAAAGTGATAGGGGCGAGCCTGCTGCTCAGGTTGAACAGGGCCGCCCCGGACAGATCAGCGCAGTGTTTCCAGCAACAGTGCGTTGATGCGTTTGACGTACGCGGCAGGATCGTCGAGCACGCGGCCTTCGGACAGCGCGGCCTGATCGAACACAACGGATGCCAGATCGCTGAAGCGATCATCCTGCACTTCGGCAGTCAGGCGTTCCATCAACGGATGGCTGGGATTGATTTCCAGCGTGGGTTTGCTGTCGGGCAGCTTCTGGCCTGCGGCTTCCATGATCTGGCGCATCTGCGCGCCCATGTCGTAAGCGCCCACCACCAGACAGGCCGGCGAATCGGTGAGGCGATGTGACACTTTGACTTCCGACACGCGGGATTCCAGCGCGGCTTTCAGGCGCTTCACCAGATCCTCGGAGGACTTTTCCACTTCCTCCTGCTGTTTCTTTTCTTCCTCGGTTTCGATACTGCCCAGATCCAGGTCGCCCTTGGCGATATTGATGAAGGACTTGCCCTTGTAATCGAAAATCTGACCCATCATCCATTCGTCAACACGATCGGACATCAGCAACACTTCCACACCCTTCTTGCGGAAGATTTCCAGGTGCGGGCTGTTGGCGGCGGCGTTGTGATTTTCTGCTGTGATGTAGTAGATCTTGTCCTGGCCTTCCTTCATGCGCTCGATGTACTGATCCAGGCTTACCACCTGCTCGGCGGTGCCGCTCTGAGTAGAGGCAAAACGCAGCAGGCCGAGAATTTTTTCGCGGTTGCTGTAGTCTTCCGCCGGGCCTTCCTTCAGCACCTGGCCGAACTGTTTCCAGAACGCTTTGTAGCTCTCTTCCTCGCCCGCCAGTTTGGACAGCATATCCAGCGCACGCTTGGTCAGGGCGCTCTTCATGTTCTCCACGGTCTGGTTGGACTGCAGGATTTCGCGGGATACGTTCAGCGGCAGATCAGAGGAATCCAGCACACCCTTGATGAAGCGCAGGTACAGGGGCAGGAACTGCTCGGCGTCATCCATGATGAACACGCGCTGCACGTACAGCTTCAGGCCACGGGGCGCTTCACGGTGATACAGGTCGAACGGCGCGCGCTTAGGCACGTACAGCAGCGAGGTATATTCCTGCTTGCCTTCCACACGGTTGTGGCTCCAGCTCGCGGGCTCTTCGAAATCATGGGAGATGTGCTTGTAGAACTCCTTGTACTCGTCGTCGGTAATTTCATTGCGGGAGCGTGTCCACAGCGCAGTGGCCTTGTTCACCACTTCGAATTCCGGCGCTTGCGGTTCCTTCTCTTTTTCCTCGTCGCTGCGGAAATCTTCCTTCAGCATTTCAATGGGCAGAGAGATGTGATCGGAGTACTTCTTCACGATGCTGCGCAGGCGCCAGCCATCGGCGAATTCTTCCTCGCCGTCACGCAGATGCAGCACGATGGTGGTACCGCGCTGCGGACGATTCACTTGGGCGATCGAGAACTCGCCTTCACCCTGGGATACCCAGTGCACACCGTTTTCCGCTGGCTCGCCGGCCTTGCGGGTGAACACTTCCACTTCCTTCGCCACCACGAACGCAGAGTAGAAGCCCACGCCGAACTGGCCGATCAGGCGGGAATCTTTTTTCTGGTCGCCGGTCAGGTTGCGCAGAAATTCCGCCGTGCCGGACTTGGCGATGGTGCCCAGATGGCTGATCACATCCTCCCGATTCATGCCGATGCCGTTGTCGGTGAGGGTGATGGTTTTCTTGTCCTTGTCGCATTCCAGGCGGATTTTCAAATCGCCTTCACCTTCCATGATGTCCGGGTGCGACAGCGACAGGAAATGCAGCTTGTCCGACGCATCTGAGGCGTTCGAGATCAGTTCCCGCAGGAAGATTTCCTTGTTGCTGTACAAGGAGTGGATCATCAGGTGCAGCAGCTGCTTGACTTCGGCCTGAAAGCCCAGGGTTTCTTTTTTGGCTTCGACGGTCATGGTGTTCTAAAGCTCCCTTGGATCGAAAGGTCGTTCTGGATTGCAGGAAAACCGCGCCCCACCGGGGCTGCGCGGCTGATGTTCGCAAGGTGGGGGCTGGCCGGCGGATTTCAAGCGCCTGCCACCAGGAATTTTTGCTAAGATGCGGATTCCCCACGTGAAACCGGATGCCAGGGATGACCACGGAACCTGCCCAGCCCCCTCTCGTCGCCTTGTTTGTTACGTGTCTGGTGAACAGCCAGCGGCCGGCGGTAGGGTTCGCCACGGTGAAGCTGCTGGAACAGGCCGGCTTCCGGGTGGAAGTGCCGCCCGACCAGACCTGCTGCGGCCAGCCTCCCTACAACAACGGCCTGACCGACGAAGCCCGCCGGATAGCCAAACTGCAGATCCAGGTACTGGAGCCTTACGACTGGATCGTGGTGCCCAGCGGTTCCTGCGCCGGCATGATCAGCGTTCATTATCCGCATCTGTTTGAAAACGATGCGCACTGGCAGGAACGGGCGCGCCGAGTGGCCAGCAAAACCCGCGAACTGGCGGCATTTCTGGCGCAGCAGGGTGTGCGTTTTGCGCCGGGGCCGGATACGCCAACGGCTACCGCCCATCACACCAGCTGTTCCTGTCGTCGCGAAACCCGCAGCCATACTCAGGCGGATGGATTGCTGCAGGATTGCCTGCAGGATCAACTCAAGCCGTTCGCCGAACCGGAAGTCTGCTGCGGCTTCGGCGGTACTTTTTCTGCCAAATTCGACGCCCTGTCCGCCCGCATGGGCAGCCAGAAGCTGGACAGCATCGAAGCCGCCGGCGCCCGCACGGTGGTCAGTGCCGATCTGGGCTGCCTGTTGCATCTACAGGGGCTCGCACTGCGCCAGCAACGGGATCTGCAGTTCCGCCATCTGGCCGAAGTGCTGGCCGATGCCGAACCGCAGCGCGAGAACAAACGGCCATGATCCAGCGCGACGCCCGCCAGTTCATTCCCAACAGCGAACAGGCGCTGCAGGACACCACCCTGCAGACCGCACTTGCCCGCGCCAAGAGCGGTTTCCTCGGCAAGCGCCGCAAGGCCATCGCCCTGGTAGACGATTTTGAATTTCTCAAACAGCAGGCCCAGGCCGCCAAGCAGCGGGCGCTGGACAACATTCCCGCCCTGCTCGACCAGTTCGAACACAACCTGAACGCCGCTGGCGGCCAGCTCCATCGCGCTGCGACGCCGGATGATCTGAACCGCATCGTGCTCGACATCTGCCAACGCCGGCAGGCCAAAATCATCACCAAAGGCAAGTCCATGGTGAGCGAGGAAACCCATCTCAACACCGCACTGGAGCAGGCAGGCCTCGACGTGGTGGAAACCGATCTGGGGGAATACATCATTCAATTGGCGAAGGAGCCACCCAGCCATATCATCGCGCCGGCCGTGCACAAAACCCGGCAGGCGGTGGCCGAGTTGTTCCGGCATCACCACGCGCTCGGCGAACGCGATCTGAATGAAATAAGCAACCTGGTGGAAGAAGCCCGCCAGATGCTGCGGCAGCGATTTCTGGCAGCGGATGTGGGGATCACCGGCGCCAATCTGCTGGTAGCCAGCACGGGTTCCATTGCGATTGTCACCAACGAAGGCAACGGTGATCTCACTGCCACGCTGCCGCCCGTACACATCGTCACTGCCAGCCTGGAAAAGCTGGTGGAAAACCTGGAAGACGCCGGCGCGATTCTGGAAGTGCTGGGTCGCAGCGCCACCGGCCAGGCCATGAGTGCCTACACAACGTTTTTCACTGGCCCGAAACGGCCCAGCGAACTGGATGGCCCGGAAGAAATGCACGTGATCGTGCTGGATAACGGCCGCAGCGACATTCTCCAGTCTGAATTCGCCGCCATGCTGCGCTGCATCCGCTGTGGCGCCTGCCTGAATCACTGCCCGGTGTACAGCAATGTGGGCGGCCACGCTTACGGATCGGTGTATCCCGGCCCCATGGGCTCGGTGCTGACGCCGCTGCTGGAGGGCCTGAACCAAGGCCACGTGTTGCCCAACGCTTCAACATTCTGCGGACGCTGCGCAGAAGTGTGCCCCATGGGCATTCCCCTGCCGGATCTGCTGCGGAAATTGCGGGAGCAGGAACACCGGCAGCAACTGGATTCCACCGGCTGGCGCATGGTTTTGCGCTTCTACAGCTGGCTGGCGACCCGCCCGCGCTGGTTTCATCTTGCCATGCGCGCGATCACCTTCACCCAACGTCTGCTGCGCGACGCCAGTGGCACCCGCCTGCGCGTGCCCTTCAGCAACGGCTGGAACCGCCAGCGGGAACTGCCCGCCGCTCCCGACGCCACGCCCTTCCTGCAGCAATGGCAAAAACAGCAGGAGCGCAAGCCGTGAACACTGTCGAACGGTTTATCGAAACGCTGACCGCCAACGCCGCCCATGTAAGTTGCATCCGGCAACTGGACGAAGCGATCCCACTGATCGAGCGGTTCATGCAGGAAAAGGCGCTGCCGCCGCGTCTGCATCTGAGCCCGGCGCTGCAACGGGAATGGCCTGTTTCAAACGGAATCACCCTCTCTCACGGCACCACCGACGGCACCCACAAACTCTGTGCCAGTCGCGCCTGGGCGGGTATCGCGGACACGGGTACGCTGGTGCTGTTGTCCGGCCCGGACAATCCCACCCGGCTGAATTTTCTGCCGGACTATCATCTGGTATTCCTGCGCAAGGATCAGATCGTGGCGGACAAAAAGGCCATCTGGCAAAAGCTGGAACAGCAAGGCGCGTTACCGCGGGCGGTGAATTTCATCAGCGGCCCGTCACGCACGGCAGACATCGAACAGACCATCGCGCTGGGTGCGCACGGCCCGCGTTTTCTGTGGGTGTTTGTGGAAGGCTGAGTCACCGGATCAGTGACTCAGTTTTACCTCGGCAATTTCACGCCGCTTCACCAGCATACCCAGCGAACCGCCGTCGACCGGCGACATCAGCGTGACATTGTGCTGATCCACTTCGCTGATGGTGCCACTGCGCTGCTTGCCATCGAAGGTTGAAATCACCACGGTTTTGCCGATCAGGTGATCGAGACTGGATGGATCCACCACCTGCACCTGTTCCCGGAGAGGCTGACGCGCAATCGCCCCCGCCGGCTTGCTGCGCAGCGTGCGCAACGCCTGAATCAACTCCGGACTGGGGCCGCTTTCCACCACCCACCCTTCGCTACCCTTCAGCAGGCCGATCTTCAGCGTGTGCTCGGTGCCATCCACCAGTCGCACGATGACATCCGTACGCCCGGTTGGATGCTCAAGCACCGTCTGGAAAAACGTGTCCCGAAACCCCGTCACCCGCTCCAGCACATTGCCGAGCTTGTTCACCATCCATTGTTCCGCCACGTATTCGATGGTGGCATTGGAATCAAAAAAGCGATCCACCACATCATCTTCGAAACGCAGGTCACGGGTGTAGGCACGGAACTCGCCGGCAACAAAACTGCGCTGGCGATCCGGCAGCCGCAGCTTCACGTAGCCGGAATACAGGGGGCCATCCTTCACCGACAGCATCAGTTCCAGCCAGAAGCGATGACTATAAACCTTCACTTCAGGGGTGTGCTGGCCCTCAGGATAATAGGTGATGTGCACCGGCGGGTTGTCGGTGGATTCCGGCGTGTATTCCAGCAGGTTCTCGCCCGGCTTGAGGGAGATGCCCTCCAGCGGAATGGCCACTTCCAGTCGGGCAAATACGTTTTCGTCGGATTTGAAACGCAGGACATTGTTCAGCAGCGTGGCGCGCACGAAATTCACCGGTTCGCCCAGTACCTGGCCAGCGGGATGGCTGCGGCCCTGGAGGTAAGGTTGCAGCTCGCGCTCGCTGACGAATTTTTCCTTCTCGACATTCATCGGCGATTCTGCGAACGCCGGAGCCCACAGGTTCCGCAGCCACGCCAGTCCGGTGTCGTCCAGTGCAAAGGGATTCGCCCGTACCCACATCATCGCCACCAGGATAAACAGCACCAGGCTGGCCAGATGTACCAGTGCCAGGGCTTTCAGTTTCTTCCAGGCAACGGCGTAGAACAGAATGGCAGAAGGCGGGAACAGCAATCCCGCGACGCCCCAACCCACCGTGTTGGCAAAGGCATAGCGCAGAAACAACAGGGTACAGACCAGAAATAGTGCGCCCCCGGCCAGAAGCAGTGTCGTTTCCATAATGTGCTCGATCCTATTCGATCCCGTCGGTGACTACAGCCGATTGATTATACATTAACCATTCAGACCAGCAGCAAGTGAGCCCTGGCGGTGGCGACCGGTTCGCTCTTGCTGGTCTGCCAGATCACTACCTGCACGTTGGCCAGGCGCCGCCCCATCCGCAGAATCCTGCATTCCGCATAACTGTCGCGGAAATGGCCGGCGCTGAGGTAGTCGATGGACAGATCCACCACCTTGGGGAAACGGGGTTCGTCCATCGCCATGATCACTTGGAGAATAGCAGCATGTTCGATGAATCCGCCAAGCACGCCACCGTGAATGGCCGGCAGCGTTGGATTGCCGATGTTGTCCTTCAGGGCCGGCAGGGTGAACACCACATCGTTGCCGATCTTGATACAGCCGATCCCCAGCAGGCGGGCATAGGGCACGGCGCTCACCAGCGGGCTGAAATCATTATTGTCGCGACACTGCTGCAGGGTTTCTTTCAGGCTCATCTCAGGATTCCTTCTGATTGCCCCAGGGCTTCTTGTTCAGCCCCATGCGGGTAAAGTTGGCAACGCAATGGGCGATGGGCTTGCTGCGATCGTCGTGGTAGGCAATGCCGCGGGTGAACACCACCTGTCGGGTCTTGCGGTAGCCTTCCACGTAGGCGAATACATCCTTGCCGGGTTCAGCCGGGCGCATGTAATCGATGCGCAGGTCGATGGTGGGGGTGATATCGAATTCCGGCGCCAGCGCTACCGCCACGGCAAGGCCACAGGCCTGATCCATCAGCGTGGTGATCGCACCGCCGTGAATCACGCCGGTTTCCGGATTGCCGATGATCTTGTCGGAATACGGCAGCCTCAACACCAGTCCCGGCGGCTCAACCTGCATCAACTCCATGCCCAACACCCGGCTGTGTCGAACCCCCTGCACATATTGCCGCAGCAATTCCTCCAGATCGAATGGCTTGGCCTCGTTGGAATCAGTGGACACGGCAGGCTCCTTCAGACAGGGTGACAAAAGCGCGGAAAACGTTGACGGCAGCCCCGGACTCGCGCAGGATTTTTGCAATGATAGCAGACATTTAGCCACTTTCCTTCGAACGCTACTTGAAGCATCTGCACGCGTTGTGTTCGATGCACGGGGCGCAATCGTCACTCTCGCCGGCGCGAGCAGCACAGCCACCGCAAAGACACTTCTCATTTCCTGTCTTTTGTGGTACGGTAGTACCATTATAACAATATCAGTATGGCCAAATGACGCAGTATTCCGATTACAAACAGGCCTTTGCCGGACTGTCCATGCCCTTCGCGTGGGTGGATCTGGATCAAATGGATCGCAACATCGCGCTCCACCAGAAACGCGCGCGCCACGTTCCCATCCGTATCGCATCAAAATCCATTCGCAGCGTGGAAATCCTGCGCTACCTGCTGGATGCCAGCGCGCAGATGCAGGGGATCATGTGCTATCACCCGGCGGAAGCCGCCTGGCTCGCCAGCCTGGGATTCGACGATCTGTTGATTGCCTATCCCAGTCTGGATACCGCTGCGCTCGACGCCGCGCTGGATCAGGTGGCCAAGGGCAAAACCATTTATTTCATGGTGGACCTGCTGGAACATGCGCAAGCAATCCAGAAGCTGGCGCAGGTAAAACAGGTGCGCGCCCTGCTCTGCCTCGATCTGGATATGTCGATCCAGTATCCCGCGCTCTATTTCGGCGTGCACCGCTCCCGCGTACGCAATGCGGAAGAAGCCGTGGCGCTGTATCGCCAGATTCGGGGATTGCCGAACGTCGTATTGAAAGGCGTGATGGGTTACGAAGCGCAGATTGCCGGGCTGGGTGACGCGGTGCCGGGTCAGTTCGTGAAAAACCAGATCATCCGCCAGCTGAAGAAAAACGCCATTCCCAAAATCGAATCCCGCCGCACGCGCACGGTGCTGGCCTTGCGGGAAGCCGGCGCGGATATTCGGCTGGTGAACGGCGGCGGCACTGGCAGCGTGGAATCCACCATCCTCGAACCCACCATCACTGAAGTCACGGTGGGAAGCGGCTATTACTGTTCCCATCTGTTCGACAACTATCAGGCGTTCACCGCGCAGCCGGCAGCAGGGTTTGCCGTGCAGGTGACACGCCATCCGCGCACAGGCGTGCTCACCTGCAACGGCGGCGGCTATGTAGCGTCGGGTGTGGCGGAACCGCTGAAACTGCCCAAGCCTTATCTGCCTCGTGGCGTCCGGCTGGATAGCAACGAGGGCGCCGGCGAAGTGCAGACACCCATTCATTATCGCGGCAGCGAGCTTCAAAGCGGCGATCCGGTTTTTTTCCGCCATGCGAAAGCGGGCGAACTGTGCGAGCGTTTCAACTTCTTGTATTTGATCCGGGGCAACAACATTGAGCGCGAAGTTTCCACCTATCGCGGCGACGGCAAGGTTTTCATGTGAACAAGGAGCAGCAGTGAAACGGTTTCACGATTTCATCATTGTGGGTTCGGGTGCATCAGGAAGTGTGCTGGCCCATTTTCTCACCCAGGCAGGCGCCGATGTGCTGATGCTGGAAGCAGGCAAACGCTTCAGCGCCGACACCTTTCCCGCCAACGAAATGGACGCCAACGCCCAGCTGATGTGGAACGGCGGCATGGATGCCAGCACCGACGCCGGCACTCTGTTCATTCGCGGCAAAGTCGTCGGCGGCGGCACCATCATCAATCAGTGCCTGCTCGACCGCTTCGACGACGTGGCGCTGGACGACTGGCGCACAGCCTCCGGCATTCCTTACTTCCGCAGCAGCGAGATGACTCGCCATTACGACGCGGTGGAATCCCATCTGTCGCTGCATTACATGGAAAAATCCGACTGGAACCGCAACGCGGAACTGTATGTGCAGGGATTCGAAAAACTCGCGCTGGAATGGGCTCCGCTGCGGCGCGGCCAGAAAGATTGCGGCGAAGGTAACGACTGCATCGTTTGCCTGGGCGGTTGCCCGCGCAAATCCAAACAGAGCATGCTGGAAAC
Source organism: Pseudomonadales bacterium (assembly GCA_020062665.1). Taxonomy (GTDB): domain Bacteria; phylum Pseudomonadota; class Gammaproteobacteria; order Pseudomonadales; family Ketobacteraceae; genus Ch67. The sequence goes on from JAGUVW010000043.1 coordinate 130,638, forward strand.
CTTTCTGCCGAAAGCAGAAAAGCAGGGGCTACAGATTCTGTCGGAATTTGAAGTGGCGGAAGTGGTGCACGGCAGCAGTTTTGTCACCGTGCAGGGCAAGCTGAAAGGCCAGCCACAGACATTGCATGCCCGCAAAGTGATTCTGGCAGCAGGCGCATTGGGCACTACCCAATTGCTGCTGAAAGCCGGAATGGAAAAACGTCTGCCCGCTTTGGGACAGTACTTCCACTGCCATCCCCAATGGATGACAGTGGGCCTGTTCGATGAAATCGTCGATTCCCACAAGGGCGCGTTCCAGTCCGTGAAATCCTCCGATCCCCGCTTCCGTCAATGGGGTTTCAAACTGGAAAACGTGTTCGCCGGCCCCATCGCCATGAGTCTGCTGAAGCCGGGTTATGGATTCGAGCACCAGCGCTTCATGAAACAGTATCGCAACATGGCCTGCATTGAAGTGGCCGTGCGGGATCAGGAAGCAGGACAGCTGCGCATCAACAACAAAGGGCGGCTGCAGATTCACAAGCCGTTGTCTGACGGCGACCGTCAGCGGGCTGATCGCGGCAATCAGGTGGTACACGATATTTTCGGTGCGCTCGGTGCGCGGGAAATCATGACGTCTCCCCTGCGTATCGCACTGCATCTGATGGGCGGTTGCGGCATCGGCACAGATGAACGCCGTTCTGTGGTGAACGAAGGTTTCCAGGTGCATGGAATGCCGCATCTGTACATCGCGGATTCCTCCATTTTTCCCAACGCGCCGGGCATCAATCCGAGCCTGTCAGTCATGGCTCTCGCCCACCGCGCCAGTGAAATCATGCTGGCGGACGCGGGCGTGCGTGTGACCAAATCGACCCGTTCCCGCAAGCAGGAGCAAAAAGCATGAGTCTGGGTGCCTCTTCACTTTTTACCGCGCGCCAGCTGAGCGGATTGCAAAAGCTGGGCGATATTATGCTGCCCGGCCATGGCGATTTTCCCCGTTTTTCGGCCACGGGCTGCATCGAACGCATCGACGATCTGATGGGCACTGCACACCCGGATGACGTGCGGGATTTCGGCCTGCTGTTACTGGTGCTGCATTATCTGCCTGCCTTCGCCGTCGAATGGATCGTGCGACTGGTCGACAGCGCTCATCGCTGGCCCGATTTTCTGGCACCGCTGCCGCGCACATTGAACATCGGCATCAAGGGTGTCGTGTTCAGCCTTTATTATTCCGGCTATCACCGCGCCACCTACCAGGGTAAAACCGGACTCGACGCCATCGACTACCACGTGCACTGCGCACCGGATAAGTCTTGAGGATTTGCTGACATGAACACGCCAACTTTACAGGACGTTCCAACCTTCTCTCCCTTGCTGGAAACCACAGAAGAACAGGCCCGCGATATGTTTGCCCGCGCCGCCCGCGCCAGCGAACGCCTGCGTAAAACCACGGTGGAAGAACGTCTGCACGCCGTGAAAAAATTGCTGGATCATATCGTTGAACGTCGTGAAGCCATTGCCGACATGATCACCCAGGAAACCCGCAAGTGCCGCTCCGATGCACTAGTGTCGGAAATCCTCGGCGTGCTCGACAACTGCGAATGGCTGCTGCACAACGCGCAGAAAATCCTGGCCGACAAGAAAGTGCCAACGCCGATCACGTTGCTGGGCAAGAAATCCCGCATCTGGCACGAGCCGCTGGGCACTGTGCTGGTGATCGCGCCCTGGAACTATCCATTCCATATCGGCATCACCTCCATTCTCGCTGCCTACGTCTGCGGCAATGCCGTGGTATTCAAGCCGTCGGAAATCACGCCGCTGCAAGGTCTGTTCGAAAGTCTGTTCAGTGTCGATCCCCTGCTGGAGCAGAGCGTGTTCATCGCCTATGGCACCGGCACCACGGCACAGCGGCTGATCGAACAGAAACCGGCAAAAATCTTCTTCACGGGTAGCGCCCGCACCGGCCGCAAGATTCTCGCGCAGGCGGCGGAAAAACTGATTCCCGTGGACCTGGAACTGGGCGGCAAGGATCAGGCAATCGTGTTCAGCGACGCGAATCTGCAGCGGGCAGTGAAAGGCGTGCTGTGGGGCGCACTCACCAACGCCGGACAATCCTGCAGCTCGGTGGAACGCATTTACGTGCAGGACGGCATCTACGATCAGTTCGTCCAGACCCTGAAAACCGAAATCGACAAGCTGGTGGTGAACGCCGGCGACACCGGCAACGCCGACCTGGGCGGCATGACCGTGGATTTCCAGCTGGATATCGTGCGCAAGCAGGTGGACGATGCCCGCGCCAAAGGCGCGAAAATCCTTACCGGCGGCGACGTGCTCTGCGACAACGAGCTGTTCTACCTGCCCACATTGCTCACCCAGGTGGATGACAGCATGCTGGTGATGCAGCAGGAAACTTTTGGCCCGCTGCTGCCGGTTCTGCGTTTTTCCAGCGAGGAAGAAGTCATCCAGGTCAGCAACAACACCGAATTCGGCCTCAGTGCCAGCGTCTGGAGCGGCGACAAGATACGCGCGGAACGGGTGGCCCGCCGGCTGGACTGCGGCGCCGTGTCCATCAACAACGTCATGCTCACCGAAGCCAACCCCTGGCTGCCCTTTGGCGGCACCAAAAATAGCGGCTACGGCCGCCAGAAAGGCGCCGAGGGCCTGCTCGGCTACACCCGCTCCAAATCGGTTCTGATCGACGCCAACAGCGCCAAGATCGAACCCAATTGGTACCCTTACACCCAGCAAAAGTACAATCTTTTCAGCCAGTTGATCGACGCCCTGTTCCGCGCCAGCCCCTGGCGCCTGCTCAAGGCCGCCCTGGTGGGCATGAAACTGGAGGCGGAAGCCAAACGGGAACGCTGAACCTCGGCGGGAAACAGCCAACTCCCAAGCGGGAATATCGCTTGTAAATTTCCCAAATGGAACGGTATACTGATTTCAGCATGCCGTTTCAGGAGGCCGCGATGATTTCCGCCCATCCCGTCACCCAATACCAGCTCAGCGACCGCGAAGACCGCCTCAGCGCCGCCGCGTTGCTCAATTTCTTCGGCATCACCGATGAATGGGGTCTGTCCACCAAGGAACAGATGGTTCTGCTGGGCAATCCCTCCAAAACCACCTTTTACCGCATGAAGGACTTCTGCGAAGGCAAGAGCGCCAAACCCGTGCGCCTGAGCCAGGACACCCTGGAGCGGGTGTCGTACATCATGGGCATCTACAAGGCCATCAACATCCTGCTGCCCAACAACCGGCGGGCGGCGGAGTGGATCAAGGCACCCAACACCGCCGCCCTGTTCGGCGGCCACAGCGCACTGGACAAAATGCTGCAGGGCCGCGTGAGTGACCTGTGCGACGTGCGACGCTACCTGGATGCGGAACGGGGCCACTGATGTCGTCACCCACGTACACGGAAGTCTGGGTCGAAGGCCCCCAGTACCGCATCATTCCCACCCGTTTTCCACCTATCAATTTTTTCGAGCGCTACACGCCGCCGGAATTGATGGATGCCGCCTTTGAAATCGAATCCCTCACCAACGAACGCCTGCTGGAACAGGTCGGCGATCTGCATCGCGTGGCGCCGGAAGATCGCATTTCCGGCCCCGGCGCCAGCGTGGTGATGGCAGCATTCACCCACACTGGTAACGGCAGCCGTTTCACCAGCGGCGATTTCGGTATCTACTACGCGGCGCGGGATCTGGAAACCGCGATTCGTGAAACCGTGTTTCACCGGGAACGTTTTCTGGCAGCCACGTCACAGGCTCCGTGCGAAATCGAAATGCGCGTGCACAAAGGCACCGTGGTTAAACCTATGGTGGATGTGCGCGGCGAGCCATTCGCGCACTTGCTGAATCCAGATCCAACACAGTATGCCGTGTCCCAACAATTCGGTGCCGAGATCCGTGCCACCGGAGCCTGGGGCATCCTGTATCCATCGGTGCGCAAGTCCGATGGCGAATGCATCGCGGCCCTGCGCGCCCCTGCCGTGTCGTTGCCGGTACAAAGCAAACTGTTGGCCTACCACTGGAACGGCAAACGCATCTGCAAGGTGTACGAGAAGAAGGAAATTCTGCTTGAACTGGGCGACGACAACGTTCCCCGTCTGCTGCACACCTTGAGCGACATCTGAATCACACTATCTTGCCCGGATTGAACAGATTCTTGGGATCCAGCGCCTGCTTAATGGTGCGCATGACCGCTACCGTGGCGGCGCCTTTTTCCACCACCAGATGCGCTTTCTTTCCAACGCCGATACCATGTTCGCCGGTGCAGGTACCGCCCACGGCATGCGCTCGCTGAATCAAACGCTGATTGATGCGCTGCGCCTGGGCCAGCGCGTCGCCATCCCCTTCCTTCAAGCTGAACAGCAAATGAAAGTTACCGTCGCCCACATGGCCGACAATGGGAATCTGTAAACCTTCCAGCCGCAGGTCTGCTTGCGTTTCGCCGATACAGTCCGCCAGCCGCGACACCGGCACGCACACATCCGTCACCCAACCCTTGCCGCCAGGCACCTCGGCCAGCGCCGCGTAATAAGCATTGTGGCGGGCGTGCCACATGCGTTTCTTTTCGGTTTCATCGTCGGTTTGCGTCCATCCGGCTGCCTCATGCTCCTCGCACAGCATGCGGGCCATCTCCGCCTGTTCCAACACAGCAGCGGGCGTTCCGTGAAATTCCAGAAACAGCGTGGGCGATTCCGGATAGGTGGTCTTGCAGTACCGGTTCACCGCCCGCAACGCGTTGTGATCCAGCAATTCGATGCGCGCCAGCGCAACACCTGACTGGATCAGATCAATCACACTGCGCACCGCCCGCTCCACGTCAGGGAACTGCGCTCGCGCAGCCACCACCGCTTCGGGAATGCCATACAGTTTCAGCCGCGCCTGCGTAATGATGCCCAATGTACCTTCCGAACCGGTGAACAATTCTGTCAGATTGAAGCCGGCACTGGACTTGCGCGCGCCGCTGCCCGTCGTGACGACATCGCCATTGGCCAACACTGCGCGCAACGCCATCACATTGTGTTTCATTCCGCCGTAGCGAATTGTTGTCGTACCCGATGCCGATGTCGCCACCATCCCGCCGATCGTGGCATTGGCGCCCGGATCAACTGGGAAAAACAGCCCCGTATCACGCAGATGATGATTGAGTTGCTCCCGCGTCACGCCCGGCTCCACTACACAGGCCAGATCATTCACCTCCACCGCCAGAATCCGATTCATCCGCGAACAACCCACGCTCACACCGCCGTGCAGCGCCTGCAGCTGGCCCTCGACGGATGTACCTGCCCCAAACGGAATCATCGGCACGCCGAACTCATCGCACAATTTTACCAGCGCCACCACATCGGCTTCGGATTCCACAAACACTACCCAATCCGGCGGCGCCACGGCGTGATGGCTTTCACCATGGCCATGCTGTTCACGTACGCTTGCGTTGTCGGAACAGCGCTCGCCAAACAGCGTTTTCAGACGGGAAGAAAATTCAGCGGGGATTGAAAATGACATGGGCACTGTCCTGTGAAGTGACAGTGCCCATTATTGAGGATAAGACAGAACAACGTCCAGATCCGGTCAGTCGATCCGCTCCAGCTTCACCGGCAGCTTGTCCGCCGGCACCGGCAGCGATGTCATATCGATCGGCATCTGGTAATTCTTGTCCACACTCCAGCGATAGTTCAGCAACACCTGATGCAGAATCGCCTTCACCTGCAGATCGGCAAAATGCAAGCCGATGCACATGTGGGCACCACCGCCAAACGGCACATAGCAGTAAGCATGACGCTTGTCTTCGCGGCGGCCTTCGCTGAAACGCAGCGGGTCGAACTTCTTCGGCTCAGTCCAGTATTCTTCCATGGAATGGGTGAAAAACGGCGACACCGAGATCATGGAGCCCTTGGGAATCAGATAACCCTTGTACACCACATCCTTCACGGTCTTGCGCGGAATCGACGGCACCGGCGCACACAACCGCAGCGCCTCTTTCATCACCAGCGTCATGCCTTCCAGCGCTTCCAGATCATCGAAATCCAGCTTTTCCTTGTTGAGCGCCCGACTTTCGGCCCGCAGACGTTCCTGCCACTCGGGATTTTTCGCCAAGTGATAGAACATGGTGCAGAGTGTGATCGTGGAGGTATCGTGCGCCGCCATCATCAGGAAGATCATGTGATTGATGACGTCGTCATCGCTGAAACGGTGACCTTCTTCCGTTTCGGCACGGCACAGCTGGCTGAACAGATCGTTACCGTCGCTGTTGCGCTTGCTGGCGATCCGTGAACGGAAAAAATCCTCCAGCAGCTTGCGTCCGTCCAGTCCTTTCTTCCAACGGCCACCTGGCACCGGGAACCGGATGATCGACGTGCCGGCACGCACCGTATCGACAAATGCCTGATTGATGCTGTCTGCCTCCGGCCCCAGCTGTTCACCCATGAACACTTCGGTGGCCAGATCCAGCGTCAGCTGTTTGATCTGGGTGAAGATGTGAAACTTCTTCGACGGCTGCCAGCGGCGGATACCACGAGCAATCGGCTCGTTCATTTCACTGAGGTATTCCACCAGCACCGGCTTCTTGAACGCATTCTGCATGATGCGGCGATGATGGCGGTGTTCTTCGAAATCCAGCAGCATGATGCCGCGATGGAAAAACTTGCCGATGAAAAAATCCCAGCCCTGATTGTTCGAAAACAGATCGCCGCGATTCTGGAACACGAACTGGTTGGCGTCGCCACCCACCATGGTCACCATGTTGATGCCCAGCACATTGGCCCAGGAAATCTCACCAAATTGCTGGTAGCGCTTGCGGGCAAAGCCCATGGGGTCTGCCATTGAATGCAGGGTGTAGCCGATGATGGGCAGCCCCCGGTCGCCCGGAATCTGTTTGTACTGCATGCCTTGAACCGCCACACCGACGGCATCAGCCTGGGTCGTCATAGTCAGTCTCCCGATGATTTTTTAAGTATGGTTGAGAATCCCTCTGCAGACCTGTTTTAAGCAGGTTGCTGACAGAATAGGAAGCGGATGATTACAATACAACCCTGTATGTTTTTCCTAACAGGATTTGTATTCATGACCATCGTCAGCAAACAGGAATGGCTTCAGGCGGGTCTCAACCAGCTGCGGGAATTCGGCTGCCAGGCGATCTCCGGCGAAAAACTGGCCCGGCGCCTGGACGTGACACGAGGCTCTTTCTATCACCACTTCAAGAACATGGACGACTACGTGGAGCAGCTGATGGGTGAATGGGAACAGTCCTACACTCTGGAACTGCTGAAAAAATCCCACAGCAGCGACCCACGCCAGGAAATGACCCAGCTGCTGGAGTTGGCCTGGAACACGGACATCAATCTGGAAGTGGCCGTGCGACAATGGGGCTTCAGCCACCCGCTGGTGCAGGCCCACATCGAAAAAATCGACCGCCTGCGGCTCGCGCACATTTCGAATCTCTACACCGTACTGGTGAATGACCCTGAGAAAGGCCGCCAGTACGGCACCATTGCCTACTACGGTCTGCTGGGCGCATTGCATGCTTCACCCCGCCTCACGCGAAGCAGTCTCAAGGCGCTGATACTGGAAATCCAGAGCTTGCTACTGGCAGGACTCTGATTCCGCTCGAATTCCCTAACTCGTTGTAAATTTTGCAAAAAGCGGTTTGCCCGTTACACTTTAATGAATCCGCCTGAAGACTGAAGGATTGACTGCCAGATGCAGCGATCCCTTCTCCATGTCTACCAAAGGAATGCGCAACGTAATGAAGCCAACGGGCAAGCTCACAGGGTTTTGCTTACAGTGCCGGCAGGCATTGTGGCTGATGCTTGTACCCCTGCTGGCAAGTGCGGCGCCTCCGACGGAATACGAATTGAAACTGGTGTATCTGTACAACTTCACAAAATTTGTGAACTGGCCAGATTCGGCGTTCGACAGCGAGGAATCACCCATCAACATCTGTGTACTCGGCGACATTCAGCAGACGGACCTGGGCAGCCAGCTCAATGGCAAGCAATCGCGCAACCGCTCGATCACCTTTCAGCACCTGAAGGAATTTTCTTCCAGTGCGAAATGTCATGTCCTGTTCCTGTCCCGCGCCGTCGGCAAGTATCAGCTGCAGAGCATCATCGGAAAAATCACCACGCCAACACTGGTGGTGGGTGAAACCACTGACTTCGCCAGGCACCAGGGTGTCATCGGCTTTGTGCTGGACGACTCGCGCCGGGTTCGCATCGAAATCAATCTGAATCACGCCAGGCAGCGCCAACTGTCCATTCGCGCCCAATTGCTGGAAATCGCCAGAACCGTTTACCGGGATGAGGAGCGTTCGTGATGCAGTTCATACGCAAATTATCCATTCGCTTCAAAACCATCATGATTGCCATGACTGCCAGCTCGCTGGCGTTGGCCATCTCGGGAATTTTCTTCACGTTCTACGACTATAAAATTTCCCGCACCAAAACCGTCGAGGAATTCCAGGTCATCGCGCAGGTGCTGGCCGAGCGCAGCGCCGCCGCTCTGCAGTTCGGTGATGAGGAACAGGCGCGCGCCAATCTCAGCGCACTGGCGGCGCGAAGCAGCGTCACCCTTGGCTGCCTGTACAACCTGGACAACCGCCTGATGGCGAGTTTCGTTCGCGGCTCATACGCACAGGCAGAGTGCCCTGCCACGCCCTCGCAACAGAAAACCGCGCTGACGGATCAGGGCCTGGTCATCGTGGAGGACGTGCAACTGGATGAAAATCGCATCGGAACACTCTATGTGGTGTCCGACATGGCAGAAATGCGCGAGTCGATGTTCATGCGCTTGATCACCAGCCTGTTCGTCATGGGCTTTTCACTGTTTCTTACTTTCCTGCTGGCCATTCGCATGCAGGAATTCATTACCCTGCCCATTCGCAAGCTGCAGGACACGGTGATCAAGATCCGCCAGTCCGACAACTATTCACTGCGCGCCGCGAAACTCACCGAGGATGAAATGGGCAACCTGGTGGACGCCTTCAACGGCATGGTGGCGAAAATCGAGAACGACAATATTGCGCTGCGGGAAAGTGAAGATCGTTTCCGCACGCTGACCGCGTCGTCGCCCGTAGGTGTATTCCAGACCGATGAGGAAGGCCAGTATATTTATGTCAACGCGCGCTGGCGCGAGATCACCAATATCTACGACATCCACCTGACGCAGGAAGCCTGGATCAAGAGCCTGCATCCGGAGGAGCGTTTCAACGTGCTGTCGCGCTGGAAGGAAGCCGTGAGCAAGGCGGAGGAATTCCGCATGGAATACCGGCTGCTGCGGGATGATGGCGCCGAAGTAAATGTCATCTGCCACGCCAAGCCGCTGTTCGATCCCGATGGCATGGTCACTGGTTATCTGGGCAGCCTGTCGGATATTTCCGAGCTGAAATCCGTGCAATCGCAGCTCGAACAACTGGCGCTGTACGATCCGCTCACCAAGCTGGCCAATCGCCATCTGTTCCGCAACCGGTTGGAAAAGGCGATCCGCAATTGCGGTCGCTCACAGCTGAAACTGGCGATTCTGTTTCTGGACATCGATCACTTCAAGAAAATCAACGACACCATGGGCCACGACCAGGGTGACGAACTGCTGCGCGCGATCGCTCACCGCCTGCGCTTCTGCACCCGCCCCGGCGACACCGTGGCCCGCATGGGCGGCGACGAGTTCACGATTCTGGTGCCGGAAATCCAGAGCAGCCACGAAGCCGACGCCATCGCCCGCAAGGTGCTGGACGTGCTGAAAGTGCCCATCCGCCTCACCGGTACCGAGCTGATCATAACCACCAGTATCGGCATCACCATCGGTCTGGACGACGCAGACGACGCCAACACGCTGCTCAAAAACGCCGACCTGGCCATGTACCGCGCCAAGGCCCAGGGCCGCGACAACTACCAGTTCTTCTCCAACGAGATGAACGTGGAGCTCACCAAGCAGCTGGCGCTGGAAAGCGAAATCCGTCAGGCCTTGCAACAACAACAATTCCAGCTGTACTTCCAGCCACAGATGAATCTGGCGGAGGATCGCCTGGTGGGTTACGAAGCACTGCTGCGGTGGATTCATCCCAAAAAAGGTTTCATTCCGCCGGCGGAATTCATCCCGGTGGCCGAGGACTCCGGCCTGATTCTGCCGCTCGGGGAATGGGTGCTGCGCACCGCCTGCGAACACATTCGCCTGTTCACCGACAAAGGGCTGCTGCCACCGGATGGTCACATCGCCGTAAATCTTTCACCACGGCAATTCCATGATCCGAATCTGCTTACACTGATCCGGGATCTGCTCCACACTACCGGCATCAAGAGTCATCAGCTGGAACTGGAAATCACCGAAAGCCTGCTGATGGAAAACGTCGATAACACCATCACCACGCTGAATGAACTGAAAGAGCTGGGCGTGATTCTGGCCATCGACGATTTCGGCACGGGATATTCGTCGCTGAATTACCTGAAGCGCCTGCCCATTCATGTGCTGAAGGTGGATCGCTCGTTCGTCATGGATATTCCGCAGGACAGGGACGACATGGAAATCACCGGCGCGGTAATCGCGATGGCACACAAACTGGGTTTGCAGGTGGTGGCAGAAGGCGTGGAACTGAAGGCGCAGGCGGACTTTCTGCGTGAGAACAACTGTGATTTCGTGCAGGGCTACTATTATGGCAAGCCCATGCCATATGCGGCGCTGCTGGACGCTCAGGGCGGGAAGAAAGCCGGGCAGTCCACCAGCTGAAACCGCGCCTGTTAAAAAAAGGGCTGAACCACGGCGCAACGAACAACCGTCATTCAACCCTTCCCCTGGCGTTCATCAAAACGCCGTGAGCAGCTTGCGGATTACACCCTTGTTGGTGTCATTCTCACGCACGGTCAGCAGCTCGCTGATCTGATCCTGAATGGCGAACGCCACCTGATCGCGCAACTCGAACAGCGCATCTTCGTCATCTTCCTTGCCCTGATAGGGCGCGACACTGATTTCGTCACCGATGGAGAAATAGAACTTCTCCGGACGCGGCAACATGGTGGGTCCCAACCCCCGCGTCACCGGCATGATGATGTCGCCGCCACGCAGCAGGCCATTCTTCTTGAGCAGCCCCACCCGTTTCATCAGCTTGCCTACGGGCGAGCGCAGAATGTCTTCGGCATCCAGCAGAATGTCGTACATATCATCGGGGCCAACCGCTGCAAACGGCAGAATGTTGTAACCATGCTGAATTGCCATGCTGCAGAAACCGGTGCGCCGCTTCCAGGTCAGCTGGTACTGCTCGCCCTTGCGCTTGCTGACTTCCCGCGCGCCACCGGGAAACACCATCACGTGATCGCCGCGCTCCATCAGTTTTGCGCAATTTTCCCGGGTGCCTTCTACACCGCCGGTCTTGTCCAGCATCGAGCGCCAGCCAGGCACATCATAGTGGGCATGATCCGCCAGCGTGCGAATCAGGATGCCCTTGTCCCGGAACACCTGCGCAATCAGCAGCGGCGCATCCAGCACACCGTAAATGGTGTGGTTGCCCACCAGCAGCGTCGGTTTGTTGGGATCGATCTTGTCGAGGCCGAAGAACACCGGGCTGAAATAGAACCGCAGCGGCGCGGTAAGACGCCACAACTGATCGGCGGTTAGCAGTTCGGTCTCGAAGGGTTTGTGTTGGTACGGCATTGCTGTCCTCGGTGGAGTACTTTCCCATTGCTGTGCGAAAAAAGGCGCTCGCCAGCGTCCCAGTATGAATGGCCAAAAGGCCAGAACCATTGGCATTGGCGACCGCCAGTCATGATTCATGGCCATAAAAAACCCGGCTTCGACAAGGCCAAAGCCGGGTTTTGGAGCGGTTACTATATGGAATTACTTCCAGCCAGTCACTTCTTTAACCGCCAGACCCAGCTCGGCCGGGTTGCGAACGGTTTTCACGCCGGCTGCTTCCAGTGCTGCGAACTTGTCAGCTGCAGTACCTTTGCCGCCGGCGATGATGGCGCCTGCGTGGCCCATGCGCTTGCCCGCCGGAGCGGTAACGCCCGCGATGTAGGACACCACCGGTTTGGTGACGTTCTTCTTGATGTAGGCAGCCGCTTCTTCCTCAGCGGAACCACCGATCTCGCCCACCATGATGATCGCTTCGGTCTGGGTGTCGTTCTGCAGCAGTTCCAGTGCGTCGATGAAGGTGGTGCCAGGAATCGGGTCGCCGCCGATACCGATACAGGTGCTCTGACCGAAGCCCAGCGCTGTGGTCTGGTTAACCGCTTCATAGGTCAGGGTGCCGGAACGGGACACGATGCCGACTTTGCCAGGCTTGTGGATGTGGCCGGGCATGATGCCGATCTTGCACTCGCCCGGCGTGATCACGCCAGGGCAGTTGGGGCCGATCAGGCGTACGCCTTTGCGCACCACGTATTCTTTCACGTACAGCATGTCCAGAGCCGGAATGCCTTCGGTGATGCACACGATCAGCGGGATGCCAGCGTCAGCGGCTTCCAGGATGGAGTCCTTGCAGAACGCAGCCGGAACGTAGATCACGGTGGCGTCGGCGCCGGTTTCCTTGACGGCCTCAGATACGGTGTTGAACACCGGCAGGTTCAGGTGCTTGGTGCCGCCTTTGCCGGGCGTCACGCCGCCCACCATTTTGGTGCCGTATTCGATCGCCTGGGTGCTGTGCAGAGTGCCCTGGGCACCCGTGAAACCCTGGCAGATAACTTTGGTGTTCTTGTTGATTAAAACGCTCATTATTTGCCCCTCACTGCTGCAACCACTTTCTCGGCAGCATCGTTGAATCCGGTTGCTGCGATGATGTTCATTCCGCTTTCCGCCAGCTTCTTCGCGCCTAGCTCGGCATTGTTGCCTTCCAGACGCACCACCACCGGCACTTTCACGCCCACTTCAGCTACAGCGCCCATGACGCCGTCAGCGATCAGGTCGCAACGCACGATACCGCCGAAGATGTTCACCAGAACGGCTTTCACGCTCTCGTCGGACAGAATGATTTTGAACGCTTCGGTTACGCGCTCTTTGGTAGCGCCGCCGCCCACGTCCAGGAAGTTGGCAGGCTGGCCGCCTTTCAGCTTGATCAGGTCCATGGTGGCCATGGCCAGACCCGCGCCGTTCACCATGCAGCCGATGTTGCCTTCAAGAGCAACGTAGTTCAGATCCCACTCGGCAGCGCGACGCTCACGGTCGTCTTCCTGAGTCGGGTCGTACATGGCCTGCAGGTCCGGGTGACGGTGCAGCGCATTGCCGTCGATCACCACTTTGGCGTCCAGGCAATGCAGGTTGCCTTCCTTGGTGATGACCAGCGGGTTGACTTCGATCATCGACACGTCTTTCTCGATGAACATTTTCGCCAGGCCCAGGAAAATCTTGGTGAACTGCTTCACCTGCTCGGCATTCAGACCCAGCTGGAAGCCCAGATCGCGGCCCTGGTAAGGCTGCGCGCCTACCAGTGGATCAATAGTGGCTTTCAGGATTTTTTCCGGGGTGTTGTGGGCAACGGTTTCGATTTCCACGCCACCTTCAGTGGAGGCCATGAACACCACGCGACGGCTGGCGCGATCCAGCACGGCGCCCAGGTACAATTCCTTGGCGATGTCGGTGCAGGATTCCACCAGAATCTTGCTGACGGGCTGACCCTTCGCATCGGTCTGGTAGGTCACCAGGTTCGTGCCCAGCAGGCGCTTGGAGAAGTCGATAATCTCGTCCTTGGAGCTGACCAGCTTGACGCCCCCCGCCTTGCCACGCCCCCCGGCATGCACCTGCGCCTTGACCACCCAGCGGTTTCCACCGATAACGTCTGCCGCTTGCGCTGCTTCGTTGGGCGTGCTCGCCGCTACACCCTTGGAGACAGGCAGGCCGTACTGTGCGAACAGTTGCTTGGCTTGATACTCATGTAAGTTCATTGGCTCACCATCGATCTGACTTGGTGTGGAATAATTCCACGATTAAAGAATGTCGCCGATCTTGTGGGTCGGCGTCATATTCGCTCTACGCGAGTGGAGACTGCATTTTCACAACGAAGCCTCACAAAACTGAACAGTCACTGCTCAGATTGAAAAAGCCAGATTGCGTCGACCACAATCCGGCCCCATTCAAACCTTCAATTACTTCTTGCGCTTGCGCTTGGCGGAGTGAATCGCCTTGCCATCCACGTCCAGACAGGCTTCGTGGAAGACTTCGGACAGACCCGGATGCGCGAACACCATCATCTGCAGATCTTCGGTGCTGGCACCAAATTCCATCGCAATGACGGCCTGCATGATGATTTCCGATGCCTGCGGGCCCACGATGTGCACACCCAGCACGCGATCAGTTTTCTCGTCCGCCACCACTTTCACAAAGCCGGTGGTTTCGTTGGCCGCCACAGCACGGCCATTGGCAGCAAACGCGAACGTGCCGACTTTGTACTCATCGCCGGCACCCTTGGCCTGCTCTTCAGTCTTGCCCACCCACGCCACCTCGGGATGGGTGTAAACCACCGACGGAATGCAGTCGTAGTTCACCGCGGCATGGTGCCCGCCAATGACTTCAGCCACCATTACGCCTTCTTCTGTCGCCTTGTGCGCCAGCATCGGACCGCGCACGATATCGCCGATGGCATACACCCCGGGTACATCAGTAGCGCAGTTGTCTTTAACAAAGATGAAGCCGCGCTCGTCCAGATTGACGCCGCTGTCCGTGGTGAAAAGATCCGCAGTATACGGGCGACGTCCCACCGCCACGATCAGCTTGTCCACCACCAGCTTCTGTTCGCCATTGGCGTCGGTGTATTCGATGGTCACTTCGTTGTTGGCAACGGAGGTGCCAGTGACACGGGCCGCCAGACGCACGTCGAGGCCCTGCTTCTGCAGGCTCTTCAGCAATTCCTTGCCGACCTGGCGATCCACCATGGGCAGGAAAGTGTCCATGGCTTCCAGCACCACCACCTGGGAACCCAGACGATTCCACACACTGCCCAGCTCCAGGCCGATAATGCCCGCGCCGATCACACCCAGACGCTTGGGTGCTTCTTTGAATTCCAGCGCGCCGGCGTTGTCCACCACCACGCCATCCACCAGCGGCGCCATCGGCAGCTTGATGGGTTCGGAACCGCTCGCCAGAATCACATTCTTGGCATCCAGCACTTCCACCTTGCCATCATGGCCGGTGACTTCCACCTGCTTGTTCGCCAGCAGCTTGCCGCGCCCCTGCAGCCAGGTCACACCATTGGCCTTGAACAGCATCGCAACGCCGTCGGTCTGTTTCTTGACGATGTCATCTTTCCGCTGAATCATGCCAGGCACATTGATGGACACGCTGCCCAGCTCGATGCCGTGAATTTTCAGATCATGGTTGGCTTCATGGAATTTCCACGAGGAATCCAGCAACGCCTTGGACGGAATGCAGCCCACGTTCGCGCAGGTACCGCCCAGCGCCGGATTGCCGTTCTTGTTGATGTACATATCGATACAGGCTGTATTGAAGCCCAGATGCGCCGCCTTGATCGCCGCCGCGTATCCGCCCGGGCCCCCGCCGATTACAACCACATCAAACGCTTTTGCCATGATGGTTTCCTATTTCCGTGATGAGTCAGGGTGGCGGCAAGCCACCCGAGGTTCAGGTGTTACAGTTCCAGCAAAAGACGTGCGGGATCTTCGATCAGATCCTTGATCGCCACCAGGAACTGCACGGCATCTTTGCCATCGATCAAGCGGTGATCGTAGGACAGCGCCAAGTACATCATCGGCAGAATCACGACCTGGCCATTCACCGCCATGGGGCGATCCTGAATCTTGTGCATGCCCAGAATGGCTGTCTGGGGCGGGTTCAGAATCGGTGTCGACCACAGGGAACCGAATACGCCACCGTTGGAAATGGTGAAGGTGCCGCCGGTCATGTCTTCCAGTGTCAGCTTGCCTTCCTGCGCGCGCTTGCCGTACTCGACGATCTTGCCTTCCACTTCGGCGAAGCCCATCTTGTCCACGTCACGCAGAATCGGAACCACCAGGCCGCGATCACTGGAAACCGCCACGCCTACGTCGTAGTAACCGTGGTAAACGATATCGTTGCCGTCGATGGACGCATTCACCACCGGGAATTTCTTCAGCGCTTCAACTGCCGCACGCACGAAGAAGGACATGAAGCCCAGACGGGTGCCGTGTGCCTTCTCGAACAGATCCTTGTAGTTCTTGCGCATGTCCATGACCGGCTTCATGTTGACCTCGTTGAAGGTAGTCAGCATGGCAGCATTGCGCTGGGCTGATACCAGACGCTCAGCGACTTTCGCACGCAGGCGGGTCATGGGTACGCGACGCTCTTCGCGCTCGCCGGAGAAGGCGGCGGCCGGTGCAGCCGGTTTGGCGGCATCGGTTTTCACCTGGGGCTTGGCTTCTTCCTTCTTCGCCGCAGGTGCAGAACCACCTTTCAGATGAGCAAGCACGTCTTCCTTGGTGATGCGACCACCTTTGCCGGTGCCCTTGATCTGGCTGGGATCCAGATTGTTTTCCGCAATCAGCTTGCGAACGGCCGGTCCCCAGTTGTCTTCAACCTGATCGCTGTCGGCAGCGGCTTCGACTTTTGCTGCAGCAGGCGCAGCTGCTTCTGCCGCCTTGCCGGTGGTCGCGCCAGCCTGCGCAATGAACGCGATCACTTCCTGACTCAGAACCGTATCGCCTTCGCTTTTCAGAACTTTTTCCAGGACACCATCATGGGGTGCCACCACTTCCAGCACCACCTTGTCGGTTTCGATATCCACCAGCAGCTCGTCGCGAGACACCGCGTCGCCAGGTTTTTTATGCCAGGTTGCTACCGTGCCGTCTGCAACCGCTTCGGGGAACTGAGGGGCTTTGATTTCGGTGCTCATCTGCTTTCCTTCTTCGCCTCAATCGACTCTATTTCAGGTCTGAATACTTTCGTGTTTGTTTAACAGTTGAATGCCTGATCGAGCAGACGGTTCTGCTCTTCGGTATGCCGTGACATGTAACCCGCCGCAGGCGCAGCCGAGCCTTCACGGCCGGCATAGTTCAGGTACAGCGCAGGATTGGTCTTGTGCACCACGTGACGCATGTGATGCTGGCTGCAATACCATGCACCCTGGTTCATGGGCTCTTCCTGACACCAGACCACCGTTTTCACGTTGCGATACTGCGAAAACATCTCATGCAATTCCGCTTCCGGGAACGGGTACAGCTGCTCCACGCGCAGAATGGCTGTATTGGTGATGTTGTTCTGCTCGCGGTATTCGTACAGATCGTAGAAAACCTTGCCGCTGCAGAGAATGACGCGGGTCACGTCATCGGCAGCCACGTCCTTCGGATCAGGCATCACTACACGGAAATAACCGTTCGCCAGTTCATCCAGCGAAGACTTGCAGCGCGGGTGACGCAGCAGACTCTTGGGCGACATCACGATCAGCGGCTTGCGCAGCGGCCGAATCGCCTGACGCCGCAGCATGTGGAACACCTGCGCCGGCGTGGACGGGATGCACACCTGCATGTTGTGCTCGGCGCACAGCTGCAGGAAGCGCTCCAGGCGCGCGGAAGAGTGTTCCGGCCCCTGCCCTTCATAACCGTGCGGCAACAACATGGTCAGGCCACACAGACGCTGCCACTTGTGTTCGCCGGATGAAATAAACTGGTCGATGACCACCTGCGCGCCATTGGCGAAATCGCCGAACTGCGCTTCCCAGATCACCAAGCCCTTCGGCGAGGTGGTGGCATAGCCATACTCGAAACCCAGCACCGCTTCTTCCGACAGCAGCGAGTCATAAAGGTCGAACGCATTGGAGTCGCTGCTCAGGTGCTTGAGCGGCGTATGGGTGCCGCGTTGCTTCTGGTTGTGCACCACCGCATGGCGGTGCGAGAACGTACCCCGCCCCACATCCTGCCCGGTAATCCGCACCGGATAACCACCGTGCAGCAGGGTCGCGTAAGCCATGGTTTCCGCAAAGCCCCAATCGATCGGCAACGCGCCGGCTGCCATCTTGCGACGATCTTCCCAGATTTTTTCAACCTGCCGCTGCAAAAGAAATCCATCGGGTGTCTGATCCAGCTTGTGCGCCAGCTCCTGGATCACCTTTACGTCCACACTGGTGTCGCAATACGCTTCGTAGGCATGGCCCAGATAAGGCGTCCAGTCCACGAACAACGATTTGTTGGGCTCCTTCACCAGCGATTTCACCACATGCTCGCCATTATCGAGCGCGCGACGATAGTCCTCCATCATGCTGTCGTTTTCGGGCTGGGACAAAATGCCTTCCGCAATCAGCTTCTCGCTGTAGATTTCGCGCGGATTCTTCTTCTTGCGGATCACGGAGTACATGATCGGCTGGGTGATGGCCGGCTCGTCCGCCTCGTTGTGACCACGGGCGCGATAGCAGATCAGGTCGATCACCACGTCTTTCTTGAACTGCTGACGGAAATCGATTGCCATCTGGGTGACAAACAGCACAGCTTCCGGATCATCGCCGTTCACGTGGAAGATCGGTGCCTGCACCATCTTCGCCACGTCGGTACAGTATTCAGTGGAGCGTGAATCGCGACGGTTGCTGGTGGTGAAGCCCACCTGGTTATTGATGATGATGTGCATGCTGCCGCCGGTGCGATAACCGCGGGTCTGCGACATCTGGAAGGTTTCCATCACCACGCCCTGACCGGCAAACGCTGCATCACCGTGGATCAGCAGCGGCACCACCAGATCGCCCTTCTTGTCATTACGACGATCCTGCCGCGCACGCACGGAGCCTTCCACCACCGGTGACACGATTTCCAGATGCGACGGGTTGAACGCCATCGCCAGGTGCAATTCACCGCCCGGCGTCATCACGTTGGACGAGAAGCCCTGGTGATACTTCACGTCGCCGGAGCCGACTTCGTTGTGCTTCTTTTTACCTTCGAATTCGCTGAACAGCTCGCCGGGATTCTTGCCGAGGATATTCACCAGTACATTGAGGCGGCCCCGGTGGGCCATGCCAATCACCAGCTCCTTGCCGCCGTAACTGCCGGCACGCTGGATGATTTCGTCGATGCAGGGAATCAGACTCTCGCCACCTTCCAGACCGAAACGCTTGGTGCCGGGATACTTGGTCGCCAGCATGCGCTCCAGACCTTCCGCTGCAATCAGACGCTCCAGCAGATGGATCTTCACTTCGCGACTGTAATTGGGATGGGAACGCACACTTTCCATCCGCTGCTGGATCCAGCGCTTCTCGGCTGTATCCACGATATGCATGTATTCCACGCCGATGCTGGAGCAATAGGTGCGATCCAGCGCCTCGACGATCTCGCGCAAGGTGGCTTCTTCCTTGCCGATAAAAAGATTACCGGTCTGGAATTTGGTATCCAGATCCGCAGCTGACAGGCCGTGATGGGTCAACTCCAGATCCGGCACAGCTTCCCGATCCATCAAGCCCAAAGGATCGAGATTGGCCTTCTGGTGACCACGCACGCGATAGCCGGTGATCAGCTGAAGAACCTTGACCTGCTTTTTCTCATGCTCAGACGAAACGCTGCTCACCGCCAACGGCTGCACGCGATTCTTGTTCTTGGCTTGATAGAGGAAATGCTCGCGAACGGTCGAGTGGGGAATATCCTGCTCGGTGCCATTCACGCGGGGGAGTTTGTCGAAGTGGTCGCGCCACTGTTCGGGCACGGAATTGGGGTCTTTCAGGTATGCTTCGTAGAGTTCTTCGATATAGGCGGCATTCGCCCCAAAAAGATGGGACGTACTCCACTGCCGATACATCAAGCCTTCATCCATTGCAGATCACCGTGTCGAATCGGGACACTATCTGCAAGACGCGAATCAGCAACAGACACGTTTCAGCATGTTAGGATTGCGACAAGCCGGTTAGGCCAACAACGCTTCCAGATAGTTCGGTTTTACCGATAGCCCTTGGTTATTAACAGTCTCACAAGCCGCTTTTTGGGCGGCGGGAGCAAACCAACAAAGCGCGCCTTTCATAGATTTTTCAGGCCGCCCTGTCATTCCCAACATCAAGTGTAGCGTCTTTTGAATATGCCGCCCAAAGGGAACAATTGGGCGGCGAAGACGGCAGAATTATATAGGAATTTCTTTTACTGACAACCTTTTAAGTACCGCGTTCCAGCAACATCGAACGGATGTGGCCAATCGCCTTGGTGGGGTTCAGCCCCTTGGGGCACACGCTCACACAGTTCATGATGCCGCGGCAACGGAACAGACTGAACGGGTCGTCCAGATCGGACAGACGCTGCTCGGTCATGGTGTCACGACTGTCGGCAATGAAGCGGTAGGCCTGAAGCAAGCCGGCGGGGCCGATGAACTTGTCCGGGTTCCACCAGAACGACGGGCAGGAGGTCGAACAGCAGGCGCAGAGGATGCACTCGTACAGACCGTCCAGCTTGTCACGCTCTTCCGGCATCTGCAGACGCTCGATCGGCGGCACTGGCGTATTATTGACCAGATAAGGCTTGATCTTCTCGTACTGGTTGTAGAACAGGGTCATGTCCACCACCAGATCACGAATCACCGGCAGACCCGGCAGAGGACGCAGGATCAGCTTGCCCTTGCCTTTGGTAGCCTGCGAGATCGGAGTAATACAGGCCAGACCATTCTTGCCGTTGATGTTCATACCGTCAGAGCCGCACACGCCTTCGCGGCAAGAACGGCGATAAGCCAGCGAGTCGTCCTTTTCCTTCACCAGCGCCAACACGTCCAGAACCATCAGATCCTTGCCGCCGGTATCGACCTGGTAATCCTTCATGTAAGGTTCGGCGTCGGTATCCGGGTTGTAGCGATAAATACTAACCTGCAACATGTCGAATCACCTTAGTATGTTCTGACTTTGGGCTTGAAGGTGGGAACCTGCTTGGGAGCGAAGTTCACGTCGCGCTTGCCGACGCGCTTGTCGGTCGGGAAATAGATGGAGTGCACCAGCCAGTTCTCGTCGTCACGATCCGGGAAGTCGTAACGGCAGTGGGCACCCCGGCTTTCCTTGCGCGCTTCCGCCGCGATCGCGGTGGCTTCTGCCACTTCCAGCAGATTATCCAACTCCAGCGCCTCAATACGGGCCGTGTTGTAGGCCTTGCTCTTGTCAGTCAGGTGAGACTTGGCGATGCGACCACGCAACTCGGCCAGCTTCTGCACGCCCTGCTGCATCAGATCGCCTTTGCGGAACACGCCGAAGTTGTTCTGCATGTTGGTCTGCAGCTCTTTGCGCAGGACAGCCACGCTTTCGCCATCCTTGGTGCTGTCCAGACGGTTCAGACGGCTGAAGGCGCGCTCCAGATCGGATTCGCTGGCTTCACGCTGCTCGATACCTTCCTTCAACGCCTGCTCGATGTAGAGACCCGCCGCGCGGCCGAACACCACCAGATCCAGCAGAGAGTTGCCGCCCAGACGGTTGGCACCGTGCACGGACACGCAAGCCACCTCGCCCACAGCAAACAGGCCAGGAATGATCTTGTCGTTGCCAGCGGCATCCTGAGTCAGCGCCTGACCGTGGATGTTGGTGGGAATACCACCCATCATGTAATGACAGGTCGGCACAACCGGGATCGGTTCTTTCACCGGGTCAGCGTGAGCAAAGGTAATAGACAGTTCGCAGATACCGGGCAGACGCTTGTGCAGCACTTCTTCACCCAGGTGATCCAGCTTCAGGTACACGTGATCGCCTTCGGGGCCGCAACCACGGCCGTCCAGAATTTCCTGCATCATGGAGCGGGCTACCACGTCACGGCCAGCCAGATCCTTCGCGTTCGGCGCATAACGCTCCATGAAGCGCTCGCCGTTCTTGTTCACCAGATAACCGCCTTCGCCGCGACAGCCTTCGGTGACCAGCACACCGGCGCCGGCGATGCCGGTCGGGTGGAACTGCCACATTTCAATATCCTGCACCGGGAAGCCAGCCCGCAGCGCCATGCCCACGCCGTCGCCGGTATTGATCAGCGCATTGGTGGTGGACGCATAGATACGGCCCGCACCACCCGTGGCAAACACAGTGGCCTTGGACTTGAAGTACACCGCCTCGCCAGTCTCGATGCAGATGGCAATAACGCCGGTCACCGCGCCGTCCTGATTGGTTACCAGATCAGACGCATACCACTCGTTATAGAAGTTGGTGTTGAAACGCACGTTCTGTTGATACAGCGTGTGCAACAGCGCATGACCAGTACGGTCAGCCGCCGCACAGGTACGGGCAGCCTGCCCGCCTTCGCCGTAATTCTTGGACTGACCACCAAACGGACGCTGGTAAATGCGACCCTGCTCGGTGCGGGAGAACGGCAGACCCATGTGATCCAGCTCGAACACCGCCTGCGGGCCGACGCTGCACATATATTCGATTGCGTCCTGGTCACCGATATAGTCAGAGCCCTTCACGGTGTCATACATGTGCCAGCGCCAGTCATCATTCGGATCGGCACTGGCGATCGCGCAGGTAATACCGCCCTGGGCAGAAACGGTATGGGAACGGGTGGGGAACACTTTGGAAATCAGAGCGGTTTTCTGGCCGGATTGCGCCAGCTGCAGCGCCGCGCGCATGCCGGCGCCGCCGCCACCCACGATCACCGCATCAAAGGTCAAGGTACGAACATTCGCCATAAATCAAATTCCCCACAGAATCTGGACGCCCCAGATGACATAAACCAGTGTCAGCAGAGCACAAACACCCTGAAACGCCACTCGCAACACCGTCGCCATGGCACCCATCTGGCGCGTAGTAATATAGTCAGTGGAAATCGTCCACAGACCGACCCACGCATGTGCCGCCATCGACAGCAATGCAAGAAGGGTAAACACCCGCATGTAACCGGAGGTCATGTAGGCATGCCACTTGGCATAGCTCAGATCAGGATTGGTGATGAGGAAGCTCATCAGACAGACAAAGTAAACGCCCAGAACCACTGCTGTACCACGCTGGATCACCCAGTCGTACAGACCATTCTTACCCAGACTCGTTACGCTGGTTACCATATCCACACCCCTGCCACCGCAATCAGAACCGCAGAAACGACCAACACCAGCGTTGCCAACACCTTGGCTCCCTGGAGGGTCTCAAAATAACCCATATCCATCATCAGGTGACGCAGACCCGCGATGAAGTGATAAATGAAACCGGCGAGAATGGCCCACAGAATCAACTTGGGAACCACACCATTGAGGCACTCTTTCAGAGCATTGAAAGACTCTTCGCTTTCCAGCGATGCTCCCAAACCCCAAATCAGAAAGGCAATGCCAAAGAAAATCGCGAGACCAGAAATCCGGTGCAATATAGACGCAATGGCAGGCAACGGAAACTTGATCGTCGTAATGTCGAGGTTTACGGGTCGTTGACTTTTCACGGTTTTAACCACTGTATACAGAGGCTCCGGGCGGAGCGTTGAGGGAAAATGGCAAAAACTGAATAGACGAGAAATATTAGGCATTTAAGACTAAACGCCCAATCAATCCCCCTCTCTCATTCGGGGCGGAAGTATAGTCCCATCAAAATTGAAATACAAATGACCTAAACAGCCCTAGAACCCGGAAATACAAGCATTTATCACCAACTTGGGGCGCCCGCCGAAAGCCTTGCACTATAATGGTTTGGCAACACTTTCCTGCGGTCGAAATGCCTGCTTTTTGGGCGCACCGGCCTGAAATAAATTGACAAACTTTCGTTGAGTGATTAGTTTTGGCCCCCACTTTGGCTTGGACAACAAGCACTTGAGCCAAAGCATCCAACACCGATGAAATGGCGGCTCAAGCACAGGGTGCCGAGCTTCGCAGTTTAAGCTCAACTTCAACGACAGCGTAGGCAACTCCCGGGAATCATCCACCGGTGAAACCTTGGGACCAAGGCGTAAAAATTGCTTCGGATGTCTACCCACGAGCACAGGAGACTACCATGACTGAGAAATCCGCTCAGTTGACTATTGGCGGTAAAACACTGGATCTGCCCATCTATTCAGGAACCATTGGCCCAGATGTGGTGGATGTCGGCAAACTGACCTCCGCAGGCGTTTTCACCTACGATCCAGGTTTCGTATCTACCGCATCATGTGAATCCAAAATCACCTACATCGATGGTGACAAGGGCATCCTGCTGCACCGCGGCTATCCGATCGACCAGTTGGCAGACAAGTCCGACTACCTGGAAACCTGCTTTCTTCTGCTTTACGGGGAACTCCCCAACCAGGCCCAAAAGGCCAAGTTCGAGAACACCATCCGCAACCACACCATGGTGCACGAGCAGCTGCGCTCCTTCTTCCAGGGCTTCCGTCGTGACGCACACCCGATGGCCATCATGTGCGGCGTTGTAGGCGCACTGTCCGCTTTCTATCACGACTCGCTGGAAATCTCGGACGAACGTCACCGCGAAGTGGCTGCTTTCCGCCTGATTGCAAAAATGCCTACTCTGGCAGCCATGTGTTACAAGTACTCGCTTGGCCAGCCTTTCATGTATCCCCGCAATGATCTCAACTATGCAGAAAATTTCCTGCACATGATGTTTGCGGTTCCCTGCGCGGATTACAAAGTGAATCCGATCCTGGCCAAGGCCATGGACAAGATCTTCATCCTGCACGCAGATCACGAACAGAACGCATCGACCTCGACTGTGCGCCTGGCTGGCTCTTCCGGTGCCAATCCGTTTGCCTGTATCGCCGCTGGCATCGCCGCACTGTGGGGACCCGCCCACGGTGGCGCCAACGAGGCCGTACTGAACATGCTGGATCAGATTGGCGACGTATCCAACGTGGACAAATTCATCGCACGCGCGAAGGACAAGAACGACTCCTTCAAGCTGATGGGCTTCGGTCACCGGGTATACAAGAACTTCGATCCGCGCGCACGCGTGATGAAGGAAACCTGCGACGAAGTGCTCGGTGCACTCGGCATCAATGATCCGCAGCTGGAACTGGCGATGAAACTGGAAGAAATCGCCCGCTCCGACCCCTACTTCATCGAGAAGAAGCTATATCCAAACGTAGACTTCTACTCCGGCATCATTCTGAAAGCCATCGGCATTCCCACCAGCATGTTCACTGTGATTTTTGCATTGGCACGCACAGTCGGCTGGATCGCGCACTGGCACGAGATGATCAGCGGCTCTTACCGCATTGGCCGTCCTCGCCAGCTGTATACCGGCGCTCCGCAGCGGGATTTCGTCCCCCTCGACAAGCGCTGATCGTAACGACAGAAAGGGCTGCTTCGGCAGCCTTTTCCATTTCTGGGACAGGGCAAAAGATGAAAATCGGATTTATTGGGCTTGGCGTGATGGGATACCCGATGGCGGGGCACCTCCTCAAAGCGGGCCATCAGCTCACCATCTACAACCGTACGCGAGCCAAAGCCGAAAAATGGGCTGCGGAATATGGCAGCGGCAATATAGCCGAGACACCTGCGGAAGTAGCGCGCGATGCCGACGTCGTCATTACCTGTGTTGGCAACGACAGTGACCTCCATGAAGTCGTGCTGGGCATCAGCGGTGCCACGAGCGCCATGAAATCCGGCGCCATCCTGGTCGATCACACCACCGCATCTGCCAGAATCGCGCGCGAACTGCATGATCAGCTTGGGCAGCGCGGCATTGGATTTGTCGACGCCCCCGTATCAGGTGGTCAGCAGGGCGCGATCAACGGCCAACTCACCATCATGTGCGGCGGAGACCCGGTTACCTTTACTGCTATCGAGAACGTTATTGGCTGCTACGCGCGTCAAGTCACGCTGATGGGCACAGCCGGCAGCGGCCAACTGACCAAGATGGTAAACCAGATCTGCATTGCCGGACTGATTCAAAGTCTGGCAGAAGGTGTTCAGTTTGCGGTGAATGCCGGACTCGATCCGCTGCAAGTATTCGACGTGATCTCGAAGGGTGCTGCACAATCCTGGCAAATGGTGAATCGCCACAAGACCATGATCGACGGTGAATATGAGCACGGATTTGCCGTGGACTGGATGCGCAAGGATCTGGCGATATGCCTGGAAGAAGCCCGGAGAAACGGATCGCACCTGCCCGTTGCCGCGCTGGTGGATCAGTTCTATTCAGAGGTTCAGAAGATGGGGGGTGGTCGCTGGGATACGTCGAGCTTGTTGAAGCGGCTTGTGTGAGTCTGTACCCCACACCTCATCAAATCACGTTGCAAAAAGGCCATAATGAACTTCTGGTATTCCACTGCGAATAGATCTCTCTCAACGGATTCTCCATCCCATTGAGCGATGCTCTCGGGTAAGCGTGCAGCCAACACAAGCAACTCAGAAAGCCTGTTGTTTGATATGTTCAGCGCCGCCCATGCAAGCTCACCGATCATTTGCTTGTCACCACATTGATGGTGGAGCATTAGCGCCTTCATGTTCAACAACCACGCCGCATCGCCCACATCGTGATCGTCTCGCCACTCCAGCATCGCCCCTCCTTCCAATACCTCGCTTAGACCGTCATCTACCCTTCGCAACATCTCTGCAGACACATCGCCACGATAATAAGCCAATGGAAACTCATAGCGCTCCAAATCCTTCTCGCCGAACTCTAGCGGATCGCGAACCTCAGCAATAATACGATGTGCATCATCAAATCTCCCGAAAGCCATCTTGGCTGCAATCTGATTCAAAGCAACCAGGCGATGATATGTTCCGCTATGCTGCACGACTGAATCCCAGAACGTCTCATTGGTTTCATACTTAGATATAAAGTTTCTTGTAGCTTCGAAATTTCCGACGCACAGCAAAAGCATAGCGCAGACAAACATCTTGGCTCGCACCTGTGAAAAACCGCGAGCAGCAAAAACCATCACGGCAACCAGCACCACAACTAGAACCGGCAGATAGAGGTATCGTGGCGCAACCGAAAACAGACCAGGAAAAATAGGGACCAAATTGATAACGGGTAACACCATGAGAAGCCCCACTATCACTACCAAACTGCGGACCTTACGGAAGTAAAAAAGTCCTGCCAGGCAGGCACCTCCAACCAAGAGAAACAGGCTCAGCACCGCCCCATGATAAACCTCGAAGGAATTTTTAAGATCAGCTGCATAAAAAGGCTGCACATCGTGCCATGGCAATAGAATCAGTCGGACATATTGGATCAACGATTCTGCAATCAACACAGCATGCTCATCAATGCTGACATCATTTATAGTGTTTGTGGTCAACACACTTTGCCCAACCACAAACTGGCGCACCGAGAAATAGACCAACACCGCGGCACACATTGAGCCAAACACGCTCCACAGTTCGGTCGACCTTAAAAAGCTTTTCGGAAAGGCGGCAAAATCGTTGAAACGCTTTATCAACGCTATGGCAGGCAACACCAACAAGAAAGGCAGGGCCGCCTCTTTGGAAAACAAAGCCAACAAGAAGCAGAAGGCAGCAACCGATATAGCCACCTTTTTGTCTACAACAAAGACATACGCACCCAAACCAAGCAACAGAAATATGGCGCACAAAATCTCGAAACGGGCAGACACCCAAGCCACGGGCTCTGCCATAAAAGGCAAACTCCCCACACTCATGGACACCGCCGTAGCCAGCATCAGCCTTAGAGCAAAAGAACAACAACCAGCAAGCAAGAAGTAACAGAAGCCGAAGACCTGCAAAACAACAATGGAGTGCAACAGGATATTGATAAAATGCGATAGGGTTGGATTGACCCCTAAAAAAGCTCCCTCCAGCCAGAAGCTGGCATAGCCCAGGGGCCGGAAAAAATTCGTTCCGACAAACATACTGGGCTGAACGCCCATATCCTGTTCCGCTGCAAGCTGCTTCAACAAATATATGTCATCCCAGACATAGCCGGCACTCAGGAGGGGAAAGAACAAAAAGAGAAAATAAAAAACGATGTTGATTGCCACCAATGCAGCAATCAGATGTTGTCTAATCATTATGCGATGACATCAAATTGAACTTCAGCAATCACCAGTTACCCTGATTGGCAGCCACTATACGAGCGGGAGTTTGCATGCGAACGGTAGCCACTGCACTAATCACTGTCCCATTGCTCTGGCCATCGACATCTTCGTTGTCCGCCGTAAACAGCTTCATATTCATAAATGGCACTTTGCTGTCAAAATTGTAGCTTACGCGGATACGAAGAATATTGGCGTCCTGGTAATTGGTTCCATCGCATAGAGTTATTGCAGGATTACGAAACTGAAGGCCGAAATTAGGTATTTCGCAATTGCCAAGCGGACCATCACAAACAGCTCCTTCGGTAGGCGGCTCACCGCAGCGAACAAACATCTGATAGGTTGGGTTCAACACCTGAATCTGAATGTCGTTAGGACTAATCGCAGAAGGCCCTACCCTTGAAGCAGCCATGCGCGTAGCCGCTTCCGCTTGCATCCTGCCAATATTAATGCTGCTGACTGCGCCCTCTCTTGCCGCCATCAGCGCCGCATATTCCAGATTTGCCCGAGCCTGGTACAACAACCCCAAATGCACTACACCCAAACCCATCAGGATCACGACAGGGAACACCATGAGGGTTTCCACCATGGAAACTCCAGACTGGTTGTGCGTTCCACCCGTTTTCATATCGCTGCCTTTATGTCAGTCAACAATTGTCAGAATAATCGATTTGTCATCACGCCCACCGCGGCGTTCACTCTCCTCAACCAATGCCCGAGCTTTGCCCATAAGAGAATACTGATCAGATACCAGAACCGAAAGTATCGCATCATCGTCCAGTTGATCTGATATCCCATCTGACATCAGGGCAAGAATATCGCCTGCCACAAGCTCGTGCCGCGTCACTTCAACATTGATTCTTGGTTTGATACCAACGGCATTCGTCACAACCTGCTTCACAACATTGGGTGCCTTCTGCACCTGCCGAATATGATCCCGGGTTAATTGCCGAATGGTTCCATCCCTCACAAGATAGATGCGGCTATCACCAACATTGAAGCAGTGAAGCTTGTTAGACTGTCTCCACCCTACCGTAACCGTCGAAGCCATACCGCCACGGTTTGTAGAAGATGCCACTTCGAACACGTGTTGGTTGGCCAACTCAATGGAATGCAGGATCAGCTCCTCAGTGAGCGGCACCTCATCAAGCGCCGCACATAACGTATCCACCACCGCACGCGAGGCAATATCACCAGACGGCCCGCCGCCAACTCCATCAGCAACAACAAACAATCCCTTGGATGGCAAAGACAAGCATGCATCTTCGTTTGTATCGGATTTACTTCCCTTTTGGCTGAAACTGACGGATTGCATGGCTATTTTTTTAACGCCCCGGCTATACGATCAAGCGATTGCGTATCAGCTTCGTCTCGCCCATCAACAGCAAAAGCGTCGATATGCCCCAATAGTCTCGATACTTTTTCAAGGTTGGCGTTCCGATCTGCCGTCGCAGCGAAGTACTTGAAATGGCTTTCGGCCTGCATCAACCGGATTGAGGCCAAATTATAATGTGCTTTTCCATGCCGGGGGTTCGCTGCAATAGTGCGCTCGAAGTAATCTGCGGATTTCGCGTATTCCCCACGCCGATATGCAATGGATCCTAACCGATATAATGCATTTTCCTCTTCATTTTTGAGTGTCAACATAGCACTGTATTCCACTTCCGCAGCATCAAGATCTCCGTTGGAATAGTGCTTTTCACCCTGATCATAATGAGCTTTCAGCTTGCCAATCAGCACCTCTATCTCTGCTCTTTTCTTTTGATTTTTAACGAGGGCATCTTCTAGAGTGTCTGACCCCAGCACTGCACAACCAGGCACCAAAAACAACAAGCTCAGCAGGAGCGAGACCCTACTCAAGTTCCCCATTTTTCGTACCATGCCAGCTTGGCTCCCGCTTTTGTATTATATTCAGTACCGGGGGGCAGAAGTTCGACCACCTCCTGCCAAAGGGCTTTTGCCTTACTTGTATTGACGTACTCGAGACGCAACGCCTGACGATACAGCTGCATTGCTCGGTTATTGGCGTTATCGATGGCAATTCTCGCAGCGACATTTTCGCCAATCTCGAGGGATTTTTGCCACATTTTGTAAGCCTTGTGATGCTCTCCAGCACGAGCAGCCTCGTTGCCAAGCGCCACATATTCGCTCATTACACGAGAAGAAATACTTCGCGAATAAGTACTCTTGCGACCCGAGAATGCACTGGATTCCTTCTGCATGAATGTCATCCAGTCGTTAAACGCTGCCTCTTTGTCGCCGCGATCATAGGCAGATTGGCCAGACATATACAATGTCTGAAGAGAAAACAACGTGCCATGCAATTTCTGAAGATCCGATTTTGCTTGCGCGGTAACTGAGCCATCATTCATGTATGGCTTGAGGGAGCTGAGTGCTCTCTCCACGTTGCCCTGCATATAATCCTGTTCCGCAGAGATCATCGCAGCCTGCGCCTTTCCAGTGCTATCCGGAGCAGCCGCAACAGGTGCCCTGGCAACGGTTTTTCTGGCAGGTTCCACTTTTGGTTTCGGTGGCGTAACAGCTTCAGCTCGACCAACTTCCGGCTCTCTCGCAACAGGCGCAGAAACAACGGCTTCAGATTTGGGCGCTGCAACAAGGCTTGGGGGGGGAGCAATCGACGGAGGCGGAGCAGAACCTTCATCTTCGCTCCGCACACCAGATGCATCTGCCTGTTCAGCAACAGCTGGCGCATCAGATTTTTGCGGGGCAACGGGGGCGGGAGAGACTCGCGGCGTATCAACAGCAACTCCTGATGAAGCACTCTGCGGCGTTCCCGCTAGGTCGACTTCACCCACAAAACCTGGTGCCTGAACAGCACCTTGCCAGTACTGAAAACCGAACCACCCACACAACACAACAATAAAAAGCACAGATGCGTTAATCAACACGCGCTTGTAAGGTGAAGGACCAAAGATCGCGTTGTCAGCTCCGTCCTTGCCCTTGTTATCATGAAGTGAGCGCTTAGGCTTCTGGCTCCGACCATCCTGCTTCGCCCCCTTGGCATCGGACGCTCCAGACTGAAATTTCAAGGCAACGTCGCCAAGACGTATGGCGTCATTTTCCTCTAGAATTACGCGCGAAACCTTGTAGCCGTTTACCTTAATTCCATTGAGGCTCTCAAGATCATTGATAACAAAACGGCCGGATTGAAAAATGATTTCTGCATGACGACGGGATACACCCTTACCCTGCAATACCAAATCGCACTCGCTACCCCGCCCCATGACGAAAGGAAACGTGGTGATAGGATAGTGCTCGCCGTTCTCTCCGGCCAGATATGCAACGGAACTGCTGCTATCGGAATCGGTATAGACTTCTGTCCTGTCAGAATCCCAGTTCGCATCCGTCGCAGGGACAGACTGACTAAGACCGCCTTTTTTTAGGTCGAGTACAGGTGTGGATTCAACTACAAAATCTTCGACACCGTTTTTCATTTTCTGAGTCCTTCGATCCGTTCCGAGAACGAACATAGTATAGTTTTTGTTATTCTGACGATTAATTGACAATTTAATCAAAAATCAGATAGTCATCCAAGTTAATTCCTGTTCGGTTCCGGTTACCATCGGCAATCTCCAGAACGGCATAGGTTCCCTTGGGCGAAAACCTAAACCTGTTTGGCATCACGCCATCAGAATACTGCAATACTTTCCACTGCCTACTCAAAAAAATCACATCGATGGGA
Organism: Pseudomonadales bacterium; assembly: GCA_020062665.1. Lineage (GTDB taxonomy): Bacteria > Pseudomonadota > Gammaproteobacteria > Pseudomonadales > Ketobacteraceae > Ch67. The sequence continues at coordinate 162,125 of JAGUVW010000043.1, forward strand.
AATCGCATGCCGATGGTATGGATTCCGCCACAGGGCACTATCAGCATACCTGATTGATTGTCGAGGGATCGATGGGCCAATAAACCGACCAATCGCGATCGAAAACTCGATGCGACCGTTATATCCAACCCGGTTTCCCGAACGTCATCTTGATCTCGGCGAACGCTGAGTCTGGAGATTGGTGACATATGGGGTTCAAGTCAGCAGCAGTCTGAGCAGCACATCCGGCAGCAGATCGCTTTCCGCCAGCTTTACCATCATGATGAAAGCAACCAGCATAAACACAATCGGAAACAGGAACAGCATCATGGGTAGCAGCATTTTGACAGGGGCCTTGTTGGCCGCTGCTTCGGCCTCATTAAACCGCTCGGATCTGCGCTGCTCCGCCTGCACAGTCAAGACATCAACAATCTCACCACCGGTTTCTTCTGCCTGATTGATCGCAGCGACAAAGTTACTCACTGAGACAATGTTCATTCTTGTAGACAAATCAAGCAATGCATCCCGTCTGGGCTTGCCTGCACGAATCTCGCGCAGCAGCTTGCCGAACTCATCCTTGACCGGACCATTAGGCAAACTGCTTATGGCCTGCCCCAACGAGCTCGAATAATTGAGGCCGGCACGCATGGACAGCACCAAAAGATCCAGCAAAAAGGGGAATTCTTTTGCTACCAGGCGGCGGCGGTAGGCAATCTTGTCCCTGAGCCAAATATCCGGATAGAAATACCCAATGGGACCCAGCAATATCAGAAACGCCTTAACTTCGGGGCCAAATTGCGAATCAAGCTGGAACAGTATCGCAGATACAATCACACAGAACAGCGCGAAAACTATTCTTAGCGTCACAAACTCTTCTGGCATGATCGCGTAATTCATACCGCCCGCGCTCAAGCGCTGCTGCATGCGAGCGTATGAAACATCTGATATAAATCTACGCACATCCCCTGCGAAAAGCCGTACAATCGGTTTGAATATCTTGTATATCAGGGGAGGAGGATCACGCCAGTCTTCGCTCTCCTTCGGGCGCGTTCGCAATATCAGTTTCAACAAGCCAAACACGCCTGCTGCACATCCTGCTGCAACCAGCATTGGCGGTAAAAACGGATATAACCAGCGGACACTATCAAACATATCAAATGTCGACCGATACTATTTTACGGATCAGTATGTACGCCATGGCTGCCATAGCGAGCATGATGCCCAGCCAGATCATGCCCAAGCGGGTAGTAAACAACATCAGCATGGCATCCGTCTCGATCTTGAAAAACACATAACCAATAATGACTGGAAAAAACGTCGCCAGGGTACCCTGTGCCCGCCCCATGGATGTCAGCGCATTAATCTTTCCTTCCACTTTGATCTTCTCTCGCAGTGTTTTGGACAAGGTTTCCAGTGTGTCTGCCAGATTTCCGCCAACAGCGCGGGAGATTTTGATAGCGGAATTCATCAGCACTACTTCCTGACGATCAATTCGAGCAGCCATTCCGTCCAAAGATTCGTTCAGGTCTGTGCCAACACGATACTCCACTAGCACCTGTGCAAATTCCTGCGCCAAAGGATTGGGCTGATTCTTGACAACCTGCTGGAGAGTCTTGACCAGATTCATACCCGATCGCAGCGCTGAAGACATCGCCGCCAAGGCGTCAGGCAACTGGCCCACAAACTTGTCCGAGCGCTTGTTTTTCATTACCTTCAACACATAACCAGGCGCCACCAGAACGAAGGCCACGACGCTCACCGCAAAAATCAGGTTAGTTAACACATACAGCACAGGCCCAAGCACAACCGCTGTCAGGACTGTAATGGTAAATACCTGGCTGGGCTCCATCATCAGAACTACATCACGCAGCCCTTTGTCGACCTGGCTGATGAAAACCCTTTTATACAAAGCAAATAGCTGTCTAGAGATATTGATTACAACAATGGAAAGAAAGAAGAAACCCAGGGAAAACGCAAAAAAAATCCACGTCTGAGGATTGATGCCCGTATTATCGAGAAAGCCTTGGATTGCTGCATTCATTACATCAACACCTCAGATTTCTGCTTGGGAGCATTGAAGATAGAAAAATCCAGTTCAACTCCCTGCTCTCTAGCCTCCCGGAAAAATCGTGGAATGTATCCCGTCGCAACATAGTCACCCAGGATTTTGCCCTTTGAGTCGTATCCTTTTCTCACATACTCAAAAATGGTTTCAAGCATGATCTTGTCGCCCTCGATACCCGACACTTCCATGATGTGGGTTACCTTTCGAGTACCATCTGCCAGGCGACTCTGTTGAACAAGAATATCAATTGCTGATGCGATCTGCTCCCGAATAGCTCGCGACGGCAGATCAACCCCAGCCATCATCACCATGACCTCGAGACGGCTCAAGAAATCCAACGGAGAGTTCGCATGGCCAGTGGTAAGGGATCCATCGTGACCAGTGTTCATGGCCTGCAACATATCGAGTGCTTCGCCACCCCGACACTCACCCACTACAATTCTGTCGGGACGCATACGTAGCGAGTTAATCACTAACTCCCGAATGGTTATCTTGCCTTTCCCTTCGGCATTGGCCGGCCGGCTTTCCAGCGACACCACATGGGGCTGATTAAGACGAAGTTCCGCAGCATCCTCAATCGTTACGATGCGATCTTCTTCACCAATAAAATTCGATAGTATATTCAACAGCGTGGTTTTACCGGATCCGGTGCCGCCTGAAATCACGATATTGCGTTTGAGCTCAACCGCCTTCTTCAGAAACATCGCCATTTCATAAGAAAGAGAACCGAATTTGACAAGATCGCTCATAAAGAGCGTCTTTTTTGCGAATTTCCGGATCGTAATAGTGGGACCGTTCAGGGCAAGCGGGGGAATAATGGCATTGACGCGGGAACCATCCGCCAAGCGAGCATCTACCATTGGGGAGCTTTCATCGATTCTGCGCCCTAAAGGGGCGACAATGCGATCGATTATGGCAAGAAGTGACTGGGAACTGGTAAATCGGTGTCCCGACAACTCCAGCCGACCTTCACGCTCGACATAAATTTGATCGGCTCCGTTTACCATCACTTCAGTGACAGAATCGTCAGCTAACAGCGGTTCCAAAGCACCCAACCCCACCGCTTCTGCGACAACCTGGCGCTTAAGTTCTGCGGCAGAAATACCATCGGGAATGTGATTGACGTGATCACGTATAATTTCAACCGTCGCCTTTTCGGCTTCAATACGCAGTTCGGCCGCATCCATCTCCTGAATATTGGCACGTTTCCTCAAATCCAGATATTCGAGAATCAATGAGTGAACTTTGCGTTTCAGAGCGATGAATTCCTCGCTCTCCTGCTTGATGATAACAGGCTTGGCCCTACGCTCAGCACCATCAAGTCCGTCGAGCTGTCTGCTCGCCGTTTTTAGCACCCGAAGTTGCAGTTCGCCAAACTGAATGGTGTCTTGAGGCTTTAACGGCAGCACATCGACAACACGTTTACCGTTGAACCAAGTCCCGTTAGTACTGCCAAGATCCTCCAGGTTTATCCCTTCCTCTGAAACAATCAACTTCGCATGGACGCGCGACACATGATTGTCGTTGAGAATGACATCGCAAGCGTCACCTTTCCCAAGCGTATAAGAACCTTGTTCAAACTCGAACAAGGTCTTGTTTCCATGCCTGTCAACCACCTCGAACTTGATCATCGAAAGCAGAAACCTCAATCGAAAATGCTGAATCTCATATCGTCCTCAGCATCCCGGCTTAACTGTTTGGAATATTCAATCATGTCGGTATTGCGCTTGCTATCGGGGTCAACAAGGAATGGAGTTACAAATATGACCAGCTCGGTGGTCTTTTGCTGGAAGTTACGTGACTTGAAGAGCTCACCAATGATAGGAATAGACCCCAAACCCGGCACCTTGCCGATGGCCTTGCTGTCCTCGGCCTGCAACATGCCCGATATCACCATGGTCTGACCTGCCTGAGCATTCATCTCCATATCGGTCTTGCGTGTCGTAAATCCGGGGATACCCAATACTTCCACGCTACGATCGACCGCACTGACTTCTACATTGATCTTGGTCGCAATAAACCCATCGGGATCAGCAATGGGTGAAAAGTCCAGAATCACACCTACCTGCTTGAATTCAACGGTCAGTTCACCGTCACCTCCACGAATGGGAATAGGAATTTCCCCACCCGCCAGAAACTTTGCTTTTGAGCCGCTTTTGGTAACCAGTTTTGGTTGCGCAAGTACACGAGCTACGCCTTTTGTTTGCAGCAAGTTGATAGTCGACGTAATCTCTGTAAGAGGTTCTAATGGAGCGCCAGACTGAGGATCTCCCGTCCACCCAAACCCAAAAAAGGATCCATATTTCTCAAAGTTTCCCGCCCCTGTAAACTCACCAACCACCTCGTAAAAGGGGCCTGGAGCGGACTCGCTCCACGCTATGCCAAGATTCAGCAAGTCGTCTCGGCGGACTTCAACAACTTGCACATCCAGCATGATCATAGCCTGCAGACTGACCTTCGGAGTCATCACGTTAAATACGACCGTGCCTGACTGAAGCTCTTTCTGCATCTTGCTGCGGAGATCCTCGATGATCGGAATATCTTGCTCGCGCAGGATGCGGCCTTCAATAAACACGACACCGTTTTCTTCTCGCGCATTGACGCCCTCGACGTCCGCCAACACGATATTCGCCACTTCCAAAATCTGCACCCAGGTATTATCGGTTACTTTGAGCAGAAATCGCTTCTGACTGCCGCTGGACGTCCAGATTCGCAAGTCGGTGACGCCTGCTTTCAGGCCCGTAAGCAAAATCTCCCCCGGCCCTGTGGCCTGCGCATTGGCGATATCAGGGTGTCCTATGGATACACGGGTAACATTGGGATAAGGCATCAGGCGCGTCTGCCCCTGAATGATATTGACTGTGCTCTCGTAATCCTCTTCCGATATCACCACCCCGGAAAGCATGACCAAAACTGCCGACAAAAGGCCGAGCAAAACCGACCCGAACAAACGCTGTTTCATGCCCAATTTATCCTTCTTGATTTATTATTCTGATAGTCAGGAGCGCTTTCCGCCCTTAATCAACTCAAAGCCCCATTCACTCTTGGGTGGTGGGGGTGGCGGTGCCACAGGTTTTTGCTGAACGGGAATATCAACCAGATTATCAATCGTTACATAGTCGTTGAAATCGTCATAGGTATCTTCAGGCTTTCGTAGCAACAATGAAATATCACCCACGGTTTGCGCATGAATCAACCGGGTTGCAATCAGCGGTTTAACGCCTAACGTCACCTCAGAGATGCGTCCACTGTTCTTGCCTGGCACACCATCATCCAGATCCGTTCCAGCCGCCAGAATCCGCAAATTTTGCGCGAGAGGTACGGTTCTGTTCACTGCACCATCCCTCATGGTGATCATCAGGTCTACATAGTCCCCCGGCCCCAAAAAGCCCGAAAAAGTATCAAGGGTACTGACCGGAATGGTTATCGCCCGCTCCCCCTCCTTTAACAGGCTAGTCAACCCGCTAACAAGGACCTGGCTGACATTCACCGCGAGAATCGGATCGCCAGCCCGCACCTGATGTACCAACTGCCTTCCTTCCAGGATGCTGGCGAACTGTTCCGGGGCAACCGCACTAGAAGGCACGAAAGTGTTCGGTATATCGCGGATGGACGCATTTTCTGTTGTAACAACGTCCCCTTCCTTCAAATCAAAATTGGCAACAACCACGGGAACCGTCTCTCGCTCCGCATCAAAAGATGCTTTGTACGAACTGACTTCCTGGCTGATGTAGTTTCGGGAAATATACCAGCCCGCTCCACCGGCCAGAATGGCACAGAAAAGAAGGATGATTGTCGTTCTGTTATTGGACTTCATGCCAGAACTTCCACCGTCAGGGTTGATTGATGGCGTCAGCAAAATCATGCTGCCGCTCATGAAGAACATTTATCGCACTCTGAGAGTAAACGTCAGGCGCCAATTCTGTCCTCGTAAGGTTGCCTCGATTGGCTACACGATCCGTATCGAGCCAATTACCGGAACCACCAACAACAAAATACCAGATTGGCAACATGACCAGGATTGAGACAATGATGTATTCGATGGTGATCGCACCACGAATGAAGGAGGGATGTTTCAAGGGACGCGCACTCATTGTTATTGTTATCTATAACGTTATCAAAACGGGCTACTTGAGCCAGTTTATTAAAAACTGCGAACGCTTACTGTTGCTGACTTGTAAACCCTTTATCGTCAACTGTATCAGCTCGCCCCCCCTTTGAAAACTCAATACTGCTGCGGTATCCATGTCACCGCTCCGGGAAAAGGGCTGCCAGCCATCTGCTTGAAATTGCTCGAGATAATAGTTCGCAATATACCCCACATCCATGCGGCTATCTACCGATAAGGTCTCAGCACGCCGCCCCGCATCAAGGGAGTCAACTTTACTGATAACCTTCGACCTGGGAGGCAGAGGCAACTGAGTTTTGAAGGAGGTTCTAAACTCCAGCGGCGAGGGAGTCACTGTAGCCTTGCCAACGACGCGCGCACCCTCTTGATGAAACTGAACCGAATAATAGTAACCGGATAACTGGTAGCTGATGACAGACTGAACTCCCAGCTGGTTTTCACCAAGCTTGCCGTGTCCCATGGTTTTGAACTGATCCCTGAAATGCTTTGCCACTTCTTCCAGTTTGCCTTCATAACTGAACTGCTTGATCCTGATCGGCACCCCGTTCAAGGCCATACGCTCACCCAGCAGATACCAGGACATGCCCGACATCATCGGGACATCAGGCAGATCAACGCTCAGGGGATCTTTGGATACAGCCGAAAAAGCAGCAACGCTTGCCGCCCAGAACACTACAGCAATAAAAATCCTGAACAGGTGGCTTAAAAACACTTAATACCGCTTGAGACCAGATGGAAGATTGACGGATTGATTTGGATCCACCATGTCGAAAGAAGAGCTTGTTCCGGGGGTACTAACATAAAGATGTTCGCTCATCTCACGAAAAGTACCCGCCACAGCACTAGCGCCGGTAAGGCCTGCCCAAATCGACAAACCTGAGCGCCTGCCCCCACCAATACCAGACACGCGGGCGTGGTAGACGGCACTATTAGGCGCTACCCATCCGTCAGCTACCAAGGCAGAAGAGGACTTAAGATAATACCCTGCTTGCTCTCTCACCGGATCAATTGGCACATCCGGTTGATTGAGCGGATCTGGTTCTGCAGTCCAGGCTGTTATGGGCCTGGTCACCTGAAGGATGGAGATATCACCACGCAGGGGAATGGATACTTTACCTGACTGCAAAGTATCGAGCTCAATCGCGCTGTTAGGCCCAGCCCCAGCACCACGCCCTGCAAGCCAGGAGCTGGCATTGACATAGCCAGCCGTCGCGCTGCTGGGCAACTCCATCTTCAGCACCACATCCCTTGGATAATCCACCATCGTATTGAGTGTTTTCCAGTCGCGCCATGCGGTTTCGTCCACGACCGCATTCGGGTTAAAGCCGGCGCCGGAGTATTTAAGAAAACGATCCTCTACGTCCACTGACAACTGCTCTGACGTCTTGAGCTGATTATTTGGATAGGCAGACCGCTCCCAGGCAACATGCCGCGCTGATTTATGGGCTTCAGTCTGTAGCAGAAGCAGATTGGCCAGGGTCGGCAGCAGGATGGCAAAGGGCAAAAGCACCGCGAGAGCAACGAGAAACTCGATCTGGGACTGACCTTGCTGATTGCGCCACATCAGAACCACCTCCTATCCATCACTGCAAACGGACCTGCCAGAACGGGTTGAACAGGTTGGCTTGTTCTGTAAACTCCAACCCGGACGCATCCCTGGAGGTAAAACCAAATTGGCAGCTATTTCCGCTACAGGGAGGGCGCTGAAAAAACACCCGGGCCTGTGAAACCGCATAGACCGTTTTATTGCAGAACTCACGATGCCGCCCGAGATGAGTCAAGTCATCGTGCCAACCTGCCTTTTTATTACCTTCTTCATCCACGCCCACATTGTCACTGCAGTTTTGCTGTGACAGAAACGCCGTTACAACGGGAGTCGCAGCATCGGGATTCAAGTAGGCATAGCGTCGTATGGAGTTATAGCGACGGGTCATCAAATTGTTGCACTGCAATGTCTCCGGATCGTCGTCATCCTCCATGGAGCAAACCCCTACGCTCGTTAGTGCATCGATCAAAGAATCGTCGAGCGTGGTCGCAGCATCCTGGCTCATTGTTGCCGCATCACCGGAGGCGCTGATATTGTGTAGAGCAATATTAAATATAGGATCTCCAACCCGCAGATTGTCACCAGCCGACACCCAATTCAGCTGCCCGGTCAGCCCATCATATACAATATCAGTGCTTCCAGTTCTGCGAATATTGAAACTAAAGAATCGATAATTACTGTTACGATCGCGAATCCACTCGGCGTTACCAAAGCCGGACACCGTAGCCCTTAGCATCTCTAGGATTTCGCCATTGTCAGACATGGGGGAATCCGGACTGCCAGATACTGAGCTTTCGCCATCCGCCAGGTTCTGGCAAAAACTGGCCATCTGATTGCCATCACCAGTGCTGCCAGTTCCGCTGCCATCAGGCCGGACGAACAACATCATCTGACAAAACGACGCGTGCATACTATTCGCAGCGAGTGCAGCTTCCTGAACTTTGCCCTCGCCAGTGGAGGCAAAATAGGTCAGAACGCTCTCATCATTCAACATGATAGGCGCGGTCTGACGAATCTCATAATTGTCAACAACCTTGCTCATGGCTGCTTCGATCAATGTGGTGCCTTCCTGGGGATAGGCAAAATCCTTGAACGCCTCGTACTGGAGCGAGCTGTAGAAAGCGTTATTACTATCCACTGCTGTTGCGTAAAGACCGGTCACAACGCGCCCCATCTGGGCCAAAAGTGCAAGTGAGTCACTGGTAATTTCTGCCACTTCACCCAACAGATCTCCCAGAATTGGGAACCATGAGAATAAGGCGGCGAACGCTTCTGCGATTTGCCCCAGGCTTTGGGTAACAATATCGAGTTCCATCTGGAAGCTGAGCATGTGGCCGATGGCCACTTCGTTCGCAACCATGGCACGGTTGGTGTAAGCCATGAAGTTAAGCTGGCGGGCCGCAATCTGCGCACCGGAGTAGGCGGCTGCATCTGCAGCGTTGACTAGATTGATTTTTTCGTTGACGGTGCGACCGGAGTTAAAAACCAGAAACACCGTAACTGAGATAAGCAACACCAAAGCCATGGCCAGGAAAATGGCTTGGCCAGTAATGGAAGAAGGTGATTTGAACTGGTCGCGTTTGTTGTACTTATTGTTCATAAACGACCCTGATTGAAAAAATCAGCGGGGCAACGCTGGTGCGCTGCCCCTGACAAATTCGCTTGTTAGGTACCGGTTATAGCACCAGCTTGGTTGCTATAGTTGGAAAGCGTACGTTGCGTATTAGCCGTGGAAGCGGCCGCAGAAGCACGACCAGCTGCATTGGCAATCGCCCCACTACCGTTATTCCCAGCCAGTTCTTGCGCCATACCACCGAACTGGTTACGAACAGTGCCCCCCATCAGACCCATCACCGCGATCCCGGCCACAGCCAACAGACCCACGATAATCAGGTATTCAGACATGCCCTGACCGGTAACTTTCTTGGAATTCATTTTCTGAGAGTGTTTGAAGAGTTGCATACGTTTAGCCCCGTATATTTTCTGTTGTTTTTGGTTTGTGGTTCTTTTTTCTCTGGTAGTCCAGATTTTTTAATCATAAACGACTTTGGCTATAATTTATACCGTAGACGATTACGACGTCCCCGTATATTTGCACAGCGAATATTCAAGTCAAGATGGGACTTACAAATTGATAACTGATTTCCGACGAACGATCGTGCCAAGTGGCTGAACCGACAGAATTCCGCCGCTTACTTCCTTATAAATGAATTAAAAATGAACTATTTACCTTCGTTGCGTTACAATCAAGTGCGTGTAAAATGATTTGACAACAACAAAAAGCGATCACCCTAACCTGCTTAGCAAGGGCCTCTTTCCTATATGAATTTGACTTGGCTGTTTTCCTGGCGCAACAAGGGCAAAAAAGTCGCCAATTCGCCGGAACCTGCCGTTTCTGCAGCCCCACAGCCCTCTGCTCCTGCCCGCCCTGCGACGACCACTGCGCCCAAACCCGCTGTCGTCAAGGCTCAAGGGCCGTTTGAAGTTCAGCTGAATATTGGCCGCTACCGGATGGAGCCCTACACCGAGGGCGGCATTTGCGTAGTGATGAAGGGCATTCCGCTGGAGCCGGGCAAACCCAAGCTGGCGGTAAAGATGGTGCGCGAGCAATGGCTCAATCACCAGGCTGTGCGGCGCCAGTTCACCAATGAAAGCCAGATCGTGCGGGAGCTGAATCACCCGCAACTGCCCCGCTATCGCTCACGGGGGCTGATCGACGGCAAGGCTTATTATGCTTACGAGTTCATCGAAGGATTTCAGCTGATCAATCTGTCGCAAGAGCAGCAGCGCTTTCCCCCTGCCCTGGTCAAGCAGATCGCCAAGGACATCGTGCGTCAGTTGCTGGAACAGCTGCATTACCTGCACAACAGTCTGAAGCCTGTCATTCACGGCGACATCAGTTCGGAAAACATTCTGATCGATACGCAGCAGAAGATTTATCTGGTGGATTTCGGCTGTTCCCACTTTCAGAAACAGGCCAGCAAGGAAGCGTATCAGTGGCTGGCAAAGCCGTCATTCATCTCGCCGGAGCAGGCCCGTGGCGAAGCCTGGGATCACCGCAGCGATCTTTACCAGGCAGGCATTCTGTTTTACGAGTTGCTGCGCAACAAGCGCTGGAATATCGGTAAGTCAAAACGGGACAAGGTGTTGTATGCGGCTTCGACAGAGCGTCAGGCCGATATGTTTCTGCTAGATGTAACGGATGCCAGGACATCGGCTTTTGTAGCTCGTCTGCTGGATCCAGATCCCGCCAGACGTTTCCAGAGCGCCAAGGAAGCGCTCGACGCGCTTCCTCGCTAAATCCACCGCTTACTCTATTCGAACCCCTTTGTCGAAGCGACAGGGGACAGCTTTGCCGTCGGTGGTGCAGGTACCACGACCGTGCAGCGCATTCTGCTGGAATCCACCTACGTATTTGCTGCCGTCCGGCCAGATGAAAGTGCCGTCGCCCTCGCGCATGCCGTCGATGAATTCCCCTTCATACTTCTCGCCTGACGGCCACAGCAGCGCGCCTTTGCCGGAACGCTTGCCCTGCTTGAAATCGCCATCGTAAACCCGGCCATCGGCGAAATGAAACTTGCCCTTTCCATCCATGGAGCCGTTGATGAATTCACCCTGATAGCGATTGCCGCCGGGCCACACCATTTCACCAACACCGTGCGGCACGTCGTTTTCGAAAGCGCCGGTATAGGATTCCCCTGAGGGCCATTGCATGGAGCCTTGCCCGTGCATCCGATCCTTGCTGAAGTCGCCTTCGTACACGCTGCCGTCTGCCAGGGTGAGCGTGCCTTTGCCGGAGCGCATGCCGGCGGCAAATTCTCCGTCATAGATTTCGCCGTCGGGATAGATCATTTTGCCGTGGCCGTTGCGTTCGTCGTCCTTGAACTGGCCCATGTACTTGCGTCCGTCGGGCCACTGGTAGGTTCCGTTGCCATTTTTTCTGTCGGCTTGAAATTCACCCCGGTATTCACGGCCATCCGCCCAGCGATAGATGCCAACACCCTGCTTTACACCGTCAACGAAATCACCTTCGTAACGACTGCCACTGGGCCAGCTGTAGGTACCCTTGCCGTTGAACAGGCCTTTGGCCCAGGTGCCTTTGTACGTGCGGCCTTCCGAGTCCTTGAAGATGCCGCTGCCGGACATGGTGTCCGCTATCCAGTCACCTTCGTAGGAATCACCGTTGGGCCAGATATACAGCCCCTTGCCTTCCTTCTTGCCGTTGACCAGCGTGCCACTGAAGCGGCTACCGTCATCCAGCGTATGCACTTCTGAGGCTGTAACCTGGGCCTTGGGTTGCTCCGCATTGCCATTGCCTGCGGTGGATATGCCGGATTCTTCCTTGCATCCAGTTGCCACAAACATGCAGGCAATGACGGAAAGAGACAGAACGCTTTTTGAAAATCTTTGCACTTGTTTTCCCCTGCTACGAGCGCGATGCGATTGAGCTGTCAACTTGAATGACTCACGCCAGAGCCTGGCTTCAGCAGGAACTCCTCATGGCCATCGTCCCAGCCGGCTTCCCAGCTGGCCACCAGCACTTCCAGATCAAATGGGGCTTTGCGTGGCACAGTGCCTTTGAGTCCTTCCTTGTATCCAAGGTCATAGGCCTCATCAAGGCCGACGTGCCACTGCAGCTTGTCTGAATCGTCTGCAGACTGCTCGGTGAAACTCATATCCACTTCGCGTGCGACCGATTCAACTGGCTTCGGACTGGTCTTGTAGATACCAGCCAGCTTGGCGCCTGCGGTTTCCAGGTCGTGCACGATATGGTAGAGCGCAGGCACGAGCACGAGGGAAATCACCGTCGCAAACATGACACCAAAGGCCAGCGCCACCGCCATGGGAATCAGGAACTGGGCCTGGAGACTGCGCTCCAGCATCAGGGGTGCCAGGCCACCGAAGGTCGTGAGCGAGGTCAGCATGATGGGGCGGAAACGCGCAACACCGGCCTTGCGGATGGATTCCATCAGCGGTATTCCCTTCTCCCGGTTGCTGTTCATGAAATCCACCAGCACCAGGTTGTCGTTCACCACGACACCACTCACGGCGATCATGCCAACCAGCGACCAGATCGTAAGATCAAGCCCCGCCAGGACGTGTCCACTCAGCGCACCGATGAGACCAAACGGCACTGCAGACATCACCATCAGCGGCTGCGTGTAGGAACGGAACAGCACCGCCATCATGACGTACATGGCCATCAGCGCGAAGATGTAGGCCTTCATCAGATATTCCTGGAATTCCTCTTTCTCTTTTTGCGCGCCCGCGACAGCCCATGTCATGCCGGGGAAGCGGTCGGACAATGAGTTCAGGTAATTGGACTTAAGATCCTCCATCACGCGAGCGGGTGTAGTGACGTTGTCGTCTACCTTGGCAAATACCCGAACAACGCGCCGCCGGTTGTGACGATCAATCTGCGAAGCACCTTCGCCATATTCGATATCGGCGACAGTGAGCAGGGGCACATTGGAACCGTCACGCAACCGGATCGACATGTTCTCCAGATACCACAGGGAGCTGCGCTCCTCGGCGGTATAGCGCACTGTCACCTTGACGTCCTGCTCACCACGCTGCAGGCTCTGCACATCCACACCGTGGTATGCCTGACGCACCTGCATGGCAACGTCATCCAGGCTCAACCCCAAATTGCGCGCCACTGGTTTCAGTTCGATATGAAGTTCCTGCTTGGCCCGCTGGAACGAGTCGCGGATGTCATACAGCCCCTTGTCCGCAAGCAGACGCTCTTTCAAACCGTCCGACGCCAGGCGAAGATCAGCGAGGCTGCTGGCGGCCAGCTCGATATCAATCGTGGATCCTGGATTATTGAGTGTTGCTTTGAAATCTAGGCTGACCATGTCAGGAATCTGCCCCGCTTTTTCGCGCCAGGCCCTGACGACCTCCTGCCCGGAAAGCTCGCGGGCTTCGGAAGGCGCCAGATCGACGATCAAGCGCGCTCCATCGTCACCGGTGAAAGCAGTGAATACGTTCTGGATCTGGTCGACCCCGGTTTTCTCCTTGTACTCACGACGAAGATCCAGTGCTGCCTGCTCCAGCTTCAGAATGCCGGCGCGCACTGTTTCAGGTGGACTGTTCTGGGCGAAGGAGATAGTCGCGCTCGCGGTGTCGCCTTCGATAACGGAAAAGAACATCACCTTGACCCAGCCCGTGGCCATCATCGCGAAACAGATGAGCAGTACGCTGATGAAGGAAAACAGCACCGTATAGCGCCAATGCAAACACAGCTCGAGAAAAGGACTGTAGTAAGTCGCGAGGAAATAATCGAGAAACGCAGAGAAGCGTTGCTGCACAAAACCGAGGACAGGAAGCCGGTCGAAGCGCTCCGTGGAAACGCTGGAAACGTGGGCCGGCAAACACAAAAGAGACTCAGCCAGCGAGAACAGCAACACCAGTATGACGACAATCGGAATCGACATCATCAACTTGCCTTCCGGCCCCGGCAGGAATATCAGCGGCAGGAAAGCAACAATCGTAGTTAGCACTGAGAAAATAACCGGATTCGCGACTTCCTGCGTACCCGAAATGGCGCCATCCGTACCATGAATTCCATTGCTCTGATGAGACGCAATGTTCTCACCGATCACAATCGCGTCATCCACTACGATACCCAGCACCAGGATAAGTGCGAACATGGATATCATGTTGAGCGAGCCACCGAAATAAGGCAGCAGTATGAAGCTGTCAAGGAAGGAAACCGGGATGCCCACTGCAACCCAGAACGACAGCTTTAACCGCATGAACAGCATCAGGATCACGAACACTACGATCAACCCGCCGATCGCATTGTCGTAGAGCATGTCCATCCGGCCCTTGAAATAGAAGGCGCTGTCCTGCCAGACGTCGAGTTTGACGCCCTCGGGAATGTAGGTCATCGGTGCTTTCACATAGTCGTGAAGCGTCTCAGAAATCTCGAGGATATTCTGGTCGCCCACGCGATACACCGCGAGCGCCACCGACGGGAGACCATTGAACTGGCTCAGGGCATTGCCTTCCTTGAAGCCGTCGATCACGGTTGCCACGTCCTTGATCAGGATCTGCGAACCGTCCGGCATGGCCCGGATGGCGATTTCCTCGAATTCGTCACCGATATAGACTTGGCCCTTCGCCTTGATGGAAACGGCACCCTGCGCAGTCTTGATCACACCCGTAGGCAGATCCAGCGAACTCTGCCGGATGGCGTTGGCAACTTCAAAAAAACTCAGGCCGTAGCGCTGCAGGGCGGGCTCAGACACCTCGATGGCAATTTCGTAGGGGCGCGCAGCGGCAAACTCGACCTGGCTGATGTTGGGAAGGCCGGTCAGATCCTCCTTGATGCGCTGCGCCAACTGGTTGAGCGTGGCTTCATCCGCCGGGCCAGACACCATCATGTAGGCCACCAGGTTGCGCACCGAGATTTCCTTGACGATGGGGCGCTCGACGTCTTTCGGGAACGTGCCGATGCCATCCACCCGCGCCTTGATTTCATTCAGCAGGTACTTGGTGTCATAACCGTAGTCCACTTCAACGGTAACCAGACCCAGGTGCTCTATTGCCTTGGTGGTCAGCGACTTCACGCCTTCCAGATCGTAAACCGCCGATTCGATGCGATTGAGCACGGATTTTTCGACATCCTCGGGCGAGGCGCCGGGATAAGGAACGGATATGGTGATGAGATCGAGCGATATGTTGGGGAGAATTTCCTTGCGGGTGTCCTGCAATGAAACGAACCCGACAACCAGCACAAAAAGCGTGATGAGGTTTGCCGCAATCTTGTTACGGGCGAACCAGGCGATAATGGGATTCATTGACTGGCTTCCAACAACGGCTTGGGCGCAACAACAGTTGAGATCACATGGGTTCTGGCGCCTTTGTCGGAGTCAGCCAGCAACGCGGGCGCCGGCTGGGGTGACGCAGCCTTGGACTCCGGTTGCTGCACCACTTCAGGCTCCGGTTTCTGCGCCTGGGCGGCCAGATCGGCCTCCAGCTGCGCTGCCAGCGGCGACATGCTGCCTTCATCGGTGGGTGCAACAACGGCAGGCTCGGCGATCGGTTCCACGACCTTGGCCTCTGTTTTCGCAGTGGAAGCCTGCGGTGCAGATTGAGCGGGCTTGGCAGGGGATGCAGTCGCAGCGGGCGCCACATTCTGTTGCAGCGAGCGCAGCTGTTCAGCAATCTTCTGCGCACTTTCCTTGATCTGCTGTTTCTGCTCCGGCTTCATGTTGTCGACATATTCCTTTGCCTTGGAGGAAAGCTCCAGCGCTTTCTCGGGAGAAACATTCAGCGTTGCACCCCGAGCCGTGGTGGTCACGACATCGCGAATGGCAGCCTCCACAGGCGTGCGACCGGCGAAGGGATTCGACTCCTTGCGAGCTTCTTCCAGCTCTTCGTGGCTGCCTTCCTGTTGTGCGCGAACCCGCATGCCTTCGACTGCGATATCAAGCTGACTGAGCACCACCTGATCGCCGTCATCGATACCGGTGGTGACATAAATCATGTCTTTCGCCTTATAGAGGACGCCAACGTCGCGCTTGTCGAGTCGACCATCGTCACCAACCACCCAGACCTGGTTGCCATTGCGCAGTGCGCGGCGGGGAATCGGAAATATCCGTTCGAAACGGCGACCTGCAATGGCGGCCTCGACAAACGAACCGGCCACCAGTTCAGGCCGACCCGGTTGCGATGGATCCACGCCATAAGGATCGGGCACCTGTGCTACCAGATACAGCAGGCGGTTACGCTCGTCGACACCACCTTCGGCACGCACCACGTGACCTTTCCAGGTGTAGGTCTTGCCGGCGTATTCCTCCGAGAAAATAACTTCAGGCAACTGTGCAACGTCACCGGAGCTCATGCGACCAGGCACATCCACCAGGCTGAGCTGTCGATCCGAGAGCGGCAAACGGACTTCGGCAACATTCACTGCGTAGATCACACCCATTTGCAGGCCAGGGCGAAGGTACTGACCGACATTGACCACCGCCATCAGTACACGGCCGTCAAAGGGCGCGCGCACCACCGTGCGCTCACGCTGCAGCTTGATGGCTTCCAGCTCGGCTTTCGCAGCGAGGTAGTGAGCTTCTGCCTGCCTGAACTGAACTTCGAAGGTGGCGAGCTTGTTGCCGCCACTGCTGCGGGATCGCGCCTTGCGCTCGGCTTCCGCTTGCACATAGGCCTGATAGGCTTGAGCGACAGCTGCTTCCGCGCGCTTGATGTTGACGTCGTATTCGAGCGTATCCACGCGAACCAGTACATCACCACGCTGGAAAAATCCGCCGTTGGCAAAATTCGGATTCACTTCCAGCACCTGGCCACTGACTTCAGAGACCAGCTGGATCTGCGTGCCGGGAGAGACCGTGCCCCGGGTAAATACCGGGATGTTCATGGCTTCGGCCTTGACGGGTGATACGGTAACGAGAGGAATCTGGGCTTCCACCTGCTGGTGTTCGACCTTTGGACGTGTCACGAAGAGCAGATATGACACCACGATCGCCGCCAGGATTGCGCCGATGGGTAGAACTATCTTCAACACTCTGATCATCTTGTTATCTTCTTTTTGTTGCGACTGCGGAAAGCGCCGCTTTCTGGACAGGAAAGCACCGGATATTAGCTGAATTACTTCTAAAATTTAATTGGGAAAGGAAAGATTTTACACATAATCAACACTGTAGCACCGTGCGCTACAGTCGACCATCACAAGCCAGCCGTGTGAAATGAAGAGATACAAACTCAGCGGCGGGAGAGAAACCCGTCCGCGCGGCCCATTACGCAGTCGAGGGTTTGGCCGATGGTGTTCAAAAGCGCATCCGTGACGTGGTTGATAAAAAAGTGATCACCCGAAAACAGCTGCAGCGTAAAGGGGCCGTTGGTGACACTGCGCCAGTCCTCGAGATCCTCCACCGACACCTGGGAATCCTTGACACCACCCAGGGCAAGTACCGGTACATCAATGGGTTGCGACGGCTGGTAAGCCCAGGTCTCCACCACCTGACAATCCGCACGCAAAATGGGGCTGATGATGTCCATCAGTTCGGGATTGCTGAGGGCTTCTTCAGGCGTGCCATTCAGGCGACGGATTTCTTCGCGGAATTCAGGCTCCGGCAGATTGTGGATGGGCTTGTTGCGGGGTGGGCGATGCGGACCACGGCGGCCGGAGACAATCAGGCAGGATGGTAGCCGCGCCCCCATGTCGCGCAGTCTGCGGGACAGTTCAAATGCAACCTGGGCACCCATGCTATGACCGAAAAACACATAGGGGACACCAATATGGGGCTGAATGGCGTCCTGCAAGGCGTCGAGCAGAGAGTTCAGGGACGTATGCGCCCGCTCCTTGAAGCGGGAACCGCGGCCAGGCAACTGCACCGAGCAGACTTCGATGTCGTCGGGCAAACGCTTGTGCCAATCACGATAGGTAGAGGCGTTGCCGCCCGCATAAGAAAAACAGAACAGTCGCAACCTGGGAGCGTGGACAGGCCGCGCCACCTGAAACCACGGGCTTTGGGTTACCTTGGAAGCACTGGTCATAAACATTGTTTACTGCCACCGTTTTCTTGTTATTTTGCCCGGAACCGTCGCCGGTATTAGGCAACCCCAATGTTAACAACTGATTAAAAATCAAAATTAGCACCACTGTGCCAATAAAATAAGTATACCGCTGCACTCTTCTCGTTTACCAGTGATTTAAATGCACTATCTGCCAGGCGTCAAACCGGCGACACGACTTTTGCGTAAAAATAACATTTTAAAAACAGGAAGTTACATTAGTTACACGGGAATGATGGCAAAGGATACAACGACTTAGTTCTGCTCTTGCGTTTGTGATGGAGTTGGCAGATTTTCATCAGGGAGATCGATGTCGCCGCGCCTGATGGTAGGCGTCAACCAGGCGATGATGACCATGACCAGGCTGATGGCTCCAAACAGACTGATCATCAGGGCAACGCCGCGCCCTTCCCCCCTTCCCCAAACAGATCCCAGCATCTCAGCAACTGCTGATCCAGATTGCATGAGCGGGTTGAACACGTGATCAGCCAAGAGGCCCGCCGACAGAAACGCCAGGGGCTGCGCTGCCTTCATGATGGTATTGCGCAGACTGAAGGCGCGACCATGAAAACGCAGAGGCACCTTGCGCTGCCACAGAGTCTGGCTACATACGGTTGCGATCGGCGCAGCAATCATGATCAGCACCGAGCATCCGGCCAGCCAGCTGATATGGGTTGGAATGGGCATGACGATGAGGACGCACGCGATCAGCACGGACGGTACCAGGATGCCGAACACTTTGCGCTCTGGCCCCTTCCACGCCACCATCAGCAATCCGCCAATCAGGGTACCGACTCCGGCCATCGACTGAATGAAACCAAGATCAGTGGAGGTACCGATACTCAGAACCAGCGGCAGGATCAGCACCTGTACTGCAGACACGTTGAACCAGATCAGCGTGAACAGGTACAGCCCGCCCAGCACGCCTGGTTTGGATTTGAGGAACTGGTAGCCTTCGACCACTTCCTGCCACAGCGACAGCTTTTCGTCTGACTCCTTTTTGGGAACCGCCGGCAGCTGTGACAGAAACAATGTCAGCAATGCCACGACGAAGCCGACGAGGTTGATGACGAAAATGCCGTCGAGTCCGATGCTATCGAGGGCCAGGCCTGCCAGCAGCGGACCAGCGAGTTGCACGACACCAAACACGAGCCCTAGCGCGCCATTGGCCCGACTCAGGCTATCCCGGGGTACCAGGGCAGCGACCAGCGTAGTGAATCCCAGTTGCAGCGTTGTCCCGCACAGGGACGCGATGGGAACGACCAGCAGGATGTGCCAAACCTCCAGCACGCGAGCCCAGTGCAATGAAGCAATGAACAGAATCACCAGTGCGGTACAGGATTGCGCACCCAGCAACACCCACTTGCGCTGCCAGCGGTCGATCAGGGTTCCGATGAAAGGCCCGAAGACAATACCTGGCAATGTGGACGCAATGGCGATGAGGGTAAAATCCGTGACATTGCCACCGGCCTTGTAAGCCCAAACACCGAGGGCGAAATTGGTCAGCACGGATCCAAGGAATGCAAGAGACTGCCCGGCCAGCAGGAAATAGAAAACACGGACGCCCGACATCATGACAGGTTCACTATTCTTGTTATAGTCGATGCCGTGCATGGTACCCGATTCAATCAGCATGGTATAGTTTTGGGCCGACTCCCCATCAGCGAACAATAATAACGAAGTCATGAGCTTTTACCGCGCGCCCTCGCCTCTCGAATTCAGTTATATCGGTATGGATCAACCTCCTACCTCCATCATGGTGAACCAGTTCCTGTCCCAAGGCTCTGGCACGATCGACAAGGACAAACTGACCGATGCCCTGCGTCAGGCTGCCGACGCCAACCCTGGCATCAAGCTGCGGCTGAAGGGATTCTGGGGCTGGCGCTACTGGGATGATCAGGGCGCCTACCCGGTGGTGGAGGAAATCGACGCGCCGGATTGGGATGGGATGAGTTCCGAGCATTGCCCGCGCCTGGGACAATACATCGATGTGCGCAAGGATCCGCTCTGCCAGGCCAGCATCATTTATGCAAAGCAGGATGTTTATCTGCTGTTTCGCACTCACCACGCGATTACGGATGGCCGCGGCACGGTGCACTTTCTGATGGATGCATTCCGCATCATGCGTGGCGAGCAGCCGGTCGGATCGGCATCGAAGCTCACGGAGTGGGATATCGCCATGCGTGAGGAGCGGCCGCCGCGTCCTGTTGCTGAGGGGGATTGTCTTGCTGTCACGCCGTTTCCCTCACGTCCGCATGAAAGGGGATGTCGCTGGCAGAGGTTCGTCTGGAATGGCGACAAGAACAAGCTCACGGCAAAGATCATGTTCGCTTTGGCGCAGCTTGCTTGGGAAAATAACGGTGAAGGAAAAGTCTTAATTAGAATCCCTGCCGACCTGCGTCGATACTTAAAAGACGATGAAGGCATTACGGTTGGAAATTGTTCCGGGGCATTGGATTTCGAAGTCAAACCTGACAGTTCGCTCAATCAGATCCGCTCGCAACTGGTCAAAGCCATGCGCAACAAAGAGGATCTTTCCCCATTCGAAGAGAAACAGAAAATTGCGCGCTGGCTGCCGCCGTCGATGTTTCGCAACAACCCCGCTATGTTGCATAGAACCCATGAGCAGCGACGCTATCGGATGACAGCAATTATCACCAACCTGGGTGACGTCGACTTGACGCCGTTCACTCTGACAACCTACCAGCCCAAGGAACTTTTCGGCGTGCCGATAGGGTTGGAAAATCGCCCCGTCTATGTTGGCGCAGCCTCCCAAGGAAACGATACTGGTATCATGGTCGGCATTCCCAAAGCTCTGGCCGACCAAGCTCAATTACAGCAGTTCTGTGAAGCCTTGGGGGAAAAGCTGCATTCACTCAAATAGATTTTTCAGTCTGAGAATTGAAGAAGGGAGCCGTGGCTCCCTTCTGAGACTGTTTCATCAAGTACAAGCAGTGCTCAGAAATGCTTCTGCATGGCCTGCTCGATGATGTCGAGGCCTTCTTTCAGTTCCGCCTCACTGGCCACCAGTGGCGGCAGGAATTTCATGACCTGTCCCTTGCGACCGCAGTTCTCGATGATCAGTCCATTCTCGAAGCAGGTGGCCAGTACGCGCTCGATCAGGTCAGGATCACTCATGGCGCTGAAGTCGATTCCCCAGATCATACCAAGACCGCGCAGGGTCAGACGGCTGTCGAAACGCTCGATCAACTGCTTGCAGCCTTGCTCCAGCAACTGTGCCTTTGACTGCATCTGCTGTTCCAGCTGCATCTGCGGCCAACGTTCCAGTGCGGCAGCCCCGCTCACAAATGCCAGCTGGTTGCCCCGGAAGGTGCCGTTGTGTTCGCCCGGACCCCATTTGTCGATTTCGGGCTTCAGCAGCACGATGGCCAGCGGCAGACCGCAGCCGCTGATGGATTTGGACAGCGTAATGATGTCAGGCTGAATGCCGGCGCGTTCGAAGGAAAAGAATTTGCCGGTGCGACCACAGCCCACCTGAATGTCGTCGACGATCATCAGGATGTCGTGCTTGTCGCAGAGGGCGCGGATTTTCTGCAGCCATTCCGCAGATGCAACCACGACACCGCCTTCGGCCTGCACGGTTTCCAGCAACATGGCGGCCGGTTTGTCGATGCCAGAGCTGGGGTCGGACAGCACTGCGTCGATATACGCAATGGTGTCGATCTGCGCCATGGGGCCGAACGGATAGGGCATGAAGGTAACATTCGGCAGTGTAGTGCCCGCGCCCTTGCGATTGTACTGGTTGCCGGTGCAGGCCAGGCTGCCCAGGCTCATGCCGTGGAAACCACCTTGAAAGGCGAAAATGTTCGAACGCCCTTTCACTTTGCGCGCTATTTTCAGCGCCGCTTCCACTGCATTGGTGCCGGTGGGACCAGTGAACTGGATGCGGTAGTTGAATTTGCGCGGCAGCAGGATGTTGTCCTGCAGGGCCTGGATGAATTTGCCCTTGGCATCGGTGTACATATCGAGGGCGTGCATGATGCCATCGCTCTGCAGGTACGCGATGAGACGCTCTTTAACGAAATCGGGATTGTGGCCGTAATTGAGCGCACCCGCACCGGCGAAGAAATCCAGATAGCGGCGGCCGTCTTCCGCCTCGATATAGGAACCTTTGGCGCGGGTGAAGACGGTGGGAAATGCCCGGCAATAGGAACGCACTTCGGATTCGTACTGCTCAAATACTTCTTTACGCATAATGCCTCTGTTCTTGTTGTTATTTCACTTGCACAGGTTGCTGATCAGCCTTGCGAGGGGCGCGGCGTTGACACCCTGCATCAGCGTTTCGTGACCACCAGCCACTTTGTGGAAACTGATATTCAGCGGCGCACCCTGCCAGGTTGCTCCGGAGGGTTTGGCTGCCGGATTGTCCTGCGCGGTAAAATGATGCACGTTCGCCCGCAGACTTTCCACTTCTGTTTGTGACGCAAGTCGATGATTGTTAACGGCGACACGCAGAATGGCCTTGAAAGTAGGCTCGGGCACATCCTGCGAAATCATGCCCGAACCCACCGCGGTTCGGTACAGATGGCGCTCGTAATCCTCTGATCCTGCGACGTTTTCTGGCTGCGCCACATTTGATGGGTTGCGTCCAAAGGCGGCTGCCATAACGTCTGCGTCTGTTTTGAATGCCTGCCGCAGGTGATTCGGGCTAAACGTATCCAGGAGGAATACCCGATCTACCTGCTCCCCTTCACTTTCAAGTTGACGAGCCACTGCCAAGGCAATGATTCCACCAAGGGACTGTCCCGCGATTCTGAATGGGCCTTTTGGCTGTATCGCGCGAATCTCATGCACATAATGTTCGACCATGTCGGACATGTTATCAAACACAGGCTGACCTTCCAGGCCGCGTGCACGAAGGCCATAAACGCTGAACTCGGATTTCAGTGCCTGCGCCAGATCACTATAGCAAAGCACATCGCCACCCACCGGGTGAATGAGGAACAACTGTTGGAGATCGCTTGACGCAAGCGGGATGAGCGTTCTTACAGGCACACCTCCTTTCTCGATCAGCTGCGCCAGCTTATCGATAGTCTGGGCCGTCAGCAGCGCAGCCACCTGAAGCTGTGTATCCAACTCCTTGTTGATGCGTGCGACCATGCGCACACCAATCAGTGAATGGCCACCCAGCTCGAAGAAGTTGTCGTGAATACCGATGCGTTCCGCTGGGAGGAACGACTCCCAGATTTGGGCTAGCAGGGTTTCAAGCTCGGTGCGTGGTGCTGTGTAATCAACGCCTGCAAGCTGAATGCTTTCTGGACGAGGTAACGCCTTGCGATCGATCTTGCCAGCCGGTGTCAGCGGCATTTTGTCCATGACGGTGATGGCTGTCGGCACCATGAAGTCCGGTAACCGTTCACGCAGTTGCGCGCGCAGA